>NZ_JAKRFC010000002.1:0-559676 GCF_022348205.1 Epibacterium sp. MM17-32 | reverse complement strand
CATGTTCGGCGCATGCAGCCAGTCTGCCGGACCATCCGGAAACAGCGTCCCGTTCAACTGGTCAACCATGAATATCAATATGTTAGGCGATGTCATAAGCACTGTCCCTCACGTCGGTGCGCCGGGTCGATGGGCAAGGGCCGAATCGAGCGCCGGGTGGCTGTGCGCTAGGAGTAGTGCGTTATTGACGCGTCAGACAATAAAAAAATCATCGCCGCTCACGGCCTCTGCGCGCCCGGGTCGGCGCGCAGAGGGGCATGTCAGGACAGCCGTGCACCGGTGCTGTCAAAGAGGTAGGATTTGCCCGCCGAGATACTCAGATTCAGGCTTTGGCCGGAACGGATCGCATGCTGGCCGAACAGGCGCACGGTGATCTGATGGCCGTTGCAATCGGCAATGACGTTGGTGTCGCCGCCCAGATGCTCCACATGTTTGGTGGTGATCTGGAGCGGGCCTGCGTCATCCAGCATGAGGTCCTCGGGGCGCACACCCAGCGTGTTGGGGTTGCCCGGCTCGATCAACTCTGCGGGCAGGAAGTTCATCGCCGGGGAGCCAAGGAAGCCCGCCACAAACTGATTGGCCGGGTTGTTATAAAGCTCCATCGGAGAGCCGATCTGTTCGACACGGCCATCGCGCAGCACCACGATTTTATCCGCAAGCGTCATCGCTTCGGTCTGGTCGTGGGTGACGTAGACCATCGTTGCGCCCAGCTGCTCGTGCAGGTTTGCGATTTCCAGCCGGGTGTTCATCCGCAGCGCCGCATCGAGGTTTGAAAGCGGCTCATCAAAGAGGAACAGTTTGGGGTGGCGCACGATGGCGCGGCCAATGGCGACGCGCTGGCGCTGCCCGCCCGAGAGTTCCGACGGAAAGCGGTCGAGATAATCGCCAAGGCTCAGCATGCGACTGGCTTCGGCCACGCGTTCCTCGATGGTTTCCTTGCTTTCTTTGGCCTGTTTCAGCGCCAAGGACATATTGCCCCGCACATTGAGGTGCGGATAGAGCGCGTAGGATTGAAACACCATGGCGATGCCACGCTTGGAGGGTGGGGTCTGGTTGACCACATTGCCTGCGATGCAGACCTCGCCAGAGGTCACATCCTCAAGTCCCGCGATGGTGCGTAAGAGAGTGGATTTACCGCAGCCCGACGGGCCGACAAAGACGACGAACTCGCCCTCGTTCACTTCGATGTTGATGTCCTTGAGGACATGCACATTGCCGAAGGATTTGTTCACATTGGTCAGGGTCAGCGCGGTCATGGCGTTACCTCTTTCAGTTTGACAGGGGTCCCGGTGCGGACGCTTTCATCCGCCGCAAGGCAGATGGCCAGCGACTGGACGGCGTCTCGTGCGTGGCGGGAGAGGTCGAGATCCTCACGGATGGCGCGCAGCATATAGGCCTGCTCCGCGTCGCAAAGGTCCTGATGGCCGGGTTCATCGGGCAGGTCGATCAGCTGGTCGCCCTCGGGGCGGTGCACCAGCAGCCCGCCAACGCGGGTATGGCCGTCCACATCAGACGAGCCGGATTTGTCGGCCTCGGTGATTGAGACCGAGCCTTTGGGAGAGATCACATCTTTGACGAAGAAGGCGGTCTCCGACATCATCGGCCCCCAGCCCGCCTCGTACCAGCCGACAGTGCCATCCTCGAATGTGACCTGAAACTGGCCGTAGTTATACATCTCGGGCGCGATCTCGTCCGAGAGGCGCAGGCCCATGGCGTTGACCTGAACGGGTTTTGCATCGGTGATCTGGCACCAGACATCCACATAGTGCACGCCGCAATCGACGATGGGCGCGGTGGTCTGCATCAGCGCCTTGTGGGTTTCCCACTCAGCGCCCTTGCTTTGCTGGTTGAGGTTCATGCGGAACACGTAAGGTCCGCCAAGTGCGCGGGATTCCTCAATGAGCCGCACCCAAGAGGGGTGGTGGCGCAGGATATAGCCTACCACGAGCTTGCGTCCTGTCGCCTCGGCGGTGGCGACCACCCGGCGGGCGTCCTTCACCGTGGTGGCGAGGGGTTTTTCGACAAACACATGCGCACCGGCCTCCATCGCGGCCACGGCATAGTCGGCGTGGCTGTCAGAGTAGGTGGCCACGACCACCAGATCCGGCTTTGTGTCGTTGAGGGCCGCGTGAAAGTCGGTGAAGACCGGATAGCCCTGAAGGTCGGGGTGGTCGACCTGGCCCGAGCGATTGACGAGGCCGACAATCTCGGCGCCGTCTTCTTTGTGATGCGCGAGCGCGTGGGAGAGGCCCATATTGCCGAGGCCAGCGATCAGAACACGGGTCATGATGTGGCTCCTTTGCGGTTTGGGCCTTCACGCCCCTCCGCGACCGGGCACTGCCCTTCTGTGGTGACGAGAGAAACCATCATTTCACCGCCCCTGACGTGATGCCGCGAATGAGCTGGCGGGAGAAGATCACGTAGAGGATCAGTACCGGCAGGATCGCCATAGACAGTGCCGACAGAACCGCGTTCCAGTCGGTCACGAACTGGCCGATGAACACCTGACTGCCAAGTGTCAGCGTCTTGGTTTCCTCGGCGGGGGCGAGGATCAGCGGGAACCACAGATCGTTCCAGATCGGGATCATGTTGAACACCGCCACCGTCGCCAGCGCAGGCCGCACCAGGGGCAGAACCAGCTTGAAGAAGATGGTGTATTCGCTGAGCCCGTCGATGCGCCCGGCGTTTTTCAGATCGTCGCTCACCTGTCGCATAAATTCATTCAGGATGAAGACCGCGAGCGGCAGGCCTTGCGCCGTGTAGACAAGGATCAGCGCCCAGAGCGTGTTCACCAGCCCGGTGGAGACCATCATCTCAAGGATCGCCACGGTGCCGATGCGGATCGGGATCATGATCCCGAGCGCCAAATACAGCCCCATCAGCATATTGCCGCGAAAGCGATATTCGCTGAGCGCAAAGGCTGCCATGGCGCCAAACAGCAGGATCAGCGTGAGCGAGCCGACGGTGACAATGAAGGAGTTCTGAAAGTAGAGGAAGAAATCCCCCTGTTTCATCACCGTCTGATAGCCCACGAGGGAAAAACTGTCCGCATCCGGCAAGGCCAGCGGTTCGCGGAAGATCTTTTTGCGGGTCTTGAAGCTGTTGATCAGGATCACAAAGACCGGAAACAGCGCAATCAAGGTGTAGATGATCAGCGCGCCATGCATTGCAGCCGTGTTGATCGGGTTGGAGCGTGCGGAACTCATGTGTGCCTCCCGTCAGAGCTGGTAGCGGCGCATCCGGGTCTGGATGCCGAAGAGATAAAGACAGACGCCCACAAGGATGATCGCAAACATCGCCCCTGCAATCGCGGACCCCATATGTGGATCGCCCAGTTGCAGCTGGAAGCCAAAGAACGTCCGATACATGAAGGTGCCTAAGATGTCGGTGGAGAAATCAGGCCCCGCCAGCGCGCCTTGGGAGGCGTAGATCAGGTCGAAGGCGTTGAAATTGCCCACAAAGGTCAGGATCGAGATGATCCCGATCGAGGGCAGGATCAGCGGCAGTTTGATCTTCCAGAAGGCGGCCATGCCGGTGACGCCGTCAATTTCGCCCGCCTCAAGCATTTCTTCGGGGATCGACAGGAGTGCGGCATAGATCAGCATCATGGGGATGCCAACGAATTGCCACACGGAGATCAGCGCCAGCGTGGTGAGGGCGTATTCTTCCTTGCCGAGCCATGGCGCAAAGAGTGACTTCAGACCCACCGCATCCAGCATCGAAGGCGCGATGCCCCAGATTGGAGACAGGATCAGTTTCCACGCAAAGCCCACGATCACAAAGCTCAGGATCGTCGGGATGAAGATTGCAGAGCGATAGAGTGCCGCAAAGCGCAGGCGTGGGTGGCTCAGCAGGGCTGCGAGCGCGATCCCAATGGGGTTCTGCACCAGCATGTGAACGAGGAAGAACCAGAAGTTATTTCCCAGAGCGTTCCAGAATTGCTCCGACCAGATCGGATCAAAGAAGAGCGTGCGGAAATTCTCCAGCCCCACATAGACGCGCTCCTGATCGACCTCCTGAAAGAGGGCGAGGCGCAGCGTATTGAAGAGGGGGAAGATCATAACCGAGGTGTAGATCAGCACGGCAGGGGCCAAGAAGAGGGCGATATGCCAGCGGATGCGGGGCTTTTGCATGGGAACCTCCGGTCCAGGTCCCGGACGCGCGGATTGGCGCGTCCGGGAGTGTTACAACAGTGGTTTTCGTGTCGTTTCGGGGACTTACTGTTGCGGTTCGTACCAGCTCTCAAGACCGGACTGGAGCTTTGCGCCCAGAGCTTCGGGGGTCTCGGTGCCTTTGATCGCTGCGGCGGATGCGCCCCAGGTCTCATTTTCGAGGTTCGGCGTGCCACGCGACAGGATCTGGTAGGTGGAGCGGATGGTGCTTTCGCACTCGTCCCGCCAGCTGACGAATTCCTTCGCGAGCGGGTCGTCCAGTTCAACCGGAGCATTGGACAGCGGGAAGAAGCCCGGCAGTGCGTTGCCGAAGATGTCGGCAAACTCGGGCGAGGCCACCCATGTCAGGAACGCCTTGGCCGCTTCGGGGTGCTCGGTCGAGGCGTTCATGCCGATCCCGATGTCGGTGTGATCCGAGATGTAGCAGGTGTCGCCTGCGGATTTGACCGGAGCCTTGAAGGCGCCCATCTCGAAATCGGCCTGCGCGTTGAAGCCGGAGATTTCCCAGCTGCCTGCCGGATAGATCGCCGCGCGGCCCAGCGTGAACAGGTTCTGGCTGTCGGGATAGGTCTGCGCCTCATAGCCGTCGCCCAGATAATCCGCCCATTTGGCGAGGGTCGCATAAGGGGCAACCCATTGTTCGTCGGTCAGCTTCTGCTCGCCGTCGATCAGCGCCTTGCGGCCTTCTTCGCCTTTCCAGTAGTTCGGGCCGATGTTGTTATAGCCCATGGTGGCGGCTTCCCATTGGTCGTTGGTGCCCATCGCCATCGGGATATAGGTGCCGTCTTCCTTGATTTTCTCAAGCGCGGCAAAGAATTCGTCCTCGGTTTCGGGAACCTCAAGGCCGAGTTCTTCAAAGGCTTCCTTGTTGTAGATGAAGCCATGGATCACGGAGGCCATCGGCACGCAGAAGCTCGCGGAGCCATCATCGGTCTGCCATGCGGATTTCGCAACATCGGAGAAGTTGCTCATCGCGTCCATATCATCAAGCGCGGCAAGGTGGCCCGCCTCATAGAGCGCAAGAGAGGCGTCAAACGGGCGGCAGGTGATCAGATCACCAGCGGAGCCTGCGTCCAGCTTGGAGTTCAGAACCGCGTTATATTCGGTCGGCGCGCTGGGGGTGAATTTCACCTTGATGCCGGGGTGGGCCGCTTCAAACGCGGGGATGATCTTGTCCTGCCACAGGGTCAGGTCGTCGTTGCGCCAGCTTTCGACGGTGAGGGTGACATCCTCGGCCAAAGCGGATGTGGCAACCAGAGCGGTGCCCGCAAGCGCGGCCAACATAAACTTACTTTTCATGGGTCTTCCTCCTATTGGAATGGATTTATTGTTGTTTTTCTTATGTGTTGAGCGACGAGAGCGCTGGGCGCAGCTTGCCGCCTGTCGTCTCCAGACGCGCATTGGCGTCCGCGAGGTCTGTTGCGCCAGCCGCGATCAGGATGGCGCATTTCACATTGCCGCCTGCGGCCTCGATGGCGGCATTGGCGGTGTCGTCGGTGGCACCGGTGATGCGGGTCACGATCTGGCGGGCGCGGATGCGCAGTTTGATATTGTCTGCGCGCAGGTTGATCATCATGCCGTCGTGGACATGGCCAAGATCGATCGCCATCAGGGTCGACAGCATATTGAGTGCGATCTTCTGAGCGGTGCCGGCCCCCATGCGGGTGGAGCCGGAGATCACCTCTGGCGGGGTTTGCAGCAGGACCGCGTGATCGGCGATGTCCAGCAGTGCCGACCTGGCGTTGTTGGCGATGCCGATGACGCAGGCGCCGCGCGTCTTTGCGAGCTTTGCGCCCGCAACCGTATAAGGCGTGGTGCCGCTGGCAGAGACGCCAATCAGCACATCATCCGGGCCGATCTCTGCGAGGGCGCGTTCCAGCTCTGCGGTTTCGTCCTCGGTGCCACCTGGCATCTCGACCCCGGTGGGCATGCCACCAGCCATATGGATGCGCAGTTGCGCCGCGGGGATGGAAAACGTGCCGCCCAGTTCAAGGGCGTCGGCCGCAGCCATCAGCCCCGAAGACCCGGCTGCGGCGTAATGCAATGTGCCGCCCGCACGGATCGCCTGCGCCATGGCCAAAGCGCCGGCGCAAATGGCTTCTGTCGCGGCAAGAGGGGATTGAGACGCATCGTGTTGCGCATGGGCCAGAATCTCTGCCACCTCAGCCAATGGGCGGGCGTCCAGATCTTTGGCGTTTTCGTGCAATTGTTCCGTGGCAGCGGTCGACACGTGATTCCCTCCAGATTTGAACCAACAATACCCATTTGATACCTTTTGTCTACCTTTGCGTTCCAGTTGCGTTCCAAGGTTTGAATTCATCATGTAAAAATCCCGATTTTGCCGATATTTACGGCCCTATCCGCAAATTTGGTACTGATTTCATCTTTCAAAGACCGCCTTGGTATCGTATTGGTATTTTCATGACGGACACATTGAAAACCTCTGTTCTGGCTCTCGATGGTGGCGGTACGCGGTGTCGGCTGGCGCTATCCGATGGGGATTCTGTGATCACGGTAGAGACCGGCTCGGCGAATATTTCTACCGATATGGCGGGGGCTGTGGCGCAGGTGCGCGACGGTCTTGACCAACTGGCTGAGGCGACAGGTCATAGCGCTGCGGCGCTGGCCATGTGCCCGGTTTATATCGGAATTGCCGGGGTGACGGGCGCGCAGATCGCCGCACGGTTCTCGGAGGCGCTGCCCTTTCAGCTGGTGCGCGTGACCGATGATCGCCCTACCGCACTCAGCGGTGCATTGGGCGGCAGTGATGGACTCATTGCCCATTGTGGCACCGGGTCGTTCTTTGCCGCGCAGATCGAAGGGCAAAGCCGATTCGCGGGGGGCTGGGGATCGGTGCTTGGTGATCCGGCGTCGGCGCAATGGGTGGGACGACGCGCGCTGGCTTGCACGCTTGAGGAAGTGGATCGCCTGCGCGAGCCCTCGGAACTGGGGGCGCAGCTTCTGGAGCGGTTTGGCGGCTCGGCAGAGATTGTCGCCTTTGCGGTCAAGGCACGGCCTGCGGATTTTGGCCGGGTGGCCCCGGATGTCACCGCTTTTGCCGCCAAGGGCGACCCGCTGGCGGTAGAGATCCTGACGGATGCCGCGCATGAGATCGCCACGACGCTACATAGGATGGGGTGGAAGGCCGGATTGCCGCTGTGCCTGACCGGCGGGATTGCACCGCAGTTCCTGCCCTATCTGCCACCGGCCATGCAGGAAGCCTGCATCGCGCCGAGGGGCACGCCGCTCGACGGGGCGATTACGCTGGCGCATGAGTTCGCACAGGAGGTGCGGGATGACCATCACTGAATTCCTGAAACCCGATATCTGGTTCGATCAGGGCGCAGGACCGCGCTATGTGCAGCTGCGCCGCCGCCTCGAAGAGGCCATCCAGTCCGGTGTGCTGCCCCCCAACAGTTCCCTGCCGCCCGAGCGCGAGATTGCCGAAATCACCGATCTGTCACGCGTCACAGTGCGCAAGGCCATGCATGAGCTGGTGCAGCAGGGGGCGATCGAACAGCGGCAGGGGTCTGGGTCTTTTGTACGCGAAAGCACCGCGCGGGTTGAACAATCGCTGCGCCATCTGACGTCCTTTACCGAGGATATGCAGCAACGCGGGTTGGAGACCACCTCGAAATGGCTGGAGCGTGGCGTCTTCCTGCCCACCGAAGAAGAGGTCTCTGTGCTGGGGCTTGGCGCTGAGGACTCGGTGGCCCGGATCTATCGTCTGCGGGAAGCGGGCGGTCAGCCCATGGCGCTGGAGCGCGCGGCTTTGCCGCTCAGTATTCTGCCGAACCCGCTGGAGGTGACCACCTCGCTTTATGCAACGCTTGGAGTGATCGGCCACCGTCCGGTGCGCGCGATCCAGAAAATCTCTGCCATCAACCTGGAAGCCACGGAAGCGAAGCTGCTGAACGTGGCCGAAGGCACCGCCGGGCTGCGCATTCAACGCCTGTCTTTCCTCGAAGATGGCCGGGTCGCGGAATTGACGCGCTCGCTTTATCGCGGTGACGCCTATGACTTCGTCGCGGAGTTGCAACTGTCGGGCTGAGCCTCAGCCGTTGCGACCTGCCTTACTCCTCCCTTCCTTAATGACTGATCTGCCCAGTGAAAGGTTTTGAACCATGAACGCTCCTCAAACGCAGATGCGCCGTGAAATCAACGAAATCCCCGACGCGGTCGAGCGTCTTCTGAGCGAAGGCGCGGGCGCGGTGACGGCCACCGCCGCTGAAATCCGTGACCTCGCCCCGAGCTATCTGTTGTCGGTGGCGCGCGGCTCCTCGGATCATGCCTCGACCTATCTGAAATATGCCAGCGAATTGCTCTTGGGCCTGCCGATGGCGTCGGTGGGGCCGTCGGTGAAATCCATCTACGGGGTCGATCTGAACTGTGCGGGTGCGCTGAGCATTTCGGTGTCGCAGTCGGGCAAAAGCCCGGACATCGTGCAACTGACCTCCGCCTTCCGCGACAAGGGCGCCTACACGGTTGCGATCACCAATGATGCGACCTCGCCACTGGCGGAGGCCTCGGCGGCGGTGCTGCCCATCCACGCGGGCCCCGAGCTGAGTGTTGCGGCCACCAAGACGTTTGTCACCTCGCTGGTGGCGGGTCTTTGGTTGCTGGCTGAAATCAAACAGGACGCTGAGCTGTTGGATGCGATCCGCAAACTGCCCGGACATCTGGCCAAGGCAAAGGATTGCGATTGGAGCGCGGCGGTTGAGGCCATCGACGGTCAGTCGCTTTACACGCTGGGGCGCGGGCCAAGCTGGGCGATCTCCAACGAGGCGGCGCTGAAGTTCAAGGAAACCTGCCAGATTCACGCCGAGAGCTATTCTGCGGCGGAGGTGCTGCATGGTCCGGTGTCGATCGTGGGTGAAAATTTCCCGGTGATTGCCTTTGCTGCGGCTGACGCCGCCGAGGAAAGCGTCGGCGATATGGTGCAGGCGCTCGCGGATAAGGGCGCGCATGTCTTTGCCACCACGGATAAGGCCAAAGGTGCAGACGTTCTGCCGCATGTGCGCACCGATCACTGGATCACCGATCCGATTTCGTCGATTGTGTCGTTTTACGGTATGGTCGAAGCCGTGGCTGCGCGTCGTGGCGTGAACCCGGATGCACCGCGTCACCTCAACAAGGTTACGGAAACCGTATGATGCAGCGGCTGATTACCTTTCTGGGCGGGCCGATCTTTGACGGTAAACGCCTGCGGCAAGGCTATGCAGCACAGTTTCGCGCAGGTCAGCTCGCGAAGATGGTGCCGCTGACGGAGTTGGGCGAGCGCGGCGATATGATCGATCTGGGCGGCGATATCCTGTCGCCCGGCTATGTCGATCTGCAGGTGAATGGCGGCGGTGGTGTGATGTTGGGCGATGCGCCGAACGTCGAGACGATTGCGACAATTTGCGATGCGCATCGCAGTCTGGGGGCGACCACGATCCTGCCAACGCTGATCACGGATACCGCCGAGAAGACCCGCGCGACGCTGAAGGCTGGGATTGATGCCCATGAGGCCGGGGTGCGTGGCTTTGGCGGCTTGCATCTGGAGGGGCCACATCTGTCGGTCGCGCGCAAGGGGGCGCATGACGCAGCCCTGATCCGTCCGATGGAGGAAAGCGACCTGAGCGCGATCTGCGAGGCGGCGGCCCTGCTGCCCAAGCTCAAGGTCACGATTGCACCGGAGAATGTCACGCCTGAACAGGTGACGCGCATGGTGGAGGCCGGCGTTCTGGTCTCGCTTGGCCATACAGATGCGCCCTTTGACACCTGTGTCGCCTATGCCAAGGCGGGCGCGGGCTGTGCGACCCATTTGTTCAACGCCATGAGCCAGTTGGGCAATCGCGCGCCGGGGTTGGTGGGGGCGGTGCTGGACACCGCAGAGCTGTCGGCGGGTTTGATTGCGGATGGCATCCACGTGCACCCCGCCAGCCTCCGGGCGGCGTGGCTGGCCAAACGGCGCGGGCCGGGGCGGATTTTCCTTGTGTCTGACGCCATGGCGGTTGCGGGCACGGCGAATAGCGAGTTCCGACTGGAAGGGCGCCGGATTACCCGCAGCGAAGGGCGGCTGCGCTTGTCTGATGGCACCTTGGCCGGGGCGGATCTGGATCTGACCACGGCGCTCAGGGTGCTGACCAGCCAATGCGGTGTGTCCCTGGATGAGGCGCTGGAGGCGGCGACCGCGATCCCGGCGGCGCTGATTGATGCGCCGGTGGATCTGACGCTGCCGGGTCAGATGTTGACGGATATGATCCGCATCAAATCAGATCTGAGCGCGGCGTCACCCGTGATTGGCTAAAGGTTTGCCAAAGTGCATGGCCGGGCGCATGGGCGCGCGGCTGTGCCACCCCGTTGCAATCGCCCGGTTATGCGACGACCCGGTGCGGATGCGTATAGAGGGCAAAGCGCCCACCGCGTGTTGACGCGGCAAGGGTCATGCCTGCGCGATCTGCCAGCCGCACCGCATGCGAGGTCGGTGCGGAGACGGCGATAATCATGCCCGACCCCACTTCTGCTGCCTTTTGCACCAGATCCACCGAGATCCGCGACGTCATCACGAAGGCACCGCTGGCCGGGTCGATCCCTTGTCGCAGCAGCGCGCCGATGAGTTTGTCGAGCGCATTGTGACGCCCCACATCCTCGCGCACTGCAATCAGGCCATGATCCGGGCAGAGAAACCCTGCGGCATGTACCGCGCGGCATTGATCGTGCAAGGGCTGGTGGCGGGCGAGGTCACTGGGCGCGGCGGCAATCGCAGCAGCCCGAAACCGGAGTGCAACATCCGACACATCACGCGGATGGCGCAGCGCTTGTTCCAGACTGTCGATGCCGCAAAGGCCACAGCCGATGGGACCGGCCATGGCGCGGCGGCGGCTGGCAATCGCGGCACCGCGATCCTCGCGCAGCCAAAACCGCGCCTCGATGCCACTGTCATGCGCAACCTGTTCAAATTCACGCACATCGTCAAAGCTGGTGATGAACCCTTCGGTGCGGGCAAAACCAAAGGCAAAATCCTCAACGTCGGAGGGGCTGGCCATCATCACGGCGGCGCTGGAGCCGTCAAACACCATGGCAACAGGGGTTTCCTCGGCCAGATCGCGGCTGTGGGGCGCGACCTCATCCGCCGAGACGATCAGCCCTTCGTGGCGATGCGCGGTGAAATGCGCAGGGGCCGTGGGATGGCGCAGCGGCGCGGTCATGAGGCGTACTCCTTGGCTGCGCCTGCCGCGCTCAGGTGGGCGGTGTTGTCAGTGTCATCGCAGGCCAGCTCCACCGTGGCACGGCCGGTATCGCTGAGTTGGTAGAACAGGCGCTGGGATTTATCGCCCCGGCTCTCGACCGTCAGCAGATCGTGTTCATGGGCCAACAGCGTGCATTCACGCAGCACCAGCGCATGGGCAAGGCCGAACTTGCGCGCAAAACTGCGGCTGTCATGCGCGATCCCCAGATGCGCCGCTGTCATCAGACCGGCCCCGAGCGGGGAGAGCGCCTCCGGGTGGTCGGCGACCAGAGCCTCGATGAGCGCCATCATGCGGGCGTCTCGCTGGGGCGAAAGGTGACGGGCACGGATTTGGACGCAGGCGTGAAGCTTTTGTCGCCAAAGACCTGATGCGGCACCAGCACGTTAAGCTCTGGATAGTAGCCCGCAACACAGCCCTTGGGGATGTCATAGGCCACCAGACGGAACCCCGGCGCGATGCGGTCCACGTCATCCTCGTGCAGGCCCACCACATCCATGACATCACCGGGTTCGGCACCCAGTGCGGCGATGTCATCGGGATGCATAAAGACCACGTTGCGTTCGCCGTAGACGCCCCGATAGCGGTCATCCATGCCGTAGACGGTGGTGTTGTACTGATCGTGCGAGCGGAAGGTTTGCAGCACAAATCGCCGGTTTTCGCCACGCAGATTCTGCCATTCGGTCTGCTCGGGCAGCGGATCGGCAGAGAAGGTCGCGCGCCCGGCGGGGGTGTTCCATTCGCGCTCTGATGCGCCATTGCGCAGATGGAAGCCACGCGGTTTGCGCACCTGTGCGTTGAAATCGCCAAAGATCGGCAGCACGCGGGCGATCAGGTCACGGATCTTGTCGTTGTCTTGGGCGAGCGCATCCCAGTCCACGGTGGCATTGCCAAGTGTGGCGCGGGCAATGCCCGCAACGATCTGTACCTCGGATTTCAGGGTCTTGGCGGCGGGCGGGTTGATCCCGCCGGAGCCATGCACCATCGACATGGAATCCTCGACGGTTACGATCTGGCGCACGCCTGCGGCGTTCTTGTCGATCTCGGTGCGGCCCAGACAGGGCAGGATGTAGCTGTGAGTGCCCGGCAGCAAATGACCGTGGTTGAGCTTGGTGGCGATATTCACCGTCAGATCAAGGTTCTGCATCGCTTGTGCAATCAGCGCGCTGTCGGGGGTGGCGCGGGCGAAATTGCCGCCAAGCGCGATAAAGGCGCGCGCGTCGCCCGACAGCATCGCGCCGATGGCCTGCAAGACGTTGTGGCCACGGTCACTCGGCATCGCCACGCCCAGCTCGCGCTCCATCGCATCCAAGAGGGCTGCCGGGGCTTTTTCATTGATGCCGACGGTGCGGTCGCCTTGCACGTTGGAATGGCCGCGCACCGGGCACAGACCCGCGCCCGGACGTCCGATATTGCCGCGCAGGAACATGAAGTTGGCAATCTCGCGGATCATCGGCACCGAATGGCGGTGCTGCGTGATCCCCATCGCCCATGTGGTGATGACGCGATCAGAGGCCAGATAGATCTCTGCCGCCTCAGTGATCTGGTTGCGGCTGAGGCCGGATTGGTCTTCGATCTCGTCCCAAGAGGTGGCGTTCACCGCGTCGCGGTAGGCCTCGAACGCTTCGGTGTGCGCGCTCAGGAAGGCGTGATCCAGCACTGCGGGCTGGCCGGTGGCCTGTGCGGCCTCCTCGGCGGCCAGAACGACTTTGGCCATGCCGCGAAACACCGCCATGTCGCCGCCAAGGCGCGGACGGTAATAGTCGGTCGAGGTTGCCTCGGAGCCGCCGCGGATCATTTCCAGCTTGTTTTGCGGGTCGGCAAAACGGTGCAGGCCCTTTTCCTTGAGGGTGTTAAACACCACCACGCGTGCCCCGCGTTGGGTGGCGGCGCGCAGATCGGCCAGCATGCGCGGGTGGTTGGTGCCGGGGTTTTGACCAACCACAAAGATCGCGTCGGCCTTCTCGAAATCCTCCAAAAGCACGGTGCCTTTGCCGATGCCGATGGCCTCGGTGAGGGCAACGCCGCTGGCCTCGTGACACATATTGGAGCAATCGGGGAAGTTGTTGGTGCCATAAAGGCGCACGAACATCTGATAAAGAAAGGCCGCCTCGTTGCTGGCACGACCGGAGGTGTAGAACTCCGCCCGGTTGGGATCATCCAGCGCATTGAGGCGCGCGGCGATCCCGGCAAAAGCGTCGTCCCATGTGACCTCGACATAGCGGTCGCTGTCGGCATCATAGCGCATGGGATGGGTCAGGCGGCCCTGATTTTCCAGCGCGTAGTCCGACCATGTGCGCAGCTCGCTCACGCTGTGTTGGGCAAAGAATGCGGGCGTCACGCGGTCACGGGTGGCTTCCCATGCGACGGCCTTGACCCCGTTTTCGCAAAACTCAAAGGAGGAGCCATGTTCGGGGTCGCCCCACGCACAGCCGGGGCAGTCAAACCCATCGGGTTGGTTGGCCTTCAGCATGGTGCGCGCACCGGACAGGGGCTTACCGCTGCCCATCAACTGACGCCCGACGCTCTTGAGTGCGCCCCAGCCACCGGCGGCTGCAGAAGGTGCTTTTTCGGATCCGTTATTGTGGGTCATGGCTGGGGCCTTGTGACAGGCTCTGGCCGCACCGAGCCGGTCGCCAGCACCGCATGTGCTGCACGATCCGCGTCGGAGCCGGGCGGAGCAGTGGGTGGGTCAGTGGTCGTGCGCGCGCCGAGATTGTCTGCGCGAGGATCGTTTGCACCTTAGATGCTGCGCCACGGGATTTCTGTCAACGTATTGAAACGCCGTTTGAATTCGTAATTTTTGAAGTCGTGATAAGCATTGCGGATCACACGGCACTTGCTCTGGGTGACGCCAGGTCGTGAGGATTGGCACGATGTGCCACTGTTTCCGCGCCCCGGTTGCCTTAGGGTGGGGCCTAAGCGGCTGCCACGGAGAAAGATCATGAAGCTGACCGTCAACGGAACCGAGCATGAGGTCGATGTCGAACCCGAGATGCCCCTGTTGTGGGTGCTGCGCGACGAGTTGAACATCAAAGGTCCAAAATACGGCTGCGGCATCGCCCAATGCGGGGCCTGCACGGTTCATGTGGACGGGATGGCGGTGCGTTCGTGTCAGTTACCGGTTGGCGATCTGGAGGGCGAGGTCACCACCATCGAGGGGCTGGGCACGCCCGAGAGCCTGCATGCGGTGCAGGCCGCATGGGTGGCGCATCAGGTGGCGCAATGCGGGTACTGCCAATCGGGCCAGATCATGCAGGCGGCAGCATTGCTTGATCTGAACCCGGAGCCTTCGGACGCAGAGATTGATGCGGTGATGTCGGGGAACCTCTGCCGCTGTGGCACCTATCCCCGTATCCGGGCCGCGATCCATGACGCTGCGCAGAAATTGAGCGAGGCCTGAGCCATGAGCCGTGTCGGAAAAATTGCCCGCCGTACATTCCTGATTGGGTCCGCCGCGATTGCCGGGGGCGTGGCCTTTGGCGTCTATATGGCGAAAAAGCCGATCCCCAATCCGCTGCTTGATGATCTGAAGGAGGGTGAAGCGGCGATCACGCCCTTTGTGAAGATCGACGCCAATGGCATCACCCTGATCACGCCGCGTGCGGACAAGGGGCAGGGCGCCTATTCCATCCAAGCCTATCTGATCGCCGAGGAACTCGACATCGACCCGGCCACCGCGACGATTACGCCCGGGATGCCGGGGCAAGCCTATTACAACGCCACGGTGCTGGGCGAGGGCGTGCCAATCCCTGCCTACAAGGAAGGATTCGTGGCCGAGACCCTGCGTGACTTCATGTCGGTGCCGGCCAAGCTGTTGTCGATCCAGATGACCGGCGGGTCGTCCACTGTGCCGGATGGGTTTGACCGGATGCGCATGGCGGGGGCGACAGCGCGTGAAACCCTGAAAGAGGCCGCGGCCCGTCGGGTTGGCGTGGCGCGTGGGGATCTGCGGACCGAGAATGGCGCGGTGATCCTGCCGGATGGCACGTCCATCGCCTATACGGATCTGGCGGCAGAGGCGGCAGAGATTGACCCGATCACGGATGTCACCCTGCGTCCTGCCTCTGCGTGGCGCTATCTGGGCAAGCCCGATCTGCCGCGTCTGGATATGCTGCGCAAATGCACCGGCACAGAGGTCTACGGCATCGACATGGAATTTCAGGACATGTTGCATGCCACCGTGCGTGCCAACCCTGCCGTTGGCACTGCGGGCGCGCGTGTTGATGCCTCGGCGGCAGAGGGGATGCGCGGGGTGGAGAAAATCTTGCCGGTCAGCAACGGTGTCGGTGTGATTGCCAACAACACCTGGCGTGCGTTTCAGGCGGCAGAGGCGCTAGAGATCGAGTGGAGCGCGCCGGACTATCCCGGCACCTCGGACGGGATATTTGCCGCGCTTGAACAGGCGCTGGGCGATCCCGACCGCTATGACCACCGCCAGCGCGATGAGGGCGATGTGGACGCCGCACTGGAGGCGGGCGAGGTCATCGACGCGCGCTATCGCATTCCCTACCTCGCCCATGCGCCGATGGAGCCGATGAACGCGGTGGTGCGGGTGCTGGAGGGGCAGGTGGAAATCTGGACCGGAACCCAGATCCCGCTGTTCATCCGCGACCGCGCGGCCACCATTGCGCGCGTCGATCCAGAGGCCGTGAAAGTCTATGTGCTGCCCATGGGCGGCAGCTTTGGTCACCGGCTGGAGATGACCCATGTGGAGCAGGCGGTGGAGCTGGCGCTGGCGGTGCCGGGTCGGCATCTGAAACTCACATGGAGCCGCGAAGAGGACATGAGCCACGACTACCCGCGTCCGGCCTCGGTTGCCGCCGGGCGCGGCAAGGTCGCAGATGGCAAGGTGGTGGCCTTTGATCTTTCGGTCAGCCAGTCGGCCATGGCGCCGGAATGGTTCGGCCGTCTGAGCGGAATGAGTCTGCCGGGCCCCGATGCGACGATCACCACCGGGTCGTGGGATCAGCCGTTTGCTATTCCCGACTATCGTGTCACCGGCTACCGCGCGCCGAGCATGGTGCCGGTGTCGTCCTGGCGTTCAGTTGGCGCGTCGGGCAACGGGTTTTACCACGATTGCTTCCTTGATGAGCTGATCCATGCCGCCGGGGCTGATCCGCTGGCCGAGCGCATCCGCCTGTGTCTGCATGAGCCTGCGCGCAAGGTGCTGGAGGCCGTAGGCGAGATGTCGGGCTGGGATGGTCCCTCAATCGCTGAGGGGCGCGGACGTGGCGTTGGATTCTGCATGTCCTTTGGCGTGCCCTGCGCACAAGTCATCGAGGTCACGCAGACGGATGCGGGTATTCGCATCGATCAGGTCTATGTGGCGGTGGATGTGGGCGAGGTGCTTGATCCCACAAACCTGGAGGCGCAGGTCTTTGGCGGGGTGATCTTTGGACTGGGGCACGCGATGAACTGCGCGCTGACCTATGAGGGCCATGCCCCGCTTGAGACCAACTATCACGCCTATGAGGGGATGCGGCTCTATCAGGCTCCTCAAATTGAGGTGCGCGCGTTGAGCAACGGCAGCCGCATCCGGGGTGTGGGCGAGCCGGCTGTGCCGCCTGCGGCCCCGGCGCTGGCCAATGCGATCTTTGCCGCCACCGGGCAACGCATCCGCGAATTGCCGCTGAACAAACATATCGATTTCGTCTGAGGAGGGCCGGGACATGCAAAAGAGCGTTGTCATCCTTGCCGCGGTTTCTATCGCCGGTGCAGCCCTTGCCGAAACTGCGCTGACCCTGCCGGAAGAGGGCAGCATCAGTCGCGCAGACGGGCAGGCGGCGTTTGAGCGCATCTATGAGGTGGTGACCCATCCCAGATGCGCCAATTGCCACGTGGGTGCGGACAATATCCCGATGTGGTCCGGGCCAAGCTACGGTGAGGCGCGCCCGCATGGGATGCACATCAATGCCGGTGAGAGCCGGATCGGGGCGGAGTTCCTGCCCTGTCAGACCTGCCATGTGACCTCGGATGATTTTGACACCGCACCACACGCCGCGCCGCGCTTTGGTATTGCCTGGCAGCTGGCGCCGGTGGAGTTCGAATGGTTCGGCAAATCCCGCGCCGAGATCTGTGCGCAGCTCAAAGACCCGGAGCGCAACGGCGGACGCGACTGGCGCGAACTCGTTGAGCATCTAGAACATGACGCCAGCCTTAACGGGCCCGTGGCCTGGGGGTGGTCGCCCGGTGGAGACCGCGAACCCGCGCCCCGCACGCTGCAAGAGCATGTCGAGGATATGGCGCTTTGGGGCGCTGCGGGTCAGCCCTGCCCGGCAGACTGACCCAGGGGAATTGGCGCGCGCGGGGCGACGGGTGTTGCCCCGATAATGATTCTTGTTTGCGCGGCCAGGTCTGGCAGATCTGCGCCGCGCCAATGGAAATCGTGGCACAAGCCACCACGCGGCACGCATCACAGGAAGCATAGGCAGGCCAGCGCTGCGCCTGTC
The DNA here is from genome assembly GCF_022348205.1 of Epibacterium sp. MM17-32. Taxonomy (NCBI): domain Bacteria; kingdom Pseudomonadati; phylum Pseudomonadota; class Alphaproteobacteria; order Rhodobacterales; family Roseobacteraceae; genus Epibacterium; species Epibacterium sp. MM17-32. The sequence continues at coordinate 541,820 of NZ_JAKRFC010000002.1, read as the reverse complement.
AGACTTCGACGGTTGTCGCCCCTGATCCGGGGACGGGAGCCCGGGATCACCACGCGATTTTCCAGCATTTTCGGGGGACTGATGGCTTGACCATCGCCGAAAATATATTCACCAAATATATTTTATCCAATCCAGCGTTGCGGTCTTGTCAAACCCTGGGTGTTCGCCAAGACTGCGCCGTATGGGCCGGGAGCCGCCAGGTCGGACCGGCTGACAGACATTGATAAAAAACGACGAGGGGGGTCCCATGAAGACCACTACTGCACTGACACTGACGTCGCTTCTCTTGGCGTCGGCCGCGCCGTTGAGCGCGGAAACCCTGCGCTGGGCGCGCTCCGGCGACGCGCTGACGCTGGACCCGCACGCCCAAAACGAAGGGCCGACGCATACCATCCGCCACCAGATGTATGAACCGCTCATCATCCGTGATGTGACCGGCGCGTTCGAACCTGCACTGGCGACCGAATGGGCCCCCAAAGAGGGTGATCCGAACGTCTGGGTGTTCAAACTGCGCGAAGGTGTGAAATTCCACGGCGGCGAAGACTTCACCGCAGAGGATGTGGTGTTCTCCTTCACCCGCGCCAAGCAGGAAAACTCCGACATGAAGGAGCTCATTGGCTCCATCACCGAGGTGCGCGCGGTCGACGACCTGACAGTCGAGATTGTCACCGACGGGCCGAACCCGATCCTGCCGTCGAACCTCACCAACCTGTTCATCATGGACAAGGGCTGGACCGAGGCCAACGACACCGTGAACGTGCAGGACTTCGAGGGTGGCGAGATCACCTATGCCACCACCAATGCCAACGGCACCGGCCCCTATGTGCTGCAAAGCCGCGAGCCGGACGTCAAAACCGTGATGACCCTGAACGAGAACTACTGGGGCAAGGACCAGTTCCCGCTTGAGGTGACCGAAATCGTCTATACGCCGATCCAGAACCCCGCGACCCGTGTTGCGGCGCTTCTGTCGGGCGAGGTGGATTTCCTTCAGGACATGCCGGTGCAGGATCTGGACCGCGTCAATGGCGCCGATGGCCTGATGGTGCGCCAGGCACCGCAGAACCGGGTGATCTTCTTTGGCATGAACATGGGCGCCGATGACATCGAGGCCGACAATGTGGACGGCAAGAACCCGCTTGCGGATGTGCGCGTGCGCAAGGCGATGTCGATGGCGATCAACCGCGATGCGATCCAGAAGGTCGTGATGCGCGGACAGTCCCAGCCCGCCGGCATGATCGCACCGCCCTTCGTCAACGGCTGGACCGAAGAGATGGACGCGGAATCCAAGACCGACATCGAAGGTGCCAAGGCGCTGATGGCTGAAGCGGGCTACGGCGACGGGTTCTCGATCCGTCTGGACTGCCCCAATGACCGCTATGTCAACGACGAGCCGATCTGTCAGGCCGCCGTGGGCATGCTCGGTCAGATCGGCATCACCGTGAACCTCGACGCCAAACCCAAGGCGCAGCACTTCCCGCTGATCACCGATGGCAAGACCGACTTCTACATGCTGGGTTGGGGCGTGCCGACATACGATTCCGAGTATATCTTCAACTTCCTCGTGCATGGTCGTGAGAGCGACATCGGCACCTGGAACGGCACCGGCTACGACAATGACGAGCTGGACGCGAAGATCAAATCGCTGGCCTCGAACACCGATCTGGACGCGCGCAATCAGGACATTGCCGACATCTGGCGGGTGGTTCAGGACGAGCAGCTCTACATCCCGATCCACCATCAGGTGCTGAACTGGGGCATGTCCGAGAAGGTCGACATCGCGGTTGATCCCGAAGATCAGCCGAAGGTCAAATACTTCAAGATGAACTGATCTCTGTCGCAGCGGACCGGCGTGCCCGGTGTGCTGCATGACATGCCAAGGTCGCCGGGGCGCATACGCATCCCGGCGACACGCGCATTGACCGGAAAGGACTTCCCGATGCTCCGTTTCTTACGCACCGCTGCCTGCGCGGCAGCCTTCCTCCCCGCAGCCCTTGTGCCTGCCGCTCAGGCCAAGGAATTTTCATGGGCGGTGACCACCGATCCGCAGACGATGGACCCGCATGCGGTCAACTCCACCCCCGTTTTGGGGTTCTTGAACAACGTCTATGAAGGCCTCGTGCGGCGCGGCAAGGACATGAGCATCGAGCCTGCGCTGGCCACCGGCTGGGAGCCGATCGGCGACGGCGAAGGCTGGCGGTTTTTCCTGCGCGAGGGGGTGACGTTTCAGGACGGCAGCACCTTTGACGCAGAGGATGTGCTGTTCTCTTATGAGCGTGCATCCAGCCCGGAATCGGACACGGCCAGCTGGTTTGCGCCGGTCTCGGATGTGGTCAGGGTCGATGACTACACCGTTGATTTCCTGACCCATTCTCCCAACCCGATCTTTCCTGACAGCATCGCCAACTGGATGATCATGGACAGCGGCTGGGCCGAGGCCAACGCCGCGACCCGCCCCGACAAGGAAAGCGGCAACTTTGCCACGCTCAATGCCAATGGCACCGGTGCGTTTCGTGTGACAACCCGCGAGCCGGGTCTGCGCACGGTGTTGGAGCCTTTTGCGGAGTGGTGGGGTGAGCCCGAACACAACATCACCCGCGCCGAAATGACGCCGATCCAGAACCCGGCCACAGCGCTTGCGGCGCTGCTGTCGGGGGATGTGGATATGATCAACCCGGTGCCCATTCAGGACGTTGAGCGCCTGCAAGGCAATCCGGATGTGCAGGTCGTGCAAGGCATCGAGGCGCGCGTCATCATGCTGGGGTTCCCGCATGAGGCCGAAGCGCTGAAGTTCTCAGCCGAAACCGAGAGCAACCCGTTCGCCGATGCGCGCGTGCGCAAGGCCGTGGCCCATGCCATCAATGTGCCGGCAATCCTGCGCACCATCATGCGTGGCAATGCCGAACCAGTGAACCAACTGGTGAGTGGCGCCATGCGGGGCTATTCCGACGAACTGGATGATGCGCCCGCCTATGATCCGGAGGCCGCCAAAGCCCTGCTGTCCGAGGCAGGATACCCGAAGGGTTTCTCCTTTGGTCTGAAATGCCCCAACAACCGTTACCTCAATGACGAGGCGGTCTGTCAGGCCGTCACCGCCATGCTGGCGCAGGTGGGACTGAAGGCAACGCTGGATGCGATGCCGGTGCAGAATTACTGGCCGGAACTGCGGGCCGGAAATTACGATATGTACCTTCTGGGCTGGTCGCCGGGCACCTTAGATGCGGAACACCCGATCCGCTTCCTTGCGGCAACCCCCAATGAGGAAAAGAAGCTCGGTTCGTGGAACTTTGGCGGTTATTCCAACGCACGCGTGGATGAACTGCTGCCCAAGATCCAGTCCCAGATCGACGAGTCGACCCGGCAGGGGATGCTCGATGAGGTGGCGCAGGTCTTGCAGGACGAGACCGCCTATGTGCCGCTTTATGTGCAACCGCTGGTCTGGGGCACCGGCAGCAACGTCACCCTGACCCAAAGGCCGGATAACTTCTTTATTCTGCGCTGGGTCTCCGTTAACTAACGCCGCTCATCAAGGCAGACGGGGGCTTCGGCCCCCTTCATCCACCCACAGGAGAGCACGGATATGCTCGCTTATATCATCCGGCGCGTGGCCCAATCCGCGCTGGTTCTTCTTATCGTCGGACTCGTGGCCTTTGCCATGTTCCGCTTTGTCGGTGACCCGATCGACAACATGCTGGGCCAGGAACGCACCGCCGAGGACATCGAACGGCTGCGCGGACAACTTGGCCTCGATCAGCCCTTTGTGGTGCAATACTACCGGTTTCTCGAAAACGCCGTGCAGGGCAATTTCGGGGTCAGCTACCGGCAGGGCCGGCCCGTTATCGACATCCTGATGGAACGCGCGCCCGCGACACTGGAACTGGCGGCGGTCTCGGGCATTCTTGCGATCATATTCGGCATCGCGCTTGGGGTGTTTACCGCCATCAAGCGAAACGGGATCACGGCCAATCTCATTATGTCCGGCTCCCTCATAGGGGTGTCCTTGCCGACCTTCCTGATTGGTATCCTGCTGATTTATCTGTTTTCTGTGGAACTTGGCTGGTTGCCGAGTTTCGGGCGCGGCGAGGTGGTCGACCTTGGCGGCTGGAGCACGGGGTTCTTAACCGCAAGTGGCCTCAAGGCGCTGATCCTGCCGTCGATCACGCTGGGGCTTTATCAGATGACACTCATCATGCGGCTGGTGCGCTCGGAAATGCTCGAGGTGCTCCGGCAGGATTATATCCGCTTTGCCCGCGCCCGTGGCCTGCGGGATCGCACCGTGCATTTCCGTCACGCGCTGAAGAACACCATGGTGCCGGTGATCACCGTGATCGGCCTGCAAGTGGGCGCGATCATCGCATTCGCCATCATCACCGAGACGGTGTTCCAGTGGCCCGGTGTCGGCCTGTTGTTCATCAACGCGATCCAGTTCGTCGATATCCCGGTGATGGCAGCCTATCTGATGCTGATTTCGGTGATGTTCGTCGGTATCAACCTGATCGTCGATATCCTCTATTTCTTTATCGATCCGCGTCTGCGCGTTGATCGCAAGGGAGGTCACTAATGTCTGAGGCATCTACCCCCGCCCAGAAATCGCGCCTGCGCACCGCGCTGGAAAGCGATCTGTTCTATACCTTCAAACGCTCGCCCGTGGCGGTGGTCTCCACCGTGGTGGTTCTGGTTCTGGTGCTCTCGGCGGTCTTTGCGCCGCTGATTGCGCCCACCAACCCGTTTGATCCGGCCTCGCTCAACCTGATGAACGGCTTCACACCGCCGATGTCGCCCAATGATTTCACCGGTGAGACGTTCTTTATGGGGACCGATGATCAGGGCCGCGATGTGTTCTCGACCATCCTTTATGGGATGCGGATTTCGCTGTTCGTTGGCGTCGCTGCCGTTCTATTTGCCATGGTGCTTGGGATCACGCTGGGCTTGTTGTCCGGCTACCTCGGTGGCTGGGTCGAGACGGTGATTATGCGGATTGCCGATGTGCAGCTGACCTTTCCGTCGATCCTTGTGGCGATGCTGATCTTTGGTGTCGCCAAGGGCATCACCCCGGTGGAATACCGCGATCAGATGGCGATCTGGGTGCTGATCCTTGCGATTGGCCTGTCGGATTGGGTGCAGTTTGCCCGCGTGGTGCGTGGCGCGACCCTTGTTGAGAAAAACAAGGAATACGTCGAGGCCGCCCGGCTGATCGGACGACGCTCCGGTGCGATCATGTTGCGGCATATCCTGCCCAACGTGCTGTCGCCGGTGCTGGTCATCGCGACGATCTCGCTGGCACTGGCGATCATTGCCGAGGCGACGCTGTCGTTCCTCGGGGTGGGCGCGCCGCCGACCCAGCCGTCTCTTGGTACACTCATTCGCATCGGGCAGGGCTTCCTGTTCTCCGGCGAATGGTGGATTCTTCTCTTCCCTGCGATCACGCTGTTGGGACTGGCGCTGAGCGTCAACCTGCTGGGCGACTGGCTGCGTGACGCCCTGAACCCGAGGCTTCGCTAATGGCTGACCCAGTTCTGTCCATCCGCAACCTTTGTGTGGAAATCCCGACCCGCCACGGCATTCTGAAACCGGTCGATGGCGTCTCTTATGATATTGCCAAGGGCGAAATCCTCGGCATCGTTGGCGAAAGTGGCGCCGGCAAGTCGATGGCCGGCAATGCCGTCATTGGCCTTCTGAACCCGCCGGCGCATGTGTCTTCTGGCGAGATCTGGCTCAATGGCAAACGCATCGACACCCTGAAAGGCGACGCGCTGCGCCGCCTGCGGGGCAAGGAAATCGGCATGGTCTTTCAGGACCCGCTGACCTCGCTCAATCCGCTGTTGCGGATCGGGGATCAGCTGGTGGAGACCATGCTGACCCATCTGCCGATCAGCAAATCCGAGGCCGAGAAACGCGCCGTGGCCGCGCTGGAGGAAGTCGGTATTCCCGGCGCCGCCAAACGTGTGAACAGCTACCCGCACGAATTTTCCGGCGGCATGCGTCAGCGGGTGGTGATCGCGCTGGCGCTCTGTGCTGAGCCGTCTTTGGTGATCGCGGATGAGCCGACAACCGCGCTTGATGTGTCCGTACAGGCGCAGATCATCGCGCTGCTGAAACGGCTTTGTCGTGAGCGGGGCACAGCGGTGATGCTGATCACGCACGACATGGGCGTGATTGCCGAGGCCGCAGATCGTGTGGCGGTGATGTATGCCGGGCGTCTGGCCGAGCTTGGCCCGGTGCGCGATGTGATCACCGCGCCGGAACACCCCTATACGCATGGCTTGATGGCCTCGACGCCGCTGGCGTCGCGTGGGCAGAAACGTCTGCACCAGATCCCCGGCGCCATGCCGCGTCTGGATGCGGTGCCCGATGGCTGTGCTTTCAATCCGCGCTGTCCGCGCGTGGCCGACAAATGCCGACAGGCACCTGCGCCCAAGGTCGACGGTGCTGCCGCTGCCTGCTGGTTCCCGCTACAACATGAGGAGGCCTCCTGATGGCGCTTGTCTCCGTCAAGAACCTGAGCCGTGTGTTTGACGTCTCCAAACCCTGGCTGAACCGGGTGATCGAACGCGAACCCAAGGCATTCCTGACCGCCGTCTCCGAGGTGGATTTCGAGGTCGAGCCACAGACCACCTATGCGCTCGTTGGCGAATCCGGGTCCGGCAAATCCACCATTGGCCGCATGCTGGTGGGGCTACTCAATCCCTCGGGCGGCAATGTGGAGATCGAAGGCGTTGATCTGGCGAACGAGACAGACGCCGCCAAGGTCGATGCGATCCGCTCTGACATCCAGATGATCTTTCAGGACCCCTATGCCTCGCTCAACCCGCGCTGGCGGGTGCGTGACATCATCGTCGAACCCGTGGCGGCGCGTGGTGGCAAGACCGATGGGCTGGCCGAACGCCTGCTGGAACAGGTCGGCCTGTCGGTGAAAGACGCGGGCAAGTTTCCGCATGAGTTCTCCGGCGGGCAGCGGCAGCGGATCTGTATTGCCCGTGCGCTGGCCTCCGAGCCGCGCCTGATCGTCTGTGACGAGCCCACCTCGGCGCTGGATGTGTCGGTGCAGTCGCAGGTGCTGAACCTGATGAGCGACCTCAAGGATAACTTTGGCCTGACCTATGTGCTGATCACCCACGATCTGACGGTGGTGCAGCATATGGCGGACCGGATCGGGGTGCTCTACCTCGGGCGTCTGGTTGAGGAGGGCGCACCGGACGAGCTGTTTGAGCGCCCGAAACACCCCTATACGCAGATGCTGCTGGAGGCCGCCCCGCGCATGGATGGGTTTGGCCGCGAGGTGGCCCCGCCCGAGGGCGAAATCCCCGATCCGATCAACCCGCCGCCCGGCTGCGCCTTTCACCCGCGCTGCCCGCTGGCGGGTGACATCTGTCGACAAGAACGCCCCGAGATGCGCAGGATCGGGACAACCCGAGTCGCCTGTCACATGGCGGAGGGCTGACACAGACAACAGGAGCGCAGTGCCATGGCAGACCAGACATTCGGTATCATCGGAGGGACGGGCATGCTGGGCAGTGCGATCCTGCGTGCGGTTGTGCAGACGCAGATGGTCGCCGAGGAGCGGATCTGGGTGGCATCGCGGTCCGGGCAGCTTGACTGGTTCTCGGGTCATCCGGGGCTGAGCATCACCACGGACACGGCAGCCCTGATTGCGGCCTCGGACGTGGTGCTGTTGTGCGTGCCACCTGCGGCGATGGGCAAGCTGTCGCTGGACCTGAGAGACAAGCTGGTGATCTCCGTCATGGCGGGGATCACGATCGACCGGATCTCCGAGATGACCGGGGCGACGCGGATCATTCGCGCCATGAGCAGCCCGGCGGCGGCAGAGCGGCTTGCCTATTCGCCCTGGGTTGCGACAGAGGCCACGTCGGATGCAGATCGGGCCTTTGCCACGGGGCTGTTCGAGGCCTGCGGCAGCACGGACCAAATCACGCAGGAGGCGCATCTGGACGTCTTTACCGCGATGACCGGGCCGGTGCCGGGGTTTGTCGCCTATTTTGCCGAACTGATGGCGGATTACGCCGGGGCCAAGGGCCTGCCGCACGAGGTCGCCGACAAGGCAGTACGGCAGTTGTTCCTCGGGGCCGGGCAGATGATGGCGACGGGTGCGGCCCGTCCCAGCGATCATGTGCAGGAGATGATCGACTACGCAGGCACCACGGCTGCGGGGCTGGAGGTGCTGCGGGCCTCAGACATTGGCGCAGAACTGGCAAAAGGGCTGGACGCCGCGGTTGCCCGTTGCCGAACCATTGGCTAGCCCGACGTGTGGCGCGCCATGAACTCTGCAATTTCCGCCTGTGTCGGGGGCTGGCCTGAGAACATCTCCACGTAATGCGGTACGCGGTTCAGCCGCGCGACAGGGTCCTCTTCGACCTCCATCGAGATATAGCCCACCTGCGTGTAAATCGTGGTGAGGCTTCTGACGTCGGCCTGTTCCCTGCTGTAGCCAAAGCGCAGGAACATGTCGTGCACGGCGGCGATGCGGGCATTATCCGCCGCATCAAGCCGCGCCGCCAGTGTGGCGTCGTTGCGCGCCCAATTGCGGATCGCCAGATCGAGGCGCGCATCAAACAGGGCCGGGTCCAGCCAGCAATCCATCAGGTTGAACAGGGCTGTGTTGATGGTCTGCGCCGGGGCCTCGCAGCGGGCCTGTATCTGGCCAGTGTTGCGGGCCTCCCAGGTCTCAACCATGGCGTCGTGCAGCGCTCCGAGGTCCTTGAAATACCAGTAAAACCCTGTGCGCGTCTGATCCACGGCGCGGGCCAGCGGCATGATTTTCACCGCGTCGATCCCACTTGAGACCAAGAGATCAAGCGCGGCATCGAGCCAGAGGTCGCGCGAGCCGCGCGGGCGAGGGGAGGCGGGTTTGGACATGCGGGCACTCTAAAACAATTGACACATGTGTCAATTGCGATGCAGGCTGACTTTACACTTGTGTCAAGTCACCCGATTCCATGAGGCAGCGCCATGTCACACGATCCGCTTTTGCAGCCCTTTCAGCTGAAGCATCTGACCCTTCGCAACCGCATTATGACCACCAGTCATGAACCGGCCTACCCGGAGGACGGCATGCCCAAGGCGCGTTACCGCGCCTATCATGCGGAGCGGGCCAAGGCCGGGGTGGCGCTGGCGATGACGGCGGGGTCTGCGGCGGTCTCAAAGGATAGCCCGCCGGTGTTCAACAACATCCTCGCCTACAAGGACGAGGTGGTACCTTGGATCACCGACCTTACGGATGGTTGCCATGAACACGGCTGCGCGGTGATGATCCAGCTCACGCATCTGGGTCGACGCACAGGGTGGAACAAAGGCGACTGGCTGCCGTCGGTGTCCTCGTCACGGCACCGCGAACCGGCGCACCGGGCCTTTCCCAAGCTTGTCGAAGACTGGGATATTGAACGTATCATCACGGATTTCGCCGATGCCGCCGAACGTATGAAAGCCGGGGGCATGGATGGGATCGAGTTGCAGGCGTATGGCCATCTGATCGATCAGTTCTGGTCGCCGCTGACCAATGATTTGAGCGGCCCCTATGGGGCGGACACTTTGGAGAACCGTTTGCGGTTCCCGATGGATGTGCTCTCGGCCATTCGCAAGCGGGTGGGGGATGAGTTCATCGTGGGTATGCGGTTCACGGCGGATGAGGTGCAAAAAGGCGGCATCACCGCAGAGGAAGGGCTGGAAATCACCCGCATCCTGAGCGCGACGGGGCAGGTGGATTTCCTCAATGTGATCAGAGGGCGCATCCATACCGATCCGGCGATGACCGATGTGATCCCGGTGCAGGGGATGAAATCCGCGCCGCATCTGGATTTTGCAGGCCGCGTCAAACAGGAAACCGACCTGCCGGTGTTCCACGCCGCGCGTATCCCGGATGTCGCCACCGCGCGCCATGCGGTGCAGGCGGGGCTGTTGGATATGGTGGGGATGACGCGGGCGCATATGGCCGACCCGCATGTGGTGCGCAAAATCCGCGAGGGGCGCGAGGACGACATCCGCCCCTGCGTGGGGGCGACCTATTGTCTGGATCGGATCTATCAGGCGGGGGATGCGCTGTGCATTCACAACGCCGCCACCGGGCGTGAATTGACGATGCCGCATGAGATCACAGCCGCCGAGACCTCAAAGAAAGTGGTGATCGTCGGCGCAGGTCCGGCGGGGCTGGAGGCGGCGCGCGTCGCAGCCGAGCGCGGGCATAAGGTGGTAGTCTTTGAGGCCCAGCCCGATCCCGGCGGCCAGATCCGCCTGACCGCGCAATCCCCACGCCGCCGCGAGATGATCTCCATCATCGAGTGGCGCATGGCGCAATGCGCGGCGCGGGATGTGCAGTTTCACTTTAATACTTGGGCCGAGGAGGCCGATGTGCTGGCGGAGACCCCGGATGTGGTCATTATCGCCACCGGGGGACTGCCCAATCTGGAGCTGTTCGAGACCGGGCAAGAGGCGGCGCATGTGGTCTCAGCCTGGGATTTGATTGCGGGGGATGTGAAACCGGCAGGCCGTGTGTTGATCTATGACGAAAGCGGCGACCACCCCGGCTTGCAGGCGGCAGAGGTGGCCGCAGAGGCGGGCGCTGAGGTTGAGGTGATGACCCCGGACCGCACCTTTGCGCCCGAAATCATGGCGATGAATCTCGTGCCTTATATGCGGTCCCTGCAAGATAAGGATGTGACCTTCACCGTGACCCGCCGCTTGTTAGGCGTGGCCAAAAAGGGCAACGAGCTGGTTGCCACGATTGGCACGGATTACAGCGATTTCACCTATGATCAGACCTACGATCAGGTGGTGGTGAACTATGGCACTTTGCCCAATGATGACCTCTATCAGGAGTTGCGCCCCGCGAGCGTGAACCATGGCGAAGTCGACCATGAAGCGCTTATTACCGGTCAGTTACAGACGGTCAGCCGCAACCCGGAAGGCGCGTTTCAACTGTTTCGGATCGGCGATGCGGTGTCGGCACGCAACACCCACGCGGCGATCTACGATGCGCTGCGCCTGATGAAAGACATCTGAGTGCGCAGCCTTCACCCTTTCTGTCAGACCGCCCTGGCGGTGGTCTGACGCCCCTCGCGGGCCTCAAGCCATTCTGTCACCGCTTGCTGCGGCATCGGGCGTGCGATGCCGTAGCCCTGAAAGCGGCTGCACCCCAGCGACAGCAGCTTGTCCTGCTCCACCTCGGTTTCGACACCTTCGGCCAGGCACTCGATGCCAAGGTTGCGGCACAGGTCGATCATCGTGCGCAGGATCATTTCCTGTTCGGCGTCCTGATCGACGCCGGATACAAAGTCACGATCCACCTTGACCCCGTCGACCTTGAAGCGCCGCAGGTTGGAGATCGAGGCATGTCCGGTGCCAAAATCATCCAGCTCGATCCGATAGCCGCGTGCCTGGAGCTGGGAAATGGTGTTCAGGGCCGGGTCCACACCGTCGCTGAACAACACGCTTTCCAGAACTTCGATGGCTATGTCCTTGGGCTGGAGGTTCGCCGCAAAGAGCGCATCGTCGAGATATTCCACCAGACCACCATCGCGCAGCTGCTTGGCCGAGAAATTGACGCTGACACAAGGCGCGGGCAGGCCGCGGCGCCGCCAGTCCTGCAGGGCGGCAATGGCATCTGACACGATCCGCTCCGTCAACCGGTCGCCGAGGCCATGTTCGAAGGCCAGCGTGATGAAGACACCGGGGTCGAGCATGCCACGTTCGGGGTGATGCCAGCGCGCCAGCGCTTCGAACCCGATGACCTCATCCGTGTGGCCATCGATCTGGGGTTGGAAGAACGCGGTGATCTCGCCCTGCTCCAAACCACGCCGCAGATCCTTGAGCAGCGCCATGTTGCCCTCGAATTTGGCACGCGTGGCATCGTTGTAGAACGACGCCCGCCCGCGGCCCTTGCTCTTGGCGACATAGAGCGCGATGTCGGCATTGGACAGGATGCGGGCAGGGTCTTCTTCGCTGTCGTCGGCAAAGGCGATGCCGATACTGGCCCCGACGTTGATGAACTCTCCCCAGACCTCGATCGGCTGGGACACCGCTTCGATCACGGATTGGGCAAAGCTCCGCAAGGTGCCCTCGTCGCCGGGGTTTTGCAGAACAATGACAAACTCGTCTCCGCCAACGCGCGCGGTCAGATCCTCCGGGCCGACCTGTCGCTGCATCGCCCGGGCGGCATGACGCAGGATTTCGTCGCCGGCGGCGTGGCCCATCAGATCGTTGATCTGCTTGAACCGGTCCAGATCGACATGCAGGATCGCTGCCGGTCGGGTGCTGTCCCGCGCCTCCGCCAGTCGGCGTTGCAGATACTCCTGCAGAGCCCGGCGATTGGGCAGGTTGGTCAGTTGGTCGTGCAGCGCCAGATGCTCAATGCGTGATTTTGCGGCGCTCAGATCCTGCAGCGTATGAGAGAAGGCCGCCACACCGCGCGCAATCTGCCCGACCTCGTCCTCGCGCGTCAGGTCGCGGACGGTGGTGTCATAGTTGCCGTTGCGAATGCTCTCCATGGCAGCGGCCAGCCGCGTGAGGGAGGACACGAGATGGCTGCCGAACCCGAGAAACATGGACCCGGCAATCAGAAACACCACGATCATCGCCGCAAAGACGATCACAACCTGACGGGCGTATTTGCGGCGCTCGCTGCGATTGGTCTGGAGCGCGCTGGCCCGCACTTCCTGCTCCAGCGCCACAAGGTCCAGTTCCAGCCTCCGGGCCAGGCGTTCGAGGCGGCTGTGCGAGGGCACATGGGTATCGGCAATCAGGCCAAGCGCGATCGAGGCTTCGGTGTTCCAGGCGTCAAACTGTTGTGCCACGCGTTGGGTCATGGCCTTCTGGCGCTGCGAGCCCTCGCTGGTCTCCAGAATGGACCATACGGCCTGAAACCCGTCTACGAACTGCCCATGACGGCGGGAGACCCGGGCGGAGGGGGGAACGGTGTTGAACTCAAGAAAGCGGGACAGCTGCGTTTCGATTTCTTCCCGGATGCGTTGGGCGCGTTCGGTGGCTTGTAGCGTCTTCAGCGTTGTGCTGTCGGATTTCTGGATGGCGTTCTGCGTCTGGATCGCTGCAATCGACAGGCAGGACGCGGCAACGATGCCGATGAGGATCAGCAACACGATTGGTCCCAGAATACGGCGTTTGATCGACATAGGGGGTCCTTCAATCCACCGGCAGCGAGGGTGCCGAGACATGCGGGTCATACGCCGTCAGTGTTTCAAGGAAGGCGAGCAGGTCATTGACATTGCGGTCCGTCAACCCGTCCAGCGGCGCAATGTCGTTCTGCCGGTCCGGATGCGGAACACCGCCGCTGCGGTAATGCGCGATCACGTCGCGCAGCGTGGTCAGGCTGCCGTCATGCATGTAGGGGGCCCGCAGGGCGATATTGCGCAGCCCCGGGGTTTTGAAGTGATACTGCATCTCCGGATCCAGGAGGCCACGGCCACTGTCGTCGCTGGCCAGTCCGATCGTGTGAAACCCGTGATCGGTGAAGGCCCAGCTCTGGTGGCAGCTGCTGCACCGCCCGACTCCGGTAAAGACCTCAAAGCCGCGTTTGGCGGAGGTGGAAATCGCCTCCTCGTCCCCTTCGATCCAATCGTCGAAGGGCGACCATCCGGACCGCAGGGTGCGGAGATAGGTGGCCAGGGCAGCCACGATGTTGTCCTGGGTCAGGCCGTCTTCGGGAAATGCGATCTCGAAATAGCGGCGATACCCGGAAATCGCCTCCAGCCGCCGCACCACCTGCCGCATGCTTGAATTCATCTTGAGCGGATGGGTGATCGGCCCAACGACCTGCAGTTCGAGGCTGCCGACCCGCCCGTCCCAGAAGAAATACTCTGACTCTGCCAGATTCTCGATCGTGGGCGTGTGCCGTTCCAGCGCCTGATTCATCGCGCCCACCGCCCGCGACGCCGGGGTTTCCCACCCGAAGGAGGGGTTGTGACAGGTGGCACAGCTGAGATTCTGCGCGCCCGACAGGCGGGTGTCAAAGAACAGCATTTTGCCAAGCGCCGCTTTTTGCGGGGAATAGGGATTGGTCTCGGGAAAGGCGATGCGGGCGGGGCGCTCAAACCCGACTCGCAGGTCGTGAAAGGTGGTCGCTGCCAGCAGGAGGACGCTGCACAGCAAAAAAGAGAGGGTCTTGATGAGATGCACGGCTGCTTTCCCCAGAGCCTAGAACAGCGTTGAATTGCCGTTCAGCGTGAGGTTGCGCCCGTGAAAAAACAGTTTATTCCAACCGCGAGAACCCGGTTAGTTCTTTGAAAAACAAATTAAATCCTCGGTCTAATTTATCTCTTCTCGACCTCTATCGCCTGATGGGCGGCTGCTGAAACACCCGGATCTGGTGCCCGTGGCATGGCGGATGCACCGGTTTCAGAAGTCACGGCACATGCGAGAAAAGTATATTTCAAACAGGAGGTTACTGGCTGTTCGCTCACCTCGCCAAAGCGACCAACTGGTGCTGGACATCGGTGCTGAAGGGGCCGCGCGAACACGGCGCTCCTTTGCAATTTGACTCGCATTTTAGATATATACGCCGACATTTTAGCTCTTCATTAGCATCCTCACGGCAAGAGTTGGCCTGCATCTTATTGAGTTTGTTGTGGTGGCCAAAGCGCCCCGCACGTTCAGAAAGACGAGAGAGAAACCCCATAACGGGGCAAGGAAATACATCGGGGCCAAAGTGCTCCTTGCTCAAAGGAACTCATGCTATGTCCAGCATTTTGACAAACAATGGTGCAATGGTCGCCCTGCAGACGCTGAAGTCTGTGAATATGAACCTCACCGACACACAGAACGCGATTTCCACCGGTAAGGAAATCGGCACCGCCAAGGATAACGCCGCGGTTTGGGCGATTTCCAAGACCATGGAATCCGACATCGCGAGTTTTGAAGCGATCGAGGAAGGTCTGGCCATGGGCGATGCGACCGTTGCGGTTGCTTCGGCAGGGGCCGAGCAGATCGTTGAAAAGCTTGTGGAAATCAAGGAACTGATCGTTTCTGCCCAGGCTGAGAACGTCGACCACGACAAGATCCAGACCGACATTGATTCCAAGGTGGATCAGATCGAATCGATCATTTCCGCGGCGCAGTTCAATGGCGCAAACCTGCTGGCCAACACGATCGACGGCACGGCAACCGAAATGGGTGTTCTGGCCTCGCTGGATCGCGTCGGCGCCGGCGGCACCGTGACCTCGGTGGATATTACCATCGCGGCGCAGGGCTTCGAATCCAGTCTGAACCTGTCCACCAGCCTGACCACGATCACCGATACCGCAACCGCCGAATCCGCTCTGGCGGAGATCGAGGTCTATCTCCAGACCGCCATCTCCGGCGCTGCGGCCCTCGGGGCCGCCTCTGCGCGGATCGACGATCAGTCCCAGTTCGTGACCGACCTTGTCGACTCCATGACCCTCGGGGTCTCGACAATGACGGATACCGACATGGAAGAAGCATCGGCCCGATTGTCGGCGCTACAGACCCAACAGGAGCTGGCGGTGCAATCGCTCGGCATTGCCAACGAAGCGCCACAGGCCCTGCTCCAGTTGTTCAACTAACCGTCTGAACCATACGATGAAGGTCACACTTCAGGGGCGCGTTTCGCGCCCCTTTTTTGCATGAGGCAGCGCCTCGCGCGTCTTCGATCCGGCATCAGGCGACCGGTTTATACGCCGTCACATCGATTTCGATCTTGGCATCGACCATCAATTGCGAGCGCACCGTCGAACGTGCCGGAGCGCCGTTGGGGAAATAGCTCGCGTAGACCCGGTTGAAGGTCCAGAAATCCCGCGGATCATCGAGCCAGACATTGACCTTGGCCACGTCGTCCAGCGTGCAGCCCGCCTGCGCCAGTACGGCGATCACGTTCTCCATGGTGCGCTTGGTCTGTGCCTCGATGCCGCCGGGCTCAATCTCACCCCGTTCATTCATCGCGACCTGACCGGAAATAAAGACAAAATCGCCAGCGCGGGTGGCCGGGGAAAACGGCAGGTTCTGCCCGCCTGCGCCAGTGCGCTCTGCGCCGATACGTTCAATTGTCATGAGGAGTCTCCTGATAGTTTGGGAGTTTAGCCCCGCACCGCCTGTTCAAGGGCGTTGCGGGTTTGGGAAAGGGTCGGGATCGGTGTCACAGCACCAAAACCGGTGGTCGAGAGCGCGGCCGCCATATTGGCGTGCTCGGCTGCGGCGAATGGATCGTCGGTTGTCAGAAGGCGCGCGAGGAAGGCGCCGTTGAAACAGTCGCCTGCGCCGGTGGCGTCTTTGGCCGCGACGCGGTGCCCGGACAGCCTGCGTTGCGCGCCGTCGACAGAGATCAGCACGCCCTCAGCCCCCAGCGTCAGGGCCACGATGCGCGGGCCGAGGTCGTGATAGAACCTGGCAATGTCCTCAGCCGTGTTCAGGCCCGTCAATTGCCGTGCGTCATCGAGACCCGGCAGCGCAATGTCACAGGTCGCCATGCAGCGATGTGTCGTCTCGCGGGCCACGTCCAGCGACCAGAGCGCAAGGCGCAGGTTCGGATCAAAGGCAAACATGCCGCCTGCGGCGCGCGTGAGTGCTGCGGCCTCGGTCACGGCGTCCTGCATGCTGGGGGACACAGCAAGGCTGATGCCCGAGGCGTAAAAGATCGGGCCGTTCTGCAAGGCTGCGCGCGGCAGATCCGCGGGGGCGAGGCGTGAGGCGGCTGATCCCTTGCGCCGATAGGTGAAGTGATGACCATCCGCATCGTGGGTCACGAAATAGACGCCGGTCTCTTCTCCGGTGGCGCGGGTGACATGCGCGGTCGAGACGCCCTCGTCAGACCACAGATCGCCAAGGGCGGCCCCAAAGGGATCATCGCCGACGCGGGTGATCATTCCTGCGCGCGCGCCCTGCCGGGTGGCGGCGATGGCGACGTTTGACACATCACCGCCAAAGCCCATCGCAAAGGAACCGTCAGACGTCTGGTTGAACTCCACCAGTGGCTCGCCAAGGCATAGGATCTGAGGACTGCTCACCAGACTTGCCCCCGCGCGGCGACGGGTTCGGTGCCGATGATCTCATCGCCGCGCATCAGCGTGACGTGGTCGAGCATATTCGACACCACGCAGGCATGATTGGGCACGATCCGGAGTTGGTCGCCAACCCGAAGCCCGGTTGGCTGATCCGAGGTGATCCGGCCATGCTCTTCACTCAGTTGATCGATGTTCAGATCGGGGTGCCCCAGAACGTGACCAAAGCCATCGAGACCAAGCAAATCCGAGGTCAGTACCTTGGACCCTGCGTCTATGATTGCGCGGGTCTTTGACGGGGTGGAAACCACCGTCGCCAGAACCGTCAGGGCGCAATCGTCCCAGTCGCAGGTGCCACGCGTCACCAAGGAGCGGTCGTTGTAGATATAGGTCCCGATCCGGTATTCGGTGGCGAGCGGCATCTGGTGGGCGCGCCACATATCGGGTGATCCGCCAGAGGAAATCACGTCGACTGTCAGGTCCGTGGCCTCAATTAGATCCTTGGCTTCGGCGAGCCATGTGGTGACCTGCGTTGCGCCCCCCGTCGGCGGGTAGGTCATCAGCCCCGCAAAGCGCAGACCGGGGGCGGCATTGATCGCCGACGCCAGCTCAAGCGCCTCTGCCGGAGTTTCCACACCGCAACGATCCGCGCCGGTATTGCACTCGACCAGCACCGGGAGCGGGGTCTTTGCATCCGCAAACCCTGCACTCAGCCCTTCGACAACAGCGGCGTTATCCGCCACGACGGACAGGCGCACCTGTTCCGACAGGGCGCGCAGCCGTGCGACCTTGTCCTGACCGAGGATATTATAGGTGATCAGGATATCACGCATATCGCCACCCGCGATCATGGCCTCGGCTTCGGTGATTTTCTGACAGGTGATGCCGATGGCACCCTGTTCGATCTGATATTCTGCCAGACGCGGCAGTTTGTGGGTTTTGATATGCGGACGAAGCTGCAGTCCGTGAGTATCGCAATAGTCCTGAAAAGCGCGGACATTGGCCTCTGCGATGTTCAGATCGACGAGGACAGCGGGGGTGTCGATGGGCAAGGTCATCAGGCGGTTTCCTCAGCATGCGGCGTTTCAACACGCGGCCAGATCGCACGGGTCAGACGGGTGTAGTCGGTGCGCGCCGGGTTGTTTGGATAAGGGCCGTCAACGGCAGCGTAGAGGATCTCTCCGGCCACCGGCGCAAAGGCCCCGTGAAAGTGGTTGGTGGATTTCACCACCACGATGCGTTTATGGGCAAGATCAATGCCGAGGTTGGTGAAGAGATCGGGTGAGAAGGTCTGGCTGCGGTTGGTGTTCAACACAATGTCCAGATCCCCGATCCGGATCACCGCGCAATCGCCAAGCGGCACCACCGAGGTGCCAAAACTCTGCACCGCATCACGTTGAAGCCGCATCACGGTCACCCGCGCGTCCACCGGTGCGCCCGCATGGGCAGAGGTCTTGCCGCCAAAGCGCAGATCCAGCGTGGCCCCCTCTCCGGCGGCGAAACACAGACGCACCGCCATCGGGTCCCAAATGGTGCCAAAGGCCACGCCATCCAGCTGTTGGGTCAGCACCTCGCGCAGCAAAATCGTGGAATCGCCCGCCACACCGCCGCCCGGATTGTCCCAGACGTCCGCGACCACAACGGGGGTCTTGGTGCTGGTATCGGCGCGCCGCAGGGCCTCGGCCGCGGGTAGGAAATCGGGTTTGGTGCGACCACGAAAGCCAAATAGCTCCATCCCGAGGTCACGGGACAGGCGTTCCCCTTTGGCCTGATCGCCATCGGTGATCACGATGATCTTGGCGCCAAGGTCGGGGCTGTCGCCGGCCATGAACCCATGAATGACAGAGCCGGAGAGGATCTCGCCGCGCGCTTCCAACCCCATGATTTTATCCACGAACCCGCGCATCGGCTGAATGCTGGTCGGCAGCACATCCATCATGCGCACGTCAAAAACTGATATCTCGGGCACAATCTCACCGCGCACGGCGCGCAGGGTCAGATCCACGCAAGCCTCGCCCGCCTCGACAAAATCCGTATGCGGGAACTCCTTGAACACGGTGATGATGTCGGCGTTCTCGACCCGTTTGGCGCTCAGATGGCTGTGGGGGTCAAAGCTCACGCCGATCTTGGCGTCCGGTCCCGCCAGCGCGCGGGCGGAGGCGATCAATTCGCCCTCACAGTCGACACAGCCATCCGCAATCATCGCACCGTGCAGGCCCAGTATCACCGCGTCCACCGGCAGAGCGGCCTTCAACTGGCTCAGCACCTCATCGCGCAGATGCTCCCAGGTTGCCGCACTCACCAGCCCGCCGGGTTCCGCCCATGTGGCGGTGCCTTCGATCAGGGTGAACCCTTCTTCTTTTGCGCGCCGCCGCAAGGCCGGGAACACGGCGGAGCACAGCGTTGGCGTCTCCGGGTGTTCGCCCGGAGGGGCGTAAAAGCTCTGCGCAAAGTCGGAGAAATCCGTGCGCAGCGGCGAGAAGGTATTGGTTTCGGTGGCAAGAGAAGCGCAGAAGACGCGCATGAGGCAAATCCTTGAAATTTGGGTTCCGGGGCGAGAGCGCACCCACGCCCCGGACGGGGACCGTTAGTCGAGGTAAGAGGCGTCGTTGGCCTTCCCGACTTCGGATTTGAAGAGCGTCAGCAACTCGCCCGCCTTGGCGTCGAGGTTCTCGGCCACATGGGCCTCAAACGCGGGCTGGGTGGCACCGGCCATCGCGGCGCGCTGCTCGGCGGAGAGGGCGGTCACTTCGATCTTGTCCATCAGACCCGCCAGACCACGATCCGAGGCCTCAATGATGCGCGACAGACCCCGGCTGGCGGTGACGCAGCTTTCGGCGGCGGTGTGCAGGGTGTTCTGCTCCGCTTCGGTCAGACCATCGTAAAACGCCTTGTTGACCATGAAGGTGTAGGGCGAGAACAGGTGATTGGTCAGCGTCATGTGCTTTTGCACCTCTGCGAAATTCGCAAAAGAGATGATCGGCACCGGGTTCATCTGACCGTCGATCACGCCGGTTTGCAGGCCGGAATAGACCTCACCCCAGCTGAGCGGATAGGCCTCCGCCCCCAGCGCCTGCACGATCTTCTGGTGGCTCGGCAGGGTCATGGTGCGGATGCGGATGCCGTCAAAATCCTCAAGGTTGGCGATCTGGCGCTGAGAGTTGGTGACGGCAAAGAACCCGCCCGTATCCGGGAAGCCCAGCACCACGACGTCACCCAGTTCCGCCTCGATATCTGCCGCCAGTGCCTCGCCAAATTCACCGTCAAAGACCGAGTAGGTCGATGCGTTGTTGGCGAATGCAAACGGCAGGTTCAGCACGTCGATACGCGGGTAATAGCTCGCCAGTGCGCCGGTGGAGGTGAGTGTCGCCTGAATGACGCCGTCACGCACCTGCTGGACATGTTCGGCAGCGGTGCCAAGCTGGTTGGATCCAAAGACCTCAACCGTGACGCTGCCGTTGGTGTCGGCGGTGACGATATTCTGAAACACAGCCGTGCAGGCGTGCGCCGGGTTTTCAAACGGGTCTGTCTTGTTGTCGTGGCCAAAGCGGATGGTGCCACCGGCCATGGCGGAGCTGGCGGCCAGGGCGGCAATCGCGCCAACGACAGCAGTTTTCAGGACTGTTTTCATTTTGATTTCCTCACTGTTGGTTTTTTGATGGTTGGTTTGATGGCCCCGATCAGGGGGCAAATCCGAGCGCACGCGGCAGCATCAGGGCCGCGTCCTCCCAGAATGCGAATAGGAAGAGGATGATCACTTCGGCGATCAGGAAGGGGGCGAGCTTGACCGAGATCCGCTCCAGCTTCTCGCCCGTGACCGAGGACAGCACAAAGAGGCAGGCCCCCACCGGTGGCGTCATCAAAGAGATATTGAGCGCCAGCACAAAGATGATGCCTGCATGGATCGGCTCCAGCCCGATCTGTTCGGTGAGCGGCACAAGCACCGGGCCGAGGATGATCAGGATCGCAGTGATATCCATCACCATTCCGACCACGAGCAGAATGCAGATGATGATGGCGATCACCGCATATGGGTTTTCCGACAGGCCCAGCACACTGCCCGCGATGGCCTGCGGGATGCGCTCGAAGCTCATCCACCAGCCCAGGATTCCGGCAAAGGCGATGATGACAAAGATCACACCGGTGATGCGCGCGGTGCGCACCAACATGGCGTAGAGGTCGGGAAAGGTCAGTGTGCGGTAGACGAAGAAGCCGATGAACAGCGCATAGGCCACAGCGATAGAGGCCGCCTCGGTCGGTGTGACGATCCCGCCAAGGATGCCACCAAGGATGATGATCGGCATCAAGAGCGCAGTGATCGAAGACAGAAATGTCTGCCAGATTTCGCCCAATGTGGCACCGCGCTCGGCCTTGGGCAGGTTCTCACGTTTGCCGCCAATGGCGATCACGCCCATGCAGACCGCACAGATCACCAACCCCGGCAGCAGCCCTGCTGCAAACAGCCCACCGATGGAGACCCCCATCAAGGAGCCATAGACCACCATCAGCCCCGATGGCGGAATGGTCGGTCCGATGATTGACCCCGCAGCCGTGACCGCGCAGGCGTAATCGCGTTTGTACCCCTGTTTCACCATGGCGGGCACCAACGTCCGGCCAAAGGCTGCGGCGTCGGCGGTGGCAGACCCGGTGAGCCCGGCAAAGAACACCGAGGCCAGCATATTGGTATGGGCGAGGCCACCGCGAAAACGCCCCACCAGCACCTCCGCCAGTTTCACCAGCCGCCCGGTGATGCCGGTGCTGTTCATGATCTCGCCTGCGAGAATGAAGAAAGGCATCGCAAGAAACGGAAAGATATTGAGCCCGTTGAAGATCTTGCTCGGTCCGATGGCGAGGAACGTGGTGCCGCCGCCCATGCTGAAGATACCGATGACACCCGCAAGCCCGATGGCAAAGCCGATAGGCATGCCGACGGCAAGCAGGACGACAAAACAGATGCCGACGATCATGCGCCTGCTCCTTCTTCGCTATCGGTTTCGGGCAGATCAAGCTGTCGTCCGGCATCGCGGACCATCACCAGAACCACTTGCACGCAGGCCAGCGCGGCGGCGGCGGGGATCGCGGCGTAGAAGGGCTGCAACGTTGCGCCAAGGATCATCGCTTGCCGCTTGGCGCCGCTTTCGGCAAAACCGATGCCGAACCACAGCACGTAGAAAAACAGGGCGAATGTCATCAGGTCGATGGCGATCAGCATCGCGCGGCGCAGCGGAGCGGGCAGGTTGAGCAAGACCGCCGTCAGCCCGATATGTTCGCGCCGCGCAATCCCCGAAGAGACCGCCAGCATCGCAGCCCAGATCATCAGGTAGCGCGCCAGCACTTCGGGCCATGGCAATTGCCAGTGAAAGAAGTAGCGATCCACAACGCCGATCCAGACGTCGAGCACCAGAGCCACCATCAGCGCGGCAAGGATGACCTCGGTCCCGCGATTGATCTGGTGGCTCAGCCGACCTGCAAAATCCCCGATCATGACGACTCCCCGTTTTGTAATTAAGGTACATATTCAGGAGGAATTGTGGGTTCCGTCAAGTCATTTTTGTTACTTAGCTACAAATGCAGGTGTGTAAAGGAAGAATTCGATGGCGATTTGACCTAAAAATGTATCTTAGGTACAGAATCGCTTGATCAAATGACCGGAGAGACAGATGCCGACACCTGACAACGGCCCCGCACAGGGCGCAGTGGATCTGATCTCCAATCTCCGCCAGTTGAACGGCACCTTTGCCGCGCGTGAGCAGAAGGTGGCAGACTTCGTGTCGGCACATCTCGAGGAGATTTCCGGCATGACCATCGCCGAACTTGCGGGGGCGGTTGGGGTCAGCACGCCCACGGTTGTGCGCTTTTGCCGGAGCATGGGCTGTGACGGGTTTCGAGAGTTCAAATTACGCCTGGCACAGAACCTCGCGGTCAGCCTGCAATACCTCTCGCCCAGTCAGCGGGACGTGTCCGAGGGGGGCGCGGGCGCGGTCGATCAGGTGTTGGGCGCGCTCTATGCGACCGTGAATGTGATGCGTCAGCAGATCGTGCCCGAACGGCTTGATGCGGCGGTGCAGGCGTTGACGGAGGCCGGGCAGATCGTGGTCGCCGGGGTCGGCGGCGGATCAACCATGGTGGCGCAGGAGGCGGCCAACCGGATGTTCCGGCTTGGAATTCCGGCAGTTGCGGTGTCCGACAGCTATCTGTTGCAGATGCGCGCGGCGACCTTGGGGGCGAATGATGTCCTGCTGTTGGTTTCCACCAGTGGCGCGGCGGATGAAATCGTCAGTGCGGCGGGGATCGCCGGGGGCTACGGCGCAACGGTCGTGGCCATCACGCGCCCCGGCAGCCGGTTGGCGCAGGAAGCGACCATCGCAATCGAGGCCGATCTGCCCGAAGATCCGGACATCCTGAAACCCACCGCATCGCGCTATGCCCATCTGGTGATCGTGGATGCGCTGGCAATGTCCGTGGCGCAGGCGCGCAGCGAGGCCACAACCGAAAACTTGCGCCGCATCCGGGCCTCTCTCACCGCCTATCACGGTCGCACCGGGCCGCAGCCCCTGGGCGACTGAGCCTCAGCCGCGCTGGGCGATCAAGGCGCGGAACTCCTCCAGCCGGGTTTCCATCGCATCAAAGCGCTGGGCGAGGGCCTCGTCCACGGTATCGCGTTCCTTGAGCGAGAGCACAAAGCTCACGGTTTTCAGCACGTCGCGCCAGCGCGGGTTGTCGGGCAGGGTCTCGATCAGCAGGTATTTGTCGAGCGTGCGGGTCTGCAGGGATGTCTTGTCGAGGTTCACGCGCCAGATGCCACTGGTCTCGGCAAAGTCGATCTTGCCCTTGCCGGTCGCGGCGCTCCAGATCTCCAGCGAGTCCGACATCAGCGCCACGATGGTTTCGCGGTAGCTGTCACCGGGCGCGGCGCTGGCGTCTTCGGTGGTATCTTCTGTAATCAAGGAAGGCAGCGAGGTGTCGACCACGTCACGCAGAGAGTGCACGAATTGCGCGCGCGGGGTCTGCGCCTGTGTAAACAGCACTGCACGCCCGCCGCCCGCTTCGGGGAGCATGGCAAACAGGCTGACCTGATGCGAGGTCCCACGCAGGGTGATCTCCATGTGGATCGGCTCGTCCTCCACTTCTGTTTGTTCGAGCGGGGCCAGAACCTCCGGCGGCAGAACCTCCTTCAGGCGACTGCGGTTCACCGTCACGCGCTGGTCGAGAACCTGTTGCGCGGCGTCATTGACGTAGGTGACCACACCACGGGCATTGATGCAGATCAGCCCGTCCTCCAGCGTGTCGAGCAATTGTGTCATCCGGCGCTGCGACAGGCGCAGGGCGTCCTCGATCTGGATACGACGCTCGATTTCCTCTTTCAGCTCGCGGTTTTCCTCGGCCCGGCTGCGGGCGCGGCTGGCCTCAAGAAGGGTGCGAATGCGGCTCAACAGCTCGTCTTTGACAAAGGGTTTCACCACATAATCATTGGCGCCTGCCTCAAATCCCGCAAGCATATCGCTGGTGCGCCCGCGCGCGGTGAGCAGAATGATCGGCAGTTCATGCAACCCGTGGCGGCGGCGCAGATCCCGCGCCACATCAAGCCCGCTGAGACCCGCCATCATCACATCCAGCACGATCAGATCAGGCGGGTCCTGCGCAACATTGCGCAGCGCTTCTGTCCCGTTGCGCGCGGTGGTGACACGGTAACCTTGCGGTTGCAGCACGTTTTGCAGCACTTGCAGGTTGATCGGCTCATCATCCACGGCAAGGATCATCGGCGACCCATCCGGTGCGGCCGGGCTGGTGTTGCCTGTCTCGGACTGCATCATCGGGGCCGGGGCAAGTTGCGTCGGCAGCCCGTCCTCAGGCGGCGCGATCGCCGGCAGGTCGGATTGCGGTAAGAGCACCCGGAATTCCGATCCTTCGCCGGGGGTGCTTGAGACCTCGATGCTGCCCGACATCAGATCCGCCAGATGGCGCGCAATGGTAAGCCCCAGACCGGTGCCCGTGGTCTGACCTGACCCTTCGGGCATCAGCTGTTCCAGCGGGTGAAAGATCCGCTCCATGCTATCGGCAGCAATTCCGGGGCCATGATCGCGGATCGCAAGTGCCATCTGCCCCGAGGCACGCTGCTCTGCGGTGATATGCACCTCGCTGCCGCCGCCATATTTCACCGCATTTGACAGCAGGTTGAACAGGATCTGCTCAAACCGCACCGGGTCCGCAGTGACGGCGGGCAGATCCTCGGGCAGGTCGAGGTGGAATTTGGCCGGATCCACCTGAAACGTCGGCTGCAACAATTGCAGCACGTTGCGCAGCGCATGGGCGACATCCACGGGCTGTAAATCCAGCCGCATGCGGCCCTCACGAATGCGGTAAATGTCCAGAAGATCATCCACCAGACGCGACAGGCGCCGCGCGCTGAAGGTAATCAGACGCAGCTGGCTCGCCTGTGCGGGCAGCATGTCGCCCATGGCGCCGCCTTCCAGCGTTTCCAGAATGCCGATGATCCCGTTTAGCGGCGTACGTAATTCGTGCGAGGTATTGGCAAGGAAGCGGTCCTTCATCCGGTCCGCTTCTTCGAGTTTGGCGTTCTTTTCGCCGATCTGGCGCAGGTTTTCCTGAAGCTCGGCGTTCTTGTCGCGGATCATGTCGAGCTGATCGCGCAAGGCGCGCCGCATCTGGTTCACGGCGCGCGAAAGGCGGGCATATTCCACCGGGTGGTCGTATTCCGGTAGCGCTTCGTTCAGGCTGCCGGTGGCGACCGCGCTGGCGGCCTCTGAAAGGCGCCGCACCGGGCGGGTCAGTGCGTTGGAAAACAGAAAGGACAATACCCCAAGCCCCGCAACAGCCACCGCCCCGATCAGGAACAGCGCGTTGCGCAACTGGCGGCTGGTGGCAAAGGCCGTGTCCCGGTCGGCCTCGGCGACGACCGTCCATTCGGGAAACGGCGGGTCCAGCACCCGCCAGGCCGACAGGGACGGGTCCCCCGAGAGACCTGCCTCCAGCAGGGCGACCCCATCCGCCCCGGTCATCGCATCTGGCATATCTCCGGGCGTGGGCCCGCCACTGGAGGCAATGACCGTCCCTTGCGACGACAACACCGTCAGGGCGGTTTCGCTCTCGATCATCAGCCGTTGCAGGCTGTTGGGCGGCATGCGCAGGATCATCGCGCCCTTGTTGCTGCCATGCAGGCGCACCGGCACCGCCAGATAGGCCACGAGATCCCCGGTGACCGCATCCAATGCGTAGTCCTGAAACACCGGATCATACCCCGGCTGGCTCACCGCGCGACTATAGGCTTGCCCCAAACCAACAGTGCCCGGGTCCAGCATGCGCCCAAGATAGCGGTCCTTGTGCACCGAATAGACCACCTGACCGTGACGATCCGCGAGATAGAGATTGTCGAATTCGGCCTCGTTCAAAAAGTCGAGAAACCCCGCGTGAAAGCGGCGATGGGTATTGGAATACTCCAGCGCCTCGCGCAGCAGCCGATCCTCGCTGCCGATACCGGACGGGGGCGCCGCCGGGCCATCAATATCGAAAATATTGCGCAGCTTGGCGCCAGCTTCCTCGGGGGTGCCGTCCATCTGCCGCAGCGCATGGCTAAAGCCATAAAACTCACCCACGGAGTAGCGCACATTGGCAGACTGGGCGAGGTTTTCGGCCTGCCTGCGGGCATAGGTCATATACTGCGTGATTTCGCTGGCCTTGGCATCACGCACAAAGGCCACCTTCTGAAAGGTCTCGGTGGCGATGGTCTGATTGACCAGCCGATAGAACACCATGCCGCCCAGCGTCAGCGGCAGAACCGACGCAAGAAGAAAGGTAAACAGCAGGCGCGCACGAATTCCCTGTAGCGGCACGGTGGCTCCGGTTTTTCTGGTTTTGTTGCGCGTGATCCTGCGGTTTGCGGCCCGCCGAAGCAAGAGCACCGGCCGAAAACGCGATGCCTGTGTATCGGCAAGCGAACTCTCTAACAGATTGGTCTGGCTGTATAATTGCGATACGTGAAAACGGCGCGCGCGGCGTTTTGACGAAATTTCCGATTTTTCGGGTACCATTGGAGGCGCAGCGCGGACTTCATTGTGGGACATCCCCGGCGTTTGGTGAGGAGACCAAATGCCGCCATGAATTCTATCATGGGCCACCTGTCGCAAGGCGGCATCAGGCGGATGAACACGAGGCGGGGCAAACCCGTCATCACAGGGAGATAGAAAATGAAATTCACTGCTACCGCCGGGCTGCTGGCCTCGGTTGCGCTCTGGACCACCGCTGCTCAGGCAGAGGAAACCGTGCTGAGTGCGCTGCCGGAACAGGTCACCGCATGGGTGGAGAACTTCAACCCGTTCAACCAGACCACTGCCGCGCCCTCGGTCATGCACTTCATGTACGAGCCGCTGATTATTTTTAACGCGCTGGATGGCGGCAAACCGATTTACCGTCTGGCGACCGCATTTGAATATTCCGAGGATCTCAGCACCATCACCGTGACCCTGCGTGAGGGCGTCCAGTGGTCCGATGGCGAGGCGTTCACCGCCGATGACGTGGTCAAATCCTTCGATCTGGCGCTGAGCGATCCGGCGCTCGATAGCGTGGGCATGGCGCAGATGCTCTCTGGCGTCGAAAAAATCGACGAGATGACGGTGAAGTTCAACCTCTCCACCCCTTCCAGTCAGGCAATGTATCAGATCGTGCGCGTGCCGATCGTGCCGGAACACATCTGGAGCGGAGTTGCAGACCCCGTCACCTTTACCAACCCTGATCCGGTTGGCTCTGGTCCGCTGACGGAAATCCGCCGCTTCACGCCGCAAGAATACATCCAGTGCCGCAATGACAATTATTGGGACGCCGAGAGCCTCAAGGTCGACTGCATGCGTTTCCCGCAGATCGCCAACAACGATCAGGCGCTGGCAGCCGCAGCCAATGGCGAGCTGGACTGGATGGGGTCTTTCCTGCCCGATATCGAGAACACCTATGTTGCCAAGGACCCGGAGCATCACAGCTACTGGCTGCCCGCAGGCTCCCTTGTTGCGTTCTACATGAACTTTGAGGCCAAAGAAGCCGGCGACAAAGAAGCGATCAACGATGTTGCCTTCCGCCGTGCGGTGTCGATGGCGTTTGACCGCGAGGCGATGGTTGAAATCGCAGGCTACGGCTATCCAACCATCAACCAGTATCCGTCCGGACTGGGCCGCGCCTACCACGCGTGGAACAACCCCGAGGTGGAAGACAAGTTCGGCGCCTTCACACGGTACGATATCGAGGGGGCAAAGGCGCAGCTGGCCGAGGCCGGGTTCAAGGATGTCGATGGTGACGGCTTTGTCGAGACCCCAAGCGGTGAGCAGATCGACATCGAAGTTATCGTGCCCAATGGCTGGACTGACTGGGTCAACAGCAGCCAGATTGCGGTCGAGGGCCTGAATGCAGCTGGCATCAAGGCCAATGTCTCAACCCCCGAGTCCGCGATCTGGACCGAAAAGCTGATCAAGGGCGACTACGACATGGCGATCAATTCTGTTCGTGTCGGTGCGACCCCCTTCAACCAGTATCTGGACTCGCTGCATGAGATCAATCAAGCCAAATCGCGCTTTGCCGCGTCGCGCTACTACAATAAAGAGCTGAGCGGCCTGCTGGATGCCTTCACACAGACCAGCGATACCGACAAGCAGATGGCGATCATCGCCGATGTGCAAAAAATCGTCGGTGAAGACATGCCGCTGGCCTATGTGTTCAACAATCCGCGTTGGTATCAGTACAACACCAAGCGTTTTGAAGGCTTCTTTAATGCCGACAACCCGGTGGCCAACCCGGTGGTTCACAAGACCAATCCGGCCCGTCTGATCCACCTCCTGAACCTGCGCCCGGTCGAATAATTCCTCCCCGACCTTCGGGACCGCTCATCTGAGGGGCGGTCCCGCTTTTGGCGCCACACTCCCCCTCCCGACAGATGGTTTGACCTGATGCGTTTTCTTTTGAAGCGGCTCGGCTTTTATGCCGTTGCCTTTTTGGTGGCCGCGACCTTCAACTTCATGATCCCGCGCCTGTTGCCCGGCAACCCGGCGGATATCATGCTGGCGAACTCCGGTGGCATGATCGCACCCGAAGCGCGCGAGGCGCTGATGGCCACCTTTGGGTTCATCGACGCGCCGCTGCATGAACAGTATTTCGCCTATCTCGGCTCGATTTTTACCTGGGACTTTGGGCTGTCGATCAAGTTCTACCCGATGCCGGTTGCCGATGTGCTGACACAGGCGTTGCCGTGGACCTTGTTCCTGACCGGCTCGGCCCTGTTGATTTCCTTTTCCATCGGCACGCTTCTTGGTGTGCTTGCGGCATGGCGGCGCGGGCAGCTTACGGATGTGATCGCCTCGCCCACCGCGTTGGCGCTGCAATCGGTGCCCGCTGTCGTGGTCGCACTTTGTGGGCTTTATTTCCTTGCGGTGCGCAACCGTTTCTTTCCGACTTCCTATGCCTTTGATCCCAAGCTCGACCCGGCGTGGAGCTGGGAGTTCCTCTCTTCCGTGGCCTATCACGGATTTTTGCCGGTGGTGACGCTGAGCGTGGTGCTGATCGGCGGCTACCTCATTACCATGCGCAACAACATGATCGGGCAGCTGGGGGAGGACTACCTCGCCATGGCCGAAGCCAAGGGGCTGAGCGATGCCCGCGTGCGCTATGCCTATGCCGCCCGCAACGCGCTGCTGCCCTCGGTCACTGCGCTGGCGCTCAGTTTCGGGGCGCTGTTTGGTGGCTCGCTGATCACCGAGGTGGTGTTCAACTACCCCGGTGTGGGCAACCTTTTGTACCTTGGCATCGTCGGGCGGGACTTCCCGCTGATCCAGGGCCAGCTCCTCATCATGACACTCGCCATGCTGCTCGCGAACCTCGCGGTGGATCTGGCCTATGTCTTCCTTGACCCCAGACTGAAGAGGGCCTGATGTCAGATCTCCTCCGTACCTTCCTGCGCAACCGCAAGGCCGCTATCGGGCTTGCTATCGTGCTGGCCTATGTGGCGATTGCTTTGGCCGCGCCTTTGCTTGCCCCTTTTGATCCCATCGCCCGCGTAGGGCGTCCGCATCAGGCCCCCTCGGCCGAGCATTGGCTGGGCACCACCCGCATGGGGCGCGATGTGTTCAGCCAGTTGATCTGGGGCACCCGCACCTCCTTGATGGTGGGGATTGTTGCCGGGCTGATCGTGACCGCCATCGGCACCTTCATCGGCATCACCGCCGCATATTTCGGCGGTCTTGTGGATGATGTGCTGAACTTTCTCACCAATGTGGTGCTGGTGCTGCCGCAATTGCCGCTTTTGCTGGTTCTGGCTGCGTTCCTCGGTCAGGTCGGGCCTTGGGCGATTGCGCTGATTATTGGCCTGACCTCTTGGGCGTGGGGTGCGCGCGTCACCCGTGCGCAGGCGATGTCGCTGAAAACCCGCGACTTCATTCAGGCCTCCGCGATGATTGGCGAGCCCACATGGCGGATGATCCTTGTGGAGATGCTGCCAAACCTTCTGTCGATCATCGGTTTCAACTTCATCGGCTCTGTCATCTTCACCATCATCACCGAGGCGACGCTGGAATTCCTCGGCCTTGGCAGCCCCTTGGCCCTGTCTTGGGGCACCATGCTTTACAATGCGCAGACCGCATCGGCGATCATGGTTGGCGCCTGGTGGGAGGTTCTGGCCCCTTGTGCCGCCATCGTCCTGATCGGCGTGGGCCTGTCGCTGATGAACTTCGGCGTGGACGAGATCGCAAACCCGCGCATGCGCACCCTTGGCAATGTCGCCAAGGCGCTCCGGATCGAAAAGCGCCTGTTGCGCCAACGGATGCAGGAGGCCAGCCAATGAGCGCGCTTCTCTCTGTCGACGGCTTGCGGGTCGACTACCTGACCGCAGGCGAACCCTTCACCGCTGTTCGGGACATTTCGTTTGAGATCCAGCCCAATGAGATCCTCGGTCTGGCGGGCGAGTCCGGCTGTGGCAAGAGCACGGTGGCCTATGCCCTGATGCGCCTGCACAAACCTCCGGCATTGGTGCGCCGCGGACGCATCCTGTTTGAGGGGCGCGATGTTTTGTCGTTCTCCGACAAGGATTTGCGCGCGTGGCGCTGGTCCGAAGTCTCCATGGTGTTTCAAAGTGCGATGAACTCGCTCAGCCCGGTGATGACGATCTTTCGCCAGTTCTACGACATGCTGCGCGCGCACGGTCCGATCACCAAGGCGGACGCACAGGATCGCACCGCCCATATGCTGGAGATGGTCGGCATCCCGGCGGATCGCATGCATTCACATCCGCATCAGCTGTCGGGGGGGATGCGGCAGCGGGTGGCGCTTGCCCTTGCGCTCACCTTGCACCCCAAACTCATCATCATGGATGAGCCAACGACGGCGCTCGATGTGGTGGTGCAGCGCGAGATCCTGCAAGAGGTGCTGCGGCTGAAGGATGAACTGGGGTTTTCGGTTCTGTTCATCACTCACGACATTGCCCTGATGGCGCAGATCTCGGACCGCATCGGCATCATGCGCGCGGGCGAGATTGTCGAGATCGGCACGGCCGCGCAGATCGTGACCAACCCGAGCCACGACTACACCCGCAGCCTGTGGGAGGCGATGCCGATCCTTGCCAAACGCCCGGAAGGAGCGCGTCATGCTGTCTGAAACCCCGATCCTCAGCCTTGATAACCTCAGCAAGACCTTCACCTTACGCCCTGCCTTCGGCCGCGCAACCAAGGTGCATGCGCTGCGCAATGTCTCGCTCGATCTGATGCCGGGCCGTGCGCTGGCACTGGTGGGCGAGAGCGGCTCTGGCAAAAGCACCGTGGGCCGGATGATTGTTGGCCACCATACGCCGACCTCGGGCCGCATCCTGTTTGAGGGCCAGGACATCGCAGAGCTGACCACACGCGCCGATCAGATGCGCTACCGGCAAGCAGTGCAGATGGTGTTTCAGGATCCGTTTTCGGCGCTCAACCCCGCGCATACGATCCGCCACCACCTGCTGCGCGCCCTGTCGCTGCACCAGCCAGAGGCCGATCCCGAAACCGCCCTGCGCATGATCCTTGAGGATGTCGAGTTGGACCCGATCTCGACACCCGCAAAGTTCCCGCACGAACTGTCGGGCGGGCAGCGCCAGCGGGTGAATTTCGCCCGCGCATTGGCGGTCAAGGCGCGTCTGATCGTGGCGGATGAGCCGACCTCGATGCTCGATGTGTCGATCCGCAAGTCCATCCTCGGGCTGATGCAGCGCCTGAAGGACGAACACGGGCTGTCGCTCCTGTACATCACCCACGATATCGCCACCGCCGAGTATCTCGCCGAAGACACGGCGGTGATGTTTCGCGGTCAGGTGGTCGAGAAAGGCCCCACCGCAGAGGTCGTGGGCGCGCCGCAACATGGGTATACGAAACTGCTGCGCGCGGCGGTTCCCGACCCAGAGCTACGCCTCACCGGCAGCGATGCGGGCTTTGCCGCCGAGGCACGCCGGGTGCGGGACCTCAGCGCGCATCCCGTCCGTGCCTTGCAGGAGGTGGGCCCCGGCCACCTCATCGCCGAACACGCGGAGGCCGCCCATGCCTGATATGTTGGTGCCGCTCTATCGTCTGCCGCCGGTGCCCAATCTGGTGGACGGTCTCACGATCCGTCCTGCACTGCCGTTTGAATCGCATGTCCTGCTGGAATTCGTGGGTCGGCATTTCAGTCCCAAATGGGTGGATGAGTGCACGGTGGCATTGGCGGCGCGCCCGGCGCGGGTTCTGATCGCGACCGAAGGCAAGCGCCTCTTGGGGTTTGCTTGTTATGACGTCACCTGTCGCGGCTTTTTTGGTCCCACCGGCGTCGACCCGCAGGCCCGCGGCAAGGGGCTTGGCAAGGCGCTTCTGCTCGCTGCACTGCATCGCCTCCATGACGAAGGATTTGCCTATGGCATCATCGGTCAGGCCGGGCCGGTGGAATTTTATCAGCAGGTCTGCGGCGCGGTGGCGATCCCGGACTCTGATGAGGGCGTCTTTGCGCGCGCCCTTGTCTGACATCCTCTGACACATACAACCAACAGGATCATCTCAAATGCATTTCCACCTCGACAGCCTGTGGCACGCCGAAGAGGGCGCGATGGAGTTCGCGCTGACCAATTGCGGCGACACGCCGGTTGCAAATCCGCGCCTTGTCTACGCCACCCTGACGCGCTGCCTGCGTCCCTCGCGCTGCACGGGGGCGCGGCTGATACGGCGGCAGGCGAATTTTCACGAGTATGCCTCTGACGCGGGCTTTGTGCTGCAACCGGGCGAGACGTGGCGGTTCACCGAGTTCAACCTCACCCGTCCGGCGCTGCATTCCAATGAGGGGCCAAAATCTGCCGGAGTCTTGCTGGACGACGGAACCCTTGTCCCGGCCTTTGCGGGGGATTTGCAGGCCTCCGCGGCGGTTGCAGATACAAATGCATCGCAAAATGCGGCTCTAACATGTGGGATTTTGCCCGCACCTCAGCAAATCGCCATTACGGAGTGGTGCGCCACGGCCCCCGTCCATCTGGCACTTCGGACCGATGATGTCGCGGTCATGCAGAGCGTGTCACAGGTGGCAGACCTGACCCGCCGCCTGCATCCACTGGCACCGACCCCCTTTGTGCTGATCGCCAAGGATGACGTCCCGCAGCTGACCGTTGAGGCGGATCAGACGCTGGGCGAGGAGGCCTATCGGATCACCTGGGCAGAGGGTGAAGCCACGCTCTGCCATGGCGCAGGGCAGGGGCTGCTTTACGGTCTGATTACGCTGGCGCAGGTGCTGACCAATGCCCATGCGCAGCCCGCGCGCTACGGTGTGCCCCGCAGTGGGCAGATCGAGGATGCCCCCCGCCACGGCTGGCGCGGCGCGCATCTGGATGTCTCGCGCCAGTTCTACCCGCTGGATCAGGTGCTGCGCTACGTGGACATTCTGGCGTGGCACAAGATGAACCGCTTTCATTGGCATCTGACCGATGACGAAGGCTGGCGGCTGGAGATCAAGGCCTATCCGCAACTCACCGAGACGGCCGCGCATACCGGGATGGACCTGCCGGTGCTGCCGCAGCTTGGCGCCGATATGACGGGGCAGGGTGGGTACTACACGCAGGACGAGGCGCGACAGGTGGTGAAACATGCGGCCGGATTGGGCGTCGAGGTTATGCCGGAGATTGATGTTCCGGGGCACTGCGCCTGTGTGCTGGGGGCCTTGCCAGACCTCGTCGATCAAGAAGAACCCGAGAGCTACTGGTCGGTGCAGGGCTTTGGCAACAACGCGCTGAACCCGGCCATTGAGGGGTCTTATACCTTTGCCGAAACCGTGCTGGCCGAGGTCTGCGAAATCTTCCCGTTTGAGGTCGTGCATGTGGGCGGTGACGAGGTGGCCGAGGGCGCATGGATGCAATCGCCCAAGGCAAAGGCGATGATGCGCGAAACCGGCCTGAAGGACACGCCGGAACTGCAGGCCTATTTCCTGCGCCACATTCAGAACTTCCTCATCGGACTGGGCCGCAAGCTTGGCGGCTGGGAGGAGGTCGCCCATGGCGGTGGTCTGGACCCCGCGCACAGCCTGCTGTTTGCATGGACCACCATCGAGAAAACCGCTGAGCTGGCGCAAGAGGGCTACGACGTCGTCAGCACGCCGGGGCAGGCCTATTACCTCGATATGGCGCTGTCGGATGCATGGTATGCGCCGGGGGCCAGCTGGGCCGGGTTCACCCCGCTCGCCAAGACCTATGCGTTTGAGGCCGATAACGGAGATGCGGCTCTAATTGGGCGTTTGAAGGGTGTTCAGGCCTGCGTCTGGAGCGAGCATCTGACCACGATGGCACGCCGCAACCACATGATCTTTCCCCGCCTCAGCGCCATTGCCGAGGCTGGGTGGAGCACAGCGGAAAACAAGGACTACGACAGGTTCACAGCGCTCGCGGACCTGATGCCGCGCCTCTGAGCCACCAAACAGAGCAGCGGCCTCGGGGACACTCCGGGGCCGTTTTTATCCCAACCCTGGAAAGACCGAGGTGTTCTTCACCGTGCTGTAGACAAAGCTGGTGTCGATCGAGGCAATGCCCCCGATGGGGTGGATGCGGTTGCGGATGAAATCCTCATAGGCGTCCAGATCGGCCACCACCACCCGCAGCTGGTAATCCGTGGCCCCGGTCAGGATGTGACACTCCAGCACCTCGTCGATCATATGGACGCGGCGCTCGAAATTCTTCACGTCCTCCTCATTGTGGCGCTCCAGTTTGATGCGCACAAACACCGTGATCGGCAGCCCATAGGCCCGCGCATCCACATCGGCGCTGTAGCCCCGGATCACACCGGCGGCCTCAAGGTTCTTGACCCGGCGCAGGCAGGGCGAGGGCGAGAGGTTCACCGCGTCCGCAAGGTCCTGATTGGTCATCCGACCGTTGGCCTGAAGCACGCGGATAATCTGGCGATCTTTGCTGTCCATAACGCTATCCATTGGCAGAATCTGCCAACATGATCTTTGATGTTGGTATCTTTTGCAATCTAACGCCTCGCACGGGGGCGCATCATGGCGGACAAATGAGGAAGGAGACCCCCAGATGTCCGACGCCAAAGGCTTTGCCACCCGTGCCATCCACCACGCCTATGACCCGATGCAGAACGAGGGCGCGCTGACGCCGCCGGTGCATTTGACCTCGACCTTTGTGTTCGAGAACGCCGAAGCCGGGGGCGAAATGTTCGCGGGCGAGCGTGAGGGACATATCTACAGCCGGATCTCGAACCCGACTTGCGCCCTGCTGGAACAGCGCATCGCCACGCTCGAGGGGGCCGAGGCCGGTCTGGCACTGGCAAGCGGCATGGGCGCGGTGACGGCGATCCTCTGGACGCTCCTCAGCCCCGGTGACGAGGTTATCGTCGACAAGACGCTCTATGGCTGCACCTTTGCCTATATGCGCCACGGGTTGTCGAAATGGGGGGTCACCATCACCCATGTGGACATGACCGATGCGGACGCCCTGCGTGCCGCCATCAGTGACAAGACCCGCGTGGTCTATTTCGAGACCCCCGCCAACCCCAATATGCGGCTGGTGGACATCAAGCTGGCCTCTGAGATTGCCCATTCCGTGGGTGCGCGTGTGGTGGTGGACAACACCTATGCGACACCTTACCTGACCCGCCCGATCGAGTTGGGCGCGGATCTGGTGCTGCATTCGGCGACCAAATACCTTGGTGGTCACGGCGATGTGGTCGCAGGGCTTGTGGCGGGCAGTGCCGAGCTTTTGACCGAAATCCGCCTTGTCGGCATGAAGGACATGACCGGCGCGGTGATGGCGCCCTTTAACGCGATGCTGATCATGCGCGGGCTGAAGACGCTGGCGCTTCGGATGGACCGTCACTGTGCCTCGGCGCAGACCGTCGCGGAGTGGCTCGAGGCCCAGCCCGGCGTCGCCAAGGTCTATTTCCCCGGCCTGCAGAGCTTTGAACAGCACGAGATCGCCAAGGCGCAGATGGCGCAGCCCGGTGGCATGATCGCCTTTGAACTCGAAGGCGGCATGGAGGCTGGCATCAGTCTGATGAACCGCCTGCAAATGATCCAGCGCGCGGTGTCGCTTGGCGATGCGGAGACGCTGATCCAGCACCCGGCCTCGATGACCCATTCCACCTACACGCCCGAAGAACGCGCCGAACATGGCATCAGCGACGGGCTTGTGCGCTTGTCGGTGGGGCTGGAAGAGGTCTCTGACATTCTGGATGATCTGCATCAGGCGCTGTCGCCCGAGATGCGGCAGGCGGCAGAGTAAGGGGGCGAGATGTCCGACCAGATCCAGCACCTGAAAACGGTGGAGCAGCGGCTGTTGTGGCTGTCCCATTGGATGATCCACAACGCCAACCACCTGCGCGCCAAGGAAGATGGCATCAAGATCGGCGGCCATCAGGCGTCCTCGGCGTCGATGGTGTCGATCATGACCGCGCTCTATTTCTCGGCGCTTCGCCCCGAGGACCGGGCGGCGGTCAAACCGCATGCCTCGCCCATTTTCCACGCTATGCAATACCTGATGGGCCATCAAAGCCGCGAGAAGATGGAGAATTTCCGCGGCTATGGCGGCGTGCAGAGCTACCCGAGCCGCACCAAGGACATTGACGATGTGGACTTCTCCACCGGCTCTGTGGGCCTTGGCGTGGGGATCACCGCGCTTGCGTCGATGGTGCTGGATTTCATCACGGCCAAGGACTGGGGTGCCGAGGTCAATCAGGGCCGCATGGTGGCGCTTGTGGGCGATGCGGAGCTTGATGAGGGCAATATCTACGAGGTCTTGCAGGAATGCTGGAAGAACGACCTGCGCAACACCTGGTGGATCATCGATTACAACCGCCAGAGCCTTGATGGCATCGTGCGCGAAGGTCTGTTTGGCCGGGTCGAGAAAATATTCGAGGCCTTCGGATGGGACGTGGTGCGCGTCAAATATGGCGCCCTGCAACGGGCCGCCTTTGAGGAACCCGGCGGCGCGGCCCTGCGCGACTGGATCGATGCTTGTCCGAACGTGGAATACTCCGCGCTGACCTATATGGGCGGGGCCAACTGGCGCAAACGGCTGATGGAGGATCTGGGCGATCAGGGCGCGGTCTCGGCACTGATCGACAAACGCAGCGACGCGGAGCTGGCGGCGCTGATGGAGAACCTCGGCGGCAATTGCGTGGAGACCATGGCGGACACATTCGCCGCCATCGACCACGATCGCCCGACCTGTTTCCTTGCGTATACGATCAAGGGCTGGGGCACGCCAATTGCGGGCCATAAGGACAACCACGGCGGCCTGATGACCAAGGCGCAAATGGCGGAGTGGCAGACCTATATGGGCGTCGCCGAGGGGCAGGAGTGGGAGCCGATGGCGACCGTTTCTGACACGGCGGGATTTCAGGCCTACCTCGATCAGGTGCCGTTTTTTGCCAAGGGCGCGCGGCGCTATTCGGACGCGCGGCTTTCGGTGCCAGCGGTGGCGGTGGACACAAGCCGCGAGATTTCGACGCAGATGGCCTTTGGCAAGATCCTCGACGATCTGGCGCGCGGCGACAGCGATCTGGCATCCCGGATCATGACCACCTCGCCGGATGTGACCGGCACCACGGGGCTTGGTCCATGGGTCAATCGGCGCAAGCTCTTTGCCCGCAAGGCACAGAAGGATGCGTTTATCGAGCATCGCATCCCGTCGACCGCCAAGTGGAACTTTGATCCGCAAGGCCAGCATGTCGAACTGGGCATCGCCGAGATGAACCTGTTCCTGCTTCTGGGCGCGGCGGGCCTGTCGCATAGCCTCTGGGGCAAGCGAGTGATCCCGATCGGCACGGTCTATGATCCCTTTGTGCACCGAGGTTTGGACGCGCTGAACTACGCTTGCTATCAGGATGCGCGGTTCATGATTGTCGGCACGCCCTCGGGGGTGACGCTGGCACCCGAAGGCGGCGCGCATCAATCCGTGGGCACGCCCCTCACGGGCATGGCGCAGGATGGGCTGGCGAGTTTTGAACCGGCCTTTGCTGATGAACTTGCGGTCATCATGGAATGGGCCTTCGACTATATGCAGCGCGATGGCGAAGGCGACCCGGACGAACGCACCTGGCTGCGGGATGAAACCGGGGGATCGGTCTATCTGCGGCTGACCACCAAACCGCTCGAACAGCTGGGGCCGCGGGTCGATGATGCCTTCCGTCAGGGCGCGATTGATGGTGCCTATTGGTTGCGCAAGCCGGGGCCGAATTGTTCGGTGGTGATCGCCTATCAGGGCGCGGTTGCGGATGAGGCGATTGCAGCGGCGGGTCTGGTTGGAGAGCATCGCCGCGATGTTGCGGTGCTGGCGGTGACCTCGGCGGACCGTCTCAATGCGGGCTGGACGGCGGCGCAGCGGGAACGGGCGCGCGGGAACCCGCAGGCCTTGTCGCATGTGGAGCGTCTCTTGGGCGAACTGCCCGCCCATTGCACCCTGATTACCGCGATTGATGGCCATCCGGCGACGCTCTCGTGGTTGGGGTCGGTTGCGGGGCATCGGGTGGTGTCGCATGGCGTTGAACACTTTGGCCAAACGGGCACCATCGGCGATCTTTACCGTCATTTTGGCCTCGACCGCCACAGCCTGGCGCGGTCGGTGGGTGAGCTGACCACGGGTGCGCGCCGTATTGCCGGCGGACAGGCGGGCTGAGACGCCGCCTACTGCAAGACGGCGCTGCTCCATTCGCGCAGGAACGCGGCCTTCTTGAAGGCGTCGAGATAGACCAGCAGCCCGGGCCCCATGCGGATACGACGCAGGGCCTGGGTGTCGTCGCTCCAGGCGTCTTCCTCCAGCACGGAAAACGCCCCGGGGGCCGCCTGCCACCCCTGCGAAATCAGGTGGTCGATCATCAGGCCCGCCAGTTCGGGCGCCTTGCTGTCGCGCGGAATGAAGGCGGTGCGCAGGGCCACCACGGTGTAATCCTGCGGCAGCAGAACAAGCACGTCATCCGTGTTGCTCTTCTCGCGCGCATAGCTGCCCAGCACGTTGTAGGCCATGGTCAACTCGCCGGAGGCCACATCGTCGATCATCTGGCTCGAACAGCAATAGAGCCGCACGCCGACCGATCCCATCACCTCGCTCAGCCTCCAGTAGGTGTCCGAGGTCCGCGCATCCTGCGTGGCATAGAGATACCCAAGCCCCGAGGTGCGGATGTCATAGGTGCCGACCTTGCCCTGGAACCGGTCGGGATGATCGCGGATCAAGGCAATCAGATCCTGCCGGTTGTCCGGCAAAGGCAAGCCATCCAGCGCCTTGCGCGACAGCACCACCGCCGCGGGTTCCTGGGTAAATGCAAACAGGTGTTCGCGCCAGCGGGCCCAGGCCGGCAGCCGCTGCGTCGCCAGAGAGCTGTAGGGCTGCGCCTTGCCGTCGTTCACCAGCTTGGTTTGCAGATCGGTTGCGATCGAGATCGCCAGATCCATGTCGACCGTGTCCCGGTCGAGTGCCTGCATCAATTCACCGGAACTGGCCACCGTGTACTCAACCCGCACATCCGGCAGGTTGCGCAGGAAATCCCGTAATGTCGGCTCGAAGAATTCCGCATCGCCGGTGGACAGGACACGCAGGACCCGGCGCGCGTCAGAGGGGCCGACGCTGATGTGGTTTTCGACCTCGAACGCAGGCAGCGGCGCCGCAAAGAGGCCGAGGATCAGGCCAAGGGAAACGACAAGCTTGCGCATGCACCACCTGTATCGCTGTGATTGGTGAGAAAGAGCCGTCCGCCATGGGCGCGGGCAACTTCATGTGCGATGGTCAGACCAAGACCGGACCCGACGACGGCATCCGTATTGCCGCCGCGCACAAACCTGCGCGTGAGGCGGCCCATATCGGCCTTTGGGAAACCTGCGCCCTCGTCCCGCACGGTGATCTCGGCGGTGGTGCCGCTGCGGCGGGCGCTGACGTGGACGATGCTGTCGGCGGGCGAATACTTGATCGCATTATCGAGCAGATTGAGCAGCGCGCTTTGCATCAGGATCGGATCCCCCTTCACCACCATTGCGGTGTCGGGCAGGGTGATCTCAAGGTCGATATCGCGCAGCTCCGCCAGCGGGCGCAGGCGCGACACCGCATCCCGGGCCAGGCGGGTCAGCTCCACATCTTCCATCTCCAGATGATCGGAGCGAAAGGAGACCATGGCGTGATCCAGCAACTGCCCGGCTGCGCGGCTGCTTTCGTCGATGGCGCGGATCATCTCGCGCACGGCCTGACGGTTCTCGGGCTTGTCGACCCGGCGCAGGGTGATTTCCGCCTGCGTGCGCACGGTGGTGAGCGGGGTGCGGACCCGATGCGCGGCCTCGGCGATCAGATCCTCCGACCGCGACAGCGAGGTCTTGAGACGGCTCATAAATCCATTGAGCGCGCCCACAAGGGATTCCATCTCCGCCGGCACCGGGGCCGAGACGGGCCGCAGATCCGAAAGGCCGCGCCGCGACACCGAGCCTGCCAATTGCCGCAGCGGCTGGATCGCGGATTGGGCGGCAAGGATGCCAAAGATCGCCGCGATCACAAAGAAACCGATGCCAAACCCGGCCACGGTCCGTGAAATCCCCGCCAATTGCTGACGCAGGCCATAGCGGGTCTGCGCGACGGTCACCTCAACAAAATCGGGCGTGCCGCTGACCGACAGACGCCGGGTGGCGGTGGCCATGCGGATTTCCTCGCCATCGTAGCGCGCGGTCTGGAACCGCGGGGCCAGATCGATGGCCGCCACCGGTTTTGGCAGATCCGGGTAGCCGGTGAGGAACTCCCCGTTGCGGGTGATGGCATAAAACACCCGATCATCGCTGATATTGCCGAGCATGGAAAAGGCGAAATAGGGAATATCCACGGTCAGCTCGCCGTTGCGCACGGAGGCGGAGTCGAGGATGGCGGTGACCGAGGCCGAGAGGATTTCATCCTGGCTTTGGCCCGCCAGATCACGGGTGTAGTTCCGCACCACGAAGAACACCAACGTTGCCAGAAGCGCCGCTCCGGTCAGCAGCTGAATGATCAGGCGTCGCCGAATGGAGCCGCGCAGCTGGATCGGCGTGCTCATGTCAGGCTCAGCCGGTAGCCGAGACCGCGCACGGTGACGATCTGTGCCTGCGCGCCTTCCAGATGTTTGCGCAGGCGTCCGACATAGACCTCGATCGCATTCTCCGAGGCATCGACATCGTAGGAAAACAGCCGGTCCACAAGTTTCGATTTGGAAAACACCTGATCGGGGGCGCAGATGAAGATCTCCAGCAGGCGCAGTTCCCGGTTGCGCAGGTGGATCTCGCGGTTGCCGACGGTCAGCGTGCAGGCCAGCGGATCAAAGCTGATGTCGCCGAGCCGGTGCACATTGCTGGCCCCGCCGCTCTGACGCCGCAGCACCGCCCGGCAGCGCGCTTCCAGCTCGGAAAAATCAAAGGGTTTGACGATATAGTCGTCAGCGCCAAGGTCCAGCACCCCGACCCGATCAGACACTTCGGATCGCGCCGTGAGGACAATCACGGGCGTGTCGCGGCGCGCGGCGCGATGAGATTGCAGAAAGTGCCGCCCGTCGCCGTCGGGCAGCATGATGTCCAGCAGGATCAGGTCGTATTCGGTGGTCGCGATGAAATCCTCCGCCGTGCCAAGATCGCCTGCGCGATCCACCACATGCCCGTCCAGGGTCAGACGTCCCACCACCGCGTTGGCAAGCTGGTCGTTATCTTCAACGAGTAAATAGCGCATGGCGGGGAAACTTTTGCCTCGTGTCAGGTTTGTGTCAGCTTGAACCGGGATATCCCGATTCATGAGCGTGCAATTGCGCGTTTGTCAAATGGGAGGAACATTATGACATCTTTTGCGCTGGGTCGTCGGACCCTGATGGCTGCTGCTGCGGCCGCCCTGACCTTCGGCTCCCCGGCTATGGCCGAGCAGGTTCTCGACAAGGTTCACTTCCTGATCCCCGGCGGCGCCGGTGGTGGCTGGGACGGAACCGCGCGCGGCACCGGTGAGGCGCTGACCAAATCAGGCCTTGTGGGCACCGCATCCTATGAAAACAT
Organism: Epibacterium sp. MM17-32; assembly: GCF_022348205.1. Classification (NCBI taxonomy): domain Bacteria; kingdom Pseudomonadati; phylum Pseudomonadota; class Alphaproteobacteria; order Rhodobacterales; family Roseobacteraceae; genus Epibacterium; species Epibacterium sp. MM17-32. The sequence goes on along the minus strand of NZ_JAKRFC010000002.1, from coordinate 499,338 downwards.
GTCCGGCGGTGGCGGTGGCAAGGCCATCGGGTATCTGATCGAGAATGCCGAGAGCCTGGATGACACGCTGATGGTGAACTCCACCCCCATCGTGATCCGCTCGCTGACCGGCGTGTTCCCGCATAACTTCCGTGACCTGACGCTGGTTGCCGGCACCATCGGGGACTACGCCGCCCTGGTTGTGGCCAAGGACAGCCCGATCGGCAATATGGAAGAATTCCTCGCGGCCTATCGCGAAGATCCGCGCGGCACCGCCGTGGGCGGTGGCTCGGTCCCGGGTGGCATGGATCACCTCGTTGCGGCCATGGTGATGCAGTCTGCGGGCGAAGATCCGACCGCGCTGAAATACATCCCCTATGACGCAGGCGGCAAGGCGATGGCAGCCCTCCTGTCGGGCGAGATCAAGGCGCTTTCCACCGGGTTCTCCGAGGCAATCGCACTGGCCGAAGCGGGCGAAGTCAAGATCCTCGGCGTGACCGCGGACGAGCGCGTCCCGGCCTATGACAGTGCCGCCACCATGAAAGAGCAGGGTCTGGAGACCACGTTCGTGAACTGGCGCGGGTTCTTTGGTGCGCCGGGCCTGTCGGAAGACAAGGTTGCCGCCTATCAGGACGTGCTGGCCAAGATGTATGACACCCCCGAGTGGGAAGACGTGCGCGCCCGCAACGGCTGGGTCAACATCCACAATTCCGGTGACGAGTTCAAAGCCTTCCTCGAAGGTCAGGAAAAGGTCATCGGCGACCTGATGAAGCAGCTGGGCTTCCTCTAATTTTCGAGCAGTGACGTCAGGTCCGGCACCAATCGCGGGTGCCGGACCCTTTCCCGTATCCCCAAACAGCAACAGGAGGAGATCATGGCGCTCGACCGTTGGATCGCGCTGATCATTCTCGGCATCGCTCTGGCCTATGGCTATGCGGCCTTTTTCACCATGGATCAGCTATTGCCGCCGTTCATGCAGCGAAACCCGATCTGGCCGAGCACCTTCCCCAAGGTTCTGGCCGTTCTGTCGATCTTGACCGCTGCGATTATCGTTCTGGGGCTGGAAAAACCCAGTGGCGAGGTCAAGACCCCGGACATCGATTACCGCCGCCTTGGCGACTACAACATCGGTCAGGCCGCGCTTCTGCTGGGGCTGATGGTCGCCTATGCGCTCTTGCTGCGTCCGGCGGGGTTCCTGTTGTCCACCTCCGGGTTCCTCATCGTCGGCGCGATGATCCTTGGCGAGCGCAAGCTGTGGATTCTGATCCCGGTTGCGGCCGTGGCGACGGGCATCGTCTGGTACCTCGTCGAGGGCGTGCTGGGCATCTTCTTGCGGCCCTTGCCGTTCTTTCTCGGATAATCGGAGGCTCAGATGCTCGAAGGTTTGATGATCGGCCTCTCTACGGCCTTTTCCGTTACAAATATTCTGATGGTGATCGGCGGCTGTCTGATCGGGACATTCATCGGGATGCTGCCGGGGCTTGGCCCCATGTCCATCATTGCGATCATGATCCCGGTCGCGATCACGCTGGGCGATCCCTCTGCGGCGCTGATCCTGCTGGCCGGGGTCTATTATGGCGCGATCTTCGGGGGCTCGACCTCGTCGATCCTGCTCAACGCGCCGGGGGTGGCGGGCACCGTGGCCTCCAGTTTCGATGGCTATCCGATGGCGCGCGCGGGCATGGCCGGCAAGGCGCTGACCATTGCGGCGATCTCGTCCTTCATGGGGGGCACCATCGGCGCGATCCTGTTGATGGTCTTTGCGCCGATGCTGTCGACGGTTGCCCTCCTGTTCCACTCGGCCGAGTATTTCGCACTGATGGTCGTGGGGCTGTCGGCAATCGCGGCCTTTGCGGGCACCGGCAATGTGGCCAAGGCGCTGATGATGACGCTTCTGGGGCTGATGATGGCCACGGTCGGCGAGGGCGCATTGTTCAACATGCCGCGCTTCACCATGGGGCTGATGGATCTGCAATCCGGGTTCAGCTTTATCACGCTGGCGATGGCGATGTTTGCCCTGCCCGAGGCGATCTTTCTGGTGATGAACCCCAAACGCTCCGCCCAGGGGGGCGAGGACGGTGGCAAGATCACCGGCCTGCGGATCTCCGGTCAGGAGGCGCGCAAGATCGCACCCGTGATCGGTCGCCAGTCCATCCAGGGCTTTTTTATCGGCGTGTTGCCCGGCGCGGGGGCGACGATCGCCTCCTTCCTCGGCTACGCGGTGGAGCGTAACATCGCCTCTGAGGAAGAGCAGAAAGAGTTCGGCAAAGGCGCCATCAAGGGGCTGGCCGCACCGGAGACCGCAAATAACGCGGCCTGTACCGGATCGTTTGTGCCGCTCCTGACGCTGGGTATTCCGGGGTCGGGCACCACGGCGATCCTGTTGGGGGCGTTGATTGCGCTCAACGTGACGCCGGGGCCGCGGCTGATGGTGGATAGCCCGCATATCTTCTGGGCGGTCATCATCTCGATGTATATCGGCAACCTCGTGCTCCTGGTGCTGAACCTGCCGCTCATCCCCTATATCGCCAAGGTTCTGTCGATCCCGCGCAACTATCTGATCCCGTTCATTTTGTTCTTCACCCTGATGGGGTCCTATATCGGACAGAACAACGCGACAGAGCTGTTGATCCTCGTGGGCTTTGGCATCTGTGCCACGGTGCTGCGGTTTGCGGATTATCCGCTGGCCCCTCTGCTCATCGGTTTCATTCTGGGGCGGATGCTGGAGGATAACTTTGCCCGTTCGATGCAGATCTATGACGGCATTTCCTTCATCCTTGATCGTCCGATGACACTGGGGCTGTTGGTGCTGGCCATACTGCTGGTGATCGTGCCGAGCTATCGTGCACGCCGTGCCCGCGCCCGTGCTGCCGGGGTGGCCGATGGGGATTAAACCGCTCTCCGGGGTTCGGGTTCTTGACCTGACCAATGTGCTTGCGGGGCCGTATTGCTGTTATCAGCTGGCCCTGCTCGGTGCAGAAGTCATCAAGGTCGAGCGCCCCGGCACCGGCGATCTGGCCCGCCAACTGGGTGCCGACCCGGAGCGGAATAAATCCCTGATGGGGGTGAGTTTTCTGGCGCAGAACGCGCAAAAGAAATCCGTAACCCTCGACATGAAACACGACCAAGGCAAGGCGCTGCTAAAGCGCCTTGTTCGCACATCTGACGTATTGGTTGAGAACTTCCGTCCCGGCGTGATGGACCGTCTTGGTCTGGGATACGAGGTCCTCAAGGCGGAAAATCCTAACATCATCTACTGCGCCATCAGCGGCTTTGGACAGGACGGTGCGTGGAAGGACAACCCCGCCTATGACCAGATCGTGCAGGGGATCAGCGGCGTGATGTCGATCACCGGCGATGGCGACAGCGCGCCGTTGCGGGTGGGCTACCCGCTCGCCGATACCGTGGGCGGCATGACCGCAGCCTTTGCGATCGCGGCGGCGCTCAACGACCCGGAGCGCGGCGCGTTTTTGGATATCTCCATGACAGAGGCGGTGATTTCCACCATGGGATGGGTGGTCTCCAACCACCTGATCGCAGGTCAAACCCCCGGCGCGCATGGCAATGAGAACATCACCTCCGCGCCCTCGGGCACCTTTGCCTGCGCGGATGGGCCGATCAATGTGGCCGCAAACCGGGATGAGCAATGGCAATCCATGGCGCGCCATCTCGGACGCGACGATCTTCTGGCGCATCCGGACTATGCCACCCGGGAGGATCGCAAACGCAACCGTCACATGCTGCGGGCAGAGCTGGAAAGTGTGCTGCGGACCCGGCCCGCTGCGGAATGGGTGGCCGAACTCAACGCGCTTGGCGTGCCCTCGGGGCCGGTGCTGACGGTGCCGCAAATTCTGAATGAGCCGCAAATCAAGGATCGTGGCCTGATTGCCGAGGTCGAAACCGAAGATGCGCCGCTATCGCTGGCGGGCGCGCCGGTGCGGTTTGGCACCCATCGCCCGGTTCCGGATCAAGCACCTCCTGCCTTGGGTGCGGATAATGACAGTATCTGGCAGGACATTGGCCTGAGCGCCGATGAGATCGAAACCCTGAGGCGGGAGCGCGTGATATGAGCGATGTGAGTGATTGGTGGCGCACGTCTATCATCGACATGGAACCGGGTCGCATCGACCTGCGGGGCACCCCCGTGCAGGATCTGATCGGCAACGTCAGCTTTGCCGAGATGATCTGGCTGATGGTGCGGGGCGACCGGCCGACACCGGCGCAGGCCCGCCTGTTTGAGGCCGCCTTGGTCTCGGCTGTGGATCATGGCCCGCAGGCCCCCTCGATCGCGGCGGCGCGGATGGCGGTCACCTGTGGGTTGCCCTTGAACAATGCGATGGCGACGGCGGTCAACATGTTGGGCGATGTGCATGGCGGCGCCGGGCAACAGGCGGTGGAGCTCTATCACCACGTCGATGCCCACGCGGGGGATCTAGCGGCGGCGCTGGCGGACTGGCGCGCAGAACATGGCAAGATCATCCCCGGTTTTGGTCATCGGTTCCACAAACCGACCGACCCGCGCGCGCCGCGTCTGATGGCGCTGGTGTCCGAGGCGGCAGAGGCGGGCGCGGTGCCAGGACGGTTCCAACACATCGGTCAAGTGATCGAGGCGCAGATCTCGGCGGAAAAGGGCACGGCCCTGCCGATGAACATCGACGGTGCAACAGCCGTGATCTATGCCGAACTGGGCTTTGCCCCGCCGCTGGCGCGCGGGCTATTCTGCCTGTCACGCTCGGTGGGCATCCTCTCCCACGCCTGGGAGCAGCAACAACAGGGGGGGCGCAACAAGGGGCCGACCCCGCCAAAATACAGATGGACGTATGACCCTACGTGATACATTTGGCCTGATCGGCGCGCTTGTCGTCGCCGTGTTGGGCACCTTGATTTTTGAAGCAATCGGATTTCCCTCCGCCCCCCTGACCGGATCGGCGGCGGCGGTGTCGCTGGCGGCGCTCTTTGGGGTGCCGATCAAGATGCCGGTGTGGCTCCGGACCACGGCCTTTGTGCTCTTGGGGATCAACATTGGCAGCAGCGTCACCCGCGACATGCTCGCCTCGGCGCTGGCGTGGCCGGTGACCATCGCAATCCTCGCGGTGAGCCTCTGTGTCTCGCTGCAGATCTGCCGTATCGGGCTTCAGCGCTGGATGCGGTTCAGCGCGCGGGATTCGGTTCTCGCCGCCGCGCCCGGCCATCTGAGCTATGTGCTGGCGCTGTCACTCAGTGAAAACGGACAGACCTCTCGCATCGCCATCGTACAAAGCATCCGCGTGCTGTTTCTGACGCTCTGTGTGCCGGTGCTGGTCTCGACGGTCTTTGGGGCGACGGGTGTGGAGCTGATGCCGGAGCATCCGCTGGCCCTGTGGCAACTGGCGCTTTTGGTGGGGGTCACGCTTGCGGTCGGTGCGGTGTTCGATCGTCTGAACGTGCCCGCCGCCTATCTGCTGGCTGGTATCTTTTGCAGCGCCGCCGGACATATCTTTGCGCTCACACCCGGGCGCCCACCGGAAGAGGCGACTTTTGTGGCGTTTCTGGTGATGGGCACCCTGATCGGCTCGCGTTTCGTCGGGCAAAAGCTCGCGGATCTGAAACTCGACTTTCTGGCGGGGCTGTGGGTCACGGGCGTCAATGTTGTGATCACCTTGATCGCCATCGGGGTCAGCATGCAGATCATGGGCCTGTCACCCGCGCTGTTGATCGTGGCCTTTGCGCCCGGCGGGGTCGAGGCCATGGCCGCCATTGCCGTCACGCTCGGGCTCGATCCTGCATTCGTCGCGGCGCATCACGTGATGCGGCTGATGATCCTGACGGTGCTGATGCCGCTGGCGCTCAGCCGTGCCAGACCCACCTGAAAAAGCCCCGGCGCGACTGACGCCGGGGCTGCGCACAGAGAGGTTATTGCGCCTCCTGCGCCTCTTGTTCGATTTCATTGCCAAGGTTGGACACATCGCGGCCCAGTCCCTCGGTGGCCTCACAGGCGGTCAGGCCAAGAACGGCCACCAGTGACAGATAGATCATGCGCATGGCGGGCCTCCTGTTATTTCAGTTTCTCGGCAACATGGGTGGCAAAGGCATCCACCATCGCGGTGTAGAAGACTTCGCTGCCCACGTTGAGCGTGGTCACATCGGTGCCCTCGGGGTAGTAGACATTCGCCTGCTCGGCACTCACGGTCAGGGTGTAGCGCTGGTCGTACTGGCTCCCCGGCAGGTCAACAGAGACTTCCCCTTCAAGAACGGAATCGGCGATGCCCATTTCCGCCTGCAGGCTTGAGGCCAGCGCCACGGTGTCGATCTCGATGTCGATCTCGGCGGCGTCTTCAGCCGTTTGACCCTCTTCCGCAAGCTGATGGACCAGCTGCGCGGCCAGGGCGGTTTCAAGATCGGTCTCCAGCTCGCTCCAGACGGCCACGGCACCGCTGTTCTTCAGGGCGCTGGCATCGGCGTCGACGTCGATGTCCTGCACCATGGTGGAGGCACCGGCGGCGGTTGCCATGGTGGCGACAAGGGCGGTGGTGCGGATCAGATGGGTCATCTCGGTCTCCTTTCGAACTCATGTCATTCCCGGTGGGGATCTGACCTTACAACACGTGGGAGTGTCGAATGTTCCTGATTTCACGAGAGAAATTCGTTGTTTCCTGTTCCGGGCCGGGCGGGACCTTGTCTCCTGGACCACGCCGGGCGGGAACAATGCAGGCCGCACGGCGTTTCGATTAGGAACGAGACCTATTCGAGAAAATGGACCCCATGACAGAGACCTCCCACCCCGTCGAAGATGTGCTGGATAAAACGGATGCGCTGCTCGAAGGGCGCAAGGATTATCTTGAAGTGGCCGAACTCATGGACGAGTTGGGCGTCAAGTCGATTGCTGCGGTCCTGGTTGCGCCGTCGCTGGCGCTGGTGTCACCCCTCAGCGGCATTCCCCTGTTTTCCTCCGCCTGCGGCATCACCATTGCCCTGATTTCCGGTCAGATGTTGATGGGGCGCAAGCATCTCTGGTTGCCGGACTTCCTGTCGCGCAGGGCGCTGTCGGCCAAGGCCACACAGAAAGCGACGCGTGGTTTGCGCCGTGTCGCGGCCTGGATGGACCGCAAGTTCAAGAAACGGTTCCAATCCCTGCTGACACCTCCCTTCCTGCGGGTGATACAGGTGATCTGCCTGTTGTGCGGCCTGATGATGCCCTTTCTGGAACTGCTGCCGTTCACCTCTTCGATCCTGGGGGCGGTTGTGGCGCTTTTGGCGGTGTCCATGCTCACCGGTGACGGTCTGATCGCATTGGTGACGGTCACGCTGCTGGCGCTGGGTCTCGGCGGGGTGGCATTCCAGCTTATGTAGGCACGTGGCTGCGGGCGGCGCGACGCCATCGCCGCCCCGACAGCAAGCCCTGCACCAAACCCGACAGCAAAAAGGCCGGCCCGAGGGGGCCGGCCTTTTGTTCTGCGGGCGGGAGAGGTTAGCCCTGATAGCTGGGCATCTCTTCCATCTGCTGCTTCGTCATCATGGTGTAGATGCGCAGATGACCGTCCCGTTCCTCGATATTCACATCGCCAAGCTGCAGCTCGACCGGCTTGGCGCCGATCCCGAGAAAGCCACCGACGTCGACGATCACCGCATCCACATCACCGGAGTTGTCCATGACGATGTCGGCCACTTCGCCGATCATCTCGTCATTGGCGTCAAAGGCACTGGCGCCGGTCAGCTCATCCGCTGTCAGCTCGTCCGAGGCGACGGCGGGCGGTGTGTCACCGCTGTCGTCGAACAGGCCAGTGACCTGATCGACCACCTGATCCGAGGCGGTGTCCGCATCGGTTTCGGTCTGGATGGCGCCTTCTGCAGACAGTTCAGAATGGGCGTTGATGGTGCCGGACATTTTATAGGACGGCGCGGTTTCCAGCGCTTCGGTCGGTGCGTTCAGCACCAGGAAATAGCCATCAGCGCCCGCCTCGGAATTGCCATCGCGCACGAATTTCAGCGCATCCATATCGACTGCGATCTGGTTTTCGCCAATGCCGAGAAAACCGCCAATGTCGACCAGCACTGCCTCGGCCTTGCCGTCCCGGCTCAGGATCACGTCATTGACCTCGCCGATGTCGCTCCAGCCATCCTGGACGCCATCCATGACGTCCTTGAGGGCGTCGTTCTCGGTTTGATAGATCCGCTTGCCCACAAAGGAGGAGGCATGGAACTCGGCCGGTCCCGCCTCGCTGCGGAACATGTCACTGGTCTCGGCGGCTGCCAGGGGCAGCCCCATGGTCAGGATGAGGGACGTGGAAATCAAAAGATTTTTCATGGTGTTATCTCCTATTCCGTTTCACTCGCATGCGCGCGTGAGCTTCGGTGAGACAACGTCGCACGGCCGCAGGTGTTCCGGTGCAGAAGGTATTTTTTCGAAGGGTGCAAGGGGGCTGGCGGAGAGCGCGGGGGGCCGGACCGCGCTGCCCGGCACGGTTCTGGACCGACGAGGCCAACAGGGCAGGGCGACCCCCGAGCCGTACATAAAATCCGGCACCGCCCTTAGGGGGGGGCGGTGCCGGAGGTGGATCAGCTGTCCTCGACATCCACCCCGGCAGGCGCCGCGGCATCGGGCTCGAACTGCATCGCGTCGAAGGTCAGGCTGATGGCATAGCTGTCGGCCTCCTCCTGGACGGTCGGGCTGCATTCCAGCTGGCGGGCAAAGCCGCGGATCAACTGGCTGCCAAGCCCGGTGCCCTCTTCATCGAAGCTGGGGTCCTGAGCCGTGGAATTGGCGATCGTCAGGGTCACCCGGGTGTCGTCCTCCACGTTCAGCTTGAACGACACCCAGCGTTTGCCGGCACTGTCGACGCCAAGGTATTTCAGGGCGTTGGTGGCGGCTTCGACGGTGAGCAAGGCCAGGGGCACGGCCTGATCGGGATAGAGCACGACCGGCTCCAGGGAAATCTCGATATGCGGCACTGGGGCGGTGGTGGGCGCGAGCTCTGTCAGCGGGCGGATCACGTCCCGCAGCAGGTCGTTTGCCTGAACCCGCCCCAATTCTGACGCCTGATACAGGGTCTGGTGCACGGTTGCCATGCTGGTCACCCGCCGGTTGACGGTCTGCAGCGCGTCAGCGGTGGTGGCATTCCGCGTGCGCCGGATCTGCATGGAAATGATCGAAGAGATCAGTTGCAGATTATTCTTCACCCGATGATGAAGCTCCTTGAGCAGCACATCCTTGTCATGCATCGCATCAAACAGGTCGGCTTCGTCATGCAGCAGTTTCTCGGCCACCTGCATGAACTCGTTTTCGATGACCTCCATTTCATGCGGCATGAAGGACCGGGGCGGCGTTTTGGGCAGGGTGCGGGATCGGGCGAATTGCTGCATCTGGGTGGTGATCAGGCGCAGGTAGCGCACCACCTGGCGATCCAGCGTGATGTAGATCAGCACCAGACTGACCAGCCACATCAGGATCGGAAACAGGGCAGGGGTCAGCACAAGCTGCCTGAACGGGCCGCTGTCCGCCGCAGCGTGGCGCCCATCCGGGTCCCAGCTGCCGACGACATAGAACCCGTTGCTCAGCACCGGAACGATCGAGAACAGCCGGGTCTCGCCGGCGGCGTTTTCGGTTTCAATGCGCCGTGGGTTGAGTTTGATCAGCTCCTTGAGCGGAATCCCGGCGGGCAGGCGTTCGCGTGCGGTTTCGCGAGCGCCGGACGCGCTGAGGATGTCGCCATCCACGCTGATGGTCACGATATCGATGGGGCGATCCCCCAGTTTGACCTGAAACCCCTGATCGATCTTGTCATGGGGGACGTGGATGATCTGGTTGCCGATGAACCTGCCCTGTTCATTAAAGACCGGCTCGGAAATGATGAGAACGGCAGTGCCGGAAACGGGGCCGAAGGAATTCACGCGGACGTCACGCTTGGCGGTGAGCATCCAGTCGGAAAACCTGGGATTGTCGGAATAGTCGATCGTCAGATCGGCGGAGGCGCACTCCATGACCCCGTCCGTCGGCAGAAACCCCGCAAAGCTGTAGCGCTCTGCGGTGGCGTCGATGAAACGGGTCATCAGCGATTTGCACCGGGCCAGGTCCGCGGTCAGATCCGGCACGCTCAGCGCCAGGGTCTCTGCCGCTGAAAAGGCGGATTTGATGATCTCGCGCTCTTCCTGGGCGAATTCGGCGGTCAGGGCTTGCAGGCTGAGATTGTTGGATTCGCGGACTTCAGCCTGCAGGCGGACGGTCTGATCGACCGCGATCAGCCCCAGCGGCACAAGCGCCCCGGACAGCAATATGGCCAGCCGGACGGACAGGCTTCGCGTCCAGCCAAAGGGGCGCGATGCGCCCGGAGAGACATGCGTCCCGTCATCCGAAACGTCAGCGGAGGCATCCTGACCCTGGCCCCGAAACAGGGCCAGGGAGGGAAAATTCATTCGGTTCACGCGGCGGTTCCACCACTTGCGGCGACCACGGCATGGGTGGCGGCGTCCGTCAGTTCCATCTGATCGTCGATATTGATCTGCATGCTGGAGGCCAGGGCTTCGCGTCCCCGGTTCAGCCGGCTCTTGATCGTGCCGACCTTGACGCCACAGACCTCGGCCGCCTCTTCATAGGAATATTGCAGAACGCCGATCAGGGTCAGCACCTCGCGCTGCTCGGCCGGCAGTTCCGCCAGGGCGACGCGGAACTCGGCCAGTTGCAGCCGGCCGTCATGGGCCGGTTTGACCGAAATGCTTTCGGTGATGGTGCCGGTGGAATCCTCGACCTCGCGGGCGGCCTTGCGGCGGTTGGAATAAAAGGTGTTGCGCAGAATGGTAAAGAGCCAGGCCCGCATGTTGGTGCCTTCCTGGAACTTGTCGAAGTTGCTCCAGGCTTTCAGCACCGTGTCCTGCACCAGATCATCTGCTGCCGCATCATTGCGCGTGAGGCTCATGGCGAAGGCGCGAAGCACCTTCATATGGCTGGTCAGTTCAGCCTTGGCATTCTGTCGGTCCATTATTCGGCCTCCTCCTGCGACTGGGAGGTCGCGCCGGTGGTGCCCGACGCATCCGCGACGGGGATCTTGTCCAGACGATCAAGTAGCTCCATCAGATGCGGCGGCAATTCCGCATTCGCATCCTCGTCGAAAACCCGCTTCAGGTTCTCGTCGATCAGAGTGTCCCATGGCTGTTTCTGAGGCCTGTTTGCCATTCGTCTCTCCCGCAACACCTATACCTTCAGGCGCGATAAAATTTTCATTTCCATGGAACAAACGCCCAAAGCATGCGTTTGTTCCGAGAAATATTGGTGACAGGAGAAAAAAATTGTCGACCCCCACCACTGGACAAGCCCTGACTCTGTCGGACCTGATCGGACCCCACCTGCCGTACCTGCGGCGTTACGCCAGAGCGCTCACCGGGGCGCAGCAATCCGGTGATACCTATGCGGCCTCCACGCTGGAGGCGATCCTGGCGGATCCAAGCTGCTTCGACGCCGAGGCACATGGCGGAAAAGTGGCACTTTTCAAGGTTTTCCACACGCTCTGGAGCAGTTCCGGACAGCCGGTGCCGGACACGGATGACGGTCCCCGGGCCCGGGCGCTGCAACATCTTTCGGCGCTGACCCCGAACACCCGCGAGGCGCTGCTGCTGAATACGGTGGAGGCCTTCTCCATCAGCGAAATCGCGGAAATCATGGACATCGACAGCGAAGAGGCCGGCCGCCTGATCCAGCTGGCGCATGATGAAATGCAGCAATCCGTCTCGGGCAAGATCATGATTATCGAGGATGAGGCGATCATCGCGATGGATCTTGAAGGGATCTGTACGATGATGGGTCACGAGGTCACCGGGATTGCCCGCACCCACAAGGCGGCGGTGAAACTGGGGCATGAGCAACGGCCCGATCTGATCCTGGCGGATATTCAGCTTGCCGATAACTCCAGCGGCATCGATGCGGTTGCGGACCTGCTCGAAGATCTGGGTGACGTGCCGGTGATCTTCATCACGGCCTTCCCCGAGCGTCTGCTGACGGGTGAACGGCATGAACCGGCGTTCATGATCGCCAAACCCTATGTTCCCGACCAGGTCATTTCCGCGATCAGCCAGGCCATGTTCTTTGCCTCGACCGATACGCTGACCAGCTGATCCACGGCAGCGTCGCCTTGGCGATTTCGACGGCCCGGCACTGTCCGGGCCGTTTGTGTTTGCGCGGCGGTGTCGGTGCAGCAGCGGCGCGGCGGCCAAAACGGCGCATGCGCAAACTAAAGGGGCCCCACACCCGATTGGATGAAGGGCCCCCTGCGGAATACATGCGTGCCTACGAGGCAGACAAAGCACGCAGCATCCAAGCCGCTTTTTCGTGGAAGGCCGCGCGTTCGGTGGCCAGGTCGCCCGTCACCATGTCCTTGCGCTGTTCGGCCAGCTCGATCAGCGCGTGCAGGCGGTGGGCCAGACGCATATGGTCCTTTTCAAGATCCTTGCACATTTCCCCGGCGCTCGGCATCTGGCCGAGGTCGTCGACAATGCTGTCGGACAAGACGCCGGTGATCTTGCCGGAGGTCAGGTGGCCGATGGCGCGGATGCGCTCTGCCAGCTCATCTGCCGCGGCAAACATGTTTTGGTACTGCTCTTCGGTCAGATTGTGCAGCGAGAAGAACAGCGGTCCTTCGACGTTCCAGTGGTAGATGTGGGTTTTCAGCGTCAGGCGGTAGGTATCCGCCAGCACATCGCTCAGCCCCTCGGCGATGGCGGTGGTGTCCCGGACGCCGGTCTCGACAGGTGCGATTTGCGGTTTGACGTTCAATGCGGTGCTCATGTCATGTCCTTTCTGCGTGGTGTGTCGGTCGATCCGATGCGTGCCTTCGGGTCAGCGGCGAACTGCCCGAAAGATCAACGCGGCGACGAACATCACCAGGAAGATGAAAAAGAGGATCTGCGCGATCCCGGCCGAGGCGCTGGCGATACCGCCAAAGCCAAAGACGGCCGCGATCAGTGCGATCACCAGGAATGTCAGGGCCCAACCAAGCATGGGGTGCCTCCTTTGCCGTGTTACAGTGCCCACCCTGTGCGGGCCTCGCAGACACAACGGCGCGCGGCGCGAATTGTTCCCGGAGAAACGCATCGTGGCGCCGTGGCCCGGACCGGGGCCGCGTGCTGTCGGTCCTGTCGCCGGTTGCAAAACAGTTGACATATTCACTCTGTTTGGCCCATGTCTGGGCCAGATGGTTCTCCGTCGCCTCAGATGCGCGGGGATGAAAAGGGAATACGGTGAGGTGTAGCCAAAAGGCGCCAAACCCGTGACTGCCCCCGCAACTGTGAGCGGCGAATGACCCTGCCTGATACCACTGGATGTCCATCCGGGAAGGTGCAGGGGAATGACGAACCGCAAGTCAGGAGACCTGCCATCTGACCCGATGTGTAACCTGGGCGGGGTGTCCCGGTGAACGGTGGTAGCTGTCTGACCTCCCGACCCGGGAGCGACGCCAACCTGTGTTCTGCCTATCCCCCGCACGCAAGAGCGGAGCCGCGGATGGCGCTGTGTGATCGAGACATGTGCAGAGCCGGTGACGCGCCGCGTGCCGCGCGGGTCCGGAGGGGGCGGTGATGGCTGCGACCCTGGAGGCACGTGGCCTGACCTGGGCGCCGCGACGCCGTGGCCCCCTGATCCTGCATGAAACCAGTTTCCACCTGCCCGCCGGGCGCGTGCTTGGGGTGGTCGGCGCCAATGGCGCTGGCAAGTCCAGCCTGCTGCGGCTCCTCTATCGCTATCAGTCGCCGCGCAGCGGGCAGGTGTTCGTCGATGGGGCCGACCTGTGGGCCATGCCGCCGCGGCAGGCCGCGCGCAGTGTGGCGGCGGTGCTGCAAGAGCAACCGACCGATTTCGGCCTGACGGTGAAGGACATCGTGGCGCTGGGACGTCTGCCCCATCGCGACGGTCTGGCCACATCAGGTCAGCGGGATGCGGCGATCATTGACTCCGCGCTGCGCAGGCTTGATCTGACCGGTTTTTCCCACCGCACGCTTGCCACCCTGTCCGGGGGCGAACGGCAGAGGGTCATGGTGGCCCGCGCCCTGGCGCAGGAACCGCAGGTGCTGATCCTCGACGAGCCGACAAACCACATGGATGTGCGTCATCAACTCGAACTGCTGGCGCTGATCCGGAACCTCGATCTGACCATCGTGACCTCGCTGCACGATCTCAATCTCGCTGCCGAGGTCTGTGATGACATTCTGCTGATGGCAGAGGGCCGCGTCATGGGCTTTGGCACACCCGGCGTGGTGCTGTCCGAAACGCGCGTCTCCCAGGCCTTTGGCGTGCAGGCCCGCCGCGACCACCTGGCCCGTGCGGGCCGGGATCACCTGACCTTTCACTTGTCCAATATCTCGCAGGAACACACCTCATGAAAAATATCCTCTTTCCCGTCGCGCTGGCACTGGCAGGCACCTCCACCTGGGCTGAAACCACGGTTCAGAGCTGTGATCGCGACGTGACCTTTGACAGCGTCCCACAAGCCGCGATCTCCAATGACGTCAACCTGACCGAAATGATGCTGGCGCTGGGGCTGTCCGATCATATGGTCGGCTACACCGGCGTATCGGGCTGGAAAACCCTGGACGCGGAAATGCGCGATGGCGTCGCAGCGCTGCCGGAGCTCTCTGCCCGCTATCCCTCCAAGGAGGTGCTGGTCGGTGCCGATGCGGATTTCTTCTTTGCCGGATGGAACTATGGCATGAAAGTCGGTGGCGAGGTGACCCCCGAGACCCTCGCCCCCTTTGGCATCAAGGTTTACGAACTCACCGAAAGCTGCATCCACATCGGCGACAAGCCCAAGGTCAGCATGGATGACATGTACAATGACCTGCTGAACCTCGGCCGGATCTTTGATGTGGAGGACAAGGCCGAGACCCTGGTCGCCGGCTACCGCGCCGATCTCGCCGCCTTTACCGAGGAGCTGGAAGCGGATGGTGAACCCCCGCGGGTGTTTGTCTACGACAGCGGCGAGGATACGCCTTTCACGGCGGGGCGCTATGCCATGCCCACCGCCCTGATCGAGGCCGCCGGCGGCAAGAACATCATGGATGATTTCGAGAAAAGCTGGGCCACCGTAACTTGGGAAGAGGTGGTGGACCGCAACCCGGAGATCGTGGTGATCGTGAACTACGGCGACGTCACCGCCGCGCAGAAACGGGACTTCATGATGCAAAACCCGGCCTTTGCCGAGATGGATGCGGTCAAGAACGACAGGTTCGTCGTGCTGGAGTATGTCGAAGCCACCCCCGGACCGCGCAATATCAAGGCCGTGAAAAAACTCGCCGCCGGGTTCTGGGGCGAATAACCGATGCAGGACAGCGAAGCGCATATTGGCCCACTGCGGCGCACGCGCACTGCACCGATGCTGCTTGTTGGCGGTCTTGCTGCGCTTCTGGTGTCGCTGTCCTTTGCCATCAGCCTCGGGGCGGTGCCGGTGTCGACCGGCACTGTCTGGGGGGTGCTGATCGACAAGATCTGGCCCGGCCTTGTGGAGCCGGTTTGGTCCAAAGGGCGGGCCGCGATCGTCTGGGATATCCGCTTTCCGCGTGCGCTGCTTGCGATCATGGTCGGCGCCGGGCTGGCGCTGGTCGGGGCCAGCCTGCAATCGGTGACCCGCAATCCGCTGGCAGATCCGCATTTGCTGGGGATTTCCTCTGGCGGGGCCTTTGGCGCGATCCTGGCCTTGCTGCACACCGGGTTGTTCCTTGGCCTGTTGACGGTTCCCTTGCTGGCCTTTGCCGGCGCTCTGGCGACAACGGCGGTGGTGCTCGGCGTCACGCGCCTGACCCAATCGACAACGGCGGATCGGCTGGTGCTGGCGGGGGTGGCGGTGTCCTTCATCGTGATGGCCGGGGCCAATGTGCTCATCTTTCTGGGCGATCCGCGGGCCTCTCACACCGTCGTGTTCTGGATGCTCGGGGGGCTTGGCATCGCGCAGTGGTCGCATCTGATCTATCCGTTGCTGATCCTGCTGGGCTGCGGCACCTGGCTCTGGTGGCGGCGGGCGGATTTCAACGCGATGACGGTGGGCGATGAAACCGCCGCCACCCTGGGCATCGCCGTGGCGCGGTTCCGGCTGATGACCTTTGTCATCGGCGCGCTCATCACCGGGGTGATGGTGGCGTTTTCCGGCATCATCGGCTTTGTCGGCCTCATGGTGCCGCATATCGTGCGGCTGATCTGCGGCGGGGACTATCGGCTTGTGCTGCCGGCAAGCGCCCTGTTTGGCGGTGTCTTCCTGCTCTGGGCGGATATTCTGGCGCGCACGGTCCTGGCGCCCGAAGATATTCCGATCGGCGTCGTGACCGGGCTGATTGGCGGGCTGTTCTTCATCTGGCTGCTGGGACGGCGCAAGGGCTAGCAGCGTACACGCGCGCCCCGCCGGCCAGATCCGCGGGGCGTGTTGACCAGGCTCAGCGGCTGAAGGTGATCTTCAGTGCAAACGGGAACTGCGCCCCGGGCAGCCCGTTCGGGGCCTTGGGGAACCGTCGTGCACTTGCAATGGCGCGCAAGGCGGCCTGATCGAAGGCCGCGACGCCGGACGAGCGCACAACGCGATAGTTTAGCAGCTGCCCACCCCGGCTGACAGTCAGCCCGACCACAACAGCCCCATCACCGCGCGCGCCGGAAGGATAGCGTTTGCGCCGCTCGATGCGAGCGCGGATCTTGGCGCCCCAGACCTGTTGCAGCTTCGCCTGTTGACCCTTTGTGCTGGTCGTGGTGCGGGCCGTGCTGGTGGTGCCCGCCTGCGCGCTGCCGCCTGTTCCGGCGGCGCGTTGTTCGGCGCGCCCGGCGGTGGTGGTCTGGGCTTGCTGCGCGGTATCGGGCACGTCTTCCGGCTCCGGCTCCGGCTCCGGTTCGGGTTCGGGCTCTGGTTCCGGTTCAGGCTCTGGTTCCGGCGGTGGCGGTGCAGGTGTTGTATCGATCTCCGGCTGCGCAGCCTCTTCCGGAGGCGTCATGGCCAGGCGCACCTCGGCGCGTGGCGCGGGCGCGCTGTCGAGCTGCGGCAGCGTTGGTGCGGATGTCTCTGCAACCGGCGTATCGAGTGGTTCCAGCTCGACCGGCGGGGCGTCCGGCGGTTGCTCCCAGCGGTCCACCATCTCGCGCACCGTGGGCGCGGCTCCGGCGATGGAGACGACATATTCGCCGCCAGATCCGCCGGCCTGGCTGCCCTGTTCCGGAACGCTTGCGAACAGGGCAACGTGGACGGCGACGGCCAGCGCCGCAAACAGAGAGCCTTCGATCCAGCGTTTCATTTCGGGCTCACCACCAGTTCCACACGGGCAAAGCCGGCCGCCGACAGATCGCCAAGCAACCCGGCGGCGACCGTCGCCTCCAGCTCTGCATCTGCTCGCAGCTGCAGGATGGCGTCTTTGGCGGACACCTCGGCCAGTCGCGTCATCGCGGCGTCGCCGGTCTGGCCGTCGAACGACAGCGTGCCGGTCTTGTCGACATAAAGCGTGGCCTCGGCCTCCAGCGGCGCGTCAAGATCCGCCTCGGGCGGGGTGACCTCAAACGGGTCGGGCTGGGCCAGGCGCGAGGTCATCAGAAAGAAGATCAACAGCAGGAACACCACGTTGATCATCGGCACGATCGATTCCGCGCGCGGGCGGCGGGGGGCGTCAGACAGGTCCATCGGCGCTCACTCCACCAGAACGACCGAGGTGAACCCGGCGGACCGCAGGGTCTCGGTCAGGGTGACGATCCGTTGCAGGCTGGCTCCATCCCGCCCGCGCAGGATCAGCGTATCCCTGCGCGTCTCGACCAGCGGGTCCAGCACCGCCGCAAGCTCGGCGACCGGGACCGGCTGCCCGTTCACAAAGACCTGCTCTGGCGCAATATCGATCAGGCGCGGCGGGCCGGTGTAGTCCCCGCCGCCCGCCGCCAGCGGCAGCGACAGTGCGGCGTCGATGCCAAAGCGCGAGGCCAGCATGAAGAAGACCAGCAGCAGGAACACCACGTCGATCATCGGCGTGAGGCTGGGCTTGCGCCGCGCGCGGGGAGGGGGATCCAGCAGCATCGCGGATTATTCCGCCGCCAGACGCAGCTGTTGCGGTTTGTCGCTGACGAACAGACGTGTTGCACCGTCTTCCACATCGCGGCGGATGCGGTCTATGACCGCCTCGAACCAGGTCAGCGCGGCAGAGGCGGGGATCGCCACGGCCATGCCGGCTGCGGTGGTCAGCAGCGCTTCCCAGATCCCCCCGGCCAGCATCGAGGGATCGGCCTTGGAGCCTGCCGCCTGCAAGGCCTGGAAGGCCGCGATCATCCCCAGAACCGTCCCCAGCAGACCCAGAAGCGGCGCGATGGTGGAAATCAGTTCCAGCGCGCCCAGCCCGCTGCGCGCCGAGGCCAGTTCGCGTTTCGCGACGCGCGCGGTTTCCTCGCGGGCATGGGCATCTGGCATCGTTTTCAGGGCATTCAGGGCCGCCGAAATAACCTTGGACCGCACCCCGCGCCGGCCTTCGACGATGGCAATGGCCCGATCACTGTCGCCGGCCTGATAGGCGGCGATGGCCTGGCGCGCCTTGCCCCGGGACCAGGCGCCGATCAGGGCCAGACGCCAGATCTTCCACAGGATCAAGGCCAGCGTGATGACGGAGAGGGCGGCAATCGCCCAGATCGACGGGCCGCCATCGCGCAGGAATGTTCGGGCCGCGACCGCTGCCGACAGCGCCTTCTCTTGCAGCGTCAGCGGCGTAGCGGCGGGCGCCGCAACGGGCGCGGGCGCAGCATCGGCGCCTTGGTCGGACACTGCCGTGGACGTGTCGGGCGACGCGCTCCCGGTCTCTGCGGATCCTGCCGGGGTGGGCGTGAGGGACGCCGGGTCTGGCGCCTCAGAGCCGTTTGACGGCGCGGCAATCGGCGCTTCGGGCGCTGTCGGAGCCGCAGGTGCCGTTGGCGCGACGAGATCGGAGGCGACCTCGGGAACCGGCGTGGCGGGGGCGGCGCCGTCCGGTGCGGTTGATTGTGCCGAAGCCAATACAGGCAGCAGGAAAAAAGTCGTCAGAAGAAGAATGTGTTTCATATTGGCTCCGTGTCGCAGCGTCGGGCTCAGGTCCGCCCCGTGCTCTGCCCCGGTAAGGGCAGGTCATTGGCGGTTGGGCTTGGCTACATGGCGCACTGTCGAATGCACGTGATTGGCTAACGGAGGCCTACATCCCCCACGACTGGCGCCTAATTTAGTGTAGCTTTTCTGTCAAGTTAAGCATGGTCTTCGGCAGGCGCCGGCCGGGTCCAGTAGGCCGAGACATAGTGATCCCTGGCATTGAGACCGGCAGATTTGAAATGGGCGCGCAGTTTTTGCGCGGCGGTTTTCTCCGCAGCCAGCCAGACCATGTGGTCGGGCGCCGCCGCAAGCCCGGCAATGGCCAGATCACCCAGGTCGTCGCCCCCGGCCGCGCGTCGCTCCACCGTCAGGCCGGTGTGTTCGGGCAAGGGATAGTCGCCGGAGACCGGATCGGTCAGCTCCAGAATGACCTGCCCCCGGGCGTCGGTATCGAGGGTTTCGAGGATCCGCGCCACGGCGGGAAATCCGGTCTCATCTGCATAGATCCGCAGCGCCTTGGCCTCTGGAATGCCGCCGCCGCCGGGGCCGGTCAGGCCAACCCGGGTGCCGGGGGTCACGGTGCGGGCCCATTCCGTGGCACGGCCGCCCTCGTGCTCGAAGATGTCGAACACCAGACGCCCGCTGGCGGCGTCCATCTCGCGCACGGTATAGACCGGGCGATGCAGGCTGGCGTCGCCCTTTGGCCAGATGGTCTGACCGCTTTCGGACAGATAGGGCCATTCCGGATGCGCCAGATTGGGATCGGGCAGCGCCAGCCGAAAGTGTATTGCGTCGGTGGTGAAATGCGACAGATCTTCGGCCTCCGCCTCCACACGCAGGAAATGGCCGGGCACGCGGGTGACCGCGCGAATGGTGATGAACTGGAAATTCGGCGGCAGTTTGCCCGCTTGCTCCTGCGCATCGGACCAGCGGATGGCGGCGGCAACATCCGGCACCAACTGCGCGATGGTGTCGCTCAGGCTGTCTTTCAGGGTGAAGAGCCAGTCGGCACGGGAGGCGCCGATCACCGCGATCGTCTCCGTGGCCTGCCGCTGAAAACTGTAGTTGCCATAGACGGTTTCGATCTGGATCTCTTCCGCGGTATCGACAACGACCGGCAGGTCGTGCTCGCGGGCGCGGTTGCGGATGTCTGCGTGCAGGGCGTCAAAGGGCAGCCCGGGCAAGGCTGTCTGGGCGTGAAAGTCAAAGTGGTCTAACAGGGACATGTTCTACCCTTTTCAGGTTGGGATGACGTGAGGAGTGCCGTGATTGGGGTCGGCGATGATCGTGCAGGGCAGGTCGAACACCTCCTGCATCATAGCTTCGGTGACGACCTCGCGCGCCGGGCCCTCGCTGTGGACCGCGCCATTGCGCAGCGCGATCACGTGATCGCAATACCGCGCCGCGAGATTGATGTCGTGCAGCACCATGGCCACGGTGCGCCCGGTTTGCCGGTTCAGGTTGCGCACCAGTTCGAGCAGCTCGATCTGATGCGGCAGGTCGAGGAAAGTGGTCGGCTCGTCCAGCAACAGCAGCTGCGTGTCCTGGGCCAGCGCCATGGCGATCCAGGCCCGCTGGCGCTGACCGCCCGACAACGTGTCAAGCACGCGATCCTCAAGCCCGTCCAGCCCGGTTGCCGTGAGCGCCGCGGAGACCGCTGCGGCATCCTCGACGGAGTATTGGCGCCAGGCGGATTGATGCGGCGTGCGCCCGCGCAGGACCAGGTCGCGTATGGTCAGACCCTCCGGCGCAACCGGAGACTGGGACAGGATCGCCAGCCTGCGCGCCACGGAGCGGCTGTTCTGGGCGGCGATGCTCTGGCCGTCGAGGATCACCTGTCCTGCGCTGGCTTTCTGCAACCGCGCCAGGCTGCGCAACAGGGTGGATTTGCCGCAGGCATTTGGTCCGACGATTGCGGTCACCACCCCATCGGGCAGCCCGATCGAGAGGCGGTCAAGCACGGTGGTGCGCTGGAAACGGACGCTGAGGTCCCGGGCCGCGAGGCGATAGGCAGCGGTCATGATCTAGAGGGCTCCTTTGCGAAACTGGGCGACAAGCAGCCACATGAGGACAGGGGCGCCGATCACGGCGGTAAAGACCCCGGCGGGCAATTGCACCATCGGCACCATCCGTGCGGCGGTGTCGGCGCCAAGGGTGACCAGCGCGCCAACAAGGGCGGCCGCCATCAATGCGGGCGCGCCGGTTCCGATCAGGCGACGGGCCACCGGACCGGCGACAAAGGCGACAAAGGGCAGCGGACCGGCAACGCTGACGGCCAGCGCGGCCAGCAGAACGCCGGTGGCGGTCAGGAGCAGCCGCTGGCGCGCCAGCCCCAGACCAAATCCCTGGGCAATGTCATCGTCCATGGTCAGCCGCGCGAGGGGGAAGTGCAGCCAGGCGAGCGCAGGCATCAGCAGCGCCAGACCGCCCCAGATCAGCGCCGCGTTGCCGAGGCTGCGGGCGTTCAGGGTTCCGGTCAGCCATTGCGCCATGTCGGCGGCGCGCTGTTCGTCCGTCATGCTCAGCAACAGGTCGCTTGTGGCCCCCAGCGTCAGGCTGGCGCCGATGCCGACAAGGATCAGCCGATAGGGATCGAGCCCCGTTCCGCGCCGCCCGTCCCAGGCCAGCGCCAGCACCAGGGCCGCCGTCAGCAGGCCGCCGGCCAGCGCCCAGGGCAGTACAAAACGCACGGTGCCGAAGACCAGGATCGCCAGCACCGCGCCGCAGCTGGCGCCCGCGTTGAACCCGATCACATCGGGCGAGGCCATGGGGTTGCGCAACATCGACTGGAAGATCGCGCCGGACAGGCCAAAGGCCGCCCCGGCGCCAATGGCAACCAGGATGCGCGGCAGGCGATGGTCGAGCAGGATCATGGTCGGGATCTCGCCGATCTCGCCCCGGAGCGCGGACCACAGATCCTGCGCAGCGACCGGAAAGCTGCCGATCCGAAGGGCCGCCAGCGCAAAGGTGACAACCGCCAGCGTCAGCCCCAGCCCCACCAGCAGGTTGCGCCGGTGGATCTGCAGGGACAGGCGATGAAGTCGAAACGTGTAGCTCATAGCTTCCGTGCTCCTCTGCTGCGGACCAGCCAGATCAGCACCGGACCGCCGAGAATGGCGGACATCACGCCTGCCTGCATCACGCCGCCAAACAGCGGTGCGCGCGCGATCAGATCCGCAAGACCCATCAGCGTCGCGCCATAGACCGCGCTATAGAGCGACAGCCAGCGCATGTCGGCGGGAGCGCTTGCACGGGCCAGATGCGGCACGATCAACCCGATAAAGGCGATCGGTCCGGCCATGGCCACGGTTGCGCCACACAGGACGACGATCGCGCCCCCGGTCAGCAGTTGCAACAGGCCGACACGCACGCCAAGCCCCTGCGCGGTGCTCTCGCCCAGTTGCAGCGCGTTGAGGCTGAAGCCGGCGACAAAGGCCAGCAGCAGCCCCACGATGATGAAGGGCAGGAGCGCCGAGACCATGTCGAGGGTGGCATTGTCGAACCCGCCCAGAATCCAGACCCGGTAGACCTCCAGTGACGCGCGGCTGATGAGCAGCACGCCGCGGGTCAGGGCATAGAACAGGGCGCTGACGGCCGCCCCCGCAAGGATCAGGCGCCCGGTGCGCGACGGTGCATTGCCGCCCAGCAGGAACACCAGCACCGAGGCCAGCGCCGCCCCGGCCAGCGCGGCCCAGACAAACTGCGCCGGGTCGGTGATGCGCAGCACGAAGGTGCTCAGCACCACGGCGAGCGCAGCCCCCGCATTGACCCCGAGCAGCCCCGGATCGGCCAGCGGGTTGCGGGTCAGGGCCTGCATCAATGCCCCCGCAACGCCAAGGCTGGCCCCGCACAGCAGCGCGGCCACCATCCGGGGCATGCGCAGCTGCCAGATCACGATATGATCCGGCTGATCGGGGTCAAAGGCGGTGAGGGCCTGCCACAGATCCGACCAGCCCAGCGGGCGCACCCCCAGCCGCAGCGCCAGCAGCGCTGTCAGGCCCAGGACGCCAAGGCCGACCGCCAGCCAGGTCAGCCGGTGCGCGGGGCGCCCGGACAGGCGGGGCAGGGTGGTCTCAGCGGTCATCTGCCGGCCCTCCGGTCAGGATACCCGCCGCGCGCGAGGAGGTGACTTCGGTGGCGGGATCGCCATCCATGGCCTGTTCGAGCAGCGGAACCAGCCGGTCGAGCGCATAGGAAATGCTCAGCGGGCTGGAATGCGACAGCGCCGCCGAGAGCATCAGGTCCGAGTAGATTTCGCGGCCTTCAAGATTGGCCCGCATGAAGCGGCGCAGGGGCAGGCGGTTCAACCGATCCACCGATGCGCCGCTGTCGAGCCAGATCAGAACATCGGCGTCGATGGGCGACAGATCCTCGTCCGGGACCTTGAAATAGGCCAGGTCGAGGCTGCTGCGCTGCTGGATCGCCGGCGGGATGACAAACCCGAGATCGCCGAGGAATTTGCCGCGGATGTCATGGCCGGTATAAGCGCCGGTGGTGCCGGCCCAGACCATGATGCCGGTCGCGCCCTGCCACTCGGGATGGGCCGCGCGCAGGTCCGCCAACCGCTGATCGAAGCGGGCGATGATCGACTGCGCCCGTGTCGCATGGCCGGTGGCCTGACCAAGGCGCAGCAGCATCTGCTGCCAGGACATGCTGTAGTCTCCGGCACCGGGGGCCGGGGCGACGGTGGGGGCAATCTGCGACAGCAGCGCATACTCGCGACGGGTCATGCCGGACCATTGACCGACGATCAGATCGGGCTCCAGGGCGGCGATGGCCTCGATGTCAATCTCCCCCTGCATGACCACGGGCGTGCCGTTGCCAAGCGCCTCTTGCGCCCAGGGCCAGACGCCGAAGGCGTGCGGGCCGTACCATTTGCGCAATGCCACCGGCACCACGCCGAGCGACAGAAGGAAATCATGCCCGATGAAGCTCAGCGACACCACGCGCTCTGGCCGTGCCTCGATCCGAGCGGTGCCGTAGATATGGTCGATCTCCACCGGAAAGCTCTGCGCTGCGCCCTGTTGCGGCAGCAGGGCGGCGGTGCAGAGGGCAACCAGGAGCAATATCTGGCGCATGAGACGCCTTTCCGTACTGGGAGGGTAAAGCAAGCCCCCGGACCCTGGCGGAGGGTCCGGGGAAGGTTCGGATCAGAACTTTGATGTGAGCGTCAGCGCGACGTTGCGGCCCTCGCCGAGGTAGCACGCGCCGGACTGGCAGGTGGTCACGTAGCTCTCGTCCAGCAGGTTCTGCACGTTCAATGCCACCTGCCAGTTGTCGCGGGAATAGGTGACCGCCGCATCATATAGGGTGTAGGACGGGGTCTCGTAGGTATCGCTGCCGCCCCAGGACGCACCGGTGTAGCGCACGCCCGCGCCGAATTTCCAGCCTTGCAGCTGACCGGCGGTCGGTTCGTAGTTGACCCAGAGCGAGGCCGCGTTCTCCGGCACCTGCGCGATCTGCGCACCGCTGGAATTCTCGGTATCGAGATAGGTATAGGCCGCATCAAAGCTGACATCGCCAAGCCGGTGGAACAGCTCCAGCTCCAGCCCCCGCGACGTCGCCTCGCCGGTCTGGATCGAGAACCCGGGGTTGGCCGGATCGGAGACGGTCATGTTGGATTTGGTCAGATCGAACACCGACGCGACAAAGAGGGTATCACTCCCGGCGGGCTGGTATTTCACACCGATTTCATACTGCGTGCCCTCGGTCGGCTCGAACGGCGTGCCGTTGACATCGGTGCCGACCTCGTCCTGGCGGAAGCTTTCAGAATAGCTGACATAGGGTGCGATACCGTTGTCGAACCGGTAGAGCATGGCGATGTTGCCGGTCCAGGCGCTGTCGTCTGCGGCCACCGATGTGGCGCCAAAGCTGCCGGTGCTGGCGCCGGTCTCGATGTGGCCGTAGCGCAGCCCGAAGTCGACGAACAGGCGGTCATCCACGACGGCCCGGTTCTGCAGGTAGACCCCCCATTCCGTGATCGCGGTGCCATCGCTGTCGGTCACGGTGATGTCGGGATACCCCGCATAGGTCGGGTTGAACGGATCGATGGGGGCGACCTGGGCACCGTATCCGGTATCGCTGTCATAGTAGCCGCGCGAATAGCTCGCGCCGATGATGCTGCGCATGTTCACGCGCCCCAGCGTGTACCGGGCGGTGGCATAGGCGTCGAGTGCCGCGGTCTTCATCTCGTTTTCGGCGCGATAGAAGGTGCGGTTGATGGTGCCGTCGGGGTTGTAACGGCCAGTGGTGACATTGTCGAAGGCCCACCAGGCGTGCTGATAGAGCGCCTCGCCTTCCAGATAGCGGGCGTTTGCATTCATGCTCCAGACATCGTTGAAACGGTGCCGGAACATGGCGGTGATGCCGCGCTGTTCGCTCTCGAAGGTGTCAAACCCCGGCTCGCCGACAAACAGGCTGTCATCAAAGAACGTGCCGTTGCCAAAGCCGGTTGCCGGTTCCAGCGTGCCATAGAGCGAGGCGAACTGGATCAGCGGGCTGCCATCGGTTTTCTGATAGTTGGCCAGGACGGTCAGTTCGGTGTCGTCATTCGGGCGCCAGGTGATCGAGGGGGCAAAGGCAAGCGAGTCATCCTGGGAGAAGTCGACCGGGGTCTCCGCATTGCGCAGCAGACCGACAAGGCGATACCGCAGGGTGCCGGATGGGTTCAGCGTGCCGCTGACGTCACCGGCGATCTGCGCCCGCTGGTTGGAGCCGACAGAGAGCTGCCAGAGGTTGTCGCTGTCCTGCGCGGCGGTTTTCGAGGTGGTATTGACCACGCCGCCGACCGACCCGCTGCCATAGAGACCGGACACCGGCCCCTTGAGGACTTCGACACTGTTCAGCAGAAAAGGTTCGGGCTTGGTGTCATTGTAATAGCCGTAACGCGCGTTCAGACCGTCATGCAGGGTGGTGGGCGCAAAGCCCCGCACCAGCGACCAGTCGGAGCGATTGTCCAGCCCCCACTGCCCGGCGGTGATGCCCGAGGCATACTGAAGCGCCTGCTCCACGTTGGTGGCGCCCCGTTCCGCGATCTGTTGTGCCGTCACGATATGAACCGCGCGCGGCGTTTCGATGATCGCGTCACCGGTCTTGGCGACGGTGCCGGTTTCCGTGGCAACGCTGTCGCCGAAAAAGGCCTGGGTGTCGCCGTCGGTGACGTGGATGGGTTGAAGTTCGATCACCTGAGCCGCGGCGGGCAGGGCCGCCATCAAGGCCAGGATGGATACAGGTGTTGTCCGCAGGTGCATTGTCCCGATTCCGCTGGTTTTGTTTTTTGTGCCTGGCGGATATGCTCGGTAGGACTGCCGCTATTAAAACCTTATAAAAGAGTCAAGTATCCGGGAGCGCACGGCGGTGCGCAGAGCCGCGCAAAAGCGGCTGCCGATCAATCTTCAGGCAGGGAACAGGAACGGCGTTTTGCGGATCGGGATGGTCTCAGGCGTTCCAGAGCACGATGCCAAACCGGCTGACATCATAACCTTTTGTGGTGGCTGCCCGCTGGGCAAAGGCGTCTGTGCGGCAGAAGGCGAGAAAGCTCTGGAAGGCCGGTTCGAACCAGGCCTTGCGATCCACCAGAAGGGCAAATTCTTCCTGCACGATAGGCGCGAACCGCAGGCCGTAGCTCTGCGCCACCGCTTCGAGGCCAAAGGTCACATCCGCGTCTCCCCGGCGCAGGGCCTCCACCGCTTCGTCTTCGGACCGCGCGATGTCCGCCGTGGGGATTTGGCTCGGGTCGAGGTCGGCCTGTTCTGCCAGGTCGCGAAACAGCTGGTCGGTCCCGGAGCCCGGTTGCCGCGGCGCAAGACGCAGTTTCTGGATGTCGCGCAGGCTGCTCAGATCTCCGACACCGTCCCGGTAGACGAGGCCGCGCCGTCGGCTGGCAAAATGCACGAGGGTGGCGTTCTGGCTGGCCACGCTGCGCTGAACGGCGGGAACATTCCACTGTCCGGTCTTGCTGTCGCGCAGATGCAGGCCGGTGGCGATGCCATCACCGCCGGCAAAGCGCTCCAGCCCGTCCATTGAGCCGTCGAAATAGCTGGCAAGGCCGGAGCGGGACTGGCGCACCGCCCAATCCAGGAGCGGATCATGACTGCCCAGCAGGATCTGCGGGCGCTCTGCTGGCGGCGCGGTGCCGCCGGATTTGGCCCGATCAAGCCAGGCGCGGATCTCCTCGGCCGGAAACAGCAATTTGCCGGTCGCGCGGGAACAGGGCACTTCACCGGAAGCGGCGAGGTCATAGATCTTGCGTTCCTTCAGGCGCAGAAGGTCCGCCAGTTCCGGGACGGTCAGGTAGGCGTGGTCGGGAAAATCGAAGTCGGTCATGTCACAGTCTGATGGGGCGGCCCTGAATGGCGCGCCCCGCAGACTCTATCAGTTCTTCGGTGCGTTGGGGAAGAACAGTTGCTGATCGTCGACCTTATAGGCCGCGATGGCGGATTGGCCCTCTTGCGAGGTCAGCCAATCGGCAAAGGTCTGCGCCGCCTCGATCTGGACCGAGGGGCACTTGCCCGGATCGACGGGGATCACGCCGTATTGGTTGAACAGATCTTCGTCGCCCTGAACCTTGATCTCATAGTCCTGCTTGTTGGCAAAGCTGATCCAGGTGGCCCGGTCGGTCATGACATAGGCGCCCATGCCGATGCCCGCGTTGAGGGTCGCGCCCATGCCGGATCCGGTCTCGCGATACCAGTCGCCCGAGGCCGCGGTGGGATCGACGCCGGTCTCTGCCCAGAGCGCCACCTCTTTCTTGTGGGTGCCGGAATCATCCCCGCGCGAGGCAAAGAGCGCACCGGCTTGCGCAATCTTGCCGAGCGCCTCCTGCACATCGGTCAGGCCCCCGACCTGCGCCGGGTCGCCGGTCGGCCCCACGACGACAAAGTCATTATACATCAGGTCGGTACGCGTCACGCCAAAGCCTGCCTCGACGAATTTCTCCTCGGCGGGTTTGGCGTGGACCAGCAGCACGTCACCGTCGCAGTTCTGGGCATTCCGGATCGCCTGTCCGGTGCCGACCGCAACGACGTTGACCTGGATGCCGGTCTTGTCCTGAAACAGCGGCAGCAGATAATCGTAGAGCCCCGAATTCGCGGTCGAGGTGGTCGATTGCACGATAATGGATTGCTCCGAGGCCAGGGCGCTGGTGGCAATCGTGAGCGCAGCGAGGCTCGCACCAAATGTGTGGCTTAGCTTCATATTTAAATCTCCAGTCGAGGGGTATTAAAGGACAAGACGTCCATCGAGGTAGGCGCGCGCAGCAGGCGACTGCGGCGCCGAGAAAAAGCGTTCCGCCGGACTATGCTCTGCCACCCGCCCGCCGTGCAGGAACACGACGTCATCCGCGATACGGCGGGCCTGGCCGCTGTCATGGGTGACGCAGATCACCCGGATGCCCCGGGCACAGGCGTCCTGCACGATTGTTTCGATCACCTGAACCGAGCTGGGGTCGAGGCTGGCCGTGGCCTCGTCGAGGAACAGGACTTCGGGGTCGGTTGCCAGGGCGCGGGCCAGCGCCAGCCGCTGCGCCTCGCCGCCGGACAGGCGGCGGGCGGGCGCGCGGGCTTTGTGCAGCAGTCCGACCCGATCCAGAAGCGCATCACGGGCCTGCCGCGGCTTGCCCCGGGCCTTCAGGACAAAGTCGATATTGGCCGCCACGGACCGGCGCAGCAGCACCGGCTTCTGGAACACCAGCGCCTGTCGCGCGGTGACCGCGGCGGGCGGCTGGCTGCCCCAGGAGACCTCCCCCGCCGTTGGGGTCAGAAGCCCGTGCAGTACCTTCAGAAGCAGGCTTTTGCCGGCTCCGTTTGGTCCCATGATCGCGGTGCATCCATGCGGGGACAGGTCAAGATCCAGCCCGGTCAGGACGGGGGTGCCGCCACAGGACAGCTCCAGCCCGCGCACCCGCAGCGGCAGCAGATTGGCATAGCGCGCTTCGGGCAACGCCTGGGGGCGGAGCAGGGCGGCGGTGTCGATACTAGACATAGGCGTGTCTCCGGGCGCTCATGCGCAGGCTTTGCACGGCGGCGTTGACGCCAAGGGCAATCACCAGCAGCACGAGGCCAAGGGCCAGCGCCAGCGCCAGATCGCCCTTGGAGGTTTCAAGGGCAATCGCCGTGGTCATCACCCGGGTCAGGTGGTCGATGTTGCCTCCGACGATGATCACCGCACCAACCTCGGCCACCGCGCGTCCGAACCCTGCAAGGCTCACCGTCAGCAGCGAATACCGCGCATCCCAAAGCAGCGCCGACACCGTCTGCCCCCGGGTCAGGCACAGCGAGCGGAACTGCTCGGCGTATTCGCCATGCAGGTCTTCCAGAACCTGTCGCGACAGCGCCGCCACGATCGGCGCAATCAGGATGGTCTGGGCAATGATCATGGCGCTGGGCGTATACAGAAGACCCAGAAACCCAAGCGGACCGGAGCGGGACAGGTGCAGGTAGACCAGAAGCCCGACCACCACCGGCGGCAACCCCATCAGCGCGTTCATCAGCACCAGCACGGCGCCGCGCCCGGGAAAGCGGCTGATCGCCACCAGGGCCCCGAGGGGCAGGCCGATGAGGCAGGCAAAGAAGGTGGCGCTGAGGCTGACGCGCAAGGACAGGGCGACGATCTCGAACAGATCGGCGTTTCCTGTTATCACCAGCTGGATCGCCAGCGAGACCGCTTCTCCGATACCTTGCAAAATTTCCGGCCTTTGCGTTTCTTTCAGTGTCGAGCCTAGGGGCGGATTTCACGCATATGCAAGCCTGCCATCGGCATCCGGGGCCTTTGAGGCGACATCTGGGACAATTTGGATTGCAAATGACTGCATAATTTACGAAAGACGGACAAAATGACCCCTCCCAATATCCGGCCAAACGAGATCGTGGTGCAGCTGACGCCTCCCGATGACGCGCAGTTGCGATTCATCGGCCGGATTCGCACGCCGTGGAGGGATCGCAGCCAGTGCCCGCGCCAGGGCAGCGTAGAGGGGCCCGAGTGCCGTCTCTGCCTCGATCCGGTCTGGGCGCCTGCGCTGGCGGGGCTGGAGGCCTATGCGCGCATCGAGGTGCTCTATTGGCTCGATCAGAGCCGCCGGGATCTGGTGACACAATCCCCGCGGTTGGACGGTGTGACCACGGGCACGTTTTCCCTGCGGTCTCCGGTGCGTCCGAATCTGATCGGAACAGCGCTTGTCCAGCTGCTGCGGATCGACGGCTGCGAGGTGGTCGTGCGCGGCCTTGATTGTCTCGACGGCACGCCGCTGCTGGATATCAAGCCCGACCGCTGCGCCTATTCGCCAAGGGCGCTTGCAAAACCGGGCGCAGAAGAGCCGCCAACAGGGCACTCCTAGCCAGACCGGCGAACGCCGCTGCATCCACCAGACCCAGCCTGATCGCAGGGCAATCGGCAAGAGGTCTGTTTTTGTTGCCTCCGCGTCGGAATCCTCTCCGCGCGCCACCCCGGCCGCGGATTATTGCGATCAGAGCAAGGCCGCGTGTGCCAAGGCGGTGGGCCGGGGCGCTGGCGACAGCCCGGAACCCGTCCCGTCGCCACAGCGGCGTTACGCGCGCCGTTCCGGCCTTGCCGTGAAAACGTCAACCGCAGGCGGGGGACTGTGATCGCAGGCAGGCCGCTGCCGCCGCGGTCGCGCGCCTCGCCTCCACGCCAATCCGCTGCGCGGGTGCGGCAAAGGAGAGAAGCTCATGCTTCACGACAGCGACATCCTGGTCAAACTGGCAGCCCGCCAGAAAAACTACTCCCTGGAACAGGCCTTCTATACCGATCCGGGAGCGCTGGATCTTGATCTGCGCCAGATTTTCTACCGCGAGTGGCTGTTTGCCATTCCCGCCTGTGAAATTCCGAAGACGGGCAATTTCGTGACCCATCAGGTCGGTGCCTATGATGTCATCATCGTGCGCGGTGCCGATGGCGAAGTGCGCGCCTTCCACAACGCCTGCCGCCACCGGGGCTCGGTTGTGTGCAAGGCCAAGAAGGGCAGCGCGCCCAAGCTGGTGTGCCCCTATCACCAATGGACCTACGAGCTGAACGGCGCGCTCTTGTGGGCGCGGGACATGGGGGCGGATTTCGACGCGTCCGAACACGGGCTGCGGCCGGTGCACTGCCGCAATATCAAGGGGTTGATCTATATCTGCCTGGCGGATGAAGCCCCCGACATTTCCGTCTTTGCCGCCGAGATGGACCGCTACCTCGCGCCGCATGATATCGAGAATTCCAAAGTCGCCTTTGAAAGCACGATCATCGAGAAAGGCAACTGGAAGCTGGTCTGGGAGAACAATCGCGAATGTTATCATTGTGCGGGCAATCACCCCGCGTTGTGCCGCACCTTTCCCGAAGACCCCAATGCCATCGGCAACGACCTCGATGGTGAGGATCCGGCCCTGCAGGACAAGCACGTGGCCCGCTGCGAAGCGGTGGGGGCGCCCTCCGCGTTCAAGATTTCCAAGGCCGGGGAGTGGCGGTTTGTGCGCACTGCACTGCTGGGAACGGCGGAAAGCTACACAATGGATGGCAAGGTCGCGGTGAGCCGGCCAAATTCGACCCTCCCGTTCAAGGACGCCGGGTCGCTGCTGCAGTTTCACTATCCCACGACCTGGAACCACTACCTGTCGGACCACAGCATCGTGTTCCGGGTGACTCCGATCAGCCCGACCGAGACCGAGGTGACAACCAAATGGCTGGTGCACAAGGATGCGGTCGAAGGGCAGGATTACGACCTGCGACGGCTGACAGAGGTCTGGGTGCATACCAATGACGAGGACCGGCAGGTGGTCGAGGACAATCAGCGGGGCATCAACACACCCGCCTACCGCCCCGGCCCCTATTCAAAGACCCACGAGGGCGGCGTGATCCAATTCACCGACTGGTACGCCGACCACCTGATGCGCGGGCTGACGGGCCGCAGCCTGATCGCTGCGGAATAGGCTTTAACCTTCGGGGACGCTGGTGTGCGGGCGCCTGCCTTTGAGGGCGGGCCCCTCTTTTTGTTGGGGGGCGCCGGGGGCTGATCGATGAGATCGGCAATGCGGTGCCGTGTCGGCGGGGGTCGTTTCCTGCAAGCATGTTTCGGAATCCTACAGGCGCCTGGCGGCCGGAGTCGCAAAACTGTCATCAAAGGAGATCCCGCGATGACCGAAACCCTGCCCCGCTCCCGCAGCCGCTCCGGTGGCCGTTCCGCCCGCCGCAGCCTGCGCACCGCCAGCGATTTCACCATGCTGCCCGGATTGACCCGCGCCATTCCGTGGTGCGAGGTGATGGACGGCGCGCAGGTCGAAAAGATCGACGCGGCGTCGATGGACATCCTCGAAAACGTTGGCGTGCAGTTTCGCGACGACATTGCGCTGGCCGATTGGAAACGGGTCGGTGCCAAGGTCGAAGGCGAGATGGTTTACCTGGATCGGGGGCTTGTGCGCGAGCTGATCGCCTCGATCCCGTCGGAGTTCACCTACCACGCCCGCAATCCGGCCAATAACCTGCGTCTTGGCGGCAAGCACTCGGTCTTTGTGCCGATGACCGGCGCGCCCTTCCTGCGCGACCTCGACGATGAGCGCCGCAACCCGACGCTCGACGATCTGGCGATGTTCCACAAACTCAGCCACATGCTGCCCGGGCTGCATTCCTCGGCCCACCACATCGTGGAACCCTATGACCACCCGATCAGCCAACGCCACCTGCGCATCACCTATTCGTCGATGAAACACTCCGACAAGATGTTCATGGGCATGACCACCAGCCCGAAGAACGCCGAAGACGTGATGGAGATGTGCGCGATCCTCTTTGGTGAGGACTTCCTGGAGGAGCACCCGGTCACCACCGGCAATTGCAACGGCAATTCGCCATTGGTGTGGGATGAAACCATGCTGGGCGCCATGCGGGCCTTCTGCAAGCGCAAGCAGCCGGTGCTGTGCTCGCCCTTCGTGCTGGGCGGCGCCAATACGCCCGCCTCGGTCCCGGCGGCGGTGGCGCAGCTCAATGCCGAAGCGCTTTCGGCGCTGGCTTATACGCAGGTGATCCGCAAGGGCGCGCCCGCGATCTATGGTCACTACCTGTCCACCGTCAGCATGAAGTCCGGCGCGCCGATGGCGGGGACGCCTGAGATTTCGCTGATGAACTTCATGATCGGCCAGATGGCACGCTACTACGGGGTGCCGTGGCGGACTTCGAACACGCTCGGCGGCGCCAAGACCTTTGACGCGCAGGCCGGGTATGAGAGCGCCACGACCCTTTCGGCGGTGCTGCACGCGGGCGCCAACTACATCTGGCACTCTGCGGGCTGGAACGAGGCGGGGATGCATTGCTCGGTGGCGAAATTCATCGTCGATGCGGAGCAATGCGCCATGGGACACCGCATGGCGTCGGGGCCGCGCTGGGACGACTTCGATCAGGCGGTCGCGGCGGTGCCGGATGTCGGCCCCGGCGGTCACTACCTCGGCCATCCGCACACGCAGGAGAATTTCCAGTCCGCCTTCTTCATGCCGGAGATGTTTGACAACAACTCCATCGAGCAGTGGCAGGCCGAGGGCGGTGTCGAGATCACCGAACGGGCGCTCACCCGCGCCAAGAAACTGCTGTCGGAATATCAGGAACCCAAACTCGACGAGGCCAAGAACGAGGAACTCCTCGCCTATATCGCGCGCCGCGAGCGCGAGATCCCGGCGGCGGACGAGCTGAACCAGACGTATTAATTCCTCTCTCCGGAGCACCTTGCCCGCCCTTTGACACAAGGGGCGGGCTTTTTTGCGTCTGTCAGCAAAAATGAGCGGCCGCAGTGCGACCGCTCGGGCCGAGGTATCAAGACGAAGGGGTCACTCCGCGCGGGCGCGCCATTCCTTCCACCGCAGCACCGCATTGGCGCCGATCTGCTGGAGGGGCTGCGGTGGCAGCAGTTTCGGGCGGGCCTCGGCGCTGAAGTGGCGTGAGATTTCGCTGCTCTCACCCGCCGCCAGTTCCGCCGCGGCAATACCGGTGAGGGTGCCGCGCGCCGTGCCAAGCCCATTCTGCACGCAGCCGGAAAACACGCCTTCCTCCAGCTGCCGTGTCACGCTCACTCCATTGAGGCTGAGGCACAGGTGCCCGGCCCAGGCATGCTGCATCTTCATGCCCGCAAGCTGTGGAAAACGCTGATCGAATTTGCGCTGCATCACCCGCGCGGCACGGGCCATCTCTCGCGCAGAGGGACGTGTATTGGGCAACAGGGTGGCGCAGGTGCGGGTCACGATGCGGTTGCCGCCCTGTCCGCTGTCGATCCGGCGCATGGTGGTGCCCATCGGGTCCGACGGCGTGATGCCCCAGCGCGATGCCCCCCCCAGTCGCGCAAGCGCATCGGCGTCCAGCTCCGGTGTCATCACCGCATAGAGGAAGAGCTGCATCAGCCGCCCCTTCTCAAAGCCAAAACTCTCCAGATGGCCATTCACGGTCAGGATCACACGCGGCGTGGTCACCTGCGCGGCCTGGGTCTTGACCACCCAGTCGGACCCAGTGCGGACAAACCCGGTTACGGGGGAGTTTTCGCAAACCCGCACGCCTGCCCGCTGTAAACCTGCCGCCAAGCCGCGGATGTAGCCTGCGGGCTGCAGCATCACCGTGCCCGCCGTATAAAGCCCGCTGATGTAGTGCGCAGAGCCGGTCAGCTCCTGCATTGCCTGCGCATCCAGCATCTCGCTGACCTCGCCGAGCGACGCAAGATGTGCCGCATAGCTCTGGTTGTGGCGCGCAGCCTCCGGGCTGGCCGCGCCATTCACCTTGCCCGCGCGGTCAAAATAGTCCGGGTTGATCTGATACTCATCAACGGCTGCCCCGGCAAAGCCGATCGCTTGCCGGTTGAGGCCGATCATCCTGCGATCGTCGCCAGCGCCTGCGTAATCGTCCGAGGCCAGATCATGTGGCAGGTCGATCATAAAGCCGGAGTTGCGCCCGGCCGACCCTTCGGCCAGCCGCCCCGCCTCCAGCACCACCACACGTGCCGTGGGGTGTAGTTGCATCAGCCGTCGCGCTGCGGAAAGCCCTGCAAACCCAGCGCCCACCACGACAAAATCTGCCGTCGTGTCCTCGTTCAGTGGCTGAGGGGCCGCTTGCGGGCCGAGGATGCTGTTCCAGGCTGCCGGCCCCTCATGGACCGGCAGTCGTTTGGCCGCATAGGCCGTCAAGACACGGCCTCATCCGCGTCGTCGGCGAGGTCGATCCAGATGGTTTTCAGCTGGGTATATTGGTCATGCGCGTGCACAGAGTTGTCGCGCCCGCCAAACCCCGACTGCTTGTAGCCGCCAAAGGGTGTGGAGATGTCCCCCTCGCCAAAGCTGTTCACCGTCACAGTGCCCGCCCGCAGGCTACGCGCGCCGCGAATGGCGCGTTTGGCATTGGCGGTGAAGATCGACGCGCAGAGCCCGTATTCGGTGTCATTGGCGATGCGGATGGCCTCGTCAAAGCCGGTAACCTCGATCACGCTCAGGACCGGGCCAAAGATCTCTTCCTGCGCCAGCACAGCGTCATTGCCGGCGACATTGACCACGGTCGCCTCAACAAAGGCGCCATCATGGGATTTGCCGCCGATCACCACGTCATCGGCCTGTTCCAGATAGCTGCACACCTTGTCGAAATGCGCCTTGGACACCAGTGCGCCCATGCGGGTTTCGGGGTCCAGCGGATCGCCGACGTTCCAGGCCTTGGCGTGGTGGGCAATGCGGTCCAGCAGGTCTGCCTTGACCGATTTATGCACGATCAGCCGCGACGAGGCCGAGCAATTCTCGCCCATGTTCCAGAACGCACCCTGCACCAGATGCTGCGCCACCCGGTCGAGGTTCTCGGCGTCGTCCATGACAATGGCGGGGTTCTTGCCGCCCATCTCCAGCACCACCTCCTTGGCGTTGCTCTCGGCGGAATAGCTGAGGAACCGCTTGCCGGTCACGGTGGAGCCGGTGAAGGACACCATGTCGATGTCCATATGGCGGCCGATCACCTCGCCCACATCCGCGCCGCCGCCGGGCACCACGTTGAAGACGCCGCGGGGCACGCCGGCCTCATGCGCCAGTTCCGCAACGCGCAGGGCGGTCAGCGTGGTTTCCTTGGCCGGTTTCACCACCAGCGAGCACCCCGCTGCCAGCGCCGGGCCGATTTTCCACGCCAGCATCAGCAGGGGGAAGTTCCAGGGCAGCACCAGCCCGACCACACCAATGGGCTCGCGCACCACCATGGCGATATGATCGTCGGAGGCCGGGGCGACCTGATCGTAGATCTTGTCGATCGCCTCGGCGTGCCATTTCAGGCAATGGATGGTTTCCGGCACATCCACCGTTTCGCAGTCAAAGATGGTCTTGCCGCTGTCGAGGCTCTCCATCACCGCCAGTTCACGGGCGTTACGGGTCAGAAGCTTGCAGAACCGGATCAGCACGTCCTTGCGCTCGGACGGATGTAGGCGCGACCAGCGGCCATCCTCAAAGGCCTCGCGCGCCTTCTCGACGGCAAAATTCACATCCTCCGCCGCGCAGGCGGCAACCTCGGCAAGGGGCGCGCCAGTGGCCGGGTTCACGGTGGTGAAGGTCTTGCCCGAGACCGCCGGACGCGCGGAGCCGTCGATGAAAGCACCGGTTGGCAGGTTCAGGGTCGCGGCAATGGCGCGGTATTCGTCTTGTGTCAGCAGATCCATGTTCTTAACCCTCGGCCACGATGTCGGCAATTGTGGTTTTCAGCACGCGCACAACCTGTTCCAGCGCGCGCTTGTCGTCCTTGTTGAGCCCGGTCAGAGGCGCCCGCATCGCGCCCGCCTCGATCCCGTTGAGGGTGACGCCGTGCTTGATCGTCTGGATGAACTTGCCACCCTGCTCCAGCACCCGCATCAGGGGCATCATCGCCGACATGATCCGACGGCCCTTGGTGTAATTGCCTTCGATCACGCAGGCATTATACAGCGCCACGTGTTCCGCTGGCAGGAAGTTTGACCCGCCGCAGACCCAGAAGGGCGCGCCCCAGGCAAAGAACTCCAGCGCCTGATCGTCCATGCCACAGCCCAGCTGAATATGCGGATAGTCGCGCGCCAGGAGGTGCACCCGGTTGATGTCGCCAGAGCTTTCCTTGATGCCGCAGAAATTGCGGCTGCGGCCCACGCGGTCGAGGAACTCTTCGCCCATCATGGTACCGGTGCGGTGAGGATAGTTGTAGAGCATGATCGGCAGATCCGCCGCCTTGTCGATCGCCAGCGCATTCAGCGCGTTTTCGCGGTCCGTCGGCACCGAATAGGGCGGGCTGGCGAGCAGGATCGAGTCCGCGCCGATCTCCTTGGCCCCCGCGGCCAGCGCAATCGAATCCGGTGTCATCATCGCACCGGTGCCCACCACCAACGGCAGCCGCCCGTTCAGACGTTCCTTGGTAAAGCGCGCCAGCTCCAGCCGTTCCTCGACGGTCTGGGCATAGTTTTCGCCGGTCGAGCCCCCGGAAATCAGCCCATGCACGCCCTGTTCGACGAGGAATTCGATCTGGTCCGCCAAAGCGTCCCAAATGACGTCGCCCGCGCCCGTATAGGGCGTGACAACAGGGGTATAGATCCCTTGAAACTGAAAGATGGGGGGCATCGAAGTCCTCTAGGCTGATGTGTTTCGGCTAAACGTCCCCATCGGCACATCGAGCGCCGTTGGCATGACGAACAATTCGATCTGGCCGCGCGACAGGTTCCAGTGGTCCTCGGCCAGTTTGGCGGCGGTTGCCTCGTCGCCCGCCTCAATGGCGGCGATGATGGCGTCGTGCTGGTCGGCGGCCTCGGTGAGGTTTTCCGCCATTTCATTGGTCTGCGGCCGGTAGAAGGTCATGCCGATACGGGCGTGGTCGATCAACAACCGCTTGAACGATGGCAGCAGGTAGACATTCGCCGCCATGTCGCCGGTGATCTCGTGAAAGCGGTTGTTGGCCAGCGCCCGCTCGGCGCTTGAACCGCTGCGCAGCGCGGCGCGGAAGTCCTCTTGCGTGGCCTTCAAATCTGCGATCTGAGCCGGTTTTGCATGCTGCGCCGCCAGCCGCAGGATGGCGCCATAGATCATCGGCGCCGCCAGAAAGAAATCGCGCAAGGTGGTATAGGACATCTCCGTCACCCGGGCGCCCCGGTTCTCGCGCAGATCAACGTAACCTTCGCCCGCCAATTGCCGCAGCACCTCGCGCAGCGGTGTGCGCGACAGGCCGAAGCGTTCCGACAGGTCGCTCTCATCCAGATCCGCCCCGGGCCGCAGCTCCAGGGTCAGGACCTGCTGCTTCAGGGTGTCATAGAGGGTCGATTTGCGCTGTTTGGCTGCGTCTTTCACCGGGCTTCTCCATCCGAAGGTCTCGTATCGCATCAGAATTCATCGAAGCGAGTCTGAGTTCAATCAGAACCTGCGCTTTGTCCTAATTCAAAATACAATTTGTGCACAAGAAAAAAATCTGCTGTGTTGTGCGCCATAACGAACGCGGAGAAACGTGATGACAGACAGGGTCCCAAGCGGGGAAAGCGCGGTGATCGACTGCCGTAATCTATGGAAGATCTTTGGCAAACGCGCCGATGAAGCCATGAAAGCTGTGCGCGAACAGGGGCTTGGGAAACTCGAAGTGCGCGATGCATTCGGCTGCGTGGTGGGCGTTCAGGATGCCAGCTTCACCGTCGCCCGGGGCGAGATCTTCTGCATCATGGGGCTTTCGGGCTCCGGCAAATCGACCTTGATTCGCCATATCAACCGGCTGATCGAGCCCACATCGGGGCAATTGTTCATCGAAGGGCAGGACGTCAACGCCCTGTCGGCGCGCGATCTGCGGGGTCTGCGCGCGGAAAAAATCGGCATGGTGTTCCAGAATATGGCGCTGATGCCGCATCGCACGGTGCTGGAAAACGTCTCCTTCAGCCAGGAGGTGCGGGGCCATGATGCCCGTGCCCGTCGCGAAACCGCCCTGCGGGCCATTGATGCGGTGGACCTCAACGGTTGGGATCAGAAATACCCCGACGAGCTGTCGGGCGGCATGCAGCAGCGTGTGGGCCTGGCGCGCGCCATCGCCGCCGATCCTTCGATCCTGTTGATGGATGAACCCTTCTCCGCCCTTGATCCGCTGATCCGCCGCCAGTTGCAGGACAAGTTCATGGCGCTGTCGGCAAACATGAAAAAGACCACGCTCTTCATCACCCATGACCTCGACGAGGCGATCCGCATCGGCGACCGCATCGCCATCATGAAGGATGGCCAGTTGGTTCAGGTCGGCACGCCCGAGGACATCGTGACCAATCCCGCCGACGACTATGTCGCCGATTTTGTCGCCGGCATTTCCAAGCTGGAACTGATCTCCGCCGGCAAGATCATGGAGCCGGTCGCCGCCTACGAACAGCGCCGCGGTCCGGTGGACCTGGCGGACTGGCCAGAGGCGCATCCGGACCAGCCGCTCGACGATCTCGTCAACCTGTCCATCGCGACCCAGCATCCGGTGGTGGTGAAGGTCGACGGCAAACCCCTTGGGATTGTCACCAAGAACGCGCTCCTGCGCGGCATCAAGGGCGAAACCCGGGGCGCGGACGCTGCCCGCGCGGCGCAATAACGGGAGGGTAGACCCATGGCCGAAGAACAGACTTTCAACATCCTCGATCCGTTTTCCTCGGTCGACCTCGGCATCGCCGACAAGACCGATGGCATCAAGCAGTGGGCGATTGCCAATCGCGACCTGATCCAGCCGATCAAGGGCTTTTTCAACGAGATGATCGTGGGCATCGACAGCGCGCTCAATGCGGTGCCGCCGCTGGTGATGCTGGTGATCCTGGCGCTGATTGCCTGGCAGTCGGCAGGGCCGCGTGTCGGCATTCTGGTGGCGGCCAGCCTCACCTTCCTCGGGTTCCTGGCCCCCAATGCCTGGGAGCTGGCGATGACCACGCTGGCGATCGTCGTCTCGGCGGTGATCCTGTGCTTTCTCATCGGGCTGCCGCTCGGCATTTTTGCGGGCAAGAACGACCGGTTCGAGGCGCTGATGCGGCCGGTGCTGGACACCATGCAGACCATCCCCGCCTTTGTGTATCTGGTGCCGGTGGTGATGCTGATCGGGATCGGCAATGTGTCCGGCGTGATCGTGACGATCATCTTCTCGCTGCCGCCGCTGATCCGCCTGACCTCGCTTGGCATTCGTGGCGTCAACCCCTCGGTGGTGGAGGCGGCGCGTGCCTTTGGCGCCAGCCCATCGCAAGTGCTGTTCAAGGTCGAACTGCCCCTTGCCACGCCCACCATCCTCGCCGGTGTGAACCAGACCATCATGCTGTCGCTGTCGATGGTGGTGATTGCCTCGATGATCGCCGTCAAGGGCCTCGGCAACGAGGTACTGCGCGCCATGGGTCGACTGGATGCGGGCAAGGCCATCGTCGGTGGGCTCGGCATTGTGATCCTCGCCATCGTGCTCGACCGCATCACCCAAGGCATGGGTCAGTCAGGACGCGAGCGCGGCTACCGTCACTGGTGGCAGGGCGGTCCCATCGGCGCGGTTCTGCGCCTGCTGTCCAAACCCAAACAGACCGCCACCGGCGATCTGAAAACCGAAACCTGAACAACACACAGGGAGATAACAACCATGTTCAGATCCACCCTCACCGCAGCTCTGGCTGCCAGCACATTCCTCGGCACCGCCGCCCTGGCGCAGGACATGCCCGGCGACGGCACCACCGTGCGCCCCGTCGTCGGCCTGATCGCCGAGGAGTATTTCCAGTCCCGCATCCTGTTCCGCGCGCTGGAGGACCTCGGCTATGAGGTGGCCGAGCCGCTAGAAACCGAGATCCAGACCGCTCACCTCGCGGTCGGCACCGGCGATGGCGATTTCTACCCGATCCACTGGGGCAATCTCCATCAGGCGTTCTTCAACGAGTCCGGCGGCGATGACGTGCTGGAAAAGGTCGGCCCCTTCGTCGAGGGCATGTTGCAGGGCTATCTGGTGGACAAGGCCAGCTATGATGCGGGCGTCACCAACCTCGGCGACCTTCAGGACCCGGACGTTGCGGCCCGGTTCGATGCCGATGGTGACGGCAAGGCGGATCTCGCGGGCTGCGTGCCCGGCTGGGGCTGCGAGCGCATCATCGAGCATCAGCTGACGGAATATGGCCTGCGCGACACCGTCTCTCACAATCAGGGCGCCTATAACGCGATCATCGCCGACACCATGGCGCGCAAGGGCAATGGCGATGCGATCCTCTATTACACCTGGACGCCCTATTGGGTTTCCGGCGCGCTGGTGCCGGGGCAGGATGTGGAGTGGCTCGACGTGCCGCATACCTCGCTGCCGGATGGGGTCGAGACGGAAACCACCTTCAACGGCAAGAACCTCGGCTTTGCGGTCGACAGCATGTATGTGCTGACCACCGATGATTTCCTCGCCGAGAACCCGGCCGCGGCAAAACTGTTCGAGGTGGCCCGGCTCGACGTGAATGACATCTCCGCCCAGAACAAGCTGATGGCGGATGGCGAGGACAGCTCCGACGACATCAACCGTCATGTAGACGAGTGGATCACCGCGCATCAGGCTGATTACGACAGCTGGCTTGAGGCCGCCCGCGCCGCCGCGCAATAATTCTCTTGCCGTGCTCCTTGCGAGGGGCGCGGCATCCCTCGCCCCGGAGGTCGTACCATGGCAACCCCGCAGCACTTTGTTTTTGCCCTCGTCGAGGACTTCACTCACATGGCGCTGTCCTGCGCCGTGGACCCCTTGCGCATTGCCAATCTGATCGCGGGCAAGCCGCTCTATCGCTGGTCCTTCGCCTCGGAGGATGGCGAAACCGCGCGCGCCTCCAACGACTCGCACACATTGGTGCACCACAGCTTTGAGACGGTGCCCGATTGTGACCGGCTGTTTGTGCTCTCCGGCATCCATATGAAGGACAAGGACACCAGTCGGCTCATTGCCACCCTGCGCCGCGAACGCGCCCGGGGCACGCTGATCGGCGCCCTGTGTTCGGGGGCCTACATCCTTGCAAAGGCAGGGTTTCTGGAAGGCATGCAAACGGCGATCCATTGGGATTACCACGACAGTTTCATGGAAACCTTCCCGGAGGTGAACCTCGTCCGCAACGTCTTTGTTGCCGATGAAAGACATGTGACCGCCTCGGGCGGAACCGCCACCGCCGACCTGATGCTGCACCTGATCGAACGGGACCATGGCTATGACCTCTCCGTCGCGGTGGCGGATCAGATGGTCTATAACGCCGTGCGCAATGCCACCGCCGCCCAGCGGGTGTCGCTGCAATCGCGCAACGGCATGCGGAACAAGCATCTGGCCAAGGCCATCCAGGTGATGCACGACAACCTCGAAACGCCGATCTCACCGACGGTCATTGCCCGCGATCTGGGTATTTCCACGCGTCAGCTTGAGCGGTTGTTCGGCAAATACCTCAATGCCTCGCCCAAGAAGTATTTCATGGAAATGCGCCTCGAACGCGCCCGCCATCTGCTGCTGCAAAGCGAGGCGTCGATCACCGAGGTCGCCATGGCCTGTGGTTTCGACAGCCCGGGACATTTTTCGCGTGTCTACCGGTCCGCCTTTGGCGTGACCCCGATGTTGCAGCGCGACCGGATGAGCTGAGGGACACGGCGGCGCCCCGTGCGGCGCTAAAATCCGGGTTTTCAGGGCAGGCCGTTGCCCGTTTTTGCGGTGGAAACGGCGAAGCCGACTCAGGTTATCCACAATTCGTTGACATGATTCGGGTCGATGGTTAACAAAAGGTAAACGTCAATTCACAAGTCTTGGATCGGTGGCTTTCCGCGCGCCGATATATTTTTATCGGGGGTGTTCATGCAGCAGTTGAAGCGGAAACAGCAGGTCTCTGACGTGGCGCATGCCACCGGTTTCACCCCTTCACAGGCCATGGCGCCCACGCCGGCGACACCGCTGAAACCGGCGCAAACCAGAATTGAAACGGTGTCATCGTCGGGCAACGTCAAGGTTGCACTCAAGCGCAAGCCAGCCGGCGGCGCCACGGCCTCCACCACAGCAGCATCGCCGGCCAACGCAGGGCAGGGGGCACCCGCAGGCCCGCAGTCCGCGCCAGAGCCCGTCGCCCCGGTCTTTTCGGATCCGGAGGCCTATGCGGCGGGGCGCAGCAGGATGCCGCTCCTGATGGCGCTTGGCGCGGCAAGCCTGCTGGCGCTGGGTCTGGTCTCGTTCACGCTCTTTACGGGCAACGATCAGGCGCATGCCGATGTGGCGGCTGCCACGGACGCGCCCGACGGCCAGCCCCTGCCTGCGGCCTCGGCAGGGCAGGGCGGGGCGCAAAGTGCTGCGGACCCAGGGGCATCTTCCGCCCTGGCCGCCGCAGGCAGCACCGCCGCCGGTGAGGACCTGATCGCCAAGATGACCCAAGGCACATTGGCCGCGCTGCGCAGTGGTGCAGCCAGCCCCGCCGCCGCCCCGGCTGCCCCGGCGACGGCCGCGGAAACCGCCTCTGTTTCGGCCCTCTATCAGATGGTGATGACCGCCCACGCGCAGGGGCAATCAGAGGCCTATATCGACCAATTGCTGAACGATGCGCATGCACGCCAGCAGATCACCGTCCCAGAGGGGCTGATCGGGGCCGACGGGCGCGTCGACACGGCGACGATCCTCAGCCTGCTGATCCAGAAATAGATGCCGATAACGGCACGGTCCTGACAACGCGCGCGCCCCGACCGGGCGCGCGGACGAACGACACCTACCTTCAACACAAAAACAAATGATCCTTCGGGGGGATACATGAAAGCACTGATCGCAGCCGCCGCGCTGGGGCTGGCCTCTGTTCTTGGGCATGGGGCCGCAGCCGAAACCTGTGGTGGCGTCTATACCGTACAGCCGGGCGACAGCCTCTCGGTGATCGCCGACAAGCTCTACAAGAATGCCGGCATGTGGAGCATCATCCACAATCGCAATATCGACGCCATCGGCCCGAAACCCAGCGCGATCCGCGTCGGGATGAAGCTGGATCTGGCCTGCGTCAATGGTCTGCCGCTGGGGTTGGCCGGGGGGCGCGCGTTGCAGGATGCGACGCCGGTGGCCGCGCAGCCGATCCGGATCGAGGCGGGCAACGCCGCTGTGCGCCACAAGATCAACCTGCTCACCGGGGATGATTTCGAACCCTTCACCGGCAAGGAGCTGCACAACGGCGGTCTGCTCACCGATCTGGTCAATGCAGCGATGACCGAAGCCAACCCGGAGCGTGGCTTTGCCATCCATTGGGTGGATCACTGGGCGGCGCATTTTGATCCGCTGCTGTCCAATGCGCTGCTGGATGTGGGCTTTCCCTGGTACAAGCCCAACTGCACCGAGCTGCCCGACAACTACCGCTGCAAGAACCTGCTGTTCTCCGA
This sequence comes from Epibacterium sp. MM17-32, assembly GCF_022348205.1. NCBI lineage: Bacteria > Pseudomonadati > Pseudomonadota > Alphaproteobacteria > Rhodobacterales > Roseobacteraceae > Epibacterium > Epibacterium sp. MM17-32. The sequence goes on along the minus strand of NZ_JAKRFC010000002.1, from coordinate 455,036 downwards.
CCCGCTGTTTGAGACCCTGACGCTGATGTTTGCCGATGCCAGCCGTCCGGTGCGCTTTGCATCCGATGAGGATCTGTTCGGCAAGTCGATCTGCCGCCCCAAGGGATATGACACCTCGATCTTCAACGAGAACGGGCGCAACTGGTTGCGCGAGGAGAAGATCACCCTGGTTGTGGCGGCCACGCCCGGAGATTGCTTTGATCTGGTGCTCGAAGGCGGCGCCGACGGTGTTGTGCTGAATGAATTCACCGGCCGGGACAAGATGAAGGAAATGGGGATCGCCGACCGCATCCAGGTGGTGCCGGAGCCGATCTCGATCCAGTCTCACCATGTGGTCGTGCATAAATCCCACCCCGAGGCGCAGGAGCTGCTGGCCATCGTCAACGACGGTCTGCGCGGCATCCGCGAGGATGGCTCCTATCAGAAGATCGTCGAAGATCACCTGGCCCGTGTCTGGGCCGGGTTCTGATCGGGGGATGGTGATGCAACGCATTCTGATACCGCTGCTGTGGCGACTGGCGCTGCTGTGCGGCCTGGCCCCCTCTGCCGCGCTGGCGATCTGCGATGTCGAATATGTGGTCCAGCCGGGCGACAACCTCTTTACCATCGCCGAGGCGCATTACGGTGATCGCAACCGCTGGACGCTGATCTACTACCGCAACCAGGGCGAATTGGTGGGGCCGTCGACGGTGCCCGGGCGCACGCTCCATATCCCCTGTCCGCCGGATGCGGTGGAGGCGGACGCCACGCCGCTGCGCAAACCCACCGCAGAGCTGAACCTGCTGACCGGGGGCAACTACGCGCCCTTCACCGATCAGAGCCTGCCGGGGCAGGGGATGATCACCGAACTGGTCAATGCCGCGCTGGAACTGGCGCCCTCGCCGGTGCCCTATGCGGTGACCTGGGAGAACGACTGGAGCCAGCACCTGTTTCCGATGCTGGACGGCAAGGAATTCGACATGGGCTTCCCCTGGGTGAAGCCGGATTGCGAGGCCACGCCCGACAACGAGCGCTGTGCCAGGTTCCACTTCTCCGATCCGCTTGTGGTGGTGCCGATCATGCTGTTTGCGCGCACCGGCGGCGATATGGTCTATGCCAGTGATGCCGATGTGCTGGGCAAGACGCTCTGCCGGCCCAAAGGGTTCTACACCTTTGACCTCGACCGCGCGGATCGCCGCTGGCTCAGCGAGGAAAAGATCACCCTGTTGCAGCCGGACACACCCGGAGACTGCATGCGCATGGTGGCCGAGGGCCGCGTGGATGCGGCGGCGATGAACCTCTTTGTCGGTGCGGAGGCGGTGGTGGCCGAGGGGCTGCGTGGCACGGTGGAGCCGCTTGAGAAGCAGCTGTCGGAAACCGGCATGCATGTGGTGATCTCAAAAACCCACTGGCGCGGCACGTCGCATCTCTATCGGGTCAATGCAGGGCTGCGCAAACTGCGCGAGAGCGGCCGCTTTGACGAGATCATGAGCCGCCACCTGGAGCTGTTCTGGGCCAAGCTGCAATAGCACAACGCCGCCCGCCGAGGTGGCGGCGGGCGGCGCTATCTGATGGGGTCAGGCGGCGACGGTAAAGTTCGCGCGAAACGCCTCCAGCGCCGCCAGCTCATCGCCCGCCGCAAAGGCCTCCATCGCCACCGGGCCGTCATAGCCCATGCGCTGCAAGGCGCGCGCAACCCCGGCGTAGTTGATCTCGCCCGTGCCCGGCTCGCACCGCCCCGGCACATCGGCGACCTGAATCTCACCGATCCACGGCAGGCAGGCCTGACACAGCTCGATCAGGTTCCCCTCGCCGATCTGCGCATGATAGAGATCGAGGTTCAGGCGCAACTGAGGCCGGTTCACCGCCGAGACCAAGGCCAGCGTCTCTTCGGCCCGCGCAAAGGGCACGCCCGCGTGGTCCACCGGCAGGTTCAGGTTCTCCAGCGTGAACTGCACGTCCAGCTCTTCGGCCAGATCACAGATCCGATGCAGCGTGTCGATGGCCTTGACCCATTTCAACGGCGTTGCCACTTCGGCCAGCTTTGGCCGTCCGCCCTCGCCCAGCCCGGTGCCATGCAGGTTCAGCCGCGCCACGCCCAGCCGCTTGCCCACCCGCGCCGTTTCCCGTGCCGAGGCCAGCAGCATATCCGCGCCCGCATCATCCGACAGCCGCCCCTCAAGGTAGCCATTCATGATCGAGAACACCGCGCCAGAGGCCTCAAGCTTGTTCAGATCATGGTCGGGCCAGTTCCACAGCCCAACCTGAAACCCCATCTCGTGCAGCTGCGCGCAGCGCCACTCGATCGGTTTGTCCTGCCAGAGCATCTCGGCGCAGGCGGCAAGGGTAAACGCCATGGATCAGCCCCCAATCAGGTCCGAAGTGATCGCCACCGGACGCCCCTCAGCCAACGAACGGTTCGCCGCCTCGGCCAGCGCCAGCGCATTGACGCCGTCCTGTATCGATGCGGGCACCGGCGCGCCCGCAACCACCGCATCGACAAAGGCCGACCACTCGATCGCATAGGCGCGCATGTAGCGTTCAAGGAAGAAATAGACGGGCTTGGCCGACTGCACCCCGGCAGTGGTCGATTTCACCACGGTGTTTTCAACCTCATTCTCGGCCGCCAGCGTACCCTCGGAGCCCAGGACCTCCACCCGCTGGTCATAGCCATAGGGCGCGCGGCGCGAGTTGCGGATGGTGGCGATGCGCCCGTCCGCATAGGTCAGCACCACAACGGCGGTGTCGACATCGCCCGCCGCGCCGATCTCCGGATCGACAAGGCAGGACCCATGCGCCATCACGCTCACCGGCATCCCAAACAGGAACGAACACATGTCGAAATCATGGATCATCATGTCCCGATACAGACCGCCAGAGACCTTGATATAGCTCACCGGCGGCGGCGCGGGGTCATAGGAGGTCACCGCCAGCATCTCGCCCTTTCCGACCTCGCCCGCGTCCAGCGCCGCCTTGACGGCGGCAAAGTTCGGGTCAAAGCGGCGGTTGAAGCCCATCATCATCGGCTTGTCGTGGCTGGCGGCAATCTGGCGGACCTGAAGTGCGCGCTCCAGTGACAGATCAATGGGCTTTTCGCAAAAGATCGCTTTGCCCGCCTTCACGCCCGCCTCGATCAGGTCGGAATGCGTGTTGGTCGAGGAGGCAATCAGGATCGCGTCAATACTCGCATCGGCAAAGATCTCTTCCGGTGTGCGCACCGCGATGCCATGCTCCTGTGCAAGCGCCTCGGCGGCCTCGGTCATGACGTCAGTGACCGCAACCAGCTCTGAACGCGGATCCATCTTGATGGAGGCGGCATGGACCTTGCCGATGCGGCCCGCGCCAAACAATGCGACTTTCATAGGCGTATTCCTTTTGTGCTGGCGTCACAGGGTGACGCGGCGGCCCTCACGGGCCGAAGTGTCGATAGCGTGAATGACGCGCTCAAACTCCAGCGCGTCGGTGAAATTGGGAAAGCTCTCCTCGCCCGCCGCAATGGCGCGCAGGAACCCCGCGACCTCGATGGTTTTCAGATCGCCAAAGCCCAGCTGATGCCCCGGTGCCGGGCAGAAGGCCCCATAGGGTGCATGCTCCGGCCCCGTCAGAATGGTGCGGAACCCCTGCTGTGCGCGGGGGCCTTCGTTTACATAGAGCTGCAGTTCATTCAGCCGCTCCTGACTAAAGGCAATCATACCCTTGGTGCCATGCACCTCCCAGTCGAGCTTGTTCTTGCGTCCCCAGGCAGAACGCGAGGTGCACAGCGTGCCCTGCGCCCCGTTGCGATAGCGCATGATGGCCGAGGCGGTGTCTTCGTTTTCCACCGCCGCGCGGCCGCTTCCATCGGGCAGCGGACGGGTTTCATGGATGATCTGCGTATCGGCAATCAGGCTCTCGATCTCGCCCATCAGCACATGCGACATCGACACCAGATGACAGCCCAGATCGCCCAGCGTACCAAGCCCCGCATCCGCGCGGGTGGCGCGCCAGGTCCACGGCAGGTCCGGGTCGGCTTGATAATCCTCGTCCACCCAGCCGCGGAAATGCACGGGCTTTCCGATCATCCCTTCGGCAATCAATGCGCGGGCATGGGTGACGGCGGGATTGTGAATGTAGTTATATCCCACTTTGGTGCGCACCCCAGCTGCACGCGCGGCAGCTTCCATCTCCTGCGCATCCTCCAGCGTCAGCGCCAGTGGCTTTTCGCAATGCACATGTTTCCCGGCATCAATCGCCGCCAGCGCCATCTCTTTATGCAACGCGTTGGGTGTGGTGATGGAGACAATATCGACCTCCGGACTGGCGATCAGGGCGCGCCAATCGTCGGTGGCGGCGGCAAACCCGAACTGAGCCGCCAGATCGCGCGCCTTCTGCGCGGGCGTGTCGCACAATTGCGCCAGACGCACCGGCGCAAGATCCCCAAATACCGCCGCGGCAGAGCCATAGGCCAGCGCATGCGCCTTGCCCATGAAGCCGGTTCCGATCAAACCAAGACCTAGAGTCACAAAAACCTCCCTTATGGAATTTTCATTCCAATTTCGGTGATGAGCGATTACAGTGACCCTGTCAAGAGAGAGGACATTGAATGCGCGAGAACGAAGCTGTCGCCACGCCGCCCGCCAACATCAGCGAAACCATCGAGCGGCTGGATCGGATGATGGATGAGCTGCCGAAACGGTTGAAGCAATGCGCGTCGTTCACCCGTCGGCATCTGCATCTTGTGGCGGTCTCCACCGTCTCTGACATGGCGGAGGCATCGGGCGTCGCGCCCTCTGCCTATATCCGGTTCTGCCAGGCCATCGGCTTTAGCGGCTATTCCGAGATGCAGGGGCTGTTTCGGGTGCAGTACACGTCCTTTCGTCCCGACTATGAGCAGCGCCTTGCCCAGGTGCGCCCCGATGTGGCGCAGGGCAGTGGGCAACTGTTGGGTGAATTTGCCGAGGCGGGGCATAAGTCATTGCTATCTCTCGGCAATTCCGTTGCCAATGAGGGGCTTAACAGTGTTGCGGGCGGGTTGGCCAAGGGCCGGATTCTGCATCTATTGGGTATGCGTCGCGCCTTTGCCGTGGTCAGCAATATGTCCTATCTGCTGGGCAAGATGGATGTGCCTGCCTTGTTGCATTCCGATGTTGGCCAGCTCGACAATACCCCCCTGATGACGCCCGATGATGCGCTGTTTGCGGTGACCTTTGCGCCCTTCTCCGAGGATGTGATCCAACAGGCCAGAGAGGCCGCCGAGCGTGGCGTTCCGGTCTACGGGCTGAGCGATTCCGAGAAATGCCCGCTGTTCGAATTCGCCCGCGAGGTGCTCATCGTACACGAACATGAGGTGGCAGGGTTCCGGGCGCTCAATGCCTCCATCTCGCTGACCACGACGCTTGCGGTTCTGGTCGGATCGCAGCGACACGAATCTTGACAGGTTCGCTCCAAAACGGAATAAATGTTCCATAAGCGCGATTCGACATCGTTTTGCGTTGACCGGTGGGAGGCCGGTCGCACCGAAGCCCCTCCGGCGCAACCGCGCATCGAGGGGCCTGCAATCCGGGAAACCGGGCTTTGTCTAAGGGAGGACAAATTGAAAAAATTCTTGAAAACCGCAGCTGTTGTCGCCGGGATGGCCGTCGCAGCCCCCGCCATGGCGCAGGACATCATCGTCGTCGCTCACGGTCAGGCCAACGATCCGTTCTGGTCCGTGGTGAAGAACGGCGTGGAAAAGGCCGCCGCGGACTCCGGTGCCAATGTTGATTTCCGCTCGCCCGAGACCTTTGACATGGTGCAGATGAGCCAGCTGATCGACGCCGCCGTCAATCAGGAACCCGACGGGCTGGTGGTTTCCATCCCCGATGCCGACGCGCTGTCGCCCTCGATCCGCCGCGCGGTCGAGGCTGGCATCCCGGTCATCTCGATGAACTCCGGTTCTGACGTCTCCAAGGATCTCGGCGCGCTGCTGCACGTAGGTCAGGACGAATATACCGCAGGCAAGGCCGCTGGTGAAAAACTCGCCTCCATGGGCGGCACGGTCGGCATCTGCGTCAACCAAGAAGTCGGCAATGTGGCGCTCGATCTGCGCTGCCAGGGCTTTTCTGACGGGTTCGGCGGCTCTGTCGAGGTGATCCCGACCCAGAACGACCCGGCCGAAGTCGAAGCCAAGGTCAAGGCGGCGCTGGAATCCAACCCCGACATCGACACCGTGATGGGCCTTGGCGCCTCACTGGTGGGTGAGCCGGCGATCCGCGCTGTCGCTGCCGTTGGCCGCACCGGCGAAGTCAACGTCGCCACCTTCGACCTGTCGGCCAGCTTCCTTGAAAGCGTTGCCGAGGGGGAGGCCGCCTTTGCCATCGACCAGCAGCAATTCCTGCAAGGCTATCTGCCGGTGTCCTTCCTGGCGCTGAACGCAAAATTCGGCCTGATCCCCGGCGGCAACGTGCCCTCCGGCCCCAACCTGATCACCCAGGACAAAGCTGCCCAGGTGGTCGAGCTGAGTGCTGAAGGCATCCGTTAAGCCACGCACTTAAAACGCTAAATCGCATTTGGGGCTGTGGTGCAAACGCCGCGCCACGGCCCTTCTTTGTCCCCGAGGGAGGATCACGCCATGGCCGACACGGCCCAAACCGTCACCGACGAACGCCTGAAACAAGAAGGCTTTGGCGCGCGGCTGATGAAGCGCCCGGAGCTTGGGGCCATCGCCGGTGTCATTCTTGTCACCACATTCTTTTTGATCACTGCCGACAGCACCATGTTCACGCTCTCGGGCATCATGAACTTCATGACTCCTGCGGCGCAGCTCGGCATCCTCGCCATCGGGGCGGCGATGCTGATGATCGGCGGTGAATTTGACCTCTCCATCGGCTCCATGGTGGCCTTTGCAGGTCTGATCTTTGGCGCTTGCGTCGTGACCCTTGGCCTGCCCCTTATCCTCGCGATCCCGCTGACATTGGCGGTGGCGGCTGGGCTTGGCGCGGTCAATGGCGTGATCGTTCTGAAAACCGGCCTGCCGTCCTTTATCGTCACACTGGCCTTCCTGTTCATCCTGCGCGGCGCATCGCTGGTGGGGTTGAAACTGGCGTCTGGCGGCTCCACCCAGCTGCGCGGCGTGCGCGATGCGGTTGAGGGCGACTGGCTTGCGCCCATGTTCTCTGGCGACGCATTCGGCCCGATCTTTGCCTGGCTTGCCCAGATCGGCCTGATCGACACCTTCAAGAACGGCACGCCCAAAGTACCCGGCATCCCGGTTGAAATCCTCTGGTTCATCGCGCTGGCGCTGGTGGCGACCTATGTGCTGCTGCGCACTCCGCAGGGCAACTGGATCTTTGCCTCGGGCGGCGATCGCAACGCGGCCTCCAACTCCGGTGTGCCGGTGCGCAAGGTGAAGATCTCGCTCTTTATGGTGACGGCGCTCTGCGGTGCGCTGGTTGCGATCATCACCGTGATGGATGCAGGCTCGACCGACGCCCGCCGCGGCTTCATGAAAGAGTTCGAGGCCATCATCGCCGCAGTGATCGGCGGCTGCCTGCTGACCGGCGGCTACGGATCGGCCATCGGCGCATTCTTTGGCGCCATCATCTTTGGCATGGTCACCATCGGCCTCACTTATACAGACTTCGATCAGGACTGGTTCCAGATCTTCCTTGGCGGCATGCTGCTGATCGCGGTTCTGTTCAACAACTACATCCGCAAGCGCGTGACGGGGGAACGCTGAGATGACCCAGCAGATGACCGAAGACACGAGTTTCCACCACGGCAGCCCGCAGGACGCGGCCAAGCCGATCATCGAAATGCAGAACATCGAGAAGCATTTCGGCAATATCATCGCGCTTGCCGGTGTCAGCTTTGATGTGAAACCGGGCGAATGCCACTGTCTGCTTGGCGACAATGGCGCGGGCAAATCGACCTTTATCAAGACCATGTCGGGCGTGCACAAACCCACCAAGGGCGCGATCACCATCGACGGGCAACCGATGAACTTCGACAGCCCCCGCGATGCGATGGAGGCCGGAATTGCCACGGTGTTTCAGGATCTTGCCATGATCCCGCTGATGAGTGTGACGCGCAATTTCTTCATGGGACGAGAGCCGCTCAAGGGTTCCAAACCCTTCCGCCGCATGGACATCGAGATGATGAACCAGACCACCGTGGAGGAGATGCGCAAGATGGGCATCAACCTGCGCGGCCCCGATCAGGCGGTTGGCACGCTCTCGGGTGGTGAACGCCAGACGGTGGCGATTGCGCGCGCGGTCTATTTCGGCGCGCGGGTCTTGATCCTGGACGAGCCCACCTCGGCCCTTGGCGTGCGGCAGACCTCGAATGTGCTGGCCACCATCGACCGGGTGCGCAAACAAGGCGTCGGCGTGGTGTTCATCAGTCACAACGTGCGCCATGCGCTGGCCGTGGGCGACCGGTTCACCGTGCTCAATCGCGGCAAGACGCTGGGCACCGCACAGCGCGGTGAGATCACACCGGAGGAGCTTCAGGATCTGATGGCGGGTGGTCAGGAAATGGCACAGCTCGAAGGCTCGCTCGGGGGCACTGTGTAATGACCAAGGATCTGGACCTCATCACCATCGGGCGGTCGTCCGTTGACCTTTACGGCGCGCAGGTCGGTGGCCGTCTGGAGGATATGCGCAGTTTCGAGAAATACGTCGGCGGCTCCCCCACCAATATGGCGACGGGCACCGCGCGTCTGGGCTTGCGTTCGGCGCTGCTGACCAAGGTTGGCGACGAGCATATGGGCCGTTTCCTGCGCGAGGAACTGGTGAAGGAGGGCGTCGACGTCACCGGCGTCCTCACCGACCCGGAGCGGCTGACGGCCCTCGTGCTGCTCGGCATTCGCGATGAGGACCAGTTCCCGCTGATTTTCTACCGCGAGAATTGCGCCGATATGGCGCTGAGCGCCCAGGACGTGGACGAAGGCTTCATCGCCCGCGCCCGCGCCGTGGTCGCCACCGGCACCCATCTGTCGAACCCGCAGACCGAGGCGGCGGTGCTGAAAGCATTGGACTTCGCGCGCAAACACGGCGCGCAGACCGCGCTGGACATTGATTTCCGCCCCAACCTCTGGGGGCTGTCCGGTCACGGCGACGGCGAAAACCGATTTATTGCCTCAGCAGCGGTGACGGAAAAACTGCAATCCACCCTGCATCTGTTCGACCTGATCGTCGGCACCGAAGAGGAATTCCACATCGCAGGCGGCACCACCGACACGGTCGCGGCACTGCGCGCCGTGCGCGCGGTTTCGGGGGCGACGCTGGTGTGCAAACGCGGTGCCGATGGCGCGGTCGCCTTTACCGGCGCGATCCCGGACAGTCTGGACGAGGGCCAAAGCGGCCCCGGCTTTCCCATCGAGGTCTTTAATGTGCTCGGTGCGGGCGATGGCTTCATGTCCGGTCTTCTGAAGGGCTGGCTTGACGGCGAAGACTGGCCCACCTCGCTCAAATACGCCAATGCCTGCGGGGCCTTTGCCGTCAGCCGTCATGGCTGCACCCCCGCCTACCCGAGCTGGGAAGAGTTGCAATTCTTCCTCCAGCGCGGCGTGGTGGAGAAAGCCCTGCGCAACGACACCGCTCTGGAGCAGATCCACTGGTCCACCACCCGCAAGCGTGACTGGGACGATCTGCGGGTCTTTGCCTTTGATCACCGCATGCAGATGGAAGAGATGGAGGGCGCCACGCCCGAGCGCATCGGCGCGTTCAAGGAGCTTTGCCTCAGGGCCGCCGTCACACAGGCCGCTGGCCGCCCCGGTCACGGCATCCTCTGCGATGGCCGCCTTGGCGCGCGCGCGCTTTATGCGGCAGCAGGGCAGGGTCTGTGGATCGGGCGCCCGGTGGAATGGCCCGGCTCGCGCCCCTTGCGGCTTGAACCTCAGGTGGGCGAGGATGCAGGCGGGCTGAAGGAATGGCCCGGCGAACATGTGGTCAAATGCCTGTGCTTCCCGCATCCCGACGATGACGACGCGATGTGGGCCGACCAGATCGCCACCATCACCCGCGTGTTCCAGTCCTGCCGCCGGAACGGGCTTGAATTCCTGCTGGAGGTCATCCCCTCCAAGGTCGGCCCCTTTGACGATAAAACCACGCCAGATGTCATCCAGCGCGTGTACGATGCCGGCATCTACCCCGATTGGTGGAAGCTCGAACCCTTCCGCTCCGAGGCCGCATGGGCCGCAAGCTGCGATGCGATCGAGCGCAACGACAAACGCACCCGTGGCATCGTGGTGCTCGGTCTGGACGCCCCGGAGGACGAGCTGCGCGAGAGCTTTGCCCTCGCCGTGCGCTTCCCGCTGGTCAAAGGGTTTGCCGTCGGGCGGACGATCTTTGGCGATGTGGCCCGTGACTGGTTTGCAGGCCGCATTGACGACGACAGCGCCGTGGCGCGCATGACAGAAAATTACGCCCGGCTTTGCGATGTCTGGGCGCAGGCACGCGCACGCACAATGGAGGCGGCACAATGAGCACGATCCGGCTAACCGCAGCGCAGGCGATGGTGAAATATATCGCCGCCCAACTGAACGAGGAGGGCGAACCCTTCCTCGCCGGGATCTGGGCGATCTTTGGCCACGGAAATGTGGCCGGTCTGGGCGAGGCGCTGCATGGCGCGCGCGACGAATTCCGCACCTATCGCGGCCATAACGAGCAGACCATGGCCCATGCCGCGATTGCCTATGCCAAGCAGTCCACGCGCAAACGGGCGATGGCGGTCACCTCCTCCATCGGCCCCGGCGCCACCAATATGGTGACGGCGGCGGCACTGGCGCATGTGAACCGACTGCCGCTGTTGCTGATCCCCGGCGATGTCTTTGCCAACCGTGGCCCCGATCCGGTGTTGCAGCAGATCGAGGATTTCGGCGATGGCACCACCAGCGCCAATGATTGTTTCAAACCCATCACGCGCTATTTCGACCGCATCATGCGCCCCGAACAGCTGCTGACCGCCCTGCCGCGCGCCTTTCGCACCATGACCGACCCGGCAGACTGCGGCCCGGTCTGCCTGTCGTTCTGTCAGGACGTGCAGGCCGAAGCCTATGACTGGCCCGAGGCCTTCTTTGCGCCGCGCATTTGGCAAACCCGCCGTCCCCGCCCGGATGAGGGAGAGCTGGCGCGGGTTGCCGACCTGCTGAAAGCCGCAAAATCTCCGGTGATCGTGGCCGGGGGTGGCGTGCATTACGCGGGCGCTTGCGCCGCGCTGCAACGCTTTGCCGAGGCGCATCAGATCCCGGTTGTCGAAAGCCAGGCGGGCAAATCCGCTCTCGCCTGGGATCACCCGCTGAACCTCGGCCCCGTAGGGGTGACCGGTGCGGGCTCCGCCAATGAAGTTTGCGCCGGGGCCGATCTGGTTTTGGGTGTTGGCACAAGGTTTCAGGATTTCACCACCGGCTCGTGGAACCTGTTCCAGAACCCGGCTCGCACGCTCGTCTCCCTCAATGTTGCTGCCTATGACGCAATGAAACATGGCGCAGAGCCGCTCTGCTGCGATGCCCGCGTCGGGCTGGAGCTGCTGGGTGCGGCGCTTGGTAATCTGCAATTCGCTGCCCCCTCCGCCACCCTCAAGGAGGCGTGGTTCAGCGCGGTTGACCCGCTCACCGCCGCCCCGCGCGAGGACATCCAACTGCCGACTGACCAGCAGGTGATCGGCGCGGTGCAACGGGCCTCCGGTCCCGACACGGTGGTGATGTGCGCCGCGGGCACCATGCCGGGCGAGCTGCACAAACTCTGGAAAGCCCCGCGCCCCGGGGCCTATCACATGGAATACGGCTATTCCTGCATGGGCTACGAGATCGCCGGTGCCATGGGCATCAAGATGGCGCAGCCAGACCGCGATGTGGTCTGCATGATCGGCGACGGCAGCTATATGATGGCCAATTCGGAACTGGCGACGGCGGCGATGCTGGGCATCGACATGACCGTGGTGATTACCGACAACCGGGGCTACGGCTGCATCAACCGGCTGCAAATGGGCACTGGCGGGGCGGAGTTCAACAACCTCCTCGACCATTCCCATCACGTGACGCCGTCGAACATCGACTTTGCCGCCCATGCCGCATCTATGGGGGCGGCGGCCGTACATGTCAGCAGCATTGCGGAACTAGAAGAGGCCCTGAGCCGCGCCAAAGCCGCCAAAGGACCGTTTGTGGTGGTGATCGACACAGACCCCTACCCCTCGACCCCCGATGGCGGCCATTGGTGGGACGTGGCGGTGCCCGAAGTGTCCGAGCGGGCCGAGGTGCGCGCCAAACGCGCCGAATATGAAAAACAGATCAAGGCCCGCGCGCTCAACTGACGCCCGTGGCCTGCCTTTCCGGGGTGCGTCCTCCCGCGCGTCGGAAAGGCCCCAATTTTGGATCAGGCGCGAACATGCGCCCTCAACGAAAGACACCGCCCATGAGCGTCAAGATCGGCATCTCCCCCATCGCATGGCAGAACGACGACCTGCCGGACCTCACCGCTGCCTACACGATGGAACAGGCCCTGAGCGAAGCGCGCGAGATTGGCTATACCGGGGTCGAACGTGGCCGCCGCATGCCACAGGACACCGAAGGGCTGCGCAAGTATCTGAACGAATACGACATTTCGCTTTGTGGTGGCTGGTGCTCGGGCAACCTGTTGGTCAATGACGTCGAGACCGAAAAAGCCGCCATCGCAGAGCAGGTCGAACAATTCGCCGCTTTGGGCGCGCCCTGTCTGGTCTATGCGGAATGCTCCAACACCGTGCAGGGCGACCGCACGACCCCGGTGAACAACCGCCCCAAGCTGACCCGCGACGACGTCCGCGCCTATGCGGCCAAGCTCTCTGAACTGGCCAAGTGGATGACCGACAAGGGCCTGCCTCTGGCCTATCACCACCACATGGGGGCTTTTATCGAGGATCAGGAGGATATCGACTGGCTGATGGAGGCCAGCAGCCCCGAGGTGACGTTGCTTTATGACACCGGCCATCTGGTCTTTGGCGGCGGCGATCTGCTGGGCACGCTCGACAAATGGGGCGACCGCATCCACCACGTCCACTATAAGGATCTGCGCGCCAGTATCGCCGCACAGGCCCGCGCCGAGAACTGGTCCTTTCTGGATGCGGTGATCGCCGGGGCCTTCACCGTGCCGGGGGATGCCGAAGGATCGATCGATTTTGCCGCCGTGACCGAACGTCTGGCCAAGATGGACTATCAGGGCTGGATCGTGGTCGAGGCCGAGCAAGACCCCGCCAAGGTCGCGCCCTATGCGGCGTCAAAACTGGGCTATCAGACCATTCGCGACCTCTGCGCGCGTTATGGGCTAGAGGTTGCGGATTAATCCCCGCGCCCCAACAACAGGAGGCAAGACCCATGAGCGATCTGCTGCGAAAACCCTTTGGCACCCATGGCGAGGTGCACCGCATCACACCCGAGAGTGCAGGCTGGCGCTACGTGGGCTTTGCCCTGCACCGTCTGCGCGCGGGCGAGACGGTGGCGGACGTCACCGGCGACCGCGAGGTGATCCTCGTGATGGTGGAAGGCAAAGCCAATCTGACCGGCGCGGGACAGGACTGGGGCGAACTGGGCGAGCGCATGTCTGTCTTTGAGAAAACCCCGCCCCATTGCCTGTATCTGCCCAATGGCAGCGACTGGAGCGCCGAGGCCACCACCGATTGCACCATCGCGGTCTGCTCCGCACCGGGCAAGGGCGGCCATGCGGCGCGCCGGATCGGCCCCGAGGGCATCACGCTCACAGAGCGCGGCAAGGGCACCAACACCCGCTACATCAACAATATCGCGATGGAGAACGAGGATTATTGCGACAGCCTGCTGGTGACCGAGGTCTTCACCCCCGCCGGCCACTGGTCGTCCTTCCCCAGCCACCGCCACGACGAGGATGACTTCCCCCGGATCACCTATCTGGAGGAGACCTACTATCACCGCCTGAACCCGGCCAGCGGCTTTGGCATCCAGCGCGTCTATACCGATGACGGGCAGCTGGATGAAACCATGGCGGTCGCGGATGGCGATGTGGTCCTGGTGCCGCGCGGCCACCACCCCTGCGGCGCGCCCTACGGGTTTGAGATGTATTACCTCAACGTGATGGCGGGCCCCTTGCGCAAATGGCGCTTTGTCGCCGCGCCAGAGGTCGAATGGATCATGGAGCGCGACGCCTGATCCCGGCACCGCCCGGGGTAGCATGCTCCGGGCGGCGCGTGTTCTGCCCTTCTCAGAGGCGGGCCAGAACGCCTTTTTCCGGCTTCCCGGTGGGGGTGCGCGGCATCTCCTCCAGCTGCACAAATTCACAGGGCACCATGAATTTTGCCATGCGGCCCGCGCAATGGCTGCGCAAGACCTCCAGATCCAGGCTGTGGCCGTCCTTCACGGTGACAAAGGCCTTGATGTCCTCTTCTCCCATCGCGCCGGGCACGGCGATCACGGCACAATCCTGCACCGATGGGTGGCTGAGGATGCCTTCCTCGACCTCGTAGCCGGACACCATTTCGCCCCGGACCCGGATGCGCTCGCTGACGCGATGCAGGAAATAGAATCGACCTTCGTCATCCATGCGGCCGATGTCGCCGGTCTGGAACCAGAGGTTGCGGCGGCTGTCGAGCGTGCGCTCCGGCATGCCGAAATACCCGTCTGCCATCACGCCGGGCTCTTTGGGGCGGACCGCCACGTGGCCGGGGCTGCCCGCCGGCAGGCGTTCGCCGTGATCGTCCTGGATCTCCACCTCGAAATGCGGCAGCACCACCCCGCCCGGGTGGTCCCATTGCGGCACCACCACCCAGCCTGCATCGGTAGAGCCATAGCCGCCGCCGGGGATCAGATGGGTGTTGAAACGGGCATCAAATGCCGCCTTGGGCACCGGCGCGGGCGTCGCCCAGCAGCGGCTAATCCGGTGGGTCTTTTCCAGCTCTGACGGCGGGTTGGCCCACAACAGCTGCTGCACCGATCCCAGCATCATGAACCAGGTGGCGCCATAGTCGTTCACGTCCGTCCAGAAGTTCGACAGGCTGAACCGGTCCCGCAGGATCACATGCCCGCCGGTCATCAGGGTGGTCAGAATATCGTAATAGGCCGCCCCGATGTGGGACAGCGGATAGGGCGCGTAGACACAATCCGCCTCCGTGACCCGGAAGGGGGCGATCATGTTCTCGGCGGTGCGCACCGCATAGCGATGCGACAGCATGCAGCCCTTGGAGGTCCCGGTGGTGCCGGAGGTGAACAGGATGGTGGCTGTGTCGGTGTCGCGGGCGGCGGCGGTGATATGAGAGGTCTCCTGCGACAACAGGCTGGCAAAGGCCCGCACCTCCAGCTGTGGAAACAGGCGCCGGGCGTCTTCCGCGCCATCCATCATCACCAGGCAACGCAGATGCGGCAGCTGATCCCGGATCTGGTCGAGCGCCTCCAGATGGGCGGCGGAGGTGAACAGCACCGGCGCGCCGGTCTGGCTGATCATGCGCGCCAGCGGCGCGGCACGCATGGCCCGGTTGACCGATACCTCGATCACGTCGATCTTCTTCAGCGCATAGGTGAGCGCCAGATACTCGATGCTGTTTTCCAGCAGGATCGCGCCGTGACCCAGCTGCGCGCCAAACTGCGCCAGCAGACCATGGGCGATGCGATTGGTCAGACGTTCAAACGCCGCATAGGTGATGCTGCGCCCGGTCTCGGCCTGGGTCACAAACGGACGATCCGCAAACATCGCGGCGCGTTCGGTCAACAGGTCTCCCAGAGTGGTTCTGAGGGTCATGGCGGGGTCCTCCTCGTGCAATCCTGTCCGCTGCCGGATCATTAGAACCGGAGGCAGGGACCCAAGAAGGGGGCGTTTTCTAATGCTATCATGAGCCGCGCCTAATGCTGTTCCGGCGCGGACGGCGGCCCCGTTCCCCGCTGGTCGAACAGGCCAGGCTGCGCGGCGGGTCAGGCGGCGCCGGAGGCCGGAGATCGCGCCACCTCGCGCAGCCATTCAATCAGCGCGGTGACCTCCGGTCGCTGGTGGTTCTGCCCCGCCGGCAGCACCAGATAATGCCCCTGCCGCGCAGGCAGCCTCTGCTCCGTGGCCTGCACCAGCGTGCCGCGGTCCAGATAGGGCTGGACAAAGACATCGGCAATCAGCGCCGCGCCCAGGTTCTGCGCCGCCAGTTCCAGGGCGATCAGCGACTGGTCGACCCGGTAGGCGGGAGCGGGCACCGGGCAATCGGGGGCGTGCAGGGCAAAAAAGT
Source organism: Epibacterium sp. MM17-32 (assembly GCF_022348205.1). Taxonomy (NCBI): domain Bacteria; kingdom Pseudomonadati; phylum Pseudomonadota; class Alphaproteobacteria; order Rhodobacterales; family Roseobacteraceae; genus Epibacterium; species Epibacterium sp. MM17-32. Next base: position 438,887 of record NZ_JAKRFC010000002.1, on the reverse strand, counting down.
GGTGCCAGGTGTCAATCACCCCTGTCACTTCGATCAGCGGACCCTGCGCCAGGCTTTGCAGGCTGCCATCCCCGCGTTGCTCCGGCGTGCAGACCGCGATGATCTCGTTGTGCATCAGCGGGATCACCTCGCCGTCCGACCAGCTGCCGTCACCATAGCGAATGTCGATGTCGATATCCTCGCCGCTGGCCAGTTCCGCCCAATAGGCCGACAGGACCCGCAGGCGGCTGTTGGGGTGCTGCGCGCGATAGTGCGCCAGCCGGGGCACCAGCCACAACAGGTTCAGCGAACTCAGGCAGCGCAGGGTCACCTCCCGCTCCGCGCCCATGCCGAACAGGTTCGACGTGGTGGCCTCGAGATCGCCAAAGGCTTTGCTCACCACGGGCAGATAGGCCTGACCCAGGCGGGTCAGATAAAGGGATTTGCGCTCTCGTCTGAACAGCATGTGGCCCAGATGCGCCTCCAGTCCGCGCACCTGATAGCTGACGGCGGAGGGGGTCAGGCCGAGCTCTTCAGCGGCCAGTGTGAACGTCCCGAGCCGCGCACTTGCATCAAAGGCGCGCAACCAGGGCAGGGGGGGCAATTCCTTGTACATGGCGGGACCATAGCAGGTCTGCGAATTTTTTTAAGGATATGACGAATATTTTTTCGTTTTGGATTTTGACGGGTGGTTTGTAACGGTGCTGTGACGCGACATCGAGCAGGCACCAGACCGTGAAAACCTACGACTACATCATCATCGGCGCGGGATCGGCGGGCTGTGTGCTTGCAGAACGCCTGAGCGCCTCCGGACGTCACAGCGTATTGGTGCTGGAGGCGGGCGGGCGTGGCCGCACCCCCTGGATTGCGCTGCCGCTGGGCTATGGCAAGACCTTCTTCAACCCGGCGGTCAACTGGAAGTACGAAACCGATCCCGAGGACAGCCTGGGCGGACGCCGGGGCTACTGGCCCCGCGGCAAGGTCGTCGGCGGATCCGGCGCCATCAACGCATTGGTCTACGCCCGTGGCCTGCCGCGTGATTTTGACGATTGGGAAGCCGCCGGCGCCACCGGCTGGAACTGGCAGGCGGCCCGCAGCACCTATGAGCAGATGGAGACCCGTGTCAGCACCTGCGGGGCGCGACAGGGGCAGGGGCCACTGCATGTGCAGGATGTCTCGGACCAGATCCACCCGGCGACGCGGCATTTCTTCCACGCGGCAGAGGAGTTGCGCCTGCCGCGCACCAGCGACATCAACGGCGACAGCAATGAAGGGGCGGCGACCTATCGCATCAACACCAGCGGCGGGCGGCGGATGCATTCGGCCCGCGCCTATCTTGGCCCGGCGCTGAAACGGGAGAATGTCACCCTGATGACCGGCGCTCTGGTGGAGCGGATCGGGTTTGACGGCCGGCGCGCAACCTCGGTCGAGATCCGCCACAAGGGGCGCTGCCAGAGCCTGCGCGCCGGACGCGAGATCATCCTGTCCGCCGGGGCGGTGACCTCGCCACGGGTGCTGCAACTCTCCGGCATCGGCCCGGCGTCGGAGCTGCGCGCCCATGGGATCACGCCGCTGCTGGATGCGCCGCATGTGGGCGGCAATCTGCAGGACCACCTGGGCGTCAACTACTACTTCCGCGCCACCGAGCCGACGTTGAACAACCAGCTGCGCCCGCTGCACGGCAAGATCCGCGCGGCGCTGCAATATGCGCTGACCCGGCGCGGGCCGCTGTCGCTGTCGGTCAACCAGTGCGGCGGCTATTTCCGGTCCGGCGCCAGCCTGAGTGCGCCGGATCAGCAGCTCTATTTCAACCCGGTGACCTATACGACAACGCCAAACGGCACGCGCACCGTGGTGCAGCCGGATCCCTTTGCGGGCTTTATCATCGGGTTTCAGCCCACCCGCCCCACCAGCCGTGGGCGGATCGACATCAGCGCCAATGACCCGCAGGCGCCGCCGCGCATCCGCCCCAACTCGCTGGCGACCGAAGACGATCGCGCGCAGGTCATCGCGGGCGGGTTGCTGTGCCAGCGTCTGGCCCGGACCACCGCCATCACGCGCCTGATCGAAGGCCCGATGGAGACGGACCTGCGCGGCCTGACGCCGGAGCAGATCCTGGCCGATTTCCGGGCGCGGTGCGGCACCGTGTTCCACCCGGTCGGCACCTGCCGCATGGGGGCGGAGGCGGCGCAATCCGTGGTCTGCCCCCGGCTCAAGGTGCATGGGGTGGCGGGCTTGCGGGTGGTGGATGCGTCGGTCTTTCCCAATATCACCTCGGGCAACACCAATGCGCCGACCATGATGCTGGCCCACCGGGCCGCCGACCTTATTCTGGAGGATGCATGAGCACGCCTTATTCCACATCCGGCGCGGTGCCGGTGACCTTTGCGCGCGGCGACGCCGACACCGGCCCGCGCATCACCCGGATCGAGACCTTCTGCACGCCGCTGATCGGCTTTGTCCGTGTCACCGCCGAGGATGGCACCCAGGGCTGGGGGCAGGTCTCGACCTACAACAGCGACCTGACCTGCGAGATCCTGCACCGCCAGGTGGCCCCCTGGGCGCTGGGCCGGGGCATGGATGCGCTGGAGGCGGTGATCGCCGAGATCCCGCTGCGCGAACATAAATTCCCCGGCACCTACCTGCGTCGCGCCATGGCGGGGCTGGATACGGCGGTCTGGGACTGGCGTGGCAAGGCGCAGGGCAAACCGGTGGCGGAGCTCTTGGGCGGATCGAGCGGCCCGGTGCGGGCCTATGCCTCCTCGATGCGGCGCGACATCACCCCCGAGGCCGAGGCCGCGCGCATGCAGCGGCTGCGCGATGCATACGGGTTTGATGCCTTCAAGGTCCGGGTCGGCGCCGAATGCGGACAGGACCGGGATGAATGGGAGGGCCGCACCGAGGCGATCATCCCCGCCCTGCGCCATGCCATGGGACCGGAGGCCGCGCTTCTGGTTGACGGCAACTCGGGCTTCAGTCCCGCCCGCGCGATCGAGGTCGGGCGCATGCTGGAGGCCAACGGCTATGAGCATTTCGAGGAACCCTGCCCCTATTGGGAGCAGGAACAGACGCAGGAGGTCACCCGCGCCCTGAGCATCGATGTGGCGGGCGGAGAGCAGGACTGCGATCTCCAGCACTGGAAACGCATGATCGAGAACCGCGTGGTCGACATCATCCAGCCGGATATCCTCTATCTTGGCGGCATGGTCCGCAGCATGGATGTGGCGCGCTTGGGCCACGCGGCGGGGCTGCCCTGCACGCCGCATGCGGCCAACCTGTCGCTGGTGACGCTCTTCACCATGCATCTTTTGCGCGCGGTGCCCAATCCGGGCCGCTATCTGGAATTCTCCATCGAGGGGGACGACTACTACCCCTGGCAACGCGAGCTGTTCGTGACTGATCCCTATCAGATCACCGACGGTCAGGCGCAGGTCTCCGATGCCCCCGGCTGGGGGGTGGAGATCTGTCCCGAGTGGCTCGCCAAATCCACCTACACATGCAGCGAGGACGGCCAATGACTGCCGATCACCTGATTTCGACCTATTTTGCCACCGGCACCCTGCCGGACCTGCCCCGCGATCACTTCATCGACGGGCAATTCGTGCCCCCCGCAGGCGGGGCCCGGATGCAAAGCTACGACCCCGGGCGCGCGGTGCCCTTTGGCGATTTTGCCGCGGGTACGGCGGCGGATGTGGACCACGCGGTGCACAGCGCCACCCGGGGCTTTGCGATCTGGCGCGAGACACCGCCGGCGCAGCGCTGCGCCATCCTGATGGAGGTGGCGCGGCTGATACGGGCGGAGGCGGACCGGCTGGCGGTTGTCGAAAGCCTCGACAGCGGCAAGACGCTGGCCGAGGCGCAGGGCGACATCGCGGGCTCTGCCCGGTTGTTCGAATACTACGCCGGTGCGGCGGACAAGCTCGACGGGCGCAGTGTCAATCTGGGCAATGACAATGCCGCCTTCTCCCTGCGCGAACCGGTGGGGGTCACCGCGCATATCGTGCCGTGGAACTATCCGACCTCGACCCTGGTGCGGGGCATTGCCCCGGCGCTGGCGGCGGGCTGCTCGGCGGTGGTGAAACCGGCAGAGACCACGCCCTATACGGCGCTGATGATTGCCGAACTGCTGATCCGCGCCGGGGTTCCGGCGGGGGTGGTGAATGTGGTGACGGGCACGGGCCAGGAGGCCGGCGCGCCGCTGGTCCAGGATCCGCGCGTGCGCCACGTGACCTTTACCGGCTCGGTGGCAACCGGCGTCGGCGTGATGCAGGCGGTGGCCCCGAATGTCACCGGCCTGACGCTGGAGCTGGGCGGAAAATCCCCGCTGGTGGCCTGCGCCGATGCCGACCCCGAGGCGGTGGCCGAAGGCGCACTCTGGGCGATCTTCTCCAATGCGGGCCAGATCTGTTCTGCGGGGTCGCGTCTGGTGATCCACCGCGACCTGCACGCGCCGGTGCTGGAGCGGCTGGTCGCCAAGGCGCAGGCGCTGCGGTTCGGACATGGGCTGCGCAACGCCGACATGGGGGCGGTGAACTCGGACCGCCACCTGGCCGCCATCACCGCCCATCTCGACAGCGCCCGCGCCCGCGGGGCGGAGATCCTCTGCGGTGGCAACCCCGCCTGCGATCCCGACACCGGCACGGGGTGGTTCTTTGAACCGACGATCCTGGATCGGCTGCCGGCAGACGACCCGGCGATCCAGCAGGAGATTTTTGGGCCGGTGCTTGGCGTGCAGGTCTTTGAGGACGAGGATCAGGCGATCGCGCTGGCCAATGGCACCGATTTTGCCCTGGCCGCCGGGATCTACACCTGCGACATTTCAACCGCGCTGCGCCTGTCGCGCCGGATTGACGCCGGTCAGGTTACGGTCAATGACTATTGGGCCGGCGGCATCGAACTGCCCTTTGGCGGCAACCGTAAATCGGGTTTTGGCCGGGAAAAGGGTCTCGAAGGTCTCGATGCCTATACCCGGGCAAAGGCGATCACGCTGTCGGTCTAGCGCGCCGGAGCACAGATACCCGCCCGGAGGGTCCGGGCGGTGTCGGTCAGGACGGTGCTGGTCTGGGCGGCGTCGGTCAGGGGCGGGGGCCGGGGCACATGCGTGTTTCGGCCCGATCCACTGACAGAGGGCCCGATGAAAGAGGGGATGCCGCATGTGGAGCCAAGTGCCGCCCTTGCAAAGCCTGAAGCTGTTTGACGCGGTCGCCCGCAGTCGCAGCATGACCCATGCCGCCGCCGAGGCGGGCATCTCGCAATCGGCGGTCAGCCAGTCGATCCGGCAGCTGGAGGACTTCGTGCAGGTGCCGCTGCTGGATCGCTCCTGCCGCCCGATGCAGCTCACCGAGGAAGGCGCGTTGCTGCACCGGGCCTGTTTCGACACGCTGGGACGGCTGGCCGAGGTGGTCGAAGAACTGCGCCGCGCCGGGCAGGGCACCGATACCGTCACCCTGTCCTGCAATCTCGGGTTTGCCACCTATTGGCTGATGCCCCGCCTGAACGCCTTCAGTGTCGCCCACCCCGAGATCACGGTGAATGTGATGGCCACGTTCCAGGGCGCGCCCGGGGTGCAGCCGGGGACGGATGTGGCGATCCGCTACGGCGATGGCGGCTGGACACAGGACGGCTGGGTCCTGCTGTTCCGCGAAACCATCGCGCCGGTCTGCGCGCCGCGCTATCTGGAGTGCGCGGGGGCCTTCTCCGGCCCCGAGGCGCTGGCGCGGCAGCGGTTGATCCATGTCTCGGGAACCGGTCCGGACTGGCCCGGCTGGGAGAGTTACTTCCGGCAACTGGGCCACGCAAAGCCCGCCCTGCAATGCCGGCTGCGCTTCAGCAACTACGTGCAGGCGGTCCAGACCGCATTGACCGGCGAGGGGGTCATGCTGGGCTGGCGCGCGGTGGCCGGGGATCTGCTGCGCACCGGACAGCTCCGTGTTGCCGGGGGCAGGCCCCTGCCGCAGACCAGCGGCTATCACCTGCGCACGGCATCCGGCAGCGACCGGCGGGAGGCGGTGCAGGTCTTCCTTGACTGGCTGCGGACACAGGCAGTGGAAACCCCCGATCTGATCTAGGGGCGCATATCCAGCCTCCGCGCACCTCCGGCGTAGTCGCTCGGGGCGCGGGACAGCGGTCAGAGGTTGGGACGGATGAAACCGTTGATGGGGTAGACGCTGCCAAAGGCACCGGGATTGCTCTCCAGCCGCACCTTGGACCAGTCGTTGTTTTCAGACACATCGACAACCGCCATGCCCAGCGACACCTTGTTGCGGTGCCAATTGGCGTGATCCACCCGCAGCATCCGCTCGTTCACCAGTTCGGACACCACTGCCACATGGCCCAGCGGCATCGACCGGGTGGCGCTGAACGCCATGACCGCGCCGACGCTGGGGGAGCTGCCGACGTCAAACGCGCCCTGTGCCTGCCCCCACCAGGTGCGGGCATTGCCGCGGATCTCGACACCGGAGAGATTGCGCGCAAAGGGCACGCACCAGACCCGTGCCCCGCGGGCGCGCAGGGATTCCGCTTCGCGCATGGCAAAGTCGCGCCGCAGCGGGTCGATCTGGCTGCCGCTGTCCGGCCGCGTTCCGCAGGCGGTCACAGCCAGCGTCGCAACAAGCAAAAGCACACTCAAACAGGGGTTCAGGCGGGGCGCGCCAGCGTAGCGTTTCAACAATGTCCCAAGGATCTTTTTTCGGTTTCGTGATTGCGCGAAACATTCTGTCAGAAATCCGTGTCTGCCAACCCTGCGGTGCCGGGCAGGCAAAAAACCGCCTAGGTTCCGGGGTCTGGAGGCTTTGCCGCGCCGCCCCCGGGCGCGCATCGCGCCATATTGCCTGTTTTCCACGGGCCGGACACCGGGTCCGGCGGCGCCGGATAGGAGGCATTTGCGCTTTGCGGCAGCTTGCGAGGGGGACGCAATCTGCATACATAGGTATACCAAGCGACTTGATTCGGCGCGCGTCCCTGGCGGCGCGCGTCGTCGTTCAAGCCAGTTCGGATACCAAACGCAGCGAGATAGACATGAGCTTGTACACTGACTACCTGGATGAGATCGGCACCCGCAAGGCGCAGGGCCTGAGCCCGAAGCCGATTGACGATGGCGCGCTGGTGGAGGAGCTGATCTCGCAGATCAAGGAGCCGGGGCATGCGCATCGCGCCGACTCCCTGCATTTCTTCATCTACAACACCCTGCCCGGCACAACGAGCGCTGCGGGTGTGAAGGCGCGGTTCCTGAAGGAGATCATCCTGGGTCAGGCCGAAGTGGCGGAAATCACGCCGGATTTCGCGTTTGAGCTGCTCTCGCACATGAAGGGCGGCCCCTCGGTCGAGGTGCTGCTTGATCTGGCACTGGGCGAGGATGCGGCGATCGCCGAACAGGCGGCAGAGGTGCTGAAAACCCAGGTGTTCCTCTACGAAGCGGACACCGCCCGGATTGAAGCTGCCTACAAGGCCGGCAATCCGATCGCCCGCGACCTCTTGGAAAGCTACCTCAAGGCGGAGTTCTTCACCAAGCTTCCCGACATCGACGAGGAGATCAAGGTCGTCACCTATATCGCTGCCGAGGGCGATATCTCCACCGACCTGCTGTCGCCGGGCAATCAGGCGCACTCGCGGTCGGACCGGGAACTGCACGGCAAATGCATGATTTCCGAAGCGGCGCAAAAGGAAATCGAGGCGCTCAAACTCCAGCACCCCGACAAGCGGGTCATGCTGATCGCCGAAAAGGGCACCATGGGCGTCGGCTCCTCGCGGATGTCCGGTGTGAACAACGTGGCGCTCTGGACCGGCAAACAGGCCAGCCCCTATGTGCCCTTCGTCAACTACGCCCCGATCGTGGCGGGCACCAACGGCATCTCGCCGATCTTTCTGACCACGGTGGGTGTGACCGGCGGCATCGGCCTCGACCTGAAGAACTGGGTCAAGAAGGTCGACAGCGACGGCAAGCCGATCCTGAACAACGACGGCAACCCGATCCTCGAACAGAAATACTCGGTCGAGACCGGCACCGTGCTGCGGATCAACACCAAGACCAAGACCCTGCTGAGCGAAGAGGGCGAGGAACTGGTGGATGTCTCCTCTGCCTTCACGCCGCAGAAGACCGAGTTCATGAAGGCCGGCAGCTCCTACGCGATCGTGTTTGGCAAGATGTTGCAGGCCTTTGCCGCCGAAACGCTGGGGGTCGAGGCACCGGCGGTCTTTGCCGCCTCGCAGGAGATCTCCCACGAGGGCCAGGGCCTGACCGCGGTCGAGAAGATCTTCAACGCCAATGCGCGCGGCTCCACCCCGGGCAAGAAGCTGCACGCCGGCTCCGATGTGCGGGTCCGCGTGAACATCGTCGGCAGCCAGGACACCACCGGGCTGATGACCAGCCAGGAGCTGGAGGCGATGGCGGCCACGGTTCTGTCGCCCTCGGTCGACGGTGCCTATCAGTCGGGCTGTCACACCGCATCGGTCTGGGATGCCAAGGCCCAGGCCAACACGCCGCGCCTGATGGCCTTCATGCACAAGTTCGGCCTCATCACCGCGCGCGACCCGAAGGGCGAATACCATGCCATGACGGATGTGATCCACAAGGTGCTCAACGACATCACGGTGGATGACTGGGCGATCATCATCGGCGGCGACAGCCACACGCGGATGTCCAAGGGCGTGGCGTTTGGCGCCGACTCCGGCACCGTTGCGCTGGCGCTGGCAACCGGCGAGGCAACCATGCCGATCCCGGAATCCGTCAAGGTCACCTTCAAGGGCAAGATGGCCGACCACATGGATTTCCGCGATGTGGTGCACGCCACCCAGGCGCAGATGTTGCAGCAATGCGGCGACAACGTCTTTCAGGGCCGCATCATCGAGGTCCACATCGGAACGCTGCTGGCCGATCAGGCCTTCACCTTCACCGACTGGACCGCCGAGATGAAGGCCAAGGCGTCGATCTGCATTTCCGAAGACGAGACGCTGATCGAATCCCTCGAAGTGGCCAAGCACCGCATCCAGATCATGATCGACAAGGGCATGGACAACGAGGCCGGGATGCTCCAGGGCCTGATCGACATCGCCGAAACCCGGATCGCCCAGATCAAATCCGGCGAAAAGCCTGCACTGCGGCCCGATGACAACGCCAAGTATTACGCCGAGGTGGTGGTCGACCTGGACGCGATCAACGAGCCGATGATCGCCGACCCGGACGTGAACAACCCCGATGTGTCCAAGCGCTACACCCATGACACCATCCGTCCGATTTCCTTCTACCAGGCGGAAAAGAAGGTCGATCTCGGCTTTGTGGGCTCCTGCATGGTGCACAAGGGCGACATGAAGATCGTCGCGCAGATGCTGAAGAACATCGAAAAGGCCAACGGCAAGGTCGAGTTCAAGGCGCCGCTGGTGGTCGCTGCGCCGACCTACAACATCATCGACGAGATGAAGGAAGAGGGCGACTGGGAAATCCTGCAACGCTACTCCGGCTTTGAATTCGATGACTTCATGCCCAAGAGCAAGGCGCGCACCGAATACGAGAACATCCTCTATCTGGAGCGCCCGGGCTGTAACCTCTGCATGGGCAACCAGGAAAAGGCGGCCAAGGGGGACACCGTGCTGGCGACCTCCACACGCCTGTTCCAGGGCCGGGTCGTGGCCGATTCCGACACCAAGAAGGGCGAGTCGCTGCTGGCCTCGACGCCGGTTGTGGTGCTCTCGGCCGTGCTGGGCCGCACCCCGACGCTGGAGGAATACAAATCTGCCGTCGACGGCATCGACCTGACCAAATTCGCACCGCCGCTGGCAGCGCCGGCCGGGACGAACTCGGTACATTTCTAAGGCGTAGCACCGCAACGGGCGCAACGGTCAAGGGCGGCGTGGGAGACCAGGCCGCCCTTTCTGCATCCGGTCTGCATCCGGTCGCCGGGCGTTTTCGCTCTCTCTGTCGGGCGGGCTCATCCCGCCACGATCACCTCGCGCAGCCGGGCCAGGGTCACCGGCTTGCCGATCACCGCCAAGCCGGCGACATCGGCGAGTTCGCGCGGGGGGCGGGCGACCTTGCGGGTGGACATGAGCACAAGCTGGCATCCGGCGTGCCGGTTGCGGGCACTGCGCAGGATGTCCCAGCCCGATGCGCCATCCTCCAGGTTGAGGTCGCTGAGCACCAGATCCAGATCCGAACGCCGCTGCACGTCCAAAAGCCCCGCGGCATGGCTGCTGGCGCGGGCAACCTCAAAACCGAGGTCCTCCAGCGCCTGCGCGGCGGCGGCCAATGCGGTGGGGTCGTCATCCACAACCAGCGCCCGGCGCGCGCCTGACGGCGGATCGGCGGAGGTCGGGGCGTCGGCGAGCGGCGGAAACCGCAGGGTGATCGTGGTCCCCTGATCCTCTCCCGATGTGCGCGAGTGGAGCAGAAGCTGACCGCCGGACTGGTGCACAAACCCGTCGACCATCGACAGTCCCAGACCGGTGCCGCTGCCGTCATCGCGATGGGTGAAAAACGGCTCCGTCGCCCGCCGCAGGACCTCGGGCGCCATGCCGCATCCGGTGTCGCGGATCGTCACCTCCGCGCCGCCGTCCCGGTCCTGTTCCACGGCAACCCGGATGCTGCCGGTCTCGGCGATCGCCTGCCCGGCGTTGACGCAAAGATTCAATACGGCGCTTTCCAGCTGGCCCGGGTCCACCAAGGCCAGAACGGGTGTCTCGGGGATGTCGAACTCCAGCGCGACGCGTTCGGGCAGCGCGATCTCCAGCAGGTCGGCCATGCCGGTCATCAGCAGGCCCACATCGGTCACCTGCGGTTCCAGATGCTGCTTGCGGGCAAAGGCCAGCAACCGCTCCGTCAGCGACACGCCCAGATCGACCGCCGACCCGATACGGGCCCGGAAATGGCCCGCCTGATCGGGGTCTGCGGTTTCCAGCAGGTGCAGGTTGCCCGAGATGCTGGACAGGATATTGCCAAAATCATGCGCGACCTCGCCGGTCACCTTGCCCAGCGTTTCGACCCGGCGGATCTCTTCGAGCCGTTCGTCGATGCGTTTGCGTTCGGTGGTTTCCGACAGCAGCCAGACCGTGCCGCCATCCGGCAGCGGCGAGTGGCGCAGCTCCAGCACGTGGCCGGAGGCATCGGTGAATTCCTCGAACCCGCCACGGTCGCCGGGGCCGGTCTGCCGGGCGAAGGCGGAGCGCTCGATCAGCGCCTGCATGGTCTCGGTGGTTTCCGTCCCCGGCGCCATGTCCGCTGGCGGCAGCCGCAGCAGCGCCCGCAGATTGTCGTTCTCCGCCTCGATGCCGCCATGTGGGGCGGATATGGCGACACCGTCCTTGATGTTGCGGAACACGCGGGAAAACAGCGCGTTCTGGCGCCGGATCTCGCTGGTGCGGCGGTCGAGTTTGCGGGCATTCTCGCGGAACACCTGAAAGGCGGCAAACAGCTGGCCGATCTCGTCGTCAGAGACCCGGGCGCGCGGCAGGTCGCTGCGATGGTCCCCGGCGGCAAGCCGGCGCATCGCATCGGCGATCCGGCGCAGGTTGCGGGCCACATAGCGCGACACATAGGCCGAGGAGGTGATCGCGACCAGCAGGCTGGCCAGGGTCAGCGCCAGAAAGGAATTCTTGGCCAGGCCCAGGTTGTCGGAGGTGTCGGCGCGGGCCTGACTCAACCGGGCCTCGGCCTGCGCAACCTTGCCCTCGGCATAGGTGGAAATGCGCGCGGTTTCCTGGCGAATGCGGAACAGGGCGTTTTCGGCATCCAGCTGCGCGGCGATTTCGCGATGTTTCAGGGCAAACAGCGTGTCGCTGCGCCGGAGCGCGGTCTGGATCTCGTCAAAGGTCGGCTGGTGAACCGGCAGCAGCTGCGCCTCGACCCGGTCTCGCACCGTCCGATACCGCCGGGTGAATTCGCCCAGCTCGATCAGCGCTTCGGCGCGCCCGGCACTGATGGCGCTGGCGGTCAGCTGTTGCAGCTCGGCCCAGACCTCGCGCTCCGTCAGCGGCAGCGCCCTGTCGCCGGACCGCCGCCGGACCCGGCTGTTCAGGCGCTGCATGTCGCGGTCGATCGCCGTCAGATCCGCCTTGCGCGCCGCCTGCGGCACCAGCGCCGTGGTCAGGTCGTCAATGGCCAGGCTGAGGCGGGCAAGCGGCAGATCAAGGGCCGGATCGGCCGCGGCATGCCGGGCGATCTGGGCCAGGTTGTCGCGCACGCTCTGTGCCTCCTGCTCCAGCTGGAACGGCGGGAACAGCGCATAGAGAAACGGCGCCGAGGTCGCCAGCTCGGCAGCCTCGCGCGACAGGTCCAGCGCATCGGAGACCTCGGCAAGCGTGTCCTGATGCAGCACGTTCATCCACAGTTCGGTTCGGTTCAGCACCCGCATGCCGATCAGGCTGACCAGCAGGATCAGCCCGAACAGGACCGCGATCGCGGCAGAGAGACGGACCCGGACGCTGAGACGGGAGAGGCCGGAGATCACGACTCAGCCTGCCGACAGATGAAAGATATAGCCCTGCGCGCGCCGGGTTTGGAGATGTACCGGCTTTGACGGCACCGCCTCGATCTTGCGGCGCAGGCGCAGGATCAGCACGTCGATGGTCCGGTCCACATAGCGCTGCATGTCCGATCCCAGCTCCTCCAGAAGCTCCGGGCGCGGGACCACCCGTTCCGGATTGCGGGCAAAATACTCCAAAAGGCGGTATTCGGCGTTGGTCAGCGGGATTTCCTCGCCCGCGCCATCCAGCAACCGGCGGGACTGCACATCGAGACACATGTCGCCAAAGCGGATCGCCTGCCCCGGTGCGGCGCTGGGGCGGGCGGTGCCGTGGCCATAGCGGCGCAGCACGGCGCGGATGCGGGCGACCAGTTCGCGCGGATTGAACGGTTTGATCATGTAGTCATCGGCGCCGGTCTCCAGCCCGATGATCTTGTCGATCTCGTCGCCGACGCCGGTCAGCATCACGATCGGGATCTCGTAGCGTTCGCGGATATGGATCGCCAGCGTCAGACCGGACTCCCCGCGCAGGCGCAGGTCGATCAGCGCCAGGTCCACCGGCGGCGGATCTCCGAGCGCGTGAAAGGCGGGAATGTCGGCGCAGCAGACGGCGTCAAACCCGCTGTCCCGCATCAGCGCAGAGAGCGTATCGCGCACATTGGGATCGTCATCCACAATCGCGATCAGCGGCTCGGTCCGGCCTGCCATCATGCAACCCTCCTCCTGTCACATTCGCGGCGTCCGGGGCGTCCTGCACAGACCGCCCCTGTCCTCAGTGTCGCAAACGGGGGCCGAGTTTAAGGGGATATGGCGGCGATTGTAATACTGTTAACATGAATCCCGCATTCCGGCTGTTTCATTAACAGAACGCGGCTCGCATCGCCGCCTGCGCCGCTCCTATCGTCGGGATGTCAGCGCCTGGACCACCGGGGATGTTTCCGGCAGGCGTATCAAGGGAGGATACCATGACACAGCTATTTACCCGTGCCGCAACGGCACTGGGCGTTCTGTCGCTGAGCGCATTTGCAGCCGCCGCCGACGACTGCGCCAACCGTGGCGCGCTCGATGCGCTCTACTGCGATGCCAATGGCGATCTGGTGGCGGACACGCCCAGCGATCCGGCAGAGCTGAGCAACCCCGACACGCTGGTCTTTGCCTATACCCCGGTCGAGGACCCGGCGGTCTATGCCGACATCTGGGAGCCGTTCATCGCGCATCTGGAAGAGACCACGGGCAAGGACGTGCAGTTCTTTGCGGTGCAGTCCAACTCTGCCGAGGTCGAGGCGATGCGCTCCGGTCGTCTGCATGTGGCGGGTTTCTCCACCGGCCCGACGCCCTTTGCGGTGAACCTCGCCGGTGCCGTGCCCTTTGCCATCATGGGCGCCGAGGACGGCCAGTTCGGCTACAAGCTTCAGGTCTTTACCCAGGCCGACAGCGACATCAAGGAAGTGAAGGACCTGGCAGGCCGCCGTGTGGCGCATACCTCGCCGACCTCCAACTCCGGCAACCAGGCGCCGCGCGCGCTGTTCCCGGACCTCGGCGTTGAGCCTGACAAGGATTACGAGGTGATCTATTCCGGCTCGCACGACCAGTCGATGCTGGGTGTGGTCGCGGGCGACTACGATGCGGCGCCGGTCGCCTCCGAAGTGGTGGACCGCATGGCCGAACGCGGCCTCTATGACACCGCCGACGTGCGCAAGATCTGGGAGAGCGATCCGTTCCCGACCACCTCCTTCACCCTGGCCCACAACCTCGACCCCGAGCTGGCGGACAAGATCAAGGAGGCCTTCTTCTCCTTTGATTTCGAGGGCACCAAACTGGGCGAAGAGTTCGACGGCGTGAGCAAGTTCGTTCCGATCACCTACAAGGATCAATGGGCGGTCATCCGTCAGATCCAGAAGTCCAACGGCGTGGAATACACCCCGCAGGGCCTCGCCGGGAACTGATCCCACCCCATTCGAAACAGCCCGGTCAGCATTGGTCTGGCCGGGCGCTTTTCGCGGCCTCCCGTGCGTCTCTGCCCCCTGTGCCAGAGGGCATCGCGGCAGAGGCAGGGCCGCGCTATGTCCCGGAGACCGTCATGCTGAAAATTACCAAACTGACCAAACGCTATGGATCGGGGGATCCGGTGCTGAAGGAACTGGACCTGACGGTGGAGGGCGATCAGCTCACCTCCGTGATCGGCTCCTCCGGCGCGGGCAAGAGCACGCTGCTGCGCTGCATCAACCGCCTGGTCGAACCCACCTCGGGCTCTGTCGATCTGAACGGCACCGAGTTCACCACCCTTGGCCGCCGCGAGCTGCGCGCCGCGCGCCGCCGGATCGGCATGGTGTTTCAGGGCTTCAACCTGATCGACCGGCTGACGGTGATGGAAAACGTCCAGTCCGGGCGTCTCGGATATATCTCCACCTGGGCGGCGCTGACCCGGCGCTACCCGCGCGAGGACATTCGCCACGCCTACGAGCTGATGGAACGTGTGGGCATCGCCCATTACGCCGACAAACGCGCCGACGAGCTGTCCGGCGGTGAACGCCAGCGGGTGGGCGTGGTGCGCGCGCTGATGCAGCGCCCCGAGATCCTGCTGGCGGATGAACCCACCGCCTCGCTCGATCCCAAGACCTCCGAGCAGATCATGTCGCTGCTGCGGGATCTGGCCAGCGAGTTGAAACTGCCGGTCATCATCAACATCCACAACGTCACCGAGGCCAAGGAATACAGCGACCGCATCGTCGGCATGCGCTACGGGCGGATCATCTTTGACGACCTGCCGGGCCAGCTGGGCAAGGGCGAGATGGACGAGATCTATGCCGGGGTGCCGGCCGAGGACCGTGCGCAGGTCGGAGCAGCGGCATGAGCGCGATTAAGGACACATGGCGCAAACCGCCGTTCATCGCCAACCCCGCGCTGCGCTACGGGCTCTATGCGGCGGTGCTGATCTACTTTGTCGCGACGCTGGCCACGCTTCCGATCGACTGGGCGCGGGTGGCGGACGGCATGACACGGGCGCAGCGGATCTTCAGCGGCGCCTTCCCGCCCAGTTTTGAACGGTCGGGCCTCTTGCTCGACGGGTTCCTCGAAAGCCTGAAGATCGCGATCCTTGCCACCGTGGGCGGCATCGCGATCTCGGTGCCGCTGGCGTTCATGGCGGCAAGCAACATTTCGATCCGGCCGATCTACCTGTTGGGCCGGGGCATCATCATTGTCGCCCGCAGCTTTCACCCGGTGATCGTCGCGATCATTTTCGTCAAGGCGGTGGGCTTTGGCCCCTTTGCCGGGGCGCTGACGCTGGTGGTCTATTCCATCGGCTTTGTCGCCAAACTGCTGGCCGAACGGATCGAGGAAATCGACTTTGGCCAGGTCGAGGCCATGCGCTCTGCCGGGGCGGGGTTCATTGCCACGCTGGCCTATGCGGTGATGCCGCAGATCATGCCGCGTCTGGTTGGTTTGGGGATCTATCAGCTCGACAGCAACCTGCGCGCCTCTGCGGTGGTGGGGATCGTCGGCGCGGGCGGGATCGGCGCGACCCTGGCCAATGCCTTTGGCCGCTATGACTACGACTTTGCCCTCGCCATCACCATGGTCATCGTCGGCGTGATCCTCGTCTCCGAGGCGGTGAGCGGATTTATCAGAAAGCGGATTGCATGATGACCAGCCAGTCTTTGAACCAAACCCTCGATCAGTGGTCCCGCTTCACCCCGCGCCAGCGCCTGATGCGCTACGGCGGCTTTGCCCTGACGGTGCTGGTCGTCGCCTGGGCGCTCAGCAGCATCGACGTGATCTGGGCCTGGGTCTGGGATGCGCCATCGCAGATGGGCGACCTGTTCGGCCGCATGATGCCGCCCGATCCCAGCAACCTGCCCTCGATCCTGGAGGCGATCTGGCAGACGGTGAACATCGCCACGCTGGCCACGATGATCGCCGTCGTCGTCTCGCTGCCGGTGGCCTATATCGCGGCGCAGAACACCACGCCGAACAAGTTCGCGCTCTGGGTTGGCCGCTTTATCCTGGTGTCGTCGCGGTCGGTGAACACCATCATCTGGGCGCTGCTGTTCGTGGCCATCTTCGGCCCCGGCATCGTGGCGGGGATCGTGGCGATCATGTTCCGCTCCATTGGCTTCCTCGGCAAACTCCTCGGCGAGGCGATCGAGGAGATCGACCGCAAGCCGGTGGAGGCGCTGGAGGCCTGTGGTGCCTCGCGGTTCAAGATCGTGCTCTATGCCATCGTGCCGCAGGTGATGCCGGCGTTCTTTGCCGTGGCGATCCTGCGTTGGGACATCAACCTGCGCGAATCCACCGTGCTCGGCCTCGTCGGCGCCGGCGGCATCGGGATGATCCTGCAAGGGGCGATCGACACCTTCAACTGGCCCGAGGTCTCGATGGTGCTCCTGACCATCCTCGCCCTTGTGGTGGTGGGCGAGGTGGTGTCGTCCTTCCTGCGCCGCAAGGTGCTGTAAAATGCGCGCGGTGCCCCATTCCATCGGGGCGCCGCGTGCCCTGCCCATGGCCGGGCGTCACGCCGGATCACCGCGGCGGCGGGTCCACGGTAAAGGGCGCGAGGCTGTCGACAAAGACATCCATGAAGTCGCGCACCACCCGCGGCACGCTGACCGCGCTGGGAAACAGGATCGACAGCCGGTGATGGATTTCCGGCTCGAACGGGCGCACCACCACGCCCGCCGACCGGAACGCTTCGGCATCCAGGGCGCTGACCACCGATGCGCCCAGCCCCTGCTGCACCATGGTGCAGGCGGTGGTGAACTGGCGCACCTCGACCAGGCTGTTGATCTCGACGTTATAGCTGGCAAAGGCCCGCGACAGATGCCGGTAGAAACGGCTGTCGCGCCGGGCGTGGATCATCTTCTCCGACGCCAGATCCGCCGGTGTGATGCTGGATTTGGCCGCCAGCGGGTGCCCCGGCGGCAGGATACAGGCCGAGCGGATGAAGATGTCGCGGCTCTCGGTCGCCGGATGCCCCGAGAACCCGTCGGTGATGCCGCAGTCATATTGTTCGCCGATGATCCACTCCAGGATCCGCTCCGGGCGGTCCGGCTCCAGCGCCACGGTGACGCCGGGGCGCTCCTTCAGGAACTGCGCCAGGACCTGCGGCAGATGCGAGGTGGCAAACCCCGGCAGGCAGGCGATCCGCATGTGGCCGCCGGTGCGCTCCTTCAGGTCGCGGCGCAGGTCTTCGAGGTGGTCGAGCCCGTCGAGGATGCGCCGCACCTCCGTCAGCAGGTGCCGGGAATCACTGGTGGGTTCCAGAATGCCGCGCCGCCGCTGGAACAGCTCCAGGTCCATCGAGGCGGAGAAATCCGAAATCAGGCGGCTGACTGCCGGTTGCGAGACGCCCAGCATCTCTGCCGCCTTGGTGATGCTGCCGGTCTCCGCGACCGCCTTGAAAGCCTGAAGCTGGCGTAATTTGAACTGCACGGGCGTGTCCTTGCTGTGGGGTCGCTGCGGGGAATATGCGCATCAATATAATACCATGTTATGACAGTGTTGTGAAACTTTCACTTGAATTATGACGCGTCCTGTCAAATGCTGCCCGCGAACGACCAGAGGAGGATAGAAAATGGGTGTTTCAAAAATTGCATTGTCCTGTGCCCTGGCCACCGGCCTGACCGCCGGGGCCGCCTGGGCCGAGACCGAAATCCAGTGGTGGCACGCCATGGGCGGCGCCAATGGCGAGCGCGTCGACAAGATCGCGGCCGACTTCAACGCCAGCCAGTCCGACTACAAGATCGTGCCCACCTACAAGGGCAACTACACCGAAACCATGACCGCTGCCGTGGCCGCCTTCCGCGCCGGTGAGCAGCCGCATCTGGTGCAGGTGTTCGAGGTCGGCACCGCCACCATGATGGCCGCCAAGGGCGCGATCTACCCGATCGAGCAGATGATGGCCGACGCAGGCGAGCCGTTTGACAAATCCGACTATCTGCCGGCGGTGATCTCCTACTACCAGACCCCCGAAGGCGAACTGCTGTCGATGCCCTTCAACAGCTCCACCCCGGTGATGTGGTACAACGCCGACGCGCTGGAGGCTGCGGGCGTCGATGTTCCCGAAACATGGGATGACGTCAAAACCGCCGCACAGGCGCTGGTCGACAACGGCATGGAATGCGGCCTGTCCTTTGGCTGGCAGTCCTGGGTGATGATCGAGAACTTCTCCGCGTGGCACAACATGGAGATGGGCACCAAGGAAAACGGCTTTGCCGGGTTTGACACCGAATTTGTGTTCAACAACGACAAGGTCGCGGCCCGCCTGGACGACATCGCGTCGATGAGCGAGGGCAACCTGTTCAAATACGGTGGCCGTCGCGGCGACAGCCTGCCGCTGTTCACCAATGGCGAATGCGGCATGTGGATGAACTCCTCGGCCTATTACGGCTCCATGGTGGAACAGGCGGAGTTCGAATTCGGCCAGACCATGCTGCCGCTCGACACCTCGGTGGCGGATGCGCCGCAGAACTCCATCATCGGTGGCGCGACCCTCTGGGCGCTGGCCGGTCACGAGGATGAGGAATACAAGGGTCTGGCGCAGTTCATGACCTATCTCTCGTCGCCCGAGGTGCAGGCCTGGTGGCACCAGGAAACCGGCTATGTGCCGATCACCACTGCCGCCTATGAGCTGAGCCAGGAGCAGGGGTTCTATGACGAAAACCCCGGCACCGACACCGCGATCAAACAGCTGAGCCTGAACACGCCGACGCCGAACTCCCGCGGCATTCGTTTTGGCAACTTCGTGCAGGTGCGCGACGTCATCAACGAAGAGCTCGAAGCGCTCTGGGCTGGTGACAAGACCGCGTCCGAGGCGCTTGATACCGCAGTGGAACGCGGCAACGCGCTGCTGCGCAAGTTCGAACGCTCCGTGAAGTAATCGCCCACGGCTCTCCCCGGTCTTGCAGTGATGCAGGGCCGGGGAGGGCCGATTTTTATCCTTTTCCAGAAAGGACCCCGAGGCGCCTATGCTGAAACGCGTCCATTTCCCCGCATCCCTGTTGCCCTACCTGCTGGTCGCGCCGCAAATCGCGATCACGTTGGTGTTTTTCATCTGGCCCGCCAGTCAGGCGGTCTATCAGTCGTTCCTGATCGAGGACGCCTTTGGTCTGTCGACCGAATTCGTCTGGTTTGAGAATTTCGAGCTGCTGTTCGAGGACGACATCTATCTGGCCACCTTTGGCCGCACGATCTTCTTTTCCGCTGCCGTGGCGATCCTGTCGATGTCGATGGCGCTGATCCTTGCGGGTTTTGCCGACCGGGTCGTGCGCGGCGCGACCGCCTATCGCACACTCCTGATCTGGCCCTACGCGGTGGCGCCGGTTCTGGCGGGTGCGCTGTGGGTGTTCATGTTCAACCCGACGCTGGGGATCTTTCCCTATATCCTCGATTTTGTCGGCGTGGACTGGAACCACTATCTGAACGGCAATCAGGCGATGGCGCTGGTGGTCTTTGCCTCTGCATGGAAGCAGATCGCCTATAACTTCCTGTTCTATCTTGCCGCGATGCAGTCGATCCCGCGCTCGGTGATCGAGGCCGCCGCCATTGATGGCGCAGGCCCGATCCGCCGGTTCAAGGATTTCATCTTCCCGCTGGTGTCGCCGACCACGTTCTTCCTGCTGGTCATCAACGCGGTCTATGCGTTTTTCGAGACCTTCGGCATCATCCACGCGGTGACCCAGGGCGGGCCTGCAAACTCCACCACCATCCTCGTCTACAAGGTGTTCAACGACGGCTTTGTCGGCCTTGATCTGGGGGGCTCTGCCGCGCAGTCGGTGATCCTGATGGTGCTGGTCATTGCCATGACCGTGGTTCAGTTCCGCTTTGTCGAGAGAAGGGTGCAGTACTGATGGTTGAAAATCGACCCATCCTGAATATCGTCAGCCACATTATCCTGATCCTCGGCATCGCCATCGTGGCGCTGCCGATCTGGATCACCTTTGTGGCCGCCACCCATGATGCGGTGCGCATGACACAAGCGCCGATCCCGCTCCTGCCGGGCAGTCATTTCTGGGAGAACTTCCAACAGACGCTCTGGGGCTCCGGCCTGTCGGGCACCGAGATTGCCCCGGTCTGGCGAATGCTTCTGAACTCTCTGGCGATGGCGATGATGATCTCGCTGGGCAAGATCGCGATTTCGCTGATCTCGGCCTTTGCCATCGTCTACTTCAAATTCCCGTTCCGCATGGGGTTCTTCTGGCTGATCTTCATCACCCTGATGCTGCCGGTTGAGGTGCGCATCCTGCCCACGTTTGAGGTGGTCGCGGATCTTGGCATGCTCAACAGCTATTGGGGGCTGTCGGTGCCGCTCATCGCCTCGGCCACCGCGACGTTTATGTTCCGTCAGGTGTTCCTGACCATCCCGGACGAAATGCTCGAGAGCGCGCGCATCGACGGGGCAGGGCCGATGCGGTTCTTCTGGGACATCGTGATCCCGCTCAGCCGCACCAATATCGCGGCGCTCTTTGTGATCCTGTTCATCTACGGTTGGAACCAGTACCTCTGGCCGCTGCTGATCACCACCGACACCGACATGACCACCATTGTCATGAGCATCAAACAGATGCTGGAGGCCGCAGAGCAATCCCCGCAATGGAACATCATCATGATGACGGCCCTTCTGGCGATGATCCCGCCGGTCTTTGTCGTCATCGCAATGCAGAAGCTCTTTGTTCAGGGCCTCACCGAGACAGATAAATAGGCATCCCACATGGCAAGCATTACCCTCAAGGATCTGGTGAAATCCTACGGTGACACCGAGGTCCTGCATCACATCGACGGCGCGATCAACGATGGCGAGTTCGTCGTCATCGTCGGCCCGTCGGGCTGCGGCAAATCCACCCTCCTGCGGATGATCGCGGGGCTGGAGACCGTGACCTCCGGCGACATTCAGATCGGCGACCGGGTGGTCAACAACCTGGAACCCGCCAACCGCGACATCGCGATGGTGTTTCAGAACTACGCGCTTTATCCGCATATGTCGGTGCGTGAAAACATGGGCTACGGCCTGAAGATCCGCGGCAACAGCAAGGCCGACATCAACCGCCGCGTTGAAGAAGCCGCCGCGATCCTCGAAATCGGGCCCTACCTTGATCGCAAGCCCCGGCAACTGTCGGGCGGGCAGCGACAGCGGGTCGCCATGGGGCGCGCCATTGTGCGTGATCCGCAAGTGTTCCTGTTTGACGAACCACTCTCCAATCTGGATGCCAAGCTGCGGGTGCAGATGCGCCTTGAGATCCGCAAGCTGCAACAACGCCTTGGCGTGACCTCGATCTACGTGACCCACGATCAGGTGGAGGCGATGACGCTGGGCGACCGGCTGATGGTGCTGAATGGCGGCTATGTCGAACAGTTCGGCACGCCCATTGAACTTTATGATCGCCCCGCCACGCTTTTTGTTGCGGGCTTCATCGGCTCGCCGTCGATGAACTTCCTGCCTGCCGAGGTCGCCTCGGGCATGGTGACGCTGGCCAATGGTGCGCGCCTTGCGGGTGGGGGCACTGCTTCGGGCAAGGTGACGCTGGGCCTGCGCCCGGAACACCTGATCGCCGATGAAACTGGCCCCATCGAGATCAATGTGCAGCTTTGCGAACAGCTGGGGGCGATCACATTGCTGCATGGCCATCTCAGCGGCACCGATGTGGACTGTGTGGCCAGCATGCCCGGTCACGTGTCCGCCGGACCCGGAACGCTGATGCGCTTTGCCATTGCGCCGGAACATCTGCATATGTTCGACACGCAGACCGGCAAGCGAGTGGACGCATGAGTCATTTTCCCCAAATCGACGCCTATCGTGGTGATGCCGGGCTGATCCGGGTGATCGGCCATCGTGGCGCCCGTGGTGTCATGCCTGAAAACACGCTGGAGGGGTTTCGCTTCACCTTCGACATCGGCGTCGACGCGCTGGAGTTCGATGTGGTGCTGTCCTCGGACGGTGTGCCGGTGATCACCCACAATCACGCGCTGTCGCCGGCGGCGGTGCGCGATGCAGGGGGCGCCTGGATCGCACAGGACGACATCAAGGTCGCGGATCTGCCCTTGGACGAGTTGCGCCGCCTCGATGTGGGCGGGCTCGACAGCCGGTCCACCTATGGGCGGCGGTTCCCCGATCAGGCGTTTCTGAGCGGGGTCCGTATCCCCACGCTTGCCGATCTCTGCGCGCTGGTGAAAGAGCCGCAATACGACCACGTTGCCCTTCTGCTGGAGCTCAAGACCGATCTGAGCGATCCGGATATTGCGGCCATTCGCGTGCAGCAGGTCTCGGCGGTGGTGGAGGTCGTGCGCGCCCATGGGCTGAGCGCGCGCACCGCGCTGCACAGTTTTGACTGGGCGCTTCTGGACGAATGCCGCCGTCAGGCCCCGGAGATGCCGACCTCCTATCTGTCCGAGGTGGCGCGCGCCGGCCGCGACGGCGAACCCGCCGGCCTCACCGAGGCCAGCCCCCTGCCGGAGATGGTCGCCGCCGCCGGTGGTCAGATGTGGTGTCCGTGGTTTCAGGACATCACCCCGGAGCGCATGGCGCAAGCCCGCGCACTGTCGCTGCCGGTCACTGTCTGGACCGTCAACGAGACCGCCGATATCGAAGCGATGATTGATGCGGGTGTGGATGGGATCGTGACCGATTATCCGGGCCGGGTGCAGCGTCTTTTGCTGGAGCGCGGCCTGCGCTGGAGCGACCGTGTCCCGACACCCGCCATCGCGACATGAGAGATCTGAGCACAATGATCGGCACCGACTGGGCGTTTCAACGATATGAGAGCGTGCGCGCGACACTGCCGGATGCACGTTTTGCCTCTGCGTCGCATGAGGGGCGGGACCTGGGCGATACCGTCGAGGACTATGATGCCTATATTCTCGATGCCTTTGGCGTGCTGAACCGGGGCGAGACCGCCATCGACGGCGCGGTCGACCGCATGGCCGCACTGCGCGCCCTGGGCAAACGGCTGGTGGTGCTGACCAATGCCGCCAGTTACACGCGCGCGGAGGTGCTGGCCAAATATCACCGGCTTGGCTTTGATTTCACCGCATCCGAGGTGGTCTCCAGCCGCGACGTGGCCTTTGTCGGACTGCCGAGGCTGCCCGAGGGCACTTGCTGGGCTGCGGCAGCGGCCCCGGAAGATGACTTTAGCGATGCGCCCCCGGGCGTGCAGATTGCACATCTCGCGGACAACCCGGACTTGTTGCACACCGCCGGGGGCTTTTTGCTGCTGTCATCCGCGCGCTGGGATGGGGCCGACACAAAGGCGCTGACCGATGCGTTGCTGGAAAACCCGCGCCCGCTGGTGGTGGCCAACCCCGATCTGGTGGCCCCGCGCGAAGAGGGCCTGTCGCTGGAGCCGGGCCTCGTTGCGCATGACATCACCGAACGCACCGGCGGCAAGGCGATGTTCTTTGGCAAGCCCTTTGGCAATGCCTTTGACACCGCGTTGGCGCGGCTGGCGGGCATTCCGCGCGCCCGCATCGCCATGGTGGGGGACACACTGCACACCGATGTGCTGGGTGGCGCGGCAGCAGGGATCGGATCTATTCTGATTACGGATCACGGGCTGTTCAGGGGCCATGATGTCGCGCCCTACATAGAGAAGAGCGCAATTCGACCAAGCTGGATCGTGGCAACGACATAGCCTGTAGGGATCGCGCCGGGTGGACAAGGCGCGCCACGGCAGACGGAGGCAAGACGGGATTGACGGCATTTCTGATACAGATCGCGGGGGCGGCGGCGCTCTTGTTGTGGGCGGTGCGGCTGGTGCGCACCGGGGTGGAGCGCGCCTTTGCCACGCAATTGCGCCAGGGGCTGCGCCGGGCGTCGGACAACCGGCTGCTGGCCACCGTGACCGGTCTTGTGTCGGCCATGCTGTTGCAGAGTTCGACCGCCGTGGCGATGCTGGTCTCGAACTTTGCCGCCAAAGGGGCCCTTGCGGGCTCCGTCGGCCTTGCCATGCTGCTGGGCGCCGATCTCGGCTCTGCGCTGGTGGCACAGATCCTGCTGGCACGCCCGGGGCTGCTGGTTCCGGCGCTGATCCTGCTGGGGGTGATCCTGTTCCTGCGCAGCCATCAGCGCAGGGTGCGCCAGACCGGCCGTATCCTGATCGGCCTGGCGCTGATCTTCGTCTCCCTCGACATGCTGCGCACCGCCACCGCCCCGATCATCCAGAGCGATGGGGCCGTGGCCATTTTGGGCTATCTCGACAGTGATCTCCTGACCGCCTTTCTGCTCGGGGCTGTCTTTGCCTGGGTGGTGCATTCCAGCGTGGCGGCGATCCTGCTGTTCGTGACCATGGTGGCGCAGGGCGCGCTGCCGCCGATGGCCGCAGTGGCGATGGTGCTGGGGGCCAACCTGGGCGGGGCCATGATCGCCTTTGTGCTGACGCTGGCCGCGGATGTCCGCGCCCGCCGCATCGTGATGGCGAACCTGGTACTGCGCGGTGGCGGCGCGCTGCTGGTGCTGGTGGCGCTGAACCTGAACCTCTTGGACCCGCAGTGGCTGGGCGCCACCGCGGCGGGGCAGGTGATGGCGATCCACCTGGCGTTCAACCTCGTGCTCTGCCTGCTGATGATGCCGCTGGTGGGGGTGATCGCCCGCCTGTCCGACCGGCTGCTTGCGGAGGATGCCGTCCAACCCGGCGACCGGGGGCTGAGCGCGCTGGACCCTGCTGCGCTCGATGATCCGCCGCGCGCGCTGAGCTGCGCCGCCCGCGAACTGCTGCGCATGGGGGAACTGGTCGAAAAGATGCTGGTCTCCGCCACCGGGCTCTATGAAACCTGGGATGACCGGGTCGCCACCGGCATTCAGGAAGACGAGCGCGCCCTTCGGCGGATGCATCAGGACCTGAAGCTCTATCTGGCCGGGGTGCATGGTCAAAAGCGCGACGACGAGGCCGCAAATGGCGCGATCGAGGCGTCTCTGATGGCCGCCAATCTCGAGGCCGCCGCCGATCAGGTCGCGCGCAAGATGACCGACCTGGCCCGCAAGCTGCATCACGAAGGCGTCTGTTTCTCCAAATCGGGGCGGCAGGAACTGTTGGACTTCATGGACCGCGTGCAGGCCAATGCGCAGCTCGCGCTCAAGGTGATGATGACCGGCAACCCCGATGACGCCCGGGAATTGGTCGCCGAGAAAGACAGCATCCGCACCGCCGAGCAACGCTTGCAGAGCAAGCACCTCAGCCGGTTGCGCGACGGCATCAGCGAGAGCATCGAGACCAGCGCCCTGCACCAAGAGACCCTGCGTATCCTGAAACAGGTCAACACCGCCTTTGCCATGGCCGGCTATCCGATCGTCGAACGCGCCGGAGACCTGCTCTCCAGCCGCTTGCAGCGTCCGGGCGACCCGCTGGGCGGACAATAAGCCGCCGCTCCACACCGTCGGTTCTGACAGGCCGCGGCAGCGCCGTGGGCCACTGCCTGCCTCCGCCCCGCCCACGCGGGCGGGGCACCGTTCTCGCATTCCCGTAGCACATTGCATGCGTGTCGCGCCCATGGGTGCATGACACGCATGCCTTGCTTGCGCCGCGCGCGACTTCTCACATCAGAAACAGGCCATTAAAGGTGATTAAAATAGTAAGATATTAATCGACAAGGTCTCAAGATGCCCCTTTCCCAAGGTAAAACAATCGCTTCTGTGTGGCTGCTGCTGACGGGGGCGGGCCTGCCCACCGCCGCGCTGACGCAGGACGCCGCGCCGGACGACTTCGGCGCCGCTCTCGAACTGGAGGAGATCACAGTCTCCAGACCTGCGGCAGGGGAGGAGATCACCGAGGAGACGATCCGCGCCGCACAGCCGACGAGCCTGAACGAGCTGTTTGCCGATACGGATGACGTCACCGTCAACGGCGGCAACCGGACCTCGGCGCAAAAGGTCTATATCCGCGGGATCGAGGATGTGCGCGCCAATGTCACCATCGACGGCGCCCTCACCTCGGGCACGCTGTTTCCGCACAACGGGAACTCCGGCATCGACCCGTTCCTGCTGAAATCCGTCACGATCGACGCGGGCACAGGCACCGCGCTCTCCGGGCCGTCGGCGCTGGCGGGTGGGGTGCGGTTCGAAACCCTCGATCCGGAGGACTTCCTGCTGCCGGGCCAGCGACAGGGGGCGATGTTGCGGCTCTCGGGGCAGACCAATGGCGACCGGCTGTCCCTTGGCACCGCGATCTATGGCCAGCCCACCGACCGCTTTGGATACGCGCTCTATGGCGCGACTTCCTTTGCCGACACGTACACCGGCGGCGACGGCCAGCGGGTGCCCTATACCGACAGTGAACCGGACACGCTGTTTGCAAAGCTGAAACTCCGACCCGCCGACGGCCACACGCTCGAAATCAGCGCGATCCGCCGCACCGACGATGGCCTGCGCAGCGCCCAGGTCAATTTTGGTGTCGATCCGGCGCACCCCCGGTCCACACCGGAACAGCAGGCGCTGTCGCAGGACACCTACAGCCTGTCCTACCGGATCGCACCCGCGGGCACCCCGGCGCTCGACCTGGAGGCGCGGCTGTTCCAGAACGAAACCGAGCTGCACCGGCACATCGACCCGGCCCAACGGGCGGCATGGCGGACGCGCGGATTTGCGGTGCAGAATGCCTCGGCCCTCGGCGCGCTCGACCTGACCTATGGGCTCGACTTTACCGAGGCCCGATCCAGCGGCCAGGACGGCGCCGCGGCAGAGGTGTCAGAGACCGCGCGCACCTGGGGGGCGTTTGTGCAGGCAGAAATGCAGCTCTCCGAGCGGCTGCGAGCCACGGGCGGCCTGCGCTACGATCACAGCACGCTGACGGATCTGGCGGGCAACCGGCACGCGGGCCACCGGGTCAGTCCGAACCTCGGCGTTGAATTCCAGGCGACCCCGGCGCTGTCGCTGTTTGCCAGCTGGGCTCAGGCGTTTCGGGGCGTGCAGCCCGCGCCGGGGCTGAACCTGACGGCGGGCGTGGATGCGGCCCTGACCGATCCCAGCCTTGACGGCGAAACCGCCGAGACCATCGAGGCCGGCTTTGTCTTTGCGCGCAACGGCTGGCGCCTCGGGGCCACCTATTTCCAGACCGAGATCGAGGATGTGATCCTCTACGGCGGTCGCCGGGGGCTGCCCTATGCGCGCCGCAACGCAGGCACCGCCGAGACCGAGGGATACACGCTCAGCGCCGGTTACGCCTGGGCGGACTGGTCGGTGCAGGCGTCGTTTCACCATTCGGACACCACCATCGGCGGGCGCTATGTCAGCCCGAGCGACTGGTATGACGGCTTTGCGCCCCAGGGCGACACGCTGTCCCTGCGGGTGGTCCGGGAGCTTGCGGGGCGCAATATGCAGATCAGCTGGACCAGCCAGTTCGTGATGGCCGAGGACAAGCTGCCCGACAGCTTTACCGCCGCCGCCGAGCTTGCGGGGTATGACGTGCACGACCTGTCGCTGGTCTGGCGCCCCCGTGACACGCAGGAATACAGCCTGGCGCTGACGAATATCTTTGACGAGGCCTATATCGCGCATGGCACCGCCTACAGCGTGCCCGGCGGCACCACCAACCTGCTGGAGCAGGGGCACAGCCTGCGGGTGACGGCGCAGATCAAGTTCTGAGGCCCGCACGCGGGGCTGAACCTTGCCCTAGTCCTCGAAGCGTTCGGCGAGTTTTTCATCCTCGCCCATGGCGGCGAGTTTGATCTCCCGGATCAGGCGGATGCTGGGTTTGGCGGCAAAGAGGATCGACCCGATGAGGAACAGCCAGGTGCCGGCCGTCATCAGCCGCTCGAAAAAGAAGAAGACAGAGCCGATCACAAAGCTGAAGGCGGCGCCGAAATCCGCCAGCGTATAGGCGATTTCAAAATGGGCGTACCGGCGGCGTTGCGCGGCACTGCCGTGCCGGTGGTCGCGATCAAAGAGCATTCTGGAGGTCTCCGGCAGTTGCGTTCGACGCGGACGCTACCAACGCCGGCAGCGATTGCAAGAGCACCGCCCCCCCTGGCACCAGAGCGCCCGGGAGGAGGGGCGGGCGCGGCGCGGGGCTTTCCCCCGCGCGAGGCGTCAAGGGGAGCGGAATCCCTTCAGAAGCGCCTGAGTCTTGCGGAGTTTGGCTTGGCGCTGAGCCTTTTCATACTGTCGCTTGCCAAGCTCACGGAATGCGATATTCCCGAATATGGCAATTGGGATCATGACGATCAGTACGCACGCTGTCGCGACCGAGTTGGATGTCAGTGCAAGGGACAAAAGGAACGCCATTACCGCGCCCACTACCAACAAGTGGATATGCCAAGTCCGCATTCTACGAGAAAGCGCGGCACACCAATCGATGTACCGCGCCAGACACAGGCCAAACAGGAACAACTACCGGCTCAGGCCCCCGTGCAGCGTCGGCACGTCGAGGCAGCTGAACCCGTAGTGGCGCAGCCAGCGCAGATCGCTGTCGAAGAAGGCGCGCAGGTCGGGGATGCCGTATTTCAGCATCGCCAGACGGTCGATGCCGATGCCAAAGGCAAAGCCCTGGTATTTGTCGGGGTCGATGCCCCCGGCGGCGATCACCTTGGGGTGCACCATGCCGGAGCCGAGGATCTCCATCCAGTCGTCGCCCTCGCCGATCTTCAGCTGGCCATTGTCCCAGCTGCAGCGGATGTCGACTTCGGCCGACGGCTCGGTGAAGGGGAAATGCGAGGCGCGGAAGCGCAGGTCGACGCTCTCCACCTCGAAGAAGGATTTGACGAATTCCTCCAGCACCCACTTGAGGTTGGCCATGGAGATGTTCTCATCCAGCGCCAGCCCCTCGACCTGATGGAACATCGGCGTGTGGGTCTGGTCGTAGTCGGCGCGATAGACGCCGCCGGGGCAGATGATGCGCAGCGGTGCGCCCATCTTCTCCATCGAGCGGATCTGCACCGGGCTGGTGTGGGTGCGCAGCACATGCGGCGGGCGGTTGTCGCCTTCGGCACGGTGCATGTAGAACGTGTCCATCTCGGCCCGGGCCGGGTGGTGGCCGGGGATGTTCAGCGCGTCGAAGTTATACCAGTCGGTGTCCACCCGCGGCCCTTCGGCAACGGAGAACCCCATCTCGGCAAAGATCGCGGTCAGCTCCTCGGAGGCCTGCGAGATCGGGTGGATCGAGCCCTCACGGCGCGGGCGCGTCGGCAGCGTCACATCCAGCCACTCGGAGCGCAGGCGTTCATCCAGGGCGGCATCGGCCAGCGCCGCCTTCTTGGCCGCCAGCGCCGCGTTGATCTCGTCCTTGAGCGCGTTCAGCGCCGGGCCCGCCACCTGGCGTTCCTCCGGCGTCATCTTGCCCAGTTCGCGCATCTTCAGGGCCACTTCGCCCTTCTTGCCCACGGCGGCCAGGCGCACGGCCTCCAGCGCGTTCTCGTCGCCGGCTTCGGCAATCTGGCCGAGGTATTTTGCTTTAAGATCGTCCATGACGGCCCCTCACGTCTCGCTTTGCTGTCCTGCTACCACACGAGGCGTCGAAAGCAAGCACCTGCGCCGCCTTGCCGCTGCCGCAGGCCGGTGCTGTCGCCCCCAGCCCACGCCCCGAGCAGTTCAGGCAGGCGGGCCGCCGATGCGCTGATGTCAGCGCCTGTCAACATGCCGCGACCATGCCCCTTGCATGACGGCGCACAAAAGCCCACTTTGAAGGCAGTTCTTACCTCAGGCCAGATTTCATGCGCGACCGGATTATCCGAAAGCTGACGACGATTCTCTCTGCTGATGCGGAGCAGTTCAGCACGGCGATGACCACCGATGAAGTCGGCACCTACACGGAGCTGCAATCGGCCCGCGATGTGTTCTTCAAGCTGATCGAACGCCACGGCGGCCGGGTGGCCAATACCGCCGGTGACGGGCTGATCGCCGATTTCCCCTCGGTGGTGGAGGCGGTGCAATGCGCCATCGAGGTGCAGCAGGAGCTGGCGGCCAAGGACAGCGCGCTGTCCTTTCGCATCGGCATCCACCTCGGGGATGTGATCTGCGACGGCGACGACCTGATCGGCGAGGGGGTGAACCTCGCCGCGCGGCTGCAAACCATGTCGGAGCCGGGCGGGGTGCTGATCTCGCAGCAGGTCTATGACCACGTGCGCAACAAGCTGACCATCGGGTTCGAGCACCTCGGCCCGCAGCGTCCGCGCAACCTGACCGAGGATGTCACCGTCTATCGGGTGTCGCTGGGGGCCCCGCGCCACAGCCGCGCCACGGGCGCGTCTGTGGCCGGGGCGGAGCGCAGCAGCCAGACCGCGCGGGTGTGGCAGGATCCCGATCCCTTCGAAGGCGCGCCGC
The DNA here is from genome assembly GCF_022348205.1 of Epibacterium sp. MM17-32. Classification (NCBI taxonomy): domain Bacteria; kingdom Pseudomonadati; phylum Pseudomonadota; class Alphaproteobacteria; order Rhodobacterales; family Roseobacteraceae; genus Epibacterium; species Epibacterium sp. MM17-32. The sequence continues at coordinate 408,218 of NZ_JAKRFC010000002.1, read as the reverse complement.
AGCGCCGGTTTGACGACGGCGAGGCCGCCGACACGCAAGAGTCGCCCGCTGAGGGGCCGCTGCGCGGTCTCGACAAGCTCTGTGGTCGCCGCCTGCCGATCAGCAAGGGCAGTCGCCGGCTTCTCGGGGTGGCGGCGGGGCTGGTGCTGCTGGACATCATCTCTGACCGCGGGCTCTGGGCGCATTGGCCGGTGCTGGTGCTCTGCATGATTATCGGCTTGCGCGACGGGCCGCGGATCTTCGGGCGCAACGAGGTCCTGTCCGTGCCGCTGCGGCTCTGGGTCATCGGAGGGTTTCTGGTGCTGGTGAACCTGTTTTCACAAAGCCCGCCGTGGTCGATCTGGGCGGTCGGCGGACTTATCCTGTTTTCCCTCCTGCGCCGCAGCCGGTCGCAGCCCGAATAGGCGCACGCGCCTGCGCCGCGCCTGTGCCCTGCGGCCGCTATGCACGGGGCCGAGGCCCTGCCCAGCCTGACATTCCGCACCGCAACACGGCATGAAAAAACCCGCCAAATCGCTCCGGCGGGTCAAATCAGTTTTGCTGTGCCTGAGCTCAGGCGGCCAGCGCATCCTGTGCCTGACGCACGATCGCACCGAAGGCTTCGGGCTCGTGCACGGCGAGGTCTGCCAGAACCTTACGGTCCACTTCGATACCGGCCAGGTTCAGGCCGTTGATGAAGCGGGAGTAGGTCAGCGCCTCGTCGTGGCTGCGGACGGCAGCGTTGATACGCTGGATCCACAGCGCGCGGAAGTTGCGCTTGCGGTTCTTGCGGTCACGGGTTGCATACTGGTTCGCCTTGTCGACGGCCTGTGTTGCAACCTTGAAGGTGCTCTTGCGGCGGCCATAGTAACCTTTGGCGGCCTTGATGATCTTCTTGTGACGGGCGTGAGTGACGGTACCACCTTTAACGCGGGACATATCTCAGATCTCCTCTTAGCGGTCGTAGGGCATGAAGCCCTTGACGATCTTTGCGTCCGGTGCGGACAGGGTGGTGGTTCCGCGGGCATCACGGATGAATTTCTTGTGACGTTTGATCATGCCGTGGCGCTTGCCGGCCTGACCTGCCATGACCTTGCCGGTCGCGGTCACTTTGAAGCGCTTCTTGGCGCTCGATTTTGTCTTCATCTTGGGCATTTCCGTCTCCTTATTCGTAGGTTCGCTACACACGCGACTCGGCATGCCGCTTTGGCCGGTCGCGCGAACAGGGGTGCGCTATACGGCAGCTGTTTCCAAATGGCAAGAAGATTCGGTTACAGAAGTTGGCCGAGCACCCGAATGACCACATCCGGCAGCTCGGAAAACTGATAGCCACCCGGCTGTGACAGGGTGGCCCAGGCGATGCATCCGCCCGCCATCACCAGCATGGTCATGGCACGGAACGGGCTGCGGCGGTGGGCGTAGGCGGCCACGAAGGCAGGCACGCCCAGCCAGGCCAAAGCCAGTCCGATTACCAGAACCGTATCGCTGTCCATGACACGACGTACCCCAAAACACACAATGGGGTCAGCCTATTACTCCGGATCGGTGTTGTAAATCAGCCGTTCGTCACAGGGCGCGATGCGCAGGATGTTGGTGGTGCCGGGCACGTTGAAGGGCACACCGGCGGTGACCACGACCTGATCGGTTTCGCTGGCAAACCCGCCGGAGCGGGCGGCGCGGGCGGCGGAGACCACGGCCCCCTTGAAGCGGTCGACCTTGGAGGTCACGAAACAGTTGCACCCCCAGCTGAGGCACAGGCGCCGCGCGGTCTTTTCCAGCGGAGTCAGGGCCAGGATCGGCACAAAGGGACGCTCGCGCGAGGTCAGCAGGGCGGTGGTGCCGGATTGGGTAAAGCAGCAGATCGCCTTGATCTCGGTCTTTTCCGCGATCTCGCGGGCGGCGGCGACGATGCCGTCGGCCAGCGTGTCGCCCTTGGCCTGGCGCGATGCACCGATGATCTCGCGATAGGTCGGGTCCAGCTCCACCTCGGTGGCCACCTTGTCCATGGTCTGGACCGCCTCGATCGGATACTGGCCGGCGGCGGATTCGGCGCTCAGCATGATGGCATCGCTGCCCTCGTAGATCGCGGTTGCCACGTCCGAGACTTCGGCCCGGGTCGGCATCGGGCTTTCGATCATGCTCTCCAGCATCTGGGTCGCCACGATGACCGGCTTGGCGGCCGCGCGGCATTTGCGCACCAGACGTTTCTGGATCGGCGGCACGTGGGAGACCGGCAGCTCGACGCCCAGATCGCCCCGCGCCACCATGATCCCGTCAGAGGCATCGAGGATTTCGCCGAAATTGTCGACCGCGGCGGGTTTTTCGATCTTGGACAGCACCGCCGCCCGGCCATCGGCGAGGGTGCGGGCCTCGAACACGTCCTTGGCCCGCTGCACAAAGGACAGCGCCAGCCAGTCCACGCCCAGTTCGCAGACAAACTCCAGGTCGGCGCGGTCCTTCTCCGACAGCGCGGCCAGCGGCAGGATCACATCCGGCACGTTGACGCCCTTGCGGTTGGAGATGGTGCCGCCGGTGACAACCTCGCAATTGGCGAAATCCGCGCCGCAGTCATCGACCTTGAGGCGGATCTTGCCGTCGTTGACCAAAAGCGACGCGCCCGGCTCCAGCGCCTGAAAGATCTCGGGATGCGGCAGGCAGACGCGGTTCAGGTCGCCCTCGGCCGGGTCGAGATCGAGACGGAATTTCGCCCCCTCGACCAGCTCTTCCTCGCCATTGGCAAAGACGCCGACGCGCAGCTTCGGGCCTTGCAGATCGGCGAGGATGGCGATGGTGGAGTCGAGGTCGGCCTCGACCTGGCGGATGATCTTGTGTTTGGCGGCAATCTCATCGTGGCTGCCATGGGACATGTTGAGACGGAACACATCGGCGCCGGCCTCATGCAGCGCGCGGATGGTCTCGTAGGTCTCGGATGCCGGGCCGAGGGTGGCCACGATCTTGACGTTGCGCGTGCGTTTCATGGAATCTCTATCCTCCGGCTGTCCATCCCGAGATGGCGGGTCCTGGTGTGCTGCTGCGATACCGGGGCGGCCTGGCACCCCGCGTCTATGTTATCGCAAACATCGTTTTCGGTCTTATGGCGCAAATCACCTGCTGCCGCAACTCTTCATAAGCTACGCCATCAAATCATGACGGGCCGGTGACGGCCTCATGACAGGTCCATCATATTGCACCACCGCCCCTTGCGGCAACCGCACAGGCGGCGCAACCCGGGCCCGATCCGCGCTGGCCCGATCCGCGCTGGCCCGACCCGCCTTGGCCTGAGCCTTGTCGCGGCCCCATGTGATTGCTACCACAGATGTCACCGAAGCAAGGAGCCCGCCATGACCACGCCCGAGATCGACGCCCAGACCCAGATCGAACTGGAAGCGGCCGCCTTTCGCCGCCTGCGCCAGCATCTGATGCAGGACCGCACCGATGTGCAGAACATCGACATGATGAACCTCGCCGGCTTTTGCCGCAATTGCCTGAGCCGCTGGTATCAGGAGGCTGCCAACGACAAGGGCATCGAGATGGACAAGGCGCAGGCGCGCGAAATCTTCTACGGCATGACCATGGACGAGTGGAAAGCCAACTATCAGACCGACGCAGGCGCCGACAAACAGGAGGCCTTCAAAAAGTCCTTTGCCGAGAATGTCGGCACCGACAAGGGCTGACGGCCGCCCTCTGTTTTCAAAAGAAACGGACAGCGCCCGCCTATCAGCCGGGCGTTGTTTCATCTATCGCAGGGCAGATCCCGCACACCGTTTGCACAGGCTCTGTGCGGACCTGCGCCTAGGCAGCCCGGATGCGCATGCCTAGCTTGATGAGAGTTCCACAATCCTGCACTCCGGGAGAACCCTCATGACCCGCATGCCCACATTCTTTATCTCTCATGGTGGTGGCCCATGGCCCTGGCTGCCGGAGTGGCGGGCGCAGTTTGCCCCGTTGGAGGCCTCTCTCAAGGCGATGCCGGATCAGCTGCCGGAGCGCCCCAAAGCGGTGCTGATGATCTCCGGCCATTGGGAGACCGAGGGCTTTGCGGTGATGTCGAACCCGCAGCCGCCGATGGTCTATGACTACACCGGTTTTCCGCCCGAAACCTATCAGATCACCTATCCCGCCCCCGGCGCGCCGGATCTGGCTGCGCGCACCCATGCGCTGCTTGCGGCGGCGGGCCTGCCGACGCGGCTTGATGCGCAGATGGGCTATGATCACGGCACCTTCGCCCCGATGGCGGTGATCTACCCGGAGGCCGATGTGCCGCTCTATCAGGTGTCGTTGCAACAGGGCTATGATCCGGCGGCGCATTTCGCCATGGGCCGTGCGCTGGCTCCGTTGCGCGACGAGGGTGTGGTCATCATCGGCTCCGGTCTCAGCTATCACAACCTGCGCGCCTTTGGCCCCGCTGCGCGCGTGCCGTCCGAGGCGTTTGATGCCTGGTTGAATGAGGCGCTGATGCTCTCGCCAGAGGCGCGGACTGAGGCGCTGATGAACTGGGAACAGGCCCCCTATGCGCGCGACTGCCACGCCCAAGAAGACCACCTCGCCCCGATATTTGCCGCCCTCGGTGCCGCAGAGCAGGACGACATGACCCGGATCTATCACCAGACCGAGATATTCGGCGGTGTGACCGCCTCGGGCTTTCGGTTCGGCTGACATGAAAAAAGGCCACCCGTCTTGGGGGTGGCCTTTTGAAGAATTCCGTCAGGTCTTGCGCGGGATCACACAGCCGCCTTGATGCTTTCCTCAAGGTAGATCTCGCGCAGACGCTTGGCGATCGGACCCGGTGTGCCGTCGCCCAGGGCCACGCCGTCGATTTCCACAACCGGCATCACAAAGGCCGAGGCCGAGGTGGTAAACGCCTCATCCGCCGCTTTTGCCTCGTCGATGGTGAACAGGCGCTCTTCGACCTTGAGCTGCGCCTCTTCGGCCATGCGCAGCACCGCCTTGCGGGTGATCCCGTGCAGGATGTCATTGGACAGCGGGCGCGTGACAATCACGCCATCCTTGACGAAATAGGCGTTGTTGGAGGTGCCCTCGGTCACATGGCCATCCTCGATCATCCAGGCATCATCGGCACCGGCTTTCTTTGCCATCATCTTGCCCATGGAGGGGTACAACAGCTGCACGGTCTTGATGTCGCGACGCCCCCAGCGGATGTCCTCGATCGAGATGATCTTGGCGCCTTTCTTGGCGGCAGGGCTATCGGCGAGGCCAGGTTTGTTCTGCGTAAACAACACGATGGTCGGCTTTGTATCCTCCGATGGGAACACAAAATCGCGGTCCCCGTCCGAGCCGCGCGTGACCTGCAAATAGACCAGCCCCTCGTCGATGTCATTCAGTTCCACCAGCTTGCGGTGGATCTCCAAGAGCTCGTCCTTGGTGCAGGGCTCGGCCATATCGAGCTCATCCAAGGACCGCTTCAGGCGCACCGCGTGGCCCTCAAAATCAATGAGCTTGCCGCCCAGCACAGAAGTCACCTCATAGACCGCATCCGCCATCAGAAAGCCGCGATCAAAGATAGAGACCTTGGCCTCGGTTTCCGGCAGGTAGTCGCCGTTTACATATACGGTACGGGTCATTCTCGTCTCCTTAGCCCCAGAGCGCGGGCCGTGGGGGGTGCACCCCCTCGGCGTCAAAAGTCAGCGGTTCGGGACGGTCTTCGGCCAGAAGCAGCGGCCCGTCAAGATCCGTCACCAATGCGCCTTGCGCTACCAATGTCGCGGGGGCCATGGCCAGCGACGATCCCACCATGCAGCCGACCATCACCTGATAGCCCTCTGCCAGCGCCGCATCGCGCAATTTCAAGGCTTCTGTCAGACCGCCGGTCTTGTCCAGTTTGATGTTCACAACATCATATTTGCCCTTGAGTTTCGGCAGGCTGGCGCAGTCATGCGCGCTCTCATCGGCGCAGACCGGCACCGGACGTTCCATCCCGATCAGCGCCTCATCTTCGCCGGCGGGCAGGGGTTGCTCCACCAACTCCACCCCAAGGCGCACAAGATGCGGTGCAAGTTCGGCGTAAACCTCGGCCGACCAGCCCTCATTGGCGTCAATGATGATCCGCGCCTCGGGCGCGCCCGCGCGCACCGCCTCAAGGCGGGGCATATCCTCGGGCGTGCCGAGCTTGATCTTCAACAGCGGACGATGAGCATTCTCAGCCGCTTGTTTCTGCATCTCTTCTGGAGAGGCCAGCGACAGCGTATAGGCGGTGATCTCTGGCCCTGGCTGATCCAGCCCGGCCAATTCCCAGACCGGCTTTCCGGCCTTCTTGGCTTCCAGATCCCACAGGGCACAATCCACCGCATTGCGCGCGGCCCCGGCAGGCAGCAGCCTCTGCAATTCCGCGCGCGTAAACACGTCAGGCAGCGCTTCGATCTGAGCCGTCACCGACTCCAGCGTCTCATCATAGCGCGCATAGGGCACACATTCGCCCCAGCCCACATGATCTCCATCCTCAACCCGAACCGTCAGCACCTTGGCCTCGGTGCGCGACCCGCGCGAGATGGTGAACACTTGCGCCAGTTTGAACACATCGGGGGTGACAGTGATTTTCATGGCTCTCCCTTCGGGCAGCGCCGCCACCCCTTCTTCATCTTTTCAAAAATACCTCCGCCGGAGGCTCCTGCGCGATCCACAGACGCCCCCGGCAAAGATGTTCAATCAGACCGCAGCCAGCGCGTCCACCAGACGACCGGCGCCATGGCGATAGGGGTCCACCGCAGGCAGGCCCATGCGACCCTCAACTTCTTTCAGGTAGGCCACGGCTTCCTCCTCACCCAAATGCTGGGTGTTGACGGAAATCCCGACGATCTTGCAGTCCTTGTTGGCCCGTTGCGCCAGCGGCAGGGCCACATCACGTAACTCCTCCAGCGAAGGCACATCATAATCGGGCAGACCGCGCATATGGGTGCGGGTCGGCTCGTGACACAGGATCAACGCGTCGGGCTGGCCGCCATGTACCAGCGCCATGGTCACACCGGAATAGGACACGTGGAACAGCGATCCCTGTCCCTCGATCAGGTCCCAGTGATCGTCATCATTGTCGGGGGTCAGATACTCGATGGAACCCGCCATGAAGTCGGCGATCACCGCATCCAGCGGCACACCGTCACCGGTGATCAGAATGCCGGTCTGACCCGTCGCACGGAAGGTCGATTTCATACCGCGCGCCTGCATCTCGGCGTCCATCGCCAGTGCGGTGTACATTTTGCCGACGGAACAGTCGGTGCCCACCGCAAGGCAGCGCTTGCCGCGACGCTTCACGCCATCGGCAATCGGATACTGCACAGACGGCACCCGCACATCATGCAATTTGCGCCCGGTTGCTTCGGCAACGGCGGCCAGATCCGGCTCGTCGCGCAGAAGGTTGTGCAGCCCGGAGGCAAGGTCAAAGCCCTCTTCCAGCGCCTGCACCAGCACTTTTTTCCATTCCTGACTGATCTTGCCGCCGCGGTTGGCGACACCGATCACCAGCGTTTTGGCACCAGCGGCTTTGGCCTCTTCAAGGGTCATCTCGGTGAGGCCGAGGTTTGCACCGCAGCCGGGCAGGCTGATCTGGCCCACCGCGTGGTCAGGGCGCCAGTCGCGGATGCCAATGGCAACCTTGGCGGCCAGCATGTCGGGCGCATCGCCGAGGAACAGGAGATAAGGGGTCTCGATCATCACGCATATCCTTCGCATCTTGATGTGCGGCAGTATCTCCCGAACGTCGTGCAAGTTCATGTCAAACATGCCACGATCCCCGAGGCTCACGCGGGATCCTTCGTTAAGGCGCCGGGTTTGTCGAAGAATTTTGCGCCAAGGGCTGGATTTCAGGCGACTCCTCCGCCGCATCGCCGGACTCGCCCAGGGATTCGGCCTGCATCATACCGGGTTGCGCCACCCCGATCACGCCCATCGCCTGAAAACTGCCGGTGTCCTCCGGCGCCTCCGACCGGGCGCGGCGCGCAATCGCGATCAGCACCACGGTGACGCCCACGGCGATCAGTAGGATCTGCAAACCCCGTCCATCCGCCAGCCGCAGCGTGTTGGGCCCGATCAGGATGCCGAAGAATTGCCCCAATTGCAAAAGAAACGCCATGGTGCCACTGGCGGGCACCACCTGCGCCGGGCTCAGCTGGTCGTTGGCATGGGCGGCCAGGATCGAATAGATCGGCAGCGTCGTGGCCGCGATCAGCGAAAACCCGATCACGATGCGCGCTGGCGCGGTATCCACCGCCATCCAGAAAGCCACCAGCGCCGAAGCCCCCGCAAGCCCGATCACCACATAGCGCCGGTCCATATGGTCCGACAGCCACCCCAGCGGATATTGCACCAGCGCCGAGGCAATGAGCGCAATCACCAGCGCGCCCGAGGCCTGTGCCTCGCTAAACCCGTTCTGCAGCGCATAAAGCGGCAGGCTGATGTACCAGGCCACCACGCCCGCCCCCATGATGACGATCCCCAGAACCGTCATCGGCGACACGGTGTAAAGCCGGGTCACCGGCATCCGCTCCGGCGCGCTGTAGTCCGGCGCGCGGTTGTTGGACAACAACAGCGGCACAATCGCCACCGACAACAGGATCGAAGTCAGACCAAACAGCAGGCTCCCCTTGGGATCCGGCAGCCCCACCATCGCCGTGCCGAGCGCCGGCCCCGCCGTCTGGATGATGAAATAGACCGACAGCACCTGCGCCCGGATGCGGTTTTCCGACTTCGCGTTGAGCCAGCTTTCGCAGATCACGTAAAGGCCCGGAAAACAAAAGCCCCCCAACAGCCGCATCGCCGCCCAGCTGACCGGATCAGAGGTCAGAAGATGCACAATCGCCGCCACCGACACCATCGAGGCCAGCGCCGAGAACACCCGGATATGGCCTACTTTTTCAATCAGGCGCGGCGTCAGCATGGTGCCCGCCAGGGCCCCCAGCGGATAACAGGACTGCATCACGGAGATCTCAAGATCGGAAAACCCCAGGCCGGCGCCCCGGATCGTCAGCAACGTGATCAAAAGCCCGTTGCCCACCATCAGCAGCATCATGCCCAGAAACAGGGCCCAGTTCTCCATCAACGCGCGTCGCATGTATCCTCCTGCCGTCGCCTGTCTCCCAGCCTTAGGCGCTCCCCCGCGCCGGGATCGCTTCGCTTTGCGCCACAAAGGTCGCATTCAGGACATGCCGCAATGCCGCGTAATTTGCCGCATCTGCAAAATCCCCTTGCGAGGCGAGCGGCAATTTAATAACCAGAACTGGACCTATAATGTAATTTCATTACCCGGAGACCTGACCCATGAGCTTCCGCCTCCAGCCCACGCCCCCGGCCCGCCCCAACCGCTGCCAGCTGTTCGGCCCCGGTTCCAACACGAAACTCTTTGCCAAAATGGCCGCCTCTGCGGCGGATGTGATCAACCTCGATCTCGAAGATTCCGTAGCCCCCTCAGACAAGGATCAGGCCCGCGCCAATGTGATCGAGGCGATCAATGCGGTTGATTGGGGTCGCAAGACCCTGAGCGTGCGCATCAACGGGCTGGATACGCCCTATTGGTACCGCGATGTGGTGGATCTGATGGAGCAGGCGGGCGAACGGCTTGATCAGATCATGATCCCCAAGGTGGGCTGCGCCGAGGATGTCTATGCGGTGGATGCGCTGGTCACCGCGATCGAACGTGCCAAAGGCCGCCAAAAGCCGATCAGCTTTGAAGTCATTATCGAATCTGCCGCGGGCATCGCCCATGTCGAGGCCATTGCCGCCAGCAGCCCGCGCCTGCACGCCATGAGCCTTGGCGCTGCGGATTTCGCCGCTTCCATGGGGATGCAGACCACTGGCATCGGTGGCACGCAGGAAGACTACTATATGCTCCGCGAGGGCACCAAACACTGGTCCGATCCGTGGCACTGGGCGCAAGCCGCCATCGTTGCCGCCTGTCGCACCCATGGCGTGTTGCCGGTGGATGGTCCTTTCGGCGATTTCTCCGATGACGAGGGCTATATCGCGCAGGCCAAACGCTCCGCGACGCTGGGCATGGTCGGCAAATGGGCGATCCACCCCAAACAGATCGCCCTGGCCAATCAGGTTTTCACCCCCTCGGAGGAGGCCGTTTCTGAGGCGCGCGACATTCTCGCCGCCATGGAAGAGGCCAAAGCCAGCGGCGCAGGCGCAACCGTCTACAAAGGCCGTCTGGTCGACATCGCCTCGATCAAACAGGCCGAAGTCATCGTGGCGCAGTCCGAACTCATCGCCCAGAACAGCTAAAACACGGCCCTCACGCCCCTCCTGGAATACCCTGAAGCGCGAGGCGTCTTGCGTGCAGAGTAAACACGAAAACCAAGCTGCGTGAGGTGTGGAGCTAAGATGCATGTAACGGGCAGGAGGGGGCGCTCCCGCCCCTTTGCGGATCAGGGCAAGCCTGATCCAAAAGCGTTGGGCCGAGCCGGGGGCCGCGCCGAAGGCGCGGCCCCCGGCCCTGCGGCGTCGCGCGCAGCGCGGCGCAAACCCTCAGCCCTGGGGGTAATCAGCAGCACAATGGCCGGCGTGTCCCGGGAGGGGCGCCGTATCGGTCTTGCGGTCCAGGTGATCCTCGGATTGGGTGGGGATCTGGATGATGAGGACGATAATTAAGTTGACGATAAGGAGGCGGCGCCGCCAGATCGGAGATGGACGGGTGTATCCACCCGCGCGCTAAACGTTGTCTCTGCACGCTTCCCTCGCGGGAAAGCCGGTTCCTGGTGTGACCGGGGTGTCAGGTCCGGTCGATGATCGCGATCACCTGAGATCCTAGCGATAGATCCGAAATATTCCCCTGCCAGAGCGTCCGCGCCCTGCGCAACACCTCGCGCAGGCCTTGCCCAAGGATCAGGCGCGCTGGTCCTTGGGGGATCCCATCACCACATATGTTGTGATCGCCGTCACAAAGGGCGAGGTGCCGAGGATTTCGGTGTGGAACTGTTTGTAGCTCTTGAGATCGGCGCATTCGACGCGCAAGAGATACTCGATGGTGCCGGTGATATTGTGGCACTCCACGACCTCCGGCGCGCTGGACATGGCGCGCTCAAAGGCGGCCTGCGCTTCCTTGGTGTGTTCGCCAAGACCGACGCCGATATAGGTTACGAACCCCACGCCCATGGCGGCCGGATCCAGAACGGCGCGGTAGCCGGTGATGACACCTTCGCGTTCCAACTCCTGCACCCGGCGCAGGCAGGCTGAGGGGGACAGGCCGACGCGCTCTGCAAGTTCAAGGTTTGAGATCCGCCCGTCGCGGCTCAGTTCTTGCAATATATGTTGGTTTATTCGATCTGTTTTCGCCATTTGTTGCGATTATAGCGGGTACACGCACGAGATCGCAATTTCATTTCCCTCAGATAGACGCACATTATTGCGCATGATGACCTATGACCTTCTTGCCGCGCTTGCGCTCTTTGCCTTTGTCTCCTCGATCACACCGGGGCCGAACAACCTGATGCTGATGGCATCGGGTGCGAATTTCGGCTTTCGCCGCACCATCCCGCATATGCTCGGAGTGGCGCTGGGGTTTGTGTTCATGGTGCTCTTGGTGGGCGCGGGGTTGGTGCAGGTCTTTGACGCCTATCCGGTAAGCTACACGGTGCTGAAGGTCGGCTCCGTTGTCTATCTGCTCTATCTGGCGTGGAAGATCGCCAACGCGGGCGCGGCCAAGACCGGGGCGGGCGATGATGCGGGCACGCCTATGACGTTTTTGCAGGCGGCGGCGTTTCAGTGGGTCAATCCAAAGGCTTGGGCAATGGCGCTGACGGCGATCAGCGCCTACACGCCGGATCATACACTCTGGGCGATCCTTGTGGTGGGCGTGGTCTTTGGGGCGATCAACCTGCCGTCGGTGGGGTCCTGGACCGTACTTGGCCAGCAGATGGCGCGGTTTTTGACCAGCCCCAAGCGATTGACCCTGTTCAACTGGACCATGGCGGTGCTGCTGGTGGCCTCGCTTTATCCGGTGATCTGGCCGCATTGATCCCCTGCGGAGCCGGAAACGCTCATCGGGTGGGGGCGCGTGCAAAACCCCCATCGAGGGGGCTTTGCACGCCCTTTTTCGACCGGGTCGAAAAAGGTGGGTGCCCTATTTCAACGGCAGTATGATTTCGGTAAGCAGGTCCTCGGGCGCGGTGCTGCGGGGGTCGTTCAGATAGATCTCGTAGCAGGGCTGATCCGCCGGGGTTTCGCCCGATTGCGGCAGCCAGCCGCCAAACAGGCTGTCGTAGGCCGAAGAGAGCCCGGCGTAGGGACCCTTGAAGGTCAGTACAGCCGATTTGCCGCCGGGAATGTCAAACGGCTGCATCCCCTCGGGGGTCTCGGTGCCATGATACTCGGCGCCGGCGAAGCTGCGCAGCTGGTCCTCCGGCACCTCGCCCGGGGCATCCATATAGACGCCGATCACCGGCCCCAGATCCGGCCAGAGGCTGCGGCTGTTGACCAGCGCCGAGAAATGTTCGAACGCCCGGCCGATCTCGGCGTAGGGGCCGATATGGGGGACGGTTACAAGGCGGCGCGCCGGTTCGGTGCGCAGGGTGACATCATGCATAAAAAGCTCCTTTGGATCGCGAAGCGCCAGGGGCGGCAGGTGCTGCCCCTGGGCGCGAAAGGCCCCCGGCGCGATGCCGTAGGCCGTGGTGAAGGCGCGCGAGAAGGAATAGCGGTTGGGATAGCCCACGGTGGCGGCGATGTCCTCGATCGGGGCCTGCGAATTTGTCAGCGCCACCGCCGCGTGATGCAACCGGATGCGGCGCACCGACTGGCCGCAGGTCTCGCCGGTGAGGGCGCGAAACACCCGGTGCCAGTGAAACCGCGACATCGCCGCCACATCCGCCAGCCGATCCAGGCTGAGATCGCCTGCCGGATTGTCGTGGATATAGGTGAGCACCCGCAGGATGCGATCTTCGTAACTCTGGGCCATCCGCCTGTCCTTGTGTCGTCGTGCCACCTACGTGATGCCAGAGGCGCGCGTGACAAATCTTGCTGAGTTTGCGTCCGGGCGCAAAGCGGCCCGTTGGAGGCGGCGCGGGGGCCAAGTGCGGCTGCCGGCCCCCGCGGAGAGGGGCGGAGCCCTGCCGGTGCGGCGGCGGCCGGTCCCCGATGCCACCCCGATACCACACGGAGAGTTGCATCAGACGCTGCGTAAGTCCATATAACGGGCAAACCGTGACAGTAGAGACAGCATGACCCAGTATCTGGAATTCGAAAAACCCCTCGCCGAAATCGAAGGCAAGGCGGAAGAGCTGCGGGCGATGGCGCGCACCAACGAAGAAATGGATGTGGTGGACGAGGCCGCCGCGCTGGACAAGAAAGCCGCGCAGCTCTTGCAGGATCTCTATGCGGATCTGACCCCGTGGCGCAAATGCCAGGTGGCGCGTCATCCGGAGCGTCCGCACTGCAAGGATTACGTCGAAAAGCTCTTTACCGAATATACGCCGCTGGCCGGCGACCGGAACTTTGCCGATGACCTGGCGGTGATGGGCGGGCTGGCGCGCTTCAACGATCAGCCGGTGATGGTGATCGGCCACGAGAAGGGCTCTGACACCAAATCGCGCATCACCCACAACTTTGGCATGGCGCGTCCCGAAGGCTATCGCAAGGCGGTGCGCCTGATGCAGATGGCCGGTCGGTTCGGCCTGCCGGTGATCACGCTGGTGGACACCACCGGCGCCTATCCCGGCAAGGGCGCCGAAGAGCGCGGCCAGTCCGAGGCGATCGCCCGCTCCACCGAGATGTGCCTGAAGATCGGCGTGCCGCTGATCTCTGTCATTATCGGCGAGGGCGGCTCGGGTGGTGCCGTGGCCTTTGCCACCGCCAACCGCGTCGCGATGCTGGAGCATTCGGTCTATTCGGTGATTTCGCCTGAGGGCTGTGCATCGATCCTGTGGAAGGATGCCGAGAAAATGCGCGAGGCCGCCGAGGCGCTGCGCCTGACCGCGCAGGATCTGAAGGCGCTGGACGTGGTGGACCGGATCATCGCCGAGCCGCTGGGCGGCGCCCATCGCGACCCGGAGGCGAGCTATAGCGCGGTGGCAGCCGCGATCGGTGAAATGCTCGGTGAATTGAAGCCGATGGACGCCAAGGCGCTGATTGCGGACCGGCGCAAGAAGTTCCTCGATATGGGGTCCAAGGGGCTGGCGGCCTGATTGGCCGACTGACGTGACGGCCTGTCTGTGAGAGGGGCCGCCTGACCTGAAGAGGCCGCAACCGGCCCGCTGAATCAAGAAAGCCCTCGCAAGATGCGAGGGCTTTTTCATGTCGGGGTCCCGCAGCGCGCGTGTCCCTGGTGACGGGTCCGGCGGGGGCGGCGGAGGAGGGCGGTCAGTCCTGTTCCTGCAGCGCCTGTTCTGGTGTCTGCGCCTCTTCAACCTCGGCAGGGGTCGGGGCGCGGCCCTTGTGTTGCAGGCGTGCCTTGCGCAGCTTTTCGGTCTTTTCGCGGCGGGTCTCGGCTTCGTCCTCCATGATCTCGCGCGCGGTGCGGGCGGTCTTTTCCAATGCGGTTTCGCGGCGCGGCTGCTGGCCGGCGCGGTCAAGTTCTTCGGTGGTAATTTTGCTCATCTGGACGCGCTCCTGACGTCTGGGCGCGCCTGTCACGGCCTCGAAGGGCGCGCCGCGTGCGTGAATTGCACTCGGATCCGCGCCGTTGTCATGACGCCGCACCTCCAAGCGGGGTGAACCTCTTGTATGTGACCCCTATCCAAGAATGTCCGGGCTGTACATCCCCAGCGGGGAACCGATTGCCGCGACCCGCACAGGCGTCGCACAGGCTTCGGGCAGGGGCGCGGCGGGCGCTTCGGGTGCGCGAAGGTAGCGTGAAAACGAACAGGGCTGGTTTGATTTGGGTCAAGGCGGTTGAGGCGAATCTATTTTCTACCTAGGGTGGATTCACGCAAACGTGATCGGCGCACGCGCATTCCGTTGGCATGTCGTGAGGGCCGAGAGTTTCAGTCTTGGGGCCAGGAAGTCTATGACGACCGAGCACAGCAGACGCAATTTCTTGCGCGGACAATTCTCGCAGACCGAGGTGTCCCGGATGCATCCGCCCGGCGCGCAACCGGATGTGGCGCAGCTGTGTACCCAATGCGGGGCCTGCGTCGATGCCTGCCCCGAGGCCATTCTCATCCCGCAAGACGCCAGCGCGCCTATCGTCGATTTTTCCCGCGGGGCCTGCACCTTTTGCAACGCCTGCGCCGAGGCCTGTGACACCGGGGCGCTGGTGCCCGCCGAGCCGCCGCACTGGCCGTGGCGGGCCACAATTGCGGCGCATTGCTTTTCGCTGACGGGCATCACCTGCCGCGCCTGCGAGGACGCCTGCGCGCCGCGGGCGATCCGGTTTCGCCTGATGACCGGCGGGCGCGCCGCCCCGATGCTGGACAGCGACCTCTGTACGGGCTGTGGCGCCTGCGTGTCGAGTTGCCCGGCGGCGGCGATCCGCTTTGAGGTTCCCTCTGACGCGGAGGAGGAGGTCGCATGAACATCTGTGGCTGCCTTGTCCATGTCACCCCCGAGCGGCTGCGCCCGGCGCGCGCGGCGATGGAGGCCATGTCCGGCGTCGAGGTCCATGCCGAAGCCGAGGATGGCCGCCTTGTCGTGGTGGTCGAGGATACCGAGGCCGCCTTTGCCTCGGACACGATCATGGCGCTGCATCATGTGCCGGGCGTGATTTCCCTGACGCTCAACTATCACCATTTCGAGGAGCCCGCGCCGCGGGTCCCCCTTGCCGCCCCCCAGCCGGAGACCTGACGCATGACCCTATCGGAATCCCGTCGCACCTTCCTGAAGGCCACCGCAGCGGCCAGCACGGCCGCCGCCGCGGGCATTCCGCTCGCGCCCGAGGAGGCCATGGCGCAAACCCCCGGCAATGCCGACATCCGCTGGGACAAGGCCCCCTGCCGGTTCTGCGGGACCGGGTGTTCGGTCCTGGTCGGCACCAAGGCCGGGCGGGTGGTGGCGACGCAGGGCGACCCCGAGGCGCCGGTGAACCGGGGGCTGAACTGTATCAAGGGCTATTTCCTGTCCAAGATCATGTATGGCGCCGACCGGCTGACCACGCCGTTGCTGCGCAAGTCCAACGGGGTCTATGACAAGAACGGCGCATTCGAACCGGTCAGCTGGGACGAGGCCTTCGATGTCATGGCGGCAAAGTGGAAGGAGGCGCTGGCGCAGAAAGGGCCCGGCGCCCTGGGCATGTTCGGATCGGGCCAGTGGACCATCATGGAGGGCTATGCGGCCTCCAAGCTGATGAAGGCGGGGTTCCGCACCAACAACATCGACCCGAATGCGCGCCACTGCATGGCCTCGGCGGTTGTGGGCTTCATGCGCGCCTTTGGCATCGACGAGCCGATGGGCTGCTATGATGACCTGGAGGCCGCCGATACCTTTGTGCTCTGGGGTTCCAACATGGCGGAGATGCACCCGATCCTGTGGTCGCGCCTGACCGACACGCGGCTGACAAAACCGGACTCGCAGGTGCATGTGCTGTCGACCTTTGAGCACCGTTCGTTCGAGCTGGCCGACAATGGCATCGTGTTCAAGCCGCAGACCGATCTGGCGATCCTGAACTATGTGGCCAACTACATTATCCAGAATGATGCGGTGAACTGGGCGTTCCTGGAAAAACACGTCAATATCACCAGGACCGAAACCGACATCGGCTTTGGCCTCCGGGACACGGACCCGCGTCAGGAGGCGGCGGCGCACCCGAATTCGGGCAAGCTGACACCGATCGACTTCGACGAATACGCCCGGGCCGTTGCGCCCTATACGGCTGAATATGTATCGGAGCTCTCCGGCGTGCCGGTGCATCAGCTTGAGAAACTGGCGCAACAATATGCCGATCCGGATCGCAAGGTCATGTCGCTCTGGACCATGGGGTTCAACCAGCACACCCGGGGATCCTGGGCCAATGGCTCGGTCTACAACATTCACCTGCTGACCGGAAAGATCTCCGAACCGGGCAATTCGCCGTTTTCCCTGACCGGTCAGCCCTCCGCCTGTGGTACGGCGCGCGAGGTGGGCACCTTTGCGCATCGGTTGCCCGCGGACATGGTGGTGACAAACCCCGAGCACCGGGCCTATGCGGAAAAGATCTGGCGCCTGCCCGACGGCACCATCCCGGCACAGCCCGGTCTGCATGCGGTGGCGCAGAACCGGGCGCTGAAGGATGGCACGCTCAATGTCTATTGGGTGCAGTGCAACAACAACATGCAGGCCGCCGCCAACATCAACGAGGAGGGGCTGCCCGGATACCGGAACCCGGAGAATTTCGTCACCGTCTCGGACGCCTATCCCACGGTGACGGCGATGACGGCGGACCTGATCCTGCCGGCGGCGATGTGGGTCGAGAAGGAGGGCGCCTATGGCAACGCGGAACGCCGCACGCAGGTGTGGCGGCAGCAGGTCATGGCCCCCGGCGAGGCGCAATCCGACCTCTGGCAGCTGATGGAATTCGCCAAGCGGTTCACCGTGGAGGAGGTCTGGGGCGCGGAGCTGATCGCCAGGCAGCCAGAGGTCGCCGGCAAGACGCTCTACCAGGTTCTGTTCGAGAACGGCACCGTCAACAAATTCCCGCTGAGCGAGACCGCCGAGGGGTTTGCCAACGTGGAATCGCACCACGTCGGTTTCTATGTCCAGAAGGGGCTGTTTGAGGAATACGCCGCCTTTGGCCGCGATCACGGTCACGATCTGGCCCCCTACGACATGTATCATCAGGTGCGCGGGCTGCGCTGGCCCGTCGTCGATGGCAAGGAGACCCTCTATCGCTATCGCGCAGGCTATGACCCCTATGTGCCCGAGGGCGCGGATGTGGCGTTCTACGGCCATGAGGACGGCAAGGCCAGGATCATCTTCGCCCCTTACGAGGCCCCGCCCGAGGTGCCGGATGAGGAATATGACCTGTGGCTGTCGACGGGGCGGGTGCTGGAGCATTGGCACTCCGGTTCGATGACCCGGCGGGTGCCGGAATTGCACCGCGCGGTGCCCTCGGCGGTGGTGTTCATGCATCCCGACGATGCCCGCGACCGGGGCCTGCGCCGGGGCCAGGAGATCGAGATTTCCACCCGCCGGGGCCGCATGCTCAGCCGGGTCGAAACCCGGGGGCGCAACAAGCCGCCCAAGGGGCTGGTTTTTGTGCCGTGGTTTGATGAGCACCAGCTGATCAACAAACTGACGCTGGATGCGACCTGCCCGCTGTCAAAGCAGACCGATTTCAAGAAATGCGCCTGCAAGGTGGAGCGCGCCTAGCCCCGGCATCGGCCTCCGCGGACTGCGGCATGGCCGCGTCGCGGGGGCGCTTGGGACAGACAGATGGAGAGGTGACATGAAACTGACAGTCAAAGCGGGGATTGCCGCCATCGCCACCACCCTGGCGCTGTCCGGATGGGGCGTGGCGCAGTCCGGCGGCCATGTTCAGGCCCTGCGCGGCGCGGATGTCGACCTGACGCTTCCGGCGCCCGAGCTCTATCAGCAGCAGGAGGGGCGAGAGGTGCGGAACTACCGCCAGCAGCCCCCGGTGATCCCGCACTCGATGCATCAGTATCAGATCGACAAGCGCACCAACCAGTGTCTGGCTTGTCATGACTGGTCCAATGCCGGCGAGCGCGGCGCGCCGACGCTGTCGATGACGCATTACCTCGACCGGGACGGAAGGCAGCTTGATACCGTCGCCGGCACCCGCTGGTTCTGCAACCAATGCCATGTTCCGCAGGCCGACACTCCGGCGCTGGTCGGCAATACGTTTCTCCCCAGCCATTCTCGCTGACGCAGGTATCGGAAGGACAAGTTATGGCGGACAATGACACAAACCCCCGGCGCCGGTCCCTGTTGCGGCGTCTGTGGGATGGGTTCTGGAGCCCCACCGGTGTCCTGAGTGTCGGTTTCCTGCTGATTGCCGGGTTCATTGCCGGCATCCTGTTCTGGGGCGGCTTCCACTGGTCGCTTGAACTGACCAACACCGAAGAATTCTGCGTGTCCTGCCACACGATGGAAACCAACCTCGGCGAATACCGCGAGACCGTGCACTACAACAATCACTCCGGCGTGCGCGCGATCTGTTCCGATTGCCACGTCCCGCATGAATGGCAGTACAAGATCAAGGCCAAGATCATGGCGGTGAAGGATGTCTACCACGAGGTGCTCGGCACCATCTCGACGGAGGAAAAATACGAAGAGCGCCGGCTGGAGATGGCCGCGGCGGTCTGGGCCAAGATGAAGGCGAGCGACAGTCGGGAATGCCGCAACTGCCACGCCTTTGAATATATGGACTTCACGATCCAGGAAACCCGCGCCGCCGACAATCACCAGCGCGCCATCGACGACGGCATGACCTGTATCGACTGCCATCAGGGGATCGCCCATGACCTGCCGCCCGGCTACCTCGAGGAATACGAACATGTGGTCGATATGCTCGCCGGTACGACGCCGATCGGACAGGGCACCGATGTGTCCGACGTCCGCGCCTGGATCGGGGGGCAGAGCGATGCCGCGCATTGACGCGATAAGTACAGGCCGACAGGGGAGCACCCAGCCATGATCAGCTTTCTGGATCTACTTGGAACCATCGGGGCCAGCATCATCGGCCTGCCGGGCATCATTGGCGTTGCGGTCGGGATGGCGACGCGCAACTGGTTTGTGGCGGCCGCGCTTGGAGGTCTGGTCGGCCTGCTGGCGCCGATGATCCTGGGCGGGTCGCATTCGACCCATGTGGCGATCACGCCGATGGAATACGCGATTTCCATTGGGATCGGCCTGTTGGCGGGGCTGGTGGGCTGCGCCATCCGTCACAAGGGCGCCTCTGTCTGAGGCGGCTTTGCCCTTTTCCGGATTAAGACTGTATCAGGCCCGCGTGTCGCCGGGCGGTCACGCCCGACCCGGCCCGTGCGCCCGCGCCAGCGGCGGGCCTGCCAGGGATCCGCCGCTCAGATCGCGGAGCTGTGGCCCGCCTTGCTGAGGTCATAGGCATCGAAATGGCGCGCGATGATGCGCGTCAGCGGCTTGCCCTCGGGACGGATGTGCAAGCCGTCCGCACTCACATCCAGCATGCCGGGAAAGGCTGCGGCGGCGGCGCGAAACATGGCCTCCAATGCGGCCGGCGAAATGTCGAAGACCGGCAGGATGTCCTTGGCGAAGATCGAGAAATCACACATCAGCGATTCGATCATGCGTCCGCGCAGCAGGTCGTCGCCGGCAAAGACATGTCCGCGTTCGGTGGCAAAGCGCCCCTCTCGGACCGCCTTTGTATAGGCGGAGGTGGAGGGCGCGTTCTGCGCATAGCCCTGCGGAAAGCGCGAGATGGAGGACGCCCCGAGGCCGATCAGCACGTCGGAGCGGTCATCGGTATAGCCCTGGAAATTGCGCCGCAGATTGCCGGTGCGTTCGGCAACCGCCAGCCCGTCGTGCGGGGTGGCAAAATGGTCGATGCCAATCTCGCGGTAGCCATCCCAGCGAAACAGCCTCTGGGCGGTTTCGAACAGATGCAGGCGGGCTTCGGGCGTTGGCAGGCTGTCGGTCGGGATCATGTTCTGGCGCCGTGCCATCCAGGGCACATGGGCATAGCCATAGAGCGCCACCCGGTCCGGCGACAGCGACAGCAGCTTTTGCACGCTTTCGGTCATGCGCAGCCGGGTCTGATGCGGTAGCCCAAAGAGGATGTCGGCGTTGAGGCTGACGATGCCACGGGCGCGAATCATCTCCACCGCGTCGCGGGTGACGTCGAAGGGCTGGATGCGGCCGATGGTCTGTTGGATTTCGGGATCGAAATCCTGCACCCCGATCGAGGCCCGGGTCATGCCCGCCGCAGCCAGCGCATCCAGCCGCGCGGCGTCGATTTCGTTCGGATCGATCTCGACCGAGAACTCTCCGCCCCGCGCCAGGGGCGTGACGGCAAAGATCTCGGCCGCGAGCTCCGTGATCATGTCGGGTGGCAGCAGCGTCGGCGTGCCGCCGCCCCAATGCAAGCGCGACAGCTGCACGCCCTCCGGCAGGTGCCGCGCCAGCTGGGCGATCTCCTGTTTGAGCACGTCCACATAGGCTCTGACCGGCGACTCCGTCTGCGTGCCCTGGGTGCGGCAGGCGCAGAACCAGCACAGTCTGCGACAGAAAGGCACATGCACGTAGAGAGAGACCTCCGCACCCGGTTTGACCGACCGGATCCAGGTCGCAAAGCGGTCCGGACTCACGTCATTGTTGAAATGAGGCGCGGTCGGATAGCTGGTGTACCGGGGCACTTTTGCGTCGAATAGTCCGAGCCGTGCCAATTGAGATTCCTGTGTCATACGCGTAGGGTAGGGGCACTCGGCCAGGTCGGCCTTGATACAGATCAACCAGAGGCGTGCATGACCGTTGCTCAATTCCAGTCGATCCAGTGCGCGGATTGTCCGATCCGGCACCGCGCTGTCTGCGCCCGTTGCGATGGTGACGAGCTGGAGGCGCTGGATGCGATCAAATACTACCGCAGCTACGAGGCGGGCCAGCCCATCATCTGGTCCGGCGATCAGATGAATTTTGTCGGCTCGGTGGTGTCCGGCATCGCGACGCTGACCCAGACCATGGAAGACGGGCGCACCCAGATGGTGGGCCTGTTGCTGCCCAGCGATTTTGTCGGGCGTCCGGGGCGCCAGGGCGCGGCCTATAATGTGGTGGCCACGACGGATGTGGTCATGTGCTGTTTTCGCAAGAAACCCTTTGAGGAGCTGATGGCGCGCACGCCGCATATTGCCCACCGGCTGCTGGAGATGACGCTGGATGAGCTGGACGCGGCGCGGGAATGGATGCTGGTCCTGGGCCGCAAGACCGCGCGCGAGAAGATCGCCAGCCTGCTTGCCATTATCGCGCGCCGGGATGCCTCGCTCAGCACCGATGCGGCGACGGGGGCGGTGAGCTTCGATCTCAAGCTGACGCGGGAGGCGATGGCGGACTACCTCGGCCTGACCCTGGAAACGGTGAGCCGCCAGATCTCTGCGCTGAAGAAATCCGGCGTGATCGTGCTGGAGGGCAAGCGGCATGTGACCGTGCCCGACATGCGCCGCCTGATCGAAGAGGCTGGCGATGACAGCGACGGCGGGTTTGTCGACTAGGCCGCGGAGGGTTTGGGTGCGAGAACCGGGCACGGTGCGGGCACGGTTCGGGCATGGCGCGGTCAATGTGCCGTCAGAGTCAGTGTGCAGTCAGACCTGTGCCCTTCCCGGATCGTCCTGTCTGATTTTTGCATTTGATGATCGGTGACCTGCCCGCTGGAGCATCCCCCTGACAGGGTGTGCCTGCCTCGGAGGCGGGGGCGCCGCGTGGCCAAGGGCCACGCGGCGCGCAGCCAGCCCCCGGTGGGGGCTGGCTGCCGGGCCCAAGACCGTCTGTAGGGGCCTGACCTCCGGTCAGGGTCTGCGCGGGCGCGGGAGCGCCCCCGGCTGCGCCCCTGCGCACGGGGAGCGGTTCGCCGGGGGGCTGGCCCGCGACACTGACCCGTGATCTGACCTGCGCTGCGGGCGGGTGTCGGCGCCGGTCAATGCGCCATCAGCACCGGCACCTCGGCATGTTCCAGCATGTTGCGGGTGGTGCCGCCAAGGATCGATTCGCGGAACCGGGAGTGGCCATAGGCGCCCATCACGATCATCTCCGCACCGGTGTCGGTGGCGTGGCGGCTGAGCACATCGGACACGCGCGGCAGCGTCTTGCTCAGCACGTCGATCTCACAGGCCACCCCATGCCGCGCCAGCATCTGGCACAGCATCCCGCCCGGGTCGGAGCGTTCGATCCCGTGTTTGGGCGGGTCGATCACCGCGATCCGCACCGTATCAGCCGCTTGCAGGAAGGGCAGCGCCTTGCGCACCGCGACCAGAGCCTCGATGCTTTCGTCCCAGGCGACAAGCACGGTCTTGGGGGCGGGGGCGATCTCGCCGCCGTCGGGCACCACCAGAACCGGGGTGCGGGCATCAAACAGCGCCGCCTCGACGATCGGTTCCACCTCCGGGCCCTGACCGTCGCCATAGGGCAACTGCATCACCACCAGGTCGCTGAACCGCGCATGGTGGGCGGTGACCCGGGAAATATCGCCAAGTGGCGCGATCGCGGTAAAGATCGCATGCGCCACATCACTGGATTTCAGCCGCGCCGCGACCGCGGTTTCGGTGGCTTTGACCTCGTCGCGCGCGCGCTCCAGCATGGTGTTGATGGCGATCGCATTGGCGCCCCCATCGTAATAGCCGACGCGGGTGCGATCCACGCCCAGGCACAGCACATCCAGATGCCCGTCCGCCCGGCGCACCATCGCCTCGGCCTGCTCCAGTGCGGTTGCATTGCCGTCCGGTGTCGAACGCACCGTGAGAATCGTCTTGTAGGTCATGAGTTGGCCCTTTCCCAAATCGAGTGGTCCCAGAAAGGATAACGCGCCCGGCTGGCCTGTGTGCCACCCGTATCCCGTGAGGTGACATGACACATCCCATGCGAGAGTATCTTGATGCAGATCAATGTTTGCAAAACCCCGCTCTGGCATCAGGGTTGGGAAAACGACGCCCGTGCTGTGTCTGCGAGGGATACGATTCGGGTGAACCATTCAAAGGGGCATGAAATGTCTAATTATCTCAAGCTGATCGTGCTTGGCGTGTTGACGGTCTTCTTCATGATCGCCGCCGGCTACGCCAGGGATCTGGCCTATCAGGTGCATGCGGTGATCCTGATGCTCGTCGCGGGTGGCCTGTTCCTGGCCACATTGCGCAACACCGACGAGCCGGTGCCGGCTCCGGTGACCGGAGAATACCTCGATGGTGTGGTGCGAGCCGGCGTCATTGCAACCGCGTTCTGGGGCGTGGCGGGGTTCCTGGTGGGCACCTTCATCGCCTTCCAGCTCGCCTTTCCGGTGCTGAACTTCGACTGGTCCGAGGGCTTTGCCAACTTTGGCCGGTTGCGGCCGCTGCACACCTCGGCGGTGATTTTTGCGTTTGGGGGCAACGCATTGATCGCGACCTCCTTCTACGTTGTGCAACGGACCTCGGCGGCCCGCCTCTGGGGCGGCAATCTGGCGTGGTTCGTGTTCTGGGGCTACCAGCTGTTCATCGTGCTGGCGGCGACGGGCTATCTGCTGGGCGGCACCCAGTCCAAGGAATACGCCGAGCCTGAATGGTATATCGACCTGTGGCTGACCATCGTCTGGGTCGCCTATCTGGCCGTGTTCCTGGGCACCATCATCCGCCGCAAGGAGCGCCACATCTACGTGGCAAACTGGTTCTTCCTCGCCTTCATCGTGACCGTTGCCATGCTGCATGTGGTCAACAACCTGACCATTCCGGTGTCGATCTGGGGCTCCAAGTCGGTGATCGTCTGGCCGGGGGTGCAGGATGCCATGGTGCAATGGTGGTATGGCCACAACGCCGTGGGCTTCTTCCTGACCGCGGGCTTCCTCGGCATGATGTACTACTTCATTCCGAAACAGGCGGATCGTCCGGTCTACAGCTACAAACTGTCGATCATCCACTTCTGGGCGCTGATCTTCATCTACATCTGGGCCGGTCCGCACCACCTGCACTATACCGCGCTGCCCGACTGGGCCTCGACGCTGGGCATGGTGTTCTCGGTCGTGCTGTGGATGCCGTCCTGGGGTGGTATGATCAACGGTCTGATGACGCTCTCGGGCGCCTGGGACAAGCTGCGCACCGACCCGGTGCTGCGGATGCTGGTGATCTCTGTCGGGTTCTACGGCATGTCCACGTTTGAGGGTCCGATGATGTCGATCCGCGCGGTGAACTCGCTGTCGCATTACACCGACTGGACCATTGGTCACGTGCACTCCGGTGCGCTCGGCTGGAACGGCATGATCACCTTCGGCTGTCTCTACTATCTGACGCCGGTTCTGTGGAAGCGCGAGCGGCTCTACTCGCTGAGCCTGGTCAGCTGGCACTTCTGGCTCGCCACCATCGGCATCGTGCTCTACGCGGCGTCCATGTGGGTGACCGGTATCATGGAAGGCCTGATGTGGCGTGAAGTGGACGCAAACGGCTTCCTCGTGTGGTCCTTTGCCGACACCGTGGCTGCGAAGCTTCCGATGTATGTGATGCGTGGTTTGGGCGGGGTTCTGTTCCTCACCGGGTCGCTGGTCATGTGCTACAACCTCTGGATGACCGTTCGTCGGGCGCCGGCCAAAGAGGCCAGCCTGTCCGTCGCGGTCCCGGCTGAATAAGGAGGGCCGGAGAGATGGCAATTCTCGACAAGCATAAAATCCTCGAGACGAACGCGACGCTTCTGCTGATCTGTTCCTTTCTCGTCGTCACCATCGGTGGCCTGGTGCAGATCACCCCGCTGTTCTACCTGGAGAACACCATCGAGGAGGTGGAGGGCATGCGTCCCTACACCCCCCTCGAACTGGCGGGGCGCGACATCTACATCCGCGAAGGCTGCTACGTCTGTCACAGCCAGATGATCCGCCCGATGCGGGACGAGGTCGAACGCTACGGCCACTACTCGCTGGCGGCGGAGTCGATGTACGACCACCCGTTCCAGTGGGGCTCCAAACGCACCGGGCCGGACCTGGCCCGGGTCGGGGGACGTTACTCGGACGAGTGGCACGTCGATCACCTGCGCGACCCGCAGGCGGTGGTGCCGGAATCGGTGATGCCGAAGTATGACTTCCTCGAACGCACCCGCATCGACGGCGAGTATATCGGCGATCTGATGGCCACCA
This sequence comes from Epibacterium sp. MM17-32, assembly GCF_022348205.1. Classification (NCBI taxonomy): domain Bacteria; kingdom Pseudomonadati; phylum Pseudomonadota; class Alphaproteobacteria; order Rhodobacterales; family Roseobacteraceae; genus Epibacterium; species Epibacterium sp. MM17-32. The sequence goes on along the minus strand of NZ_JAKRFC010000002.1, from coordinate 382,594 downwards.
ATGCCATCGTCGGCGTGCCCTACACCGAGGAGATGATCGAACAGGCTCAGCGTGATTTCCGCGCCCAGGCCGATCCCGACAGCGATTACGACGGGCTCTTGGAACGGTATGGCGAGGACAGCGTCAACGTGCGCAACTTCGATGGCCAGCCCGGTGTTTCCGAGGCGGATGCCTTGATCGCCTATCTGCAGATGCTCGGCACGCTGGTCGATTTCTCGACCTTCACACCTGACGCAAGCCGGTAAGGGAGGATCGAGCCATGGAAACCTATTCCCTGCTGCGACAGTTCGCGGACAGTTGGATGCTTCTCTTTCTGTTCCTCTTTTTCATCGGTGTGGTGATCTGGGCGTTTCGCCCCGGTTCGACCAAGACCTATGAGGACACAGCCAATATCCCCTTCCGCAATGCGGACAAGCCGGCGCCCGAGAGCGCCACTCAATCGGAGGCCCAGCAATGAGTGACACGGGCAACACCAACAAGGTCAAGATCCACGATGGCGATCCCAAGACCACCGGCCACGAGTGGGACGGGATCATGGAATTCGACAACCCGATGCCGCGCTGGTGGCTGTGGGTGTTCTACGCCACCATCGTCTGGGGGATCGGATACACCATCGCCTATCCCGCCTGGCCGCTGGTGAGCGAGGCGACCTCCGGCATGCTGGGCTGGTCCTCGCGCGCCAAGGTGGAGGCCGAGATTGCCGCGGTCGAGACCGCCAATGCGCCGATCAATGCCGAACTGGAAGCACTGGAGCTGGCGGCGATTCCTAACCACCCCGAGCTTGAGGGCTATGCGGTCTCCGCCGGCTCTGCGGTGTTCAAGACCTGGTGCGCCCAGTGTCACGGTTCCGGCGCGGCAGGGGCCAAGGGCTATCCCAACCTTCTGGATGACGATTGGCTCTGGGGCGGCACCATGGAGGACATCTACACCACCGTCGCCTACGGGATCCGCAACGAGGACAGCGACGATGCGCGCTATTCCGCGATGCCGGCCTTCGGGCGGGACGAACTGCTGGACAAGACGCAGGTCAGCCAGGTGGTCAACTATGTGATGTCCCTGTCCGGCACGCCCGAGGATGCCACCGAAGTGGCCGAGGGGGCCGTGGTGTTTGAGGAAAACTGCGCCTCCTGCCATGGCGAGGACGCCTCGGGCGACATCTATCAGGGCGCGCCGAACCTCAAGGACGCGATCTGGCTCTATGGCGGCGACTACGACACCCTTTACGAGACCGTCTGGAACTCGCGGTTTGGGGTCATGCCGAACTGGGACAGCCGTCTGAGCGAGGCCGAGATCCGCGCCGTCAGCGCCTATGTGCACCAGCTGGGCGGTGGCGAGTAAATCGCGCGCCGGTCCCTGACAAACGGATCGCTGAACACGACCGGGCCGCCCCAATGGGGCGGCCCTTTGCGTTGCCGGCGGGGTGGCTTCTTGCCGCCCGCCCGCACCGCCCGCGGCAATCAGCCCCGATTGCGGCGTTTTTGTAAAAAATCCGGGTGCAGTTGATCTGCATCAAGGCTGTGCGGGGGGTGGCGGGGCACTCTGGGGGCAAGACGGAATTCTGGGCCATGGTTGGGAAGGCCATCGTGTCAGGCCCCGGGTTCCGCCGTACCCCGCCAGGATCTCCCGGCGGGTGTTTCCAGCGCCGGTTCCCTGCTTGTTCGCGCGTTTCCTGGGGAGCCGGCGCTTTTTCTTCTTATACGCCCTGCAATAGCGCCGTTTGGCCCGCGTCCCCTGTTTGTCTCCTGTTTGTCATCTGGGCGACTCGGGGGCGGGATGACGGCGTGGTGCCTCCTGCAACGGGTGTCCTGATGCGCACAGGTTTGAAGGGGGGCAGCGCGGCGCGGGCCCGCAGGGCCCGCGCCGCGCTGGTCGCTTCGGGCAAAGCCCGAAGCGAAACCCGTGATCGCGTCGCTTTTAAGTGCGGGCCATTACTTGCAGGCGACCGGGACATCGCAGCGCGGGGTGCCGGTGGCCGCGGGCTGCGGACGCCGCGCCCAGAGCGCCGAGATCAGGCGGCGCAGAGCTCCCAGGCGACGCCGGGGCGCGCGATACGGCTGCGGCAATGGGCGTTGCGGCAGATCACCGTGACGGGTCGCGTTCAGCAGGGTGCGGGCGTAAATATCGACTAACATGGCACATCTCCTTGGCATGTGATCCACACGCTGGATCTGTGCTCATACTTGCCCGACTCACCCATCTATGCGAGTCAGGAAGAAATCCGACATGTAAGCAGGTATTACATATGAACTGGCGTGACATGCCTCCGCTCGCCGCCTTGCGCGCCTTTGCCGTCTTTGCCGAAACCGGCAATCTGCAACAGGCCGGTGCGCTGGTGAATGTCAGCCATGCCGCCATCAGCCAGCAGCTGCGCCAGTTGGAGGCCCATATGGGGGTGCCGCTGCTGGACCGGTCTGGCCGTGCCCTGAAGCTGACAGCCGAAGGCGAACATCTGGCGCAGGCCCTGACGCTGGGCTTCGGCGCCATTCGCGCCGCGGTGCAGGACCTGACCAGACGGGGCGCCGGGCAGCCCCTGCATGTGACCTGCACGCCGATGTTCGCCACCCACTGGTTGATGCCCCGCCTGGCCGGGTTCCGGCAGGCCTATCCGGAGGTGGATCTGGTCATCGACCCCACGGGCGAGGTGGTGCAGATGACCCCGGGCGGCATCGATGTTGCGTTGCGCTACGGGCACGGCGCCTGGCCCGGGCTGGAGGCCGAGATGCTGCTGCCCTCGCCCATGGTCGTCGTGGCAGCGCCCGGCTTGCTGGACCAGCGCCGGGTGGAACAACCCGAGGATCTGCTCGACCTGCCCTGGCTTGAGGAAATCGGCACCAACGAGGCCTCGGTCTGGCTGCGGTCGCGCGGGGTTGAGGACAGTCTGAAGGCCGGCCGGGTTGTCCTGCCCGGCAACCTGCTGATGGAGGCCCTGCGCGCCGGGCAGGGGGTGGCGGTGTCGGTGCGCGATTTCGTCGCGCCGGATGTGGCCGCCGGGCGCCTGACCGAGCTTTTCTGCGAAGAACAGGGCCGTGGCTACCATATCGTGCACCGCCCGGGCCTCCTGCGTCCGGGTGCGCGTCATTTCGTCAACTGGTTGCGGCGCGAGCGCGCTTCTACCTCCTTGAGGTGACCGCAGAAATTTGCTGCGGGCTCCTGAAGGCTGCGACATTTGCGCAAAACGCACATGTAAAATGCAAATTTTGATCCACGTCAAAGTCTCGCCGGCCGGCCTCTGGGAGAACACCATCAGACCTGTCACAGGATCGGAGCCAGACGTTGAGCGATTCGAGCCAAGCCCCCGGCCTCTATGCCGCACGGGAACCCATTTTTCCGCGCCGTGTATCGGGCAAGTTCCGCACCCTCAAATGGGTGATCATGGCGATCACCTTGGGCATTTATTACCTGCTGCCATGGATCCGCTGGGACCGTGGTCCGGAACTGCCGGATCAGGCGGTGCTGCTGGATCTGGCCGGGCGGCGGTTCTATTTCTTCTGGATCGAGATCTGGCCGCATGAGTTCTATTTTGTCGCCGGTCTGCTGATCATGGCGGGCCTCGGCCTGTTCCTGTTCACCTCGGCGCTGGGGCGGGTCTGGTGTGGCTATGCCTGCCCGCAGACGGTCTGGACCGACCTTTTCATCCTGGTGGAGCGCTGGATCGAGGGGGATCGTAACGCCCGCCTGCGCCTGCACCGGCAGAAGAAATGGGACATCCGCAAGGCCCGCCTGCGGGTCACCAAGTGGATTGCCTGGCTCCTGATCGGTCTGGCGACCGGCGGCGCCTGGGTGTTCTATTTTGCCGATGCGCCGACGCTGGCGCAGGATCTGGTGACCGGACAGGCGCATCCCGTGGCCTATACCACGATGGCGATCCTGACCTTCACCACCTTCTTCTTTGGCGGCTTTGCCCGTGAACAGATCTGCATCTACGCCTGCCCCTGGCCTCGCATCCAGGCAGCGATGATGGATGAGGACACGCTGACCGTGGGCTATCGCGACTGGCGCGGAGAGCCGCGCGGCAAGCATCGCAAATCCGCCGAGGCCGACAAACTGGGCGACTGCATCGACTGCATGGCCTGCGTCAACGTCTGCCCGATGGGGATCGACATCCGCGACGGTCAGCAGATGGAGTGCATCACCTGCGCGCTCTGCATCGATGCCTGCGACGATATCATGGCCAAAGTGGGCAAACCGCGCGGGCTGATCGACTATATGGCGCTGTCGGATGAGACCAACGAACGCGCGGGCAAGCCGCCGCGCCCGGTCTGGAAACACATCCTGCGCCCCCGCACGATCATGTACACCACGCTCTGGGGCGGGGTCGGCCTGGGGCTGGTGTTTGCCTTGTTCATTCGCGCCGACATCAACATGACGGTGGCGCCGGTGCGCAATCCGACCTTCGTGACCCTGTCCGATGGCACCATTCGCAACACCTATGACGTGCGCCTGTCGAACAAACATGGCGAGACCCGGGAATTTGCCCTGTCGGTGGTGGGCGATCCGGCGTTGCAGGTCTCGCTTGAGGGCGAGGAGGGTGTTACCGTCGATGTGCCCGCGGACACCGCCAGCCTGCAACGGGTCTATATCACCGCCCCGCGCGGCACCGGCCCGGCAGAGGCGGAAAGCACCGGGCTGCGGCTCTGGGTCGAGGATGTGACCTCGGGCGAGCGCGCCTATCGCGATACCACCTTCAATGGACGGGGGAACTGATCCATGACCAGCAAGACCGATGCAAAGCCACGGGAATTCACCGGCAAGCACATGCTGGCGATCTGCGTCACCGCCTTTGGCATCATCATTGCCGTGAACATCTACATGGCGGTCAGCGCGGTGCGCACCTTTCCGGGGCTGGAGGTGAAGAACTCCTATGTGGCCAGCCAGCAGTTCGACACCCGCCGCGCCGCGCAGGAGGCGCTGGGCTGGTCGGTCTATGCCTCTGCGGTCGGCGATCAGGTCAAGCTGGAGATCACGGATCGCGACGGGCAGCCGGTGGAGGTTGCCTCGCTCACGGCGACGCTGGGGCGTGCCACCCATGTGAAAGACGACCAGAAGCCGCAGTTCACATTCGACGGCAGCGCCTATGTAGCCTCGGCGGAACTGGCCCCCGGCAACTGGAACATTCGCATGATCGCGCGGGCCGAGGACGGCACCGAGTTCATGCAGCGGGTGATCCTGCATGTGCAGCGCTGAGCGCATGACCCGCGTATGCCCGACAGGGAGACCGGTCTCTGGGCCGGCGGCGGGCGCATCGCAGTCATCCCGGCGGCGCCTGCGCCCCGTGGCATCCGCTGTCAGAGGTTTGGAAGAGAGACCGCAATGACCGCTCCCCTGCGCCATCAGACGGCCGTGTGCCCGGGCTGCGTTGCCGCCCCGAGCGAGGCGGTCGACACTGCCCCCACCGAGGCCCGGCTGGCGATTTCGCTGCCGACGATCCATTGTCAGGCCTGTATTTCCGCTGTCGAGCGCGGCCTGAATGCGGTGCCGGGAGTGCGGGATGCGCGGGTCAACCTGACGCTGAAACGCGCCTTGGTCGAGGCCGACCCGGATCTGCGGGCGGCGGATCTGGTGCCGGTGTGCGAGGCGCTGGGCTACGAGGCGCACGAGCTGGACGCCGCCGCCCTCTCGGCCACGGCGACGGATCGGGCGGGCCGGGACCTGCTGCTGCGGCTGGCGGTGGCGGGCTTTGCCTCGATGAACGTGATGCTCCTGTCGATTTCGGTCTGGTCCGGGGCCTCCGACGCCACCCGTGACATGTTCCACTGGATCTCTGCCGCGATCACCTTTCCGGCGGTGATCTATGCGGGCCAGCCGTTCTATCGCAATGCCTGGGCGGCGCTGAAGGCCGGGCGCCTCAACATGGATGTGCCGATCGTGCTGGCGCTGCTGCTGGCGCTGGTGACCTCCCTGTGGGAGACCTCGCTGTCCGGTGAGCATGCCTATTTCGATGCGGCCCTGACGCTGACCTTCTTTCTGCTGGCGGGGCGCTACCTCGACCATCGCACCCGTGCCGCGGCCCGATCCGCCGCCGAGGAGCTGGCAGCCCTGGAAGTGCCGCGCGCCTGGCGGCTGGATGCGCAGGGCCAGGAGGTGGAGGTCTCTGTCGCGGATCTGAAGATCGGCGATCTGATCCGGGTCCGGCCGGGCGGCCGCATGCCGGTGGATGGCGAAATCGTCGAGGGGCGGTCGGAACTGGATCGCTCGCTCCTGACCGGGGAAACCCTGCCGGTGCTGGCCGAACCCGGGCGGCAGGTGTCCGCAGGCGAGGTCAATCTGACCGGCCCGCTGACCCTGCGGGCAACCGCGGTCGGAGAGGAAACCTCGCTGCACCGCATGGCCGATCTGGTCGCCATCGCCGAGTCGGGGCGGTCGCGCTATACCTCGCTCGCCGACAGTGCGGCAAAGCTCTACGCGCCGGGGGTGCATATCCTCTCGGCGCTCGCCTTCGTGGGCTGGTATCTCTACACGTTTGACCTGCGCACGGCGCTGAATATCGCCGCCGCGGTGCTGATTATCACCTGCCCCTGTGCGCTGGGGCTGGCGGTGCCGGCGGTGACGACCGCGGCCTCCGGCCGGCTGTTCCGGGCCGGCCTGCTGGTCAAACATGCCACCGCGCTGGAGCGGCTGGCGGAGGTGGACACGGTGGTTTTTGACAAGACCGGGACGCTGACGGCGGGGACGCCGGAGGTGGTGAACCTGGAGGATCTGAGCCGCGAGCAGCTGTCACTGGCGCTGGCGCTGGCAGAGGGGTCCGCGCACCCCCTGGCGCAATCGCTGAGCCGCGCCGCACGCGCCGCCGGGGGCACGCCTGTGGCTGTCACCGATCTGCGCGAGGTGCCGGGGTATGGGACCGAAGCCCGCCTCGCGGGGCGACAGGTCCGGCTGGGCCGTGGGGCCTGGGTCGGCGCCACGGCGTCGACGACGCAAACCACCACATGGCTGGACCCGGGGGAGGGCGCGCCCGTTGCGATCCGCTTTGCCGACAGCCTGCGCCCCGGTGCGGCGGCGGCGGTCTCCGCCCTGCGCGACGCCGGCAAGGACGTGCGGCTGGTTTCGGGCGATGCCCCGGCAGCGGTGGAGGATCTGGCGCAGCGGCTCGGCATCCGGACCTGGGTGGCCGAAGCACTGCCAGAGCAGAAGGCGACCTATGTGCGGGATCTGACCCAGGCCGGTCACAAGGTGCTGATGGTCGGCGATGGTCTGAACGATACCGCCGCCCTGGCCGGGGCGCATGTGTCGATCTCGCCGGCCTCGGCGCTGGATGCCGCCCGCGTGGCGTCGGACATCGTGCTGCTGGGGCAGGACCTTGCGCCGATTGCCGAAGCCTGTGGCGTGGCGCGCCGGGCCACCCGCCGCATCCGCGAGAACTTTCGCATCGCCACGATCTACAATATCATTGCGGTGCCGTTGGCGATTGCCGGTCTTGCCACCCCCTTGATCGCGGCGCTGGCCATGTCCACCTCCTCGATTACCGTATCGCTCAATGCGCTGCGGTTGCGCTGAGCGGGTGAAGGAGAGCACGTATGACTGTCTTGTCCTATCTGATTCCGATTTCCCTGATCCTTGGCGGGGCGGGGCTGATCGGCTTCATCTACACCGTGCGCTCGGATCAGTATGATGATCCGGAAGGGGACGCGCGGCGCATTCTCAGTGATGAGTGGGACGACCACCCCAAACCCTGACACGTGCCGGACAGCCCCCGGGGGGCGCGGGGGCGCATTCTTGGGGCGCATCCGCATCTGATTGTGATCTGGCCGATGGAAAACGGGCCCGCACCGCGTCAGCGGTGCCGGGCCCAACTGGCATCGCGCATGTCAATGCGCGTTTGACAGGCGGGAGCCGCCCCGCCCCGGTTTTGGCTCGGTGGGGAGGTCCCGCATGAACCGAGGTGTCAGGAGGCCGGCCCGAGGGTTTCGCAGGTCACATTGCGCGAATTGAGGCGGCGACAGGCGAGTTCCGCGCCGTCCTTGGTCATGCCGAGGAAATGGGCGTCAAACCCGCGCGGGCTCCGCACCACCTTGCGCAGGGACCCGTCGAGGGTCTCCATCTCGGCCAGCGCCGTGCGCAACAGGACCTTTTCGGCCTGGAACCGCGTCGTGTAGCGCCCGACGTTGATGCCCCAGTAGCGCCCCCCCGATGTGGAGAGACGGGTCACCACCACCGGTTCCTCCTCGACGGAGGCGACGCGGGTGTCAAAGGTGGCCGGGCGGGCCTGCGGGCGCGGACCGGTATAGCGGCGCTGGGTGGGGGCGGAGACCGCCTTGGCCACGGCGGTGCTGATCTCCGCTTTCAGCTCCGCATCGCCGTCGGTCTGCGCTTGCAGGCTCTCGGGACGGGCCACCGGTTGCAGGGCGGAGACTTCGGTGACTTCCAGAATGGCGCTGTTGATGCCGGACTGAAGCGCATCGGAATCAAGTGCGGCGACCTGGACCTCCTCGCCGGTGTCCGGGGTCGCCTCTTCGGGGATCTCGGCAGCGGCGACCAGGGCGGCCGGATCGACCTCGGGGGCGGGGCGGGCGCGCGGGCGCAGGGTTTCAGAGATGACACCGCTCACCCGGATGGTCTTGCCCGCCAGGCCATGGGAGTCGTCTTCGGCCAGCTGCACGCCGCTGTTGCCGACATAGGGCGGCAGCGCCGGTTTCTGCAGCTTGGCATAGGCCGGCGCGCGGCGGAAACCGAGGTCCAGGAGCTCTGCGATCTTGGCATTGCGCGACGCGGTGGATTTGCCGCCAAAGACGGTTGCGATGATCCGCTCATCGCCGCGTTTGGCAGAGGACACGAGGTTGAAGCCCGCGGCGCGGGTATAGCCGGTCTTGATGCCGTCGGCCCCGCGATAGGCGGCCAGCAGGCGGCGGTTGGTGTTATAGACCACCTTCATCCCGGCATCGGTCGAGGTCCGGGAAAACAGGTTATAGTATTCCGGGTAATCATAGAGGATGTGCCGCCCCAGCGTGGTCATGTCGCGCGCGGTCGACAGATGCCCGCTGGCGGTCAGGCCGTGGGCGTTCTTGAACGTGGTGCGGGTCATGCCAAGGGCCTTGGCGGTGCGGTTCATGCGCCGGGCAAAGGCCGCTTCCGACCCGGAGATCGCCTCGCCGATGGCGGTGGCCGCGTCATTGGCGGATTTCACCGCCGCCGCCCGGATCAGATAGCGCAGGGCGATCTTCTGCCCGCGACGCAGGCCCAGTTCCGACGGGGGTTCGGCTTCGGCGTTGCGCGACACCGTGATTCGGGTGTCGAGGTCGATCTCGCCGTTCCGCACCGCCTCAAAGGCGATGTAGAGCGTCATCATCTTGGTCAGCGACGCCGGGTGCAATCGGGTGTCGGCATTGCGGGAATGCAGCACCTCGCCGGTGCGCGCATCCATAACCATCGCCGCATAAGGCGCGGCTTCCACCCGGGACGCCTGCGCCGCAACCACCAGTCCCGCGATCAGCATCAGCCCCATCGTGGCCAGCCTGCATCGCCGTGCAAGTCTGCGGAGGCTCATCTGCCCCGGAGTGCGTTCCGTTTCACGGACCAATCCCGCCCAAATAGAGAAGGGACGACCGCCATCGACCTTAGAAATCACTGCCATGTCTGCCTCGTGTCGCCGGTTTTCCGGCTGACGTTTTGTCTGCTGCGATCAGCGTATCATAGCCGGTGGGTCGAATAAACCAGTTGTGAAGGAACATCGAAGCGTCTGCACAGCGCAATTTGCGAGCCGTTTCGACATGTGGTGTCCTGTCGAAATGGCACCGCTAGATCGGGTGGGCGGGGCGCCTGCACCCCCTGCGATTTTCTGGTGTTCGCTTTGCGGCGGCGGGTCTGGAAACCGCGCATTTCCTGAGCAAATGCGGCCTTGGGGTCACAGCAGTAAACAAAGGGTTAACATAACCTCCGCTGCTCGGCAGGACTCAGCCGATGCGGGCGATCAGGGTCGGCAGATCACCGAGGTCGCGGATCTCGTGAAACCGGGGGCTGTCGGCGGGGGCCTCGGCGTGTTCGACCTCCCAGACCAGACCGTGGGGCACATAGACGCCAAAGCCGCCGGCCTCCACCACCGGGACCACATCAGATCGCATCGAGTTGCCCGCCATCAGCGCATGCTCCACCCCGGAGCCATGGCGGTCGAAGATGTCGACATAGACCTGCGGTGTCTTCTCCGACACCACTTCGACGGCGTCGAACAGATCGCCCAGGCCGGATTGCGCCAGTTTGCGTTCCTGATCCAGCAGGTCGCCCTTGGTGATCAGCACCAGCTTGTAGTCCTCGGCCACGGCCTCGACGGTGTTGCGGGCATGGGGCAGCAGCTCGATCGGGAAGGACAGCATCATCTGTCCCGCTTCCAGCAATTCCTTGATGACGGCGGAGGGCACGCGCCCCTCCGTCACGTCGATCGCGGTTTCGATCATCGACAGGGTGAAGCCTTTGACGCCGTAGCCATAGGCGCCCAGATTGCGTTTCTCGGCGTCCAGCAGTTTGCGGTCCAGTTCCTCCGGCCCCATGTCGTCGGGGGTGTGATCCATCAGCAGTTCGGCAAAGCGGTCCTGGGTGACCCGAAAGAAGCGCTCGTTGTGCCAGAGCGTGTCATCTGCGTCAAAACCGATGGTCGTCAGCGTTCTAGGCATTATCCCGATCTCAATCTCTTTTCCTTATTGGGTCTTCCCCTATATAAGCCGGTGACGAACGCAGATGCACGACTGGAAACTTTTGATCCCATGCTAAAGCACCCCGTTATGATGTCGGAGACTCCGGAAGACGACAGCGACCTTGGTGTCCTGACCAAGACGCGCCCGCGGACGCAACGGCCGCCGCGCTACAAGGTGCTGCTGTTGAATGACGACTACACGCCGATGGAATTCGTGGTGATCGTGCTGGAGCGGTTCTTTGGGCTCAATCATGCGCAAGCCTTTGAAATCATGCTCACAGTGCACAAAAAAGGCGTCGCCGTCGTTGGCGTTTTCAGCCATGAGGTCGCCGAAACCAAGGTTGCGCAGGTGATGGATTACGCCCGTCGCCACCAGCATCCGCTGCAATGCACCATGGAAAAAGACGACTGATCCGCCCCTGCGCGGTTGGTCCCGGAAAGGTCTTTCAAGATGTCCCAACGCCTGAGCCTCGCGGTTCAATCGGGCGCGTTCGCCGTTCCTGAAACGGGGCGAATCGCCGTGTTCCATCCGCGCGAGGGGCACGATCTCTCCGCATTGCCGCAGGACCGGCTGGAGGTGATCCAGCCGCTGAAGCCCGATCATGACGATTGGGCCGCGCGGGGGCTGTCCTGCCTGGCCGAGGTCCAGCCGGGGGCGACCTATGCTGCTGCGGTGGTGTTCCTGCCGCGGGCAAAATCCCTGGCGCGGCATCTGGTGGCGCAGGCGGCAGCGACGACGACGGGCCCGGTGCTGATTGATGGCGCCAAGACCGATGGCATCGATTCCCTGTTGAAGGCGTTGAAGACACGCACCGACCCCTCTGCCGCCATGTCCAAGGCGCATGGCAAAGCCTTTTGCATCGGCGGGGGGCTGGATCTGTCCGACTGGATCGCGGCGCCGCAGGTGGTCGCCGGTGGCTATGAGACGGCGCCGGGCGTGTTTTCTGCGGATGGCATTGATCCTGCCTCTGCCTTGTTGGCCGCGGCGCTGCCGGAAAAACTCGGCAAGGAGGTGGCCGATCTTGGGGCCGGATGGGGCTATCTCTCGGCTCAGGTTCTGAGCCGCGCTGGTGTCGAGGTGCTGCATCTGGTGGAGGCGGACCATGGTGCCCTGGGCTCTGCGCGCCGCAATGTGACGGATGCGCGGGCGCAGTTTCACTGGGCGGATGCGCGCGACTGGGGTGCCAAGGGCAGTCTGGATGCGATCGTGATGAACCCGCCGTTTCACAGCGGGCGCAGCGCGGAGCCGGCGCTGGGGCAGGCGTTTATCGCCAATGCCGCGCGGCTGTTGAAACCGGCGGGCCAGCTCTGGCTGGTGGCAAACCGGCACCTGCCGTATGAGACCCCGCTGGGGGCGGTGTTTGCCTCTCACAGCGAGGTCGCGGGCGACAATCGCTTCAAGATCCTGCATGCCTCACGTCCGCGCCGGACGCGCTGACCCCGGTCTGCGGATGCGGCTGCAAAACCTGTTCAAATCTGCAAACCTTCGGGGTATCGTCGCGGCGACATGCGGTCCCCTGCGGGACTTCTGATCTGCAACCTGGCCCAAGGAACAGGCGCATCGCCTGACCAAGCAAGGATCTTTATCCCATGAGTTTTTCAATCTCCGGCAAGACCGCGATCGTGACCGGCGCTGCCAATGGCATCGGTTTGGCGATCGGGCGGCAATTTGCCCGCGAAGGCGCAAATGTGATGTTCGTGGACCAGGATGAATCGGCGCTGCTGCAAGAGCTGGGCAGCGACGTCGAGGACAGCAATATCCGCCATTTTGCCGGCGACCTGCGCGAGCGGCTGACCATCGCCAACCTGTTGTCGGCCACAATCGACGCGTTTGACAAGATCGACATCCTGGTCAATGGCGCCCGCAAGGTCGTGCCGAGCGAGCCGCTGAACCCCGATGACGAAAGCGTCGAGTTCCTGTTGCGGCAGAACCTGATGTCCACCCTGCGCCTGTCGCAGCATGTGGCCAAGCGGATGATCCGCCAGGGTGAGGAACGCGACGACGACGGCGCAAACGGCGCCATCATCAACCTGTCGTCCATTGCCGCGCGGCGCACCCACCCGGATCTGATGGGGTACTCCGTGACCTCGGCCGCGCTGGACCAGATGACACGCTCGCTGGCGGTGTCGCTGGCGCCGCATAAGATTCGGGTGAATTCCATCGCCTTCGGCTCTGTGATGAGTGCGTCGATGCAGGCCACGCTCAAGGACAACCGCTCCCTGCGGCAGGACATCGAGGAGCACACGCCCCTGAACCGGATCGCGCCGCCCACCGAACTGACCGAGACGGCGCAGTTTCTGGCCTCCGAGGCCTCGGGATTTATGACCGGGCAGGTGCTGACGCTGGATGGTGGGCGCACGCTGCTTGATCCCGTCACCGCGCCGGTGCATTGAGGCGGCACGCCCGAAGTACGATCTGACCCAGGAGGCCCGGATGGCAGAGAACGCGACAGAGATGCGCGCAGAAAAAGCGCGCGCGGCAGCATGGTTCCGGGAGCTGCGCGATCAGATCGTTGCAGCTTTTGAGGGGCTGGAGGACAGCCATACAGACGGCCCCTTTGCCGAGATGGAGGCGGGTCGGTTTGACGTGAGCGAGACCAAGCGCACGGCGGACGATGGCTCTGACGCGGGCGGTGGCCTGATGAGCGTCATGCGTGGCGGCCGCGTGTTTGAAAAGGTCGGGGTCAATATTTCCGAGGTTTACGGCACACTTGGCGAACGCGCACAAAACGCGATGGCGGCCCGCAAGGGGCTGCCGGGCATGAAGGAAGATCCACGGTTCTGGGCTTCGGGCATTTCGCTGGTGGCGCATATGCGCAACCCGCATGTGCCAGCGGTGCATATGAACACGCGCATGTTCTGGACGCCGCATGGCTGGTGGTTCGGGGGCGGGTCTGATCTCAACCCCTGTCTCGAGTATGACGAGGACACGGCGCATTTCCACGGCGTGCAGCAAGCGCATCTCGACCCGCATGGCGGCGACCTCTATCCCCGGCTGAAGGCCTGGGCGGATGAGTATTTCTTCATCCCGCATCGCGGTCGCGCGCGCGGGGTTGGCGGCATTTTTCTGGACGATCACAACACTGGCGACTGGGCGGCGGATTTTGCGCTGGTTCAGGACATTGGCCGCGCCTTCCTGCCGGCCTTTGTGCCGCTGGTGGAAAAACGCCGCGTGCAGACTTGTTCTGAGGCGGACAAAGACGCGCAGCTCATTCACCGCGGGCTCTATGCGGAATACAACCTCGTTTATGATCGCGGCACCAAGTTCGGTCTGGAGACCGGGCATGACGCCAATGCGGTGTTGATGAGCCTGCCGCCGCTCGCGAAATGGGTCTGACTGTCGCATCGGTGTAAACCCGCTCAGCGCGCGGGAAAGCGGACCCTATTCGGCATTCTGCATTGAAGGATCTGCCTGTCTCCGGCTCTATGGAGGCAGGCAGATTTCTTTGGCAGGTAGATATGACATTTCATCAACTGATTGGTTTGGGGATGCTCGCGGCGCTGGCCGCCTGCGGCAGTGCAACGCGGGAGCCGGTGCCGCCGCCGCCTCTGGAGGGAGAGGTCGAGCGGGTGATAGATCCCGCGTTTGCGCGTGCCTATGCGGCGCTCGCGACCTATCCGAAATACGGCGACAATGACCCTCACGACTGGGAGGGGGGCACGCCATGGGGCTACCCGATCCATGGCATCGATGTGGCGCGCTATCAAGGCGATATCGACTGGCGTCAGGTGGGTGCGGCGGGGGTGTCCTTTGCGTGGATCAAGGCCACAGAAGGGGGCGATCACCTGGACCCGGAGTTCAAGTCCAACTGGCGCGCGGCGCGACGTGCAGGTCTGCGACGCGGGGCCTATCATTTCTACTATTTCTGTCGCAGCCCGGAAGAGCAGGCGCGCTGGTTCATCCGCAATGTCCCCAAGGAGGCGGGCAGCCTGCCACCGGTGCTGGACATCGAGTGGAACCATGCCTCGCCGAGCTGTAAACGCCGCCCGTCCGGGGCCGAGGCGCGGCATGAGGCGGAACGCTTCATCCAGAAGATTGAGCAGCACTATGGTCGCAGGCCGGTGGTGTATACCACGGTGGATTTCTATCGAGATACTGGAATTGGACAGCTTCAGGGTGTGGATTTCTGGCTGCGGTCGGTCGCCGGGCATCCGGAACAGGTCTATCCCGGCGCACATTGGGTGTTCTGGCAATACACGGGCACAGGCTCCGTGCCCGGCATCGAGGGGAATGTCGACCTGAACGCCTTTGCGGGGAGCGCGGAGAACTGGCTCCAATGGCTGGGATATCGGAAATACCTGCCGGTGGAGGTGCCCGCGACAGAGGCGGAGGGCTGATCCGGGCGCGGTGCAAGAGGTTTTGCGCTCCGCTTGCGCGGATCGCCGGGGGGCAGGGGCAGCGCCTTCGGCGCTGCCCCTGCCGGGCCCAACGCTTTTGGGGGAGACGTGTCTCACCCACAAAGGGGCGGGAGTGCCCCCTTGCCGGGCGCGGCAACAGCGACGGTGTGGTCAGGCGCTTCGGCGATGCCAGCCCGCTTCGATCAGGGCCTGTCCGTAGCTTTTTGCCACCCGCATGCGCGCGCCGTATCCTTTCGCCAGCAAGAGAGCGTGCATCTTTGGGAGCTGCCAGCAGGGGACATGCATGACCATGTGGTGTTCGAGGTGGTAGTTGACCCAATAGGGTGCGACCAGGGCGCGGGCCAGGGGGCCGGCATAAGTGGTGCGCACGTTCTGGAACGGGTTTTCCGAGCGCTCTACCGCGCCATGTTCGGCGATATTGCGCAGGCGCACGACGAACTGGAACCATGTCAGATAGGGCAGGAGCCAGAAGGCCAGCCCCCACCACCAGCTGCCCAGCAGGCTCATGACCAGCATCGGTAGCAGGAACATTGGCAGGGCGGGCAGCAGGCGCGGGCTCTTGAACGTCTGCGCAAAATCGCCCGAGGCGGCCTCCATCGCCTCGTGATCACCGGCCAGAACGAGGGACATGCGGATCTGGCCAAAGAGTTGCTTGAGACCGGTTTGTCCCGTGAGGTCGCGGGTGAACTTGCGCTTGAGGGAGGCGCGTGTGGTCGGGAAGGCCAGCGACAGCGCCAGGTCCGGGTCCTTGTCGGTCTGGGTGTGGCGGTGATGGGTCAGGTGGTAGTGGCGATAGGCCGGCAGGTCGGCCAGGATCGGACGCGCGCAGAGCCATTGGCCGATGCGATCATTCAGCCTGCGGGATTTGAACAGCGCATTATGCGCGGCCTCATGCATCAGGATGGCCAGTCCCAATTGGCGCGAGCCGATGAGCATTACTGCAACAAGCGCCGTCAGGAGGTTGGGCCAGAGCGCAAACAGCGCCACCGCCGCCGCAATCACGCTCCAGCAATGCAGCACCAGCCACGCGCCCATCAGGTCTGATCGCGCAGCAAGCGGGCGAATGTCGTCGCTGCTGAGATAGGCCTTGCCCGGTGTCATCCTGCGCCCTCCCCGCCGCCTGATCCTATCGTCTCAGGCTGGCAGCGGAAGGGGCGTTGCGTCAATCAGGGCGTGGCGTCACGCAGGCTGCGACCGGTTCTGACAGTCGCAACCGCGGGAGCGCGGGCCCGGCGGTCAGTGGCTGAAGAACCCTTCTCCCGCCCGCGCGCGCAGAGCCTCGCCCATGCGGCGACCAAGTTCGGCACCATCCTCGATCGCGCAGCTTTGCTGATCCGCCAGAGCCTCTGACCCGTCGGGGCGCAGGATCTGGCCGCGCAGCTGCAAGGTGCCGCCGGAGAGGTCGGCCAGCGCGGCGATCGGCGTTTCGCAGGACCCATCCAGCGCGGCCAGGAAGGCGCGCTCGGCCGCGAGGCGCAGGCTGGTCTCGGCGTGGTGTATGGCCTCCAGCATGGTGGCCGCGGTTGTGTCGTCGCTGCGGCGTTCGATGCCGATCGCGCCCTGGGCCACCGCAGGCAGCATGTCCTCGGGCGCGATGGGCACGGCGGGAACCTCCTCGGCCATGTTGAGGCGGCGCAGCCCGGCCATGGCGAGGAAAGTGGCGCTGGCCACGCCATCGTGGAGTTTCTGCAGGCGGGTCTGGACGTTGCCCCGGAACTCCACCACCTGCAAATCCGGGCGCCGGTGCAGCAGTTGCGCGCGCCGGCGCAGGGAGGAGGTGCCCACGACCGCGCCCTCCGGCAGATCGGCAATCGCGCGGATCTGCGGGGAGACAAACGCGTCGCGCACATCTTCGCGCGGCAGGTAGCAATCCAGCATCAGCCCTTTGGGCTGTTCGGTGGGCATGTCCTTCATCGAATGCACCGCGAGGTCGATGCCGCCGGAGGTCAGTGCCTCTTCGATCTCCTTGGTGAACAGCCCCTTGTTGCCGATCTCTTTCAGCGGACGATCCGCGTCGATCATGGCGCGGTTGTCGCCGGTGGTCTTGATCACCACGATATCAAAGGCGGTGGGCTCCAGCTCAAAGGCACGGGCCAGCCGGTCGCGGGTCTCATAGGCCTGAGCGAGCGCCAGCGGAGAGCCGCGGGTGCCGATCTTCAGGGGCGAAGCGGGAGAGGGCAGGGTCAGGGTCATGGGGCACAGGATTAGTCGCGACATTATGCCGTGGCAAGCGCCAGTCTGTGCGGGCTGGCAAGCCTTGACAATTTGCCGCTGAGGCTAGACCTCAGAGTGACCGCAATGAAAGGGGCAGAGCATGGGCCAGCAAAAGACGATCCTCCGCGCATTGGCAGGCGAAACGCAGGCCGTGCCGCCCATCTGGATGATGCGCCAGGCGGGCCGCTACCTGCCCGAATACCGCGCCACCCGGGCGCAGGCCGGCGATTTCCTGAGCCTGTGCTACAATCCCGAGCTGGCCGCCGAGGTGACGTTGCAACCGATCCGCCGCTACGGGTTTGATGCCGCGATCCTGTTTGCCGATATTCTTCTGGTGCCGCAGGCGCTGGGGGCGGAGCTGTGGTTCGTCACCGGCGAAGGCCCGCGCCTGTCCACCATCACCACGGAGGCGGATTTTGCCAAGCTTGGCCCCGCCGGCGACGTGCATGAGACCCTCAATCCGATATATGAAACCGTGCGCATCCTGTCGCGGGAGCTGCCGTCGGACACCACGCTGATCGGCTTTGCCGGCGCGCCCTGGACCGTGGCCACCTATATGATCGCCGGGCGCGGCACCCCGGATCAGGGGCCGGCTCATGCGCTGATGCAGGAAAACACCGCTCTGTTCGAGGCGCTGCTGGCGCGGATCACCGAGGCGACCATTCACTACCTCTCGGCCCAGATCGAAGCCGGGGCCGAGGTGGTGAAGATCTTTGACAGCTGGGCCGGATCGCTGAAGGGCGCGGCCTTCGAGAAATACGCGCTGGAGCCCGCGCGCGAAATCACCGCGGCGCTGAAGGCGCGCCACCCCGGCATTCCGGTCATCGGCTTCCCGCGTGAGGCAGGCGAGAAATACGTGGGCTTCCACAAGGCCACCGGCGTCGATTGCGTGGCGCTCGACAATTCCGTGGATCCGGAATGGGCGGCGGCGCATGTGCAGGTGGACGGCTGCGTGCAGGGCAATCTGGCCTCCCGGCACATGGTCACCGGGGGTGATGCGCTGGTGGCGGATACGCGTCGCATCGTGCAGGCCCTGTCGCAGGGGCCGCATATCTTCAACCTCGGCCATGGGATCACGCCCGATGCCGATCCTGACAATGTGCAGCTGATGATCGACACGGTGCGCGAGGGCGCGGGCCACTAAGGCGGGCAGCGGCGGCTCGGCCCGCCCGGAGCTTGCGCTTCACGCGCCTTCGGGGCCCGTCTTGTGTGTCGCTGACGCAGCGAGGGCGGCGAGGATTTCCGCCCGGTTGCCGTCGCGGCGCGGAAGTGCGCCCACGGGCTGGGTTTTGCCATCAAATCGGGGCGCGGGGGCGGCTTGCAGATCGCCGTCCCGGTTGATCCACGTCTTGCGGGTGTTCATGGGGGCGGCTGCGGCTTCGGCAGGGGACAGCACCGGCGTGACGCAGGCATCGCTGTCCTCGAACAGTGCGGCCCAGTGATCGCGGCTGTGTTCGGCAAAGCGCCCGGCGAGGCGGGCGGTCAGCTCCGGCCAGAGCGATCTGTCGAACTGGCGCGTGAACTCCGGGTCCTCCGAGAGACCCAGCGTCTCGAGGAAGATCCTGTAGAACTTGGGCTCCAGGCACTGTACGGCGATATGCCCGCCGCCCCGGCACAGGTAGGTCCGGCTCCAATGCGGGCCGTCCAGCAGGTTGTGCCCGCGCGTCTCGCCAAACCCGCCGGCCTGGCGCAGCGCCATCAGCAGGTTCATCATATGCGCCGAGCCATCGTAGATCGCCGCATCGACCACGGCGCCCACACCGGTTCGTGCGGCGCGCAGGAGGCCGGTCAGCAACCCTGCGACCAGGTAGAGCGCGCCGCCCCCGATGTCGCCGACAAGCGTCGCTGGCGGCAGGGGCACATCGCCGGGCGCCGAGGCGGGCCAGAGCGCCCCCGACAGGGCGATATAGTTGAGATCATGCCCGGCCCGGGCGGCGCGGGGACTGTCCTGACCCCACCCCGTCATGCGGCCATAGACCAGCCCCGGGTTGCGCGCCTGCATCTCGTCCGGGCCAAGCCCCAGACGTTCCATCACGCCGGGGCGAAACCCCTCGATCAGCCCGTCCGCCGTTGCAATCAGCTGGTGCGTAATCGCGACGTCCTCAGGGTCCTTCAGATCGAGGGCGATGGATTTCTTGCCGCGATCCAGGATCGAGTGCTCCGGCAGGCCGGGGGTCGCGGTGCCGCCTTTGCGATGGATGCAAATGACCTCGGCGCCCAGATCGGCCAGCATCATACCGGCAAAGGGGGCGGGGCCGAGGGCTTCGATTTCGATGATGCGGATCCCGGTGAGCATATCGGCCCTCTCTGGCGGCGGGTGGCTGTCGATCTCATTCGGGCAGGGTGGCGCCGCGGCTGTCAATCCGCGCGCCGATCCGTGACGCCACGTTGTGTTGCATGGGCGCAGGCGTGTCGCGGCGTATCATCCTCCTTGGCAGCGGGGCGCAATTCCGGCTAGGTGGAGGCGGACACGCCATGCGGGCCACGGGCCCGAAGCCAGGGGAGAGACGCCATGCAAATGAGTGACCAGAAGGAAATCGCAGCCGATCCCGCAACTGTGTATGCGGCGCTGCTGAGCCCGGAGGTGCTGAAAGCCTGCGTGCCGGGCGCGCAGGAGGTGACCGGCTCTGCCGAGGAGGGGTTCGAGGCGAAGGTGACCCAGAAGGTGGGGCCGGTGAAGGCGACCTTTACCGGAACCGTTACGCTCTCGGATCTGGTGCCGGGCGAAAAGCTGACCATCACCGGCGAGGGCAAGGGCGGCGCTGCGGGCTTTGCCAAGGGCGGCGCCGAGGTAACGCTCGCCGCCAGCGAGACCGGCACGCTCCTGTCCTATGACGTGGATGCCAAGGTCGGCGGCAAGCTGGCCCAGCTGGGCAGCCGTATCATCGACGGGTTTGCCAAGAAGATGGCCGATCAGTTCTTTACCAATCTGCAAAATGCGCTTGCGCCGGAATCCCCCGAGGACGATGCCGAGGCTGCGGAGGCCGAGGGCACGCAGAAGGGCTGGTTCCGCAAGATGCTCGGCGGGTCGGGTGGCGGTGACGCCGACAACGGGTGACGCCGCCAGAGGGTGACGCCTTCCAAGGGTGACACCGGCACGGGGAGGGCGCTGCCAAAGGGGGGCGTGCCCGGGGGCAGACCCGCGGCGCTCCCACCACCTCCAAAGGAACGCTTGGGGAACGGTTCAAGGCTGCGTGCATGCACAAGCGCTTGCGCGGCGATTGGGGGTGGCCGTTTGTTCACGGGGCCGTTACCCCTAACACAATTCCTGAACAGTCCTGTTCATCTCACCGACAGCCCTGATCCGGGCCAGATCCGAACCGGAGGCCGTATGAGCACCATCCTGTCCATTTCCGACCTGCGCAAATCCTATGCAGGCGGTTTCGAGGCGCTGAAGGGCGTGAACCTGGAAATCGAGGAGGGCGAGATCCTCGCGCTGCTGGGGCCCAACGGCGCCGGCAAGACCACCCTGATTTCCACCATCTGCGGCATTACCACCGCGACGTCGGGCGCGGTCACTGTTGGCGGGCACTGTATCGAGCGCGACTATCGCGCCGCGCGGGCGATGATCGGGCTGGTGCCGCAGGAGATCAACCTGGAGCCATTTGAAACCGTGATGAACTCGGTCCGGTTTTCGCGCGGCCTGTTTGGCAAACCCCGCAACGATGCGCTGATCGAAGACATCCTCAAGAAGCTCTCGCTCTGGGACAAGCGGACCAGCCAGATCAAGGAGCTCTCCGGCGGGATGAAACGCCGGGTTCTGATCGCCAAGGCGCTGAGCCACGAGCCGCGGGTGCTGTTCCTGGACGAGCCCACTGCCGGCGTCGACGTGGAGTTGCGCAAGGACATGTGGGATGTGGTGCGGGAGCTGCGCGAGAGCGGCGTCACCATCATCCTGACCACCCATTACATCGAGGAAGCGGAGGCGATGGCCGACCGCGTCGGTGTCATCGCCGGCGGGGAAATCCTGCTGGTGGAGGAAAAGGCCGATCTGATGGCCCGCATGGGCAAGAAGGAATTGCAGGTGATCCTGACCGACCCGATCAGCGCCGTGCCGGCGGCGCTGGCGGACCATGACCTGCGGCTGGGCGAAGATGGCCGGTCGCTGGTCTACACCTATGACGTCAAGGCCGAGCGCACCGGCATCACCGCATTGCTGAACGACGTGGCGGCGGCGGGGCTGGTGCTGTCGGATGTGGCCACCCGGCAATCCAGCCTCGAAGACATTTTTGTCGGTCTTGTATCGGGAGAGAACGCATGAACTGGACAGCTGTTGCAGCGATCTATCAATTTGAAATGGCGCGGTTCTTTCGCACTCTGGCCCAGAGCTTCCTATCGCCGGTGCTGTCCACCTCGCTCTATTTCGTGGTCTTCGGCGCGGCCATCGGCAGCCGGATCGATCAGGTCGAGGGGGTGTCCTATGGCGCCTTCATCGTGCCGGGGCTGATCATGCTGAGCGTGATCACGCAGGGCATCTCCAATGCGTCTTTCGGGATCTACTTTCCCAAGTTCATCGGCACCGTCTACGAGCTTCTGTCGGCGCCGGTGAACTTTCTGGAGATCGTGCTGGGCTATGTCGGGGCGGCGGCCACCAAGGCGCTGTTCATCGGCGTGGTGATCCTGGCCACGGCGCATCTGTTTGTCGATATCACCATCCAGCATCCGCTGGCGATGATCCTGTTCCTAGTGCTGACCTGCGTGAGCTTTGCGCTCCTTGGGTTCATCATCGGGATCTGGGCGAAGAATTTCGAACAGCTGCAACTGGTGCCGCTGTTGATCGTGACGCCGCTGATCTTTCTGGGGGGCTCGTTCTACTCGATCTCGATGTTGCCGCCGGTGTGGCAGACCATCACCCTGTTCAATCCGGTGGTCTACCTCATTTCCGGGTTCCGCTGGTCGTTCTTTGGCACTGCGGATGTGCCGGTGGCGATGAGCCTTTTGGCGATCGCGCTCTTTACCGGTCTGTGCCTCTTTGTGATCGGCTGGATCTTCCGCACCGGCTGGCGTCTGCGGTCCTGAGCCGGCAGGGCGGGGGAGGCTCCCGCCCGGCGTGGTTGCATTGAAATGCCCCCTCGCCCGTTGGGCCCGGCGCCGCCCCCTCCAAAGAGGGGGCGGCGCGGTTGCGTCCGGCCTCATCCCGGCTGCCACGGCGTGCCGTGGCACAAGGCGCCGCCGGGCAGAACCGCATGGGATACGTTGCATTTTTACCCGGCATGGGCCGCGAAACGTAACATCGCCGGAATTCCTCTCTGCCGATACCTTGTTTCCGGCAGGTGGGCATTCTACATCGGCGCCATGACTGTTCGATTGCCCTTTCTCAAGCGGCCACCCACGGTGGCGGTTGTGCGCCTGTCCGGAGCCATCGGGATGGCCGGACGGGGCAGTCTCAACGACTCCTCGCTGGCGCCTGTGCTGGAACGGGCCTTCAAGCGCGGCAAGCCCAAGGCGGTGGCGCTGGAGATCAATTCGCCCGGCGGCAGCCCGGTGCAGAGCGCGCTGATCGGCGCCCGCATTCGCCGTCTCTCCGAAGAGCATGATGTTCCCGTCATCGCCTTTGTCGAGGATGTGGCCGCGTCCGGAGGCTACTGGCTGGCGGCGGCGGCGGATGAGATCTTTGCCGATGCCAGCTCCGTTGTGGGCTCGATCGGGGTCATTTCCGCCGGGTTCGGGGCGCATGTGTTCCTGGCGCGCCAGGGGCTGGAGCGCCGCGTGCATACGGCGGGGGAGAGCAAGAGCATGCTGGACCCCTTCCGCCCGGAAAACGAAGAGGATGTGGCGCGCCTGAAGGTGCTGCTGAACGACATCCACGCCAATTTCATCGATCACGTCACCGAGCGCCGGGGGCCGAAGCTGTCGGATGAGGAGAACCTCTTTACCGGCGAGATCTGGCTGGCGCGTCGGGCCGAGGCGCTGGGCCTCATCGACGGGATCGGCCATCTGAGGCCGGTCCTGGAAGCGCGTTTTGGCAAGAAGCTCCGGCTGCGGCGCTACGGGGTCAAGAAGCCGTTTCTGAGCCGGTTTGGCCTGTCGCTGGCCGAGGACGCCCTGGCTGCAGTCGAGGAGCGTGCGCAGTTCGCGCGTTTTGGCCTTTGACGTGATTTTGAAGATCGTCTCCCTGTTTCTGGTGGCCATGGCCGTGCTTGCCATGTTCGGACGGTTGCGTTTCCCGGGACAAAAGAAACTCAATTCGGCCCGCTGCCGGTCCTGCGGACGTTTCCGGATCGGCAAGGGGCCCTGTGCCTGTGGACAAGGAGGTCCCAAGACATGATGCCCTGGCTGTTTTCTGCGCTTGGTCTGGTGATCCTGTTGCTGGCGGGGGATGCGCTGGTGCGGGGGGCGGTGAACCTGTCGCTGCGGATCGGCATTCCGGCCCTGATTGTCAGCCTGACCATCGTTGCATTCGGCACTTCGGCGCCGGAGCTGCTGATCGCGGTGCAGGCCGTGCACGAAAACGCCGACGGCATCGCGCTGGGCAATGTGGTGGGATCCAACACCGCCAATATCCTGCTGGTCCTCGGCCTGCCCGCCATGCTGCGGGCCCTGCACACGAGCGAGTGCAACACCCGCAAGAACTACATCTTCATGATCGCGGCCTCGCTGCTGTTCATCGCGCTTGCCTTCTGCGGCACCTTTACCTGGATCTCGGGCGTGGTGCTGCTGGTGGCGCTGTTCGGGGTGCTGTTCATCGCCTTTCGCGAGGCCAAGGCGCACCGCGCGGCCGGCGAAGCGGATGACCTGGAAGAAATCGAGGAAGCCGACCCGGACATGCCCTATTGGCGCATCGGGATCTATCTGGTGCTGGGCCTCGTGGGGTTGCCGCTGGGGGCAGAGCTGCTGGTGGAGAACGCCACCATCATCGCCCGCATGTATGGCCTCTCCGAGACGGTGATCGGCCTGACGCTGGTGGCGCTGGGCACCTCCCTGCCGGAACTGGCGACCACGTTGATGGCGGCATTGCGCCGCCAGGCGGATGTGGCGCTGGGCAATGTGATCGGGTCGAACATGTTCAACCTGCTGGCGATCATCGGGTTGGCGACCTTTGTCGGGCCGATTTCGGTCGATCCGGAGTTCCTGCGCTTTGACCTCTGGGTGATGCTGGGCGCATCGCTGATCATCATTCCCTTCGTGTTCTTCCGTCAGGACATCACCCGCCTGTGGGGCGTGCTTCTGACGCTACTTTATGTGGCCTACATCTGGATGCTGCTCTAGATCGTGGTGAAAGCCACAGGCACGAGGAGAGCAGAACATGCGGGCATTGGTTACCGGAGCGGGCAAGCGCCTGGGCCGCGCAATGGCGCTGGCCCTTGCGGAAGACGGCTATGACGTCGTGGTTCACTATGCCAGCTCGGAGGCGGCGGCGGCCGAGACGGTTGCCGCCATTCGGGACGCCGGGCGTCGGGCCGTTGCCCTGCAGGCGGATCTGCTGCAGGACGCGGAGACATCGAGGCTGTTGCCACGCGCCGCAGATGCGCTGGGCGGGCCGATCACCTGCCTGGTCAACAATGCCTCGATATTCGAAGAGGACAGCCTGGAAACGGTGACGCGCGACAGCTGGGATCGCCACATGCAGAGCAACCTGCGCGCGCCGGTGCTGTTGTTGCAGGCGCTGGCGGCGCAGGAGCTGCCCCCACGGCGGGACACCGCCGGAGAGCCTCTTGCCGGGGCTGTGGCGATCAACATGATTGACCAGCGGGTCCGCAAGCTGACCCCGCAGTTCATGAGCTACACGCTGGCGAAATCCGCCTTGTGGACCCTGACCCAGACCGCCGCGCAGGCGCTGGCGCCACAGATCCGTGTCAATGCGATCGGGCCGGGGCCGACCTTGCAGGGCCCGCGCCAGACCGCAGCGGATTTTGCGGCACAGCGCGCCAGCACCCCGTTGCAGCGTGGTGCCGGGACGCAGGAGATTGTCGCCGCGCTGCGATACCTGGTCAGCGCCCCGGCCGTAACCGGGCAATTGATCTGCGTGGACGGGGGGCAGCATCTGGCCTGGAACACCCCGGATACCGCGCTTCCGGAGTAGCCCTGCACCTGTGGTAAACCTGTGTCGCCAATGTACAATTCGGGCAGCGATGCCTTGACTTATGCACGAGTCACAAACCGTTTACCTAAGCGTTACAAAAACACGAGTGTTATCAAGGATTTGGACCTGTGATTAAAAAATATCATTCAAAATCAACACCTTGAGAATTCGCTTAAATTTTAGGCAATTGAGCGAAACCGCCAGATATAAAGGGAAAATCCCGGCTACCCAAAAGTTACCCGCGTAGTTATCCACAAGAATGGTGGATTCATCACAGCTTGAATTCACCGCCGGAAGATTGCAGCGGAGCCGCCAGAATCATATGTCAGACAGCATGAGTGATCCCAGCGCAGAATCGTCCGGTCGGACCGACCTTCCGCACACCGGCTATGGTGTGATCCAAGCTTATCTGCGGACGCTCGATTCCTCGCCCGGGGTCTATCGCATGCTGGATGCCGAGAGCCGTGTGCTATACGTCGGCAAGGCCCGCAACCTGCGTGCCCGGGTGTCGAATTACTCCCGTCCCGGCCATACCCCGCGCATCGAGAAGATGATCTCGCAGACCGCGTCGATGATGTTCCTGACCACGCGGACAGAGACCGAGGCGCTGCTGCTGGAGCAGAACCTCATCAAGCAGCTGAAGCCGAAATACAATGTGCTGCTGCGCGACGACAAAAGCTTTCCCAATATTCTGGTCGGCAAGACCCACGACTATCCGCAGATCAAGAAACATCGCGGCGCGCGCAAGGAGAAGGGCAGCTATTTTGGCCCCTTCGCCAGCGCCGGTGCCGTGAACCGGACGCTCAACCAGCTGCAGAAGGCGTTTTTGCTGCGGAATTGCTCTGACAGCATGTTCGAAACCCGCTCACGTCCGTGCCTGCAATATCAGATCAAACGCTGTTCGGGGCCCTGCGTCGGGCTGATCTCGCGCGAGGACTATGCCGAAAGCGTGCGCGACGCCGAACGGTTCCTGTCGGGGCGCTCCACCAAGATCCAGGAGGAGCTGGGCGCGCAGATGATGGCGGCGTCGGAGGCGATGGAATTCGAACGCGCGGCGGCGCTGCGGGACCGGATCAAGGCGCTGACACAGGTGCAGTCGGCCCAGGGCATCAATCCGCGCGGTGTCACCGAGGCGGATGTGATCGGCTTGCATCTGGAGGCAGGGCAGGCCTGCGTGCAGGTGTTCTTTATCCGCGCCAATCAGAACTGGGGCAACCAGGACTTCTATCCGCGGGTGTCCGAAGACATGTCGCCCGCCGAGGTGATGGAGGCCTTTATCGGCCAGTTCTACGACAACAAGGAAGTGCCGCGTCAGCTGATCCTGTCCGATGACATCGAGAACGCCGACCTGATGAGCGAGGCGCTGGGCGACAAGGCCGGGCGCAAGGTGGAGATCCTGGTGCCACAACGCGGCGAAAAGACGGAACTGGTGGCCAGCGCCGTGCGCAACGCCCGCGAAAGCCTCGCCCGTCGCATGGCCGAGAGCGCGACGCAGGCGAAACTGCTGCGCGGCATCGCCGAGGCCTTTGGTCTGGAGGGGCCGCCGCAGCGGATCGAGGTCTATGACAACTCCCACATCCAGGGCACCAATGCGGTGGGCGGCATGATCGTGATGGGGCCCGAGGGGTTCATGAAAAACGCCTATCGCAAGTTCAACATCAAGGGCGAGGACCTGGTGCCGGGCGACGACTTCGGCATGATGAAGGAGGTGTTGAACCGTCGCTTCTCGCGCCTGCTCAAGGAAGACCCGGATCGGGACAAGGGCATGTGGCCCGATCTGTTGCTGATCGACGGCGGGGCCGGGCAGGTGTCGGCCGTGGCGGAGATCATGGAAGAGCATGGGGTTGCGGATATTCCGATGGTCGGCGTCGCCAAGGGTGTTGATCGCGACCACGGCAAGGAGGAGTTCTATCGCCCCGGTGCCGCGGTCTTTGCCCTGCAACGCAACGATCCGGTGCTGTATTTCATCCAGCGCATGCGGGACGAGGCGCACCGGTTTGCCATCGGCACCCATCGCGCCAAACGGGCCAAATCCATGGCGGCCAACCCGCTGGATGACATCCCCGGCGTCGGGGCGCGGCGGAAAAAAGCCCTGTTGACCCATTTCGGCAGCGCCAAGGCGGTGAGCCGCGCAAACCTGTCGGATCTGAAGGCGGTGGAGGGGGTCTCGGATGCGTTGGCCGAGACGATCTACAACTATTTTCAGGACCGCTGAGGCAACCGGTTCCGGCATGAGGGGCGCTGCCCCTCAAACTCCCCGAGGTATTTGGCAAAAGGTGAAGGCCCAAGTGGCGGTCCGGGACGAATTGACCCTTCCCGACCCGCGCGGCAGCCTGTAGGTATGCGCTCATGATCTGGAATTTACCCAATGTCCTCACAGTCCTGCGGTTGCTGGCGGCGCCGGCGCTGGCAGTGATGTTCCTGTTCTTTTCGCGCCCGCATGCGGATTGGTTTGCGCTGATCCTGTTTGTTGGTGCCGCGGTGACGGATTGGTTCGATGGCTATCTGGCACGCAGCTGGAAGCAGGAAACCAAGATGGGCGCGATGCTCGACCCGATCGCCGACAAGGCGATGGTGGTGATCGCGCTGATGATCCTCGTCGGCTATGCGGCCTCGCACTGGACCGCCTGGTTGGTGTTGCCGGCCACGGTGATCCTGTTCCGCGAGGTCTTTGTCTCTGGCCTGCGCGAGTTTCTCGGCGATACGGCGGGCACGCTGAAGGTCACCAAACTGGCGAAGTGGAAGACCACCGCCCAGATGATCGCGATCGCGACATTGTTCTCGCAGGGCATTTTTGAGCACCACCTCGGCATGGGGGGCTTTGGCATGGATCGCCAGATGGTGCAGGATGTGCTTTCTGGGGCGGTGGAGGACACGCAGGGGCTGCGGTTCTATTTCGAGGGGATGGTCTGGTCCGGGCGCATCGGCCTGTGGCTGCTGTGGATTGCGGCGGCATTGACGCTGATCACCGGGTTTGACTACCTCAAGAAGGCCCTGCCCTACCTGAAGGAGACGCGCTGATGGATGTTCTGTATTTTGCCTGGGTGCGCGAACGCATCGGTGTCGCCAAGGAACAGGTGGAAACCTCGGCGGTGACGGTGGCAGAGCTGGTCGAGGAATTGAAGGAGCGCGAGCCGCGCTATGCGGCGGCCTTTGCCGATCTCTCGGCGCTGCGCGTCGCGCTCGATCAGGAGCTGGCGGAATTCGATGCGCCGCTTGCGGGCGTGCGCGAGGTGGCCTTTTTCCCGCCGATGACCGGGGGGTGAAACGATGCGGGTTCTGGTCCAGGAAGCGCCGTTTGCCTTTGCAGCCGAGGCCGATGCCTTTGCCTCTGCGGCCAGCGGGGCGGGGGCGGTTGTGACCTTTACCGGCGTGGTGCGCGACTCTGACAGCGGCGCCATGTCGGTGATGGAGATCGAGCATTATCCCGGCATGACCGAAAAGGCACTGACGCAGATTGCCAGCGAGGCCGTGTCCCGGTGGGAGCTTGCCGATGTTCTGGTGATCCACCGGCATGGGCGCCTTGTCCCCGGGGATCAGATCATGATGGTGGCCACCGCCGCGCGCCATCGGGTCGCCGCCTTCGAAGCGGCGGAATTCCTGATGGACTACCTCAAATCCCGCGCGCCGTTCTGGAAGAAGGAAATCCTCAAGGACGGGGCAGCGGAATGGGTGGCGGCCAAGGACGCGGATGAGGACGCGCTCGACCGCTGGTAACCTGATCGGCCCCGCTGCCTCTTCTGAAGTGCACCCTATAGTTGTTCTTGCGTGTCCATGCGCTCGCATAGAGTGTCGCATATGCGCCACCTGACCTCCTGATCTTTGCCTAGCGTGCACGTGTATGCCGGACCACCTCTCGACGCGGGAGGTGGCGCGCGGTGCGACACATTTGAGGAGGAGATTAGATCATGACCAGCAATCGAGGCGTCGTGTACCTCGGCCCGAACGAGGTCGAAGTCCAAAATATCGCCGATGCAAAGCTCGAAGCCCCGGACGGGCGCCGCATCGAACACGGGGTGATCCTGAAGGTGGTCTCCACCAATATCTGCGGTTCGGATCAGCACATGGTGCGCGGGCGTACCACCGCCGAGGCCGGTCTGGTGCTTGGTCATGAGATCACCGGCGAGGTGATCGAGGTCGGGCGCGACGTGGAGATGCTTGCAGTCGGCGATCTGGTCTCGGTGCCGTTCAATGTGGCCTGCGGGCGGTGCCGCTGTTGCCGATCCCAGGACACTGGCGTCTGCCTCACCGTCAATCCGGAGCGCGCGGGCGGGGCCTATGGCTATGTCGACATGGGCGGCTGGATCGGCGGTCAGGCTCATTACGTGACCATCCCCTACGCTGACTTCAACCTACTGAAATTCCCCGACAAGGATCAGGCACTGTCGAAGATCCGCGACCTCACCATGTTGTCCGACATCCTGCCCACCGGCTTTCACGGAGCCATGCAGGCCGGTGTGGGTGTCGGATCGGTGGTCTATGTGGCGGGGGCCGGTCCGGTTGGCCTAGCGGCGGCGGCCTCGGCCCGTATTCTCGGCGCGGCGGTGGTTCTGATCGGGGACTTCAACGCCGAGCGTCTGGAGCATGCCGCCCGGGTCGGGTTCGAACCGGTGGATCTGAGCAAGGGGGACAACCTTGGCGAGTTGATCGCCGAGATCATCGGCACGCCCGAAGTCGATGCGGCCATTGATGCGGTCGGCTTCGAGGCGCGCGGCCATGCCGGTGGCGAACAACCGGCGATCGTGCTCAACCAGATGATGGAGATCACCCGGGTGGCCGGCTCGATCGGCATTCCGGGCCTCTATGTCACCGAAGACCCCGGCGCCGTGGATGCGGCGGCCAAACAGGGCAGCCTGTCGATGCGGTTCGGGCTGGGTTGGGCAAAGGCGCAAAGCTTCCACACCGGGCAGACGCCGGTGCTGAAGTACAACCGGCAGCTGATGCAGGCGATCCTGCATGAACGGTTGCCGATCGCGGATATCGTCAATGCGACGATCATCCCGCTGGAGGATGCGGCCAGGGGCTACGCCAGCTTCGACAAGGGTGTGGCGCAGAAATTCGTGCTGGACCCCCACGGCATGCTGGCGGCGTGAACCCCAACTCCCGGTCCGGCCTGATCTCGTGTCGGGCCGGATCTACCCCGCAGGCAGAGCGGATGTGTCCTGGCTGAAGATGTTCCGCCAGCCCGGGCCGTGGCGCTGCCAGATCGAGCTGACGAACATGACGTCGCTTGTGTCCCGCCCGACGCGCAGAAAGGTCGCGCGATAGCTGAGCAGCGCATGCTCCGGGCCAAGCGGGCGGGCCTGCATCTGATCCAGCTGGTAAGTCTGAACGGTTGGCCCCTGTTGCAGCTGGCCGGTGTGGTCGGCCTTGTTTGCAAAGCCATCGGCATAGACACCGAGGAAACTGTCGCACAACAGCGCGGCATCCGCGGATGGGTCGCCGTGCACCAGCGCCTCCCAGACCTGACGCTCGCAGGTCGTCAGCGCCTGCAGGAGATCGGCATCAGACGGCAGAGGCGGCGGCGCGGTCACTCAGCCCATGCCGCGCAGCTGGCTGCGCAGTTCTTCGGTTTCATGCCGGGCTTCGCGCAGGCCATCCATGGCGGCGCGCAGTTCCGCTTCGGTCTGGCTGAGCTGATTGGTCAGTTCCGCCTCGCGCTGTTGCAGGTAGGTGATCGCCTGATCGCGCGTCTCCTCGGCCTCGTGCAGTTCCTGGCTCATGCGGTCCAGGTCGGCCACATCGCTCTGGCGCACGCGGGTGAAGCGATGCACCAGCCAATTGGCAAACCATCCCATCGCAAAGGCGACAAAGAGGATGATCGCTGTGGTGAGGATGAACTCTGTTCTGCTCATTGTCCGTCGGTGTCCTCTTCGGTTTCCGCATCTGTCGCGGCGTCTGCGGCGGGCTCTTCCGTGTCCGTATCCGTATCAGGGGCGGCGGCTGCGCCCTCCGTGTCCGTGCCCGCTTCGGCGGTGTCGCCGTCCGCTGCGTCCGTGTCCTCCTGCGGCAATTCGCTTTCGATCAGGCGGAATTCGATGCGGCGGTTTGCCTCGCGGCCCTCTTCGGTGTCATTGGTCGCGATGGGGTTGGATTCGCCATAGCCCTTGGCGACGAAGCTGCCGGTCAGGATGCGCCGCGCCCGCAGTGCATTCAGCACCGACTGCGCCCGCGCCTGGCTGAGGTTCTGGTTCATCTCCTCGCGCCCCTGGCTATCGGTATGTCCCTGAATCTCCAGCGGGATTTCGCCGCATTGCCGCAGCAGCTTGGCGATCTTGTCGATCACCCGGGCACTGTCGGCGGCCACGGTGGCGGAGCCGGGTTCAAAGGCGATCTTGTCCGCACGCTGAATGGCGGCCAGCTCCGCCTCGCAGAGCGCTGGCGCCATCAGCTGGTCTTCGGGTTCGGGCGGCGCCTCATAGGTGATGTCCAGATCGTAGTCTTCGGCCTCGCCCAGCTTGTCCGACAGCATCCGCGCCACCTCGGCGCTGGCGTTTTCGACGTGGCTCATGCCGCGCACGGAAACCAAGTCCGGCGTCACCGTGACCGAGCCGCGTTCCAGCTGCGCCAGCGCATCCAGCGCCGCCAGCACGCGGATCGGCCAGACCCCGGGCAGGTCCGGCGCATTGCGGGTGGCGAGGTGGACCGCATCGCTGCCAAAGCGGGCCTTGGCGTAGCTGTCCACGGTGCGCCGCTGGGCGTTGTCACTCAGCCGACCGCGCAGCTGTACCTGGCCTTCGGGGCTGAGGGTGGCAGTGAATTCGGGTCTGATATCGGGGTTCTGTTCTTCGGGTTCCGGCAGTACCGCATGCAGGACAAACACCTGCGGCAGCGCGTTTTCCAGTTCGCCCACCACATGGTCAAAACGCGCCTGCGGCGTGTTCTGGGCCGCCACCAGCGTCACGTCCCCGTTGGAAAAGGTGATCGAACCCTTGCCCAGCTCCTGAAGCGCGTCGAGCCCGACCTCGACCGCGCGGGCCCAGTTTGCCGAGGGCACGCCCAGACCGATGGTGCAATCCGCCTGCCTGCGCAACTGCGCATCCTCGGCGGCGCGCAGGATGCGGGCACGGCTCTCCTCGCTTTCGGCAGAGCAGGCATCAAACCGGCCGCCCTCTTCGCCCAGCACATAGCGCAGGGTGAAGGGCGAGATCACCGGTCGGGGGGCTGCAATGTCCAGGCTCACATGCACCGTGGGCGGCAGCATCCGGTTCAACTGGTTTTCCAGCTGTTCCTTGGCCTCGGGGCTGTCGGCGATCGCGGTGATGCTGACGGCGCCGGCCTCGACGGAGATCTTGGTCCGGGGCAGCAGCGCCAGGGCCCGCAGTGCATAATCGATGGCATCCGACCAGCCCTTGGGCACGGGGTGATCGGCGGTTTCCACAAAATCCGTCACCTCCGGTGTGCCCCGGATCGCGCCCAGTTTGCGCAACAGCGCCGCGTGGTCGCTGGCGGCGGGGATCAGGCCGATGATGGAAATGCCCGCGTCATTGCGCAGGATTTCGGTGGAAAAGCGCGGCGGTGCGATCCCTTCCGAGGGGGTGACCTGCATCTGGTCGATGATGCGCGCGGCATCCACCACGGCGCCGACGCGCGAAATCGCGGCAAAGCGCTTGGCCTCGTCCGGGGCCTCGCCCGACAGCTCCACCCGCAGGCCGTCGGCCACCACTTCCGCCCAGGAAAACCCGGCCTCGTCCAGGGTCCGGCGGACCACGATCTCGGAGTTGGTTTCCAGTGCCGTGGCCGCAAACCCGGCCACCACCAGGCTGAGGCCGGCAGCCCCGGCAAAGGTCGCGGTGGGGATCAGGAGCGAAGAAAGACGCATGAGGTCAGGCATTCCGGCAGTTTGGGTGTCATTGGTCTTACAAGCGGGGGCGTCGCGGATCAATCACGCGGGGCGCGACATTCAGGCAAACAGCGCCAGCCCGAGGAAGATGAGCGGAATCAAGCCGGTGTCGCGGTTGAGCCGAAACAGCGACAGCAACCGGTCATTATTGTCCGCATCAAAGGCGCGCAATTGCCAGGTCATGTGCCAGCCCATCGCCCAGGGCGCGCAGAGTGACAGCGCAAGGGCAAGGATCGAGGCCGTCGGCTGCACCGCCATGATGATCGCCAGCGCCATCAGGCAGACGGTGGCGACGATGAACCGGCGCAGCCAGACCGGCGAGCGGTCCGCAAACAGGCGGGCGGTGGATTTCACCCCGATCAGCGCGTCATCCTCGGTGTCCTGATGGGCGTAGATGGTGTCGTAGAACAGCGTCCAGGCCATGCCCGCGAGGTAGAGAACGATCGCCGGCCACTCCAGCCAGCCGGTATGGGCAACCCAGGCCAGCATCGCGCCCCAGTTGAAGGCCAGACCGAGGAAGATCTGCGGCCACCAGGTGAACCGTTTGGCAAAGGGGTAGATCGCCACCGGGAACAGCGCCAGGATGCCCATGGCGACGGCGGCCTGATTGAAGGTCAGCAGGATGCCAAAGGCGATCAGCGATTGCAGCGCCATCCATGCCAGCGCGCCCTTGACCGTGACCTGACCGGAGGGGATCGGGCGCGAGCGTGTGCGCTCCACCCCGCCGTCGATGTCGCGGTCGGTGATGTCGTTCCAGGTGCACCCCGCCCCGCGCATCAGCCAGGCGCCCAGCCCGCAGCCGACAAAGATCCACAGATCCTCCCAGCGCGGGTTCTGCCCCGCGATCATCGCCAGCGCCAGCCCCCACCAGCAGGGCAAGAGCAACAGCCAGGTGCCGATCGGGCGGTCGGCACGGCTCAGCCGCAGGTAGGGCCGGGTCCAGGCGGGGGCGTAGATGTCCACCCAATTGCCTTTTACCGCATCGGCGACTTGTCCATCTGGTGTTGGCGACTGGCCTTGCATATGTAGGACCCCATGAATGCTAAAGTCAGACTGTATGTAGATCACCCCTTGGGGGCAGGGCAAACGGTTCCTCTGGACCGCGACCAGGCGCATTACCTGTTTGGGGTGATGCGGCTGGCCGTTGGTGCGCGGGTGGCACTGTTCAACGGGCGCGACGGGGAATGGCAGGCGGAGGTGGTCGAGGCCGGCAAGCGCGGTGGCGTGCTGGCCTGTGCGGAGCAGTCCAGGCCCTTGCAGCTGCCGCCCGACCTCTGGCTGATCTTTGCCCCGATCAAGAAGGCGCGTACCGATTTCATCGTCGAGAAGGCCGCCGAGATGGGGGCTGCGCGTATCCTGCCGGTGGGAACGGAGTTCACCAATTCCGAGCGCATCCGCCAGGACCGGCTGCAAGCACATGCGGTGGAGGCGGCCGAGCAATGCGGCGGCACCTATGTGCCCGAGGTGACGGAGTTGCAAAAGCTCTCCGCCCTGCTGGATCAGTGGCCCGCCGAGCGGAAGCTGATGTTCTGTGACGAGGCCAAGGTGGGACAGCAGCTGTTCCTGGACAGCGCCGCGGGCGACGCGGCGGCGGGTCCCTGGGCGATCCTCATCGGTCCGGAGGGCGGGTTTTCCGATGCGGAACGCAAACGCCTGCACGTGATGCCGCAGGCCCATGTCGTGAGCCTCGGCCCGCGCATCCTGCGCGCCGATACGGCGGCGGTGGCGGCCATGACCCTCTGGCAACATACCTTAGGCGACTGGTGATGGTCTGGCGTGCGGCAACCGACGCGGATGTGGCGCGCGTCCTGCCGTTTCTGGATGCCCATATCCAGAGCTCGATGTTCCTGTTGGAAAACCTCAGCCTGCATGGGCTGGGTTCGGATCACCCCAACGGGCTGACCCTCTGGGTGCAGGCGCGGGGCAACGGGGTCTTTGGCATCACCAATCGTGGCACCGTTCTGATGCAGATGCCCGCGGCGCGCGCTGCGGATTGGCGCGCCGCGGGAGAGCTGCTTTCCGGTCGCGAGATCCACGGCGTGCTCGGCGATGCACCGCAGGTGCGCGGCTTTGTTGCGGCCAATGATCTTGGCGCACATCCGTGCCAGCTGGACAGCGATGATCCGGGGTTCCTGCTCGATCTTGACGATCTGACGGTGGAGCTGCGCCCGGGGGAAGAGCTGATGTCCGTGCGCGATGCGCCGCGTGCGCTGATGGACGCCTGGCGTATCGCCTATGAGATCGAAGCCGTGCAGGCCCCGCCCGAGGCGGCGCGCATCAAGGGGCCGCAGGATATTGATCAGTTCATCGCCCGCGACAGTCACCGGGTGCTTCTGGTCGATGGCGTTCCGGTGGCGATGAGCGGTTACAACACCACATATGAAGATACGGTCCAGGTGGGCGGGGTCTATACGCCGCCGGACCTGCGCGGGCGGGGCTACGCGCGCCGCGTCGTCGGTCGGCACATGGCCGAATGTCGCGCCCGCGGCGCGCGGCGGGCGGTGCTCTTTGCCGCCAGCGCGGATGCGGCGCGGGCCTATCGCGCCATCGGTTTTCGTCCCGCCGGGACGTTTGCCCTGGTTCTTTTTGCGCAACCTGCGCGTATCGGCGGGGTGCCGAGGGAGGTGACGGAATGAGCTTTATTCGACCCGAAGCCCGCGCCGTGCTGTGGCGCTGGCGCGAAATCCTGGGCGCCTTGCTGTTGCTGGCGCTGGGGCTGCGCTGGGCGCTGGTGGGTGTCGGCGTCACCCAGATCACCGGCTGGGCCTGCGTCACACTGGCGGTGGTGCTCGGGGTTGTCGGGGCACAGCGAATGCGGTTCCGCCGTGGCTCTGACGGGCCGGGGGTGGTGCAGGTGACCGAAGGCCAGATCAGCTATTTCGGGCCGCTCACCGGCGGTGCCGTGGCGCGTTCCGAGATCGAGACGGTGCGGCTCGACCATACGGCGCGGCCCTCGCATTGGGTGCTGGAGCAGCCGGGCCAGCCGCCGCTGGCCATCCCGGTGACCGCCGCCGGGGCAGAGGCCCTGTTTGATGTCTTTGCCAGCCTGCCGGGGTTGAAGACAGAACGCATGCTGAGTGAACTGCATCACAAAGGTCCTCATCAAGTCGTGATATGGCAGCGATCACCAGAGCCGCGCAGCCTGCATCGGCTGCATTGACACTGGCGCGATTTCGCATCACCACTTTAACCCCGGGCCCCGTGCCCTTTGTCAGAAATGCCACGCCTGCCCTTGGCGGCGACCTACGAAGGGGGCCTACCCATGTCCATTCCCCAGTCCGGTGGCGGACCGATTGAAAGCCATGCGCAGCTGGCTGCCTATATGGAGGCGGGCTGCAAGCCGCGCGACGATTGGCGCATCGGCACCGAGCATGAAAAGTTCGGCTACTGCAAGGATACGCTGAAGCCGCTGCCCTATGAGGGAACGCGCTCGATTCGGGCCGTGCTTGAAGGGTTGCGGGATCGCCACGGCTGGGACCCGGTCACCGAGGGGGGCAAGCTGATCGGCCTCACCAAGGATATGGCGAACGTCAGCCTGGAGCCCGGCGGCGCGCTGGAGCTGTCGGGGGCGCCGCTGGAGACCATCCACGAGACCTGCGACGAGGTGAACACCCACCTGCGCGAAGTGAAAGACATCGCCGACGAGATCGGGGTTGGCTTTATCGGTCTTGGCGCGGCGCCGATCTGGCAGCATGACGAGATGCCCCTGATGCCCAAGGGGCGTTACACGCTGATGAACGACTACATGGAGCGCGTTGGCACCATGGGGCGGGCGATGATGCGGCGCACCTGTACCGTGCAGGTGAACCTCGATTTCGCCTCCGAAGCCGACATGGTGCAGAAGCTGCGCGTGGCTCTGGCCTTGCAGCCGGTGGCCACCGCGCTCTTTGCCAACTCTCCCTTCTTTGAGGGCAAGCCCAATGGGCTGAAATCCTGGCGCAGCCACATCTGGCGGCACCTGGATGATGCCCGCACCGGCATGCTGCCTTTCGTGTTTGAGGATGGCATGGGGTTTGAGCGTTACGCGGATTATGCGCTCGATGTGCCGATGTATTTTGTCTACCGCGATGGCAAATATATCGACGCTTTGGGCCAGTCCTTCCGTGATTTCCTCAAGGGCGAGCTGCCGGCGCTGCCGGGCGAGACACCGACGCTGAGCGACTGGGCGGATCACCTGACGACCGCATTCCCAGAGGCGCGGATCAAGAAATACATGGAAATGCGCGGTGCCGACGGTGGTCCGTGGCGGCGTCTGTGCGCCTTGCCGGCGATCTGGGTCGGGCTGATGTATGACCAGACCGCCTTGGACGCGGCTTGGGATCTGGTCAAGGGCTGGGATGCGGAAACCCGCGAGAGCCTGCGGGTTGAGGCCGCGGTCAAGGGATTGCAGGCCGAGGTGGGCTCCATCAAGATGCATGACCTCGCCCGGGAGGTGCTGCGCATTGCCGAGGCCGGATTGCAGGCGCGCGGGCGGCAAGGCGCGGGCGGGCTGGTGCCGGACGAGACCCATTTCCTCAACGCGCTGAAGGAAAGCGTCGAGAGCGGCAAGGTGCCTGCCGACGAACTGCTGGAGCGCTACAATGGCGACTGGAATGGCGATCTGACACAGATCTACGCCGACTACAGCTACTGAGACCCGGCACTGCGCACAGGTTGAAGAACGCAAGGAAGGGGCGCCGCCGAGACGCCCCTTTTTTGTGCCCATGGTGGTCTGGCGGCGCGCCGAGACCTCGGTTTGCGTGGTGAGGTGTCGGGGGTGTTTTTCCCCCTAACCCGCTTCTTGTGAGACGCAAGGCAGCCCCTTAAGAGAGCGCTCGATCTCTCGTTCCCAAAAGGTGTTCATATGGGCAATTTCTTTATCTCTGCATTCGAAAAACTTGTTGGCGTCGTTGTGGTGCTGCTGCTGATCGGCGTGGCCATCGGCGCGGTCTTTGCGTTGGTGGAACCGATGGGTGGCGGTCTTCTGCCGGCGCTTCTGGTGCTGATTGGCGGCTCGCTCTACGTGATCCTGATCGGCGGCTCGCTCTATCTGGCGCTGGGGATCTACAACAACACCAAGCGCACCGCCGAAGCGGTGGAGCGCCTCGTCGCGAAATAAGCACCCTGTTCACCGTTCCCTCCGGTGTCAGCGTGCAAAGAACGGGCGGCAGGATACACCTGCCGCCCGTTTTGCGTTGTCCGTTGTGATGGTGCCGTGTGTGGCGCGGGCAGCCTTACTGAAGCAGCTCCGCCGGATCCGCGTCTTCGATATCTTCCCAGTTCACGTCCGCTTTTTCGATGTAGCCCGGGATGTCGGTGGCCCAGCGTTCCTGAATGTCCTTGGAGAGGTTCAGGTACAGCACGTCGTCAACGATCTTCCACTGATGCGGGTCGCCATCGAATTTGAAGCCCATCGCCGCGCCGAACGCGCAGTAGCCGCCATAGGCCGGCACATAGGCCTCCGGATTGGCTTCGAACAGGGCTTTGTTTTCCTCGGATGCGAACCAGTAGGTCGCTTCGTCATGCGTCGCGGTCAGCTTGTAGCTGCCCTTGTTGGCCTCACCTTCGGTGAAATAGGCAACCGGGTCGAAACCCTGCATCGCAAGGCCGGTGGAGGAGGCGTTTACATCGACGCCCGCCGCAAAGGCGGAGGTTGCCAGCGCCACGGAGAAGGCGAGACCGCCGAAGAGGGATTTGGTCAGGGATGGTGTCTTGGTCATCGGTTTGAACCTTTTGATCTGTCCGGGGCCACGCTGCGCCCGGGGGGAGGGGGTGAATGTGACAGGTGCTCGAAATCCTGCGTGAGTTGGACGGGTCAGTGCCGCCACACCGACGATCTGGGGAGCGGTCTGATCACATGCAAAACAACTCAATTTGTGTGTGCACAGGCGCAAACAGAGCCTGCGCATCCGCGGCAATACAATCCCGTGAGTGCAATGTGAAAAGCCCCGCCGATGAGGGCGGGGCTTTGGAAATCATCGGTGTATATGCAGGGCGTGGTTACTTCTGACCGATCTTTGGCTCGGTCCCCGCCAGCAGTCGCGCGATGTTGTCCTTGTGCCGCCACAGGATCACCAGGGTGAGGATGATCGAGAGCGCAACGGTCGACGGGTAGCCCAGGACCAGACACCAGATCGGGGCCGCTACCGCCGCACAGAGCGCCGCCAGCGACGAAATCCGCCGCAGCAGCGCCAGTGCAAGCCATGTCAGGCAACAGGCGATGCCCACCGGCCAGGCGATCGCCAGCAGGAGGCCGAGGAACGTTGCAACACCCTTGCCGCCCTTGAACCCCAGCCAGACCGGGAAGCAATGCCCGACAAAGGCCAACAGCCCCGCCAGCTGCGCCGCATCCTCGCCCGCCAGAGCTCGCGCCAGCAGCACCGCCGCCGCGCCCTTGCCGCCATCCAGCAGGAGCGTCGCTGCCGCGGCGGCTTTGCTCCCGGTGCGCAGCACATTGGTGGTGCCGATATTGCCAGATCCGATTTCGCGCAGGTTCCCCAGACCAAAGGCCCGCGTGATCACCATGCCAAAGGGAATCGAGCCCAGAAGATAGCCGATCAATCCCCACATCAGGAGCATCGGCACGGCAGTCTCAAACGCAGGCAACATCAGGCTTCCTTCCGATAGACGGGGTCACCCGCCACATAAGTGGCCAATACGCGGCCCTGCATCTGCTGGGTGTCAAACGGCGTGTTCTTGGATTTGGACTGTAGTTTGAAACGGTCCAAAACCAACGGTGCGTCCGGGTCGAACAGCACCAGATCCGCTGGCGCGCCTGCGCTCAGGCGGCCAGACGCAAGGCCAAGCCGTGTTGCGGGGTTCAGCGACATCGCCCGAAACAGCGTCGGCAGGTCCAAAAGCTCCGCATGATAGAGGCGCATCGCCGCCGGCAGCAGTGTTTCCAGCGCCACCGCCCCGGCGGCGGCCTCTTCAAACGGCAGGCGCTTGCTCTCTTCGTCCTGCGGCGTGTGCATCGACGAGATCACGTCAATCAGACCCGTGCGCACGGCCTCGACCACGGCGAGGCGATCCTCTTCGGAGCGCAGCGGCGGCTTCACCTTGAAGAAGGTGCGATAATCGGCCACGTCCAGCTCATTCAGCGTCAGGTGGTGGATCGAGGTGCCCGCCGTGATGTCGATCCCGTTGGCCTTGGCGCGCTCCAGCGCAGGCAGCGCGCGCGCCGTGGTGATCTGATCCGCGTGGTATTTGGCACCGGTCATTTCCAGCAGCGCAATGTCGCGGTCGAGGCCCATCCGCTCCGCCATGGGAGAGACCGACGGCAGCCCGCGGAGCGCTGCGAATTTGCCAGAGGTTGCAGCCGCGCCCGCCGACAGGCCCGGCTCTTGCGGGTGGGCGATCACCAGCGCGCCGCAACTCCTGGCGTAGGTCAGCGCGCGTGACAGCACCTTGGTGCTGGTGACCACATGGTCGCAGTCGGTAAAGGCCACGGCGCCTGCGTCCAGCAAAAAGCCGATCTCGGTCATCTCGCGCCCCTCGCGCCCCTTGGTGAGCGCGGCCATGGGCAACACGTTGACGGGGGCGTCGGCCTGTGCACGGCGGGTGACGAATTCCAGCGTCTCCGGATTGTCGATACAGGGCGAGGTGTCCGGGCGGGTCACGATGGTGGTCACGCCGCCTGCCGCCGCCGCAAGCCCTGCGGATTTATAGCTTTCCTTGTGACGCTCGCCCGGCTCGCAGACCTTGACGCCAATGTCGACGATCCCCGGCGCAAGGCATTTGCCGCCGCAGTCGATCACCTGCACGTCGTCGGCGCGCAGATTGTGATCCGCAAGAAGCGCGGCCGTGTCGCTCTGATCGGAGCGGGCGAGGATCGTGCCGCGGTGCACCAGAAGGCTGCCGGGCGCATCGCTTCCGGCCTCGGGATCGATCAGGCGGGCGTTGATGAAAAGAGTGGTCATGTTTCCGGTGTCTCCATGGTGCTGTCCGCTCCGGCCTGGACCTGTCGCATCAGGCGGAGCACCTCGCGCCCGTTGCTGATCCGTTCAAAGCCCGTTCGTTTGGGATATGCATTTGCGCCCTCACCAATTGTTTCCTCGTGGAACCATATTGTAGAGTATCTGCCTTCCTCGAACTCGATCACGGTATCGCTGTCGATGTCCCAGAAGCGCAAGCTCCGACCGACAAAAGGCAGGTCCGTGGCAATAAATGCGCGGCGGTTGGTCAGGCTGTACCAGGTGCGCCGCCGCGAAAAGGACGGCCAGAACAGGCCGGCGCCAAGCAGGTACAAACCGACCCCAAGCGGGAACAGGCCGGTGATCCCCAGCAACACCCCAAAGGACATCGCGCCCACTGTCCAGAAGGCTCCGAAGCAGGTGACGATCAGCCCGAAAATGGTAAAGGGAATCATGCTCCCGCTCACCACGAAGCCGGGATCGGGGCGCCCCTGCCACAGGACGTGCTCCTCCGCATCCAGAAGACCCTCCCAGCCGCGCGCATCCGTCATCACAGTGCGCCCCTGACGGTGGCGAGGGTGTGGCCCGGATCGGCCTGCTGTCCGGTCAGCTGCGTGTTGCCGGCAAAACCACGGCCCGCTGCGGGGGCGATAAGGCGGGCGTTGCGGAAAAGCGTCGTCAGCAGGCCGGGGCTGTTGCACATGTCAGAGCGGCAGGGTGCGTTCATGTGGCAAGACCCCAGATCAGCAGGCCGATGAGCAGCATCACCACCGCAAACAAGCTCGCCCCGATGCGTCGGGCGCGGTTGCGGGCGTCGCGGGGCGATGTGCGCAGGGACGGCTGGGCCGCGTCGCTGCGGATCGCGCCGGGGGCGGACCAGTCGGTTTTGACCTCGCCGAGACGCGCCACCAACAGGAGGCTGCTGGCCGGGGTCAGCCGGGTCTCCGCCCCATCAAAAGCGCGGGCGCGCAGCACCAGGACCCAGCCGTCGAGGCCATCCAGCGCCATGCCGTGCTGGGAAAGATCGGCCTCGGAGACCCCCATGCCTTCGCGCAGATATCCCAGCAGCCCCAGACCTTCGAGGTCCTCGACGGGGAAGATCTCCGCTTGCGTCATGTCCAGTGCGGGCAGTCCCAACACTTGCGCCAGCGCGCCATCCTCATCGCGCAGGAATTTTGCCTGCTCCACCGGCATGTCGAGGGCAAAGACCAGCACCTGATCGCGGGCACCCTTGGGGATTTCGATCACATCACTCATCGCGCTCAGGATGCCTCGGCCTGCCGGGCGCTGCGCAGGTTGCGCGCCAGCAGATCCATCGCAGCCATGCGCACGGCCACACCCATCTCCACCTGCTCCTGAATGACGGAGCGTTTGATGTCATCGGCGATGGTGCCGTCGATCTCCACACCGCGATTCATCGGGCCGGGGTGCATGACGATGGCGTCGGGCTTGGCCAGCGCCAGCTTTTCGGCATCCAGCCCGTAGCGGTAGAAATATTCGCGTTCCGAGGGGATGAAACCGCCGTCCATACGCTCCTTTTGCAGGCGCAGCATCATGACCACATCGACGTCCTTCAGCCCTTCGCGCATGTCGTCATAGATTTCGGCGCCAAACTCCGCGAATTGCTGCGGCACCAATGTGGGCGGGCCGATCAGGCGGATGCGGTTCTCCATCTTGCCCAGCAGGATCAGGTTCGACCGGGCCACGCGGCTGTGCGCGATGTCGCCGCAGATGGCGATGTTGAGCCGGTGCAGCCGCCCTTTGGCGCGCCGGATCGTCAGCGCGTCCAGCAGGGCCTGGGTCGGGTGCTCGTGGCGGCCATCGCCGGCGTTCAGCACCGCGCAGTTCACCTTTTGCGCCAGGAGATCCACCGCGCCGGAATGCGGATGGCGCACCACCAGCAGATCCGGGTGCATGGCGTTCAGCGTCATGGCGGTGTCGATCAGGGTTTCGCCCTTTTTGATCGAGGACGCCTGCATCGCCATGTTCATCACATCCGCGCAGAGACGCTTGCCCGCCAGTTCAAAACTGGCCTGGGTGCGGGTGGAATTCTCAAAGAACATGTTGATCTGGGTGAGGCCCGCCAGCGCCTCGGAATGTTTCTCGGTCTGCCGGTTCAGCGCCACATAGTCTTCGGCCAGATCCAGAATGGCGGTGATCTCATGTGGCCGGAGCGGCTCGATCCCGAGGAGATGGGGCTGGTCGAAAGAGGGGGGCTGCATGGGCGAACTCCGCGCTGTTTCGGCCCTTATAGGAGGGGGGCACGCATGGGGCAAGCGGTGGGCTACCGGGGCAGGGCGCGAAACGCAGGCGAGGGTGCCCATGTGA
The DNA here is from genome assembly GCF_022348205.1 of Epibacterium sp. MM17-32. Lineage (NCBI taxonomy): Bacteria > Pseudomonadati > Pseudomonadota > Alphaproteobacteria > Rhodobacterales > Roseobacteraceae > Epibacterium > Epibacterium sp. MM17-32. The sequence continues at coordinate 339,314 of NZ_JAKRFC010000002.1, read as the reverse complement.
TGAGGCGTTTTCCTTTGTGCCGCAGGGGGCTACTGTGTCGCTCATGGAATCGGAACTGGATTATTGGAGCGCAAGGGCGCTGTTGGAATGGCAGGTGGAGCTTGGCGCCACCGAGGTCATGATGGACGCGCCCATTGATCGCTTCGGGTTGGAAGACCAGAAACCCAAAGCCGCGCGCGCTGCCGATGCGCCGCCGCCACCGGTGAAGCCAAAGACGATCGACCCCGTGGCGGAGGCGACCAAGGCCGCCCAAGGCGCCGATGCGCTGCCCAGCCTGCGGGCGGCGATGGAGGCCTTTGAGCATTGCGACCTCAAGCGCGGCGCGCGCAACCTGGTGTTTTGTGACGGCCAGGCCGGGGCGCGGGTGATGATCATCGGCGAGGCGCCGGGCCGGGATGAGGATTTGCAGGGCAAGCCCTTTGTCGGGCGGGCCGGGCAGCTGCTGGACAAGATGCTGGCCGCCATCGACCTCAGTCGCGACCAGAATGTCTATATCACCAATGTGCTGCCCTGGCGTCCGCCGCAGAACCGGGACCCGCTGCCGGCGGAAATTGCCATGCTGGTGCCCTTTCTGGAGCGCCATGTGGCGTTGGCGCAACCGGATGTGCTGGTGCTGATGGGCAATATCTCCTGCCAGGCGGTGCTGGGCAAACGGGGCATCACGCGGCTGCGGGGGCAGTGGGAACAGGCCTGGGGCAAGCCGGTGATCCCGATGTTCCACCCCGCCTATCTGCTGCGTCAGGCCCATGCCAAACGCCAGGCCTGGGCCGATCTCCTGGAGTTGCGCGCGCGGCTCAACAGCCTGAACTGATCCCGTCATCAAGGACATCTGCTTATGAAAATCCTCGCGTTTTCCGATCTCCACCTGGTCGAGGAGCTGGCCGTCGATCTGGTGACTGCCAGTGTCGGCGCGGATCTGGTGATCGGCGCGGGGGATTTCTGCAATACACGGCAAGGCCTGCCGCGGGCGATGGAGATGCTGGCCGGGATCGCGGCGCCAATGGTGGTGGTGCCCGGCAATGCCGAAAGCGCCGAGGAGCTGCACGGCTGTGCACTGCCGTTCATGACCGTGCTGCATGGGCAGGCGGCCGACGTCCAGGGGCTCAGGATCTTTGGGCTGGGTGGCGGCATCCCGGAGACCCCCTTTGGCGACTGGTCGTTTGACCTGTCGGAGCGTGCCGCCGCCCGAGAGCTGGCGCAGGTGGGAGAGATCGACATCCTGGTGACCCATTCACCGCCCAAGGGCGCGGGCGACACCACCTCGGCCGGGCTGTCGATCGGCTCTGACAGCATCCGCGCCACCATCGAGGCGACGCAGCCGCGGCTTGCGGTCTATGGCCATGTGCATGATTGCTGGGGCTATCGGGGCCGGATCGGGGGGACGGAGTGCGCCAACCTCGGCCCCACGCCCAACTGGTTCGAGGTGACGCCATGATCGCGCTGTCCACACTTGTGGCCTTTGTTCCGGCGGCGCTGGCGCTCAATATCACGCCGGGGGCGGATATGATGTTCTGCCTCGGTCAGGGGCTGAAATCCGGCCCCCGCCCGGCGATCGCGGCCAGCCTCGGCGTGGCGGCGGGCGGCATGGTGCATGTGGCGCTGGCGGGTCTTGGCGTGGCCGCGGTGGTGGCGACGCAGCCGGCGCTGTTCGACATCATCCGCTGGGTCGGCGTGGCCTATCTGCTCTATCTGGCGTGGGGCGCGATCCGGCATCCGGGCGGAGCCGAAGCGCCGGGGCAGGCAGTGCCCGCCCGCCGCGCCTTTCGTGCCGGGCTGATGGTCAATCTGACCAACCCCAAGGTGATCCTTTTTGTGCTGGCCTTTGTGCCGCAATTCGTCCGTCCCGAGGCCGGATCGGTGCTGGGGCAGTTCCTGGTGTTCGGCGCGATCATCGGGCTTGGGGGCGTGCTGGTGAACGGTGGCGTCGGGGTCTTTGCCGGACGGGCGCGCACGCTGTTCGCCGGCGGCGGGCAGGCGGCGCGCTGGATGAGCCGGATCACAGGTGGTATTTTTGCGGGCCTCGCGCTGCGGCTCGCGCTCTTGGAAAGGGCCTGACAGCCATGTCCCGTATCGACGACAGCACAGATTTCATTCCGGTCCGCATCGCCATCCTGACGGTGTCCGACAGTCGCAGCCTGGCGGAGGATCGCTCCGGTCAGGTGCTGGTCGAGCGGCTGGAAGGCGCCGGCCACATTCTTGCCGACCGCAAGATCCTGCCCGATGAACGCCGCGACATCGCAGACCAACTGCGCCTCTGGTGCGCCGACCCGGAGATCGATGTGGTGATTTCGACCGGCGGCACCGGCCTGACCGGGCGCGATGTAACGGTGGAGGCCCATCGCGATGTCTATGAAAAGGAAATCGATGCCTTTGGCACCGTGTTCACCATTGTTTCGATGCAGAAAATCGGCACCTCCGCCGTGCAGAGCCGCGCAACGGGCGGGGTTGCGCAGGGAACCTATCTCTTTGCGCTGCCCGGCAGCCCGGGCGCCTGCAAGGATGCCTGGGACGAGATTTTGCAAAAACAGCTCGATTATCGGCATCGCCCCTGCAATTTCGTAGAAATTATGCCCAGACTTGACGAACATTTGCGACGGAAATGATCTGCGGTCACGTATAAGCACGTAGACTGTAGGATACGTGCTATATCCATCAGTGGTTCGAGTGTCGGGCATATCATGGCCAGCCGGTCTTTCGGCCAGCCGAAAGGAAAGACGATGCGATTTTTGCGACACAGCGTTGTGGGCTTGTTCCTGCTTGGGCTGACGGCGGCCCTGGTGCTGTTTGCGGTGCAGATGATCCACTCTGCCATCCAGCAGAGCCTGGCAGAGGAACGGATCGCTCCGCCCGCGCGCGAGCGGGTGTTTGCCGTCAATGTGGTGACCGCGCGCCTTGGGCCCGAGCAGCCGGAAATGGTCGGCTTTGGCCATGTCGAAAGCCGCCGCACGCTGGAGTTGCGGGCCGCGGTCTCCGGGCGTGTCGTCACCCTTGCCGAAGCATTTCAGGACGGCGGCGCGGTCACGGCGGGCGATACGCTGGTGCAGATCGACAAGGCGGATGCCCGCGCCGCCCTGGAACGGGCCGAAGCCGACATGATGGACGCCCAGGCCGAGAGCCGCGATGCCAGCCGGGCGCTGGTGCTGGCCCGGGACGAGTTGGAAACCGCACGGATGCAGGCCGAGTTGCAGGAGCGGGCCTATCAGCGTCAGGTCGACCTGAAGGAACGCGGGGTCGGTACCGAAGCGCTGGTGGAGGCGGCGGAACTGACCGCGACCAGCGCCCGCCAGTCGGTTTTGACCCGACGCCAGGCCGTCAGCCAGGCCGAGGCGCGCGTGGATCAGGCCCGCACCCTGGTGGCACGGGCCGAGATCGCGTTGGACGAGGCGCAGCGCGATCTGGAGGACACCACCGTCACCGCGCCGTTCACCGGCACCCTGCAATCCGTCACCCTGGTCGAGGGGCGTCTGGTGTCGGCCAATGAAATCCTTGCCCAACTGGTAGACCCGGATCAGCTGGAAGTGGCGTTCCGGGTATCGACCACGCAATATGCCCGCCTGCTCGATGAGGCGGGGCGCCTGATCCCGGCCGAGGTCACGGTGACGCTGGATGCAGCTGGCGCCGGGATCCGTGCGGCCGGTCAGCTTGCCCGTGCAAGCGGCGCGGTTGGCGATGGTCAGTCGGGGCGTCTGATCTATGCCCGGCTGGACACGGTTGCAGGGTTCAAGCCGGGGGATTTTGTGACCGTCACCGTGCGCGAACCGGTGATCGAGAACCTGGCCCGCCTGCCGGCCTCGGCGATGGATTCGCGCCAGACCGTGCTGGTTCTGGGGACGGATGACCGTCTTGAGGAGCTGCCGGTTCAACTGGTGCGCCGGCAGGGCGATGACATTCTGGTCCGTGGCGCCGGGTTGGCCGGGCGACAGGTGGTGACCGGACGCACGCCGCTGCTGGGGGCGGGCATCAAGGTGCGCCCGCTGACGCAGGGTGCGGAGAATGCGGCTGTCACGTCCGAGCCGGACCTGATCGAACTCACAGAAGAGCGCCGCGCCCGGCTCAAGGCCTTTGTGACCGGCAATGGCGGCATGCCCAGTGCGGTGAAGACCCGCGTGCTGGCGCAGCTGGAACAGGCGCGCGTTCCCGTAAAGCTGGTGACGCGCATCGAACAGAACATGGGCGGCTGACGCCTGCCTTCGGCGCGGGCCCACGTCGTGTCCGCCGCCCGCCCTCCAGGGGGGGCGCCCCGATCAAGCACAGGTGACTTCTCATGGCGATCACACCGACCCAAAAGGCCAGCGGCATCCTGAGCTATTTCACCCGCCATCGCACGGCGGCGAACCTGTTGCTGATGCTGCTGCTGGTGCTTGGCGCCGCCGCGATCCCCAATATGCGGGCGCAGTTCTTTCCGGATGTGATTGTCGAATCCGTTGATGTCTCTGTGATCTGGGAGGGCGCCGGCCCCGAGGACGTCGACAGCGCCATCGTACAGGTGCTGGAACCGGCCCTGCTGGCGGTGGACGGGGTCGAAGAGACCCAGTCGTCCTCGCGCGAGGGGCGCGCGGTGATCGACATCGACTTCGAACCCGGCTGGGACATGGCCCGCGCCACCGATGATGTGCAGAACGCGGTCGATGCGGTCACCACCCTGCCCGAAGACGCCGAAGACCCGGAGGTCGAGCGCGCGATCTGGCGCGATCGCGTCACCGATATCGTCATCACAGGCCCGGTCGGGGCGCAGCAACTGGGGCTGTTGGCGGATGAGCTGATCCTGCGGCTCTTTGAGGTCGGTGTCACCCGCACCACCATTCGCGGTGTCGCCGCCCCCCGCACCATTGTCGAGGTGCCCTCCAGCCAGCTCATTGCCCATGATATTACCATGGCGGAAATTGCGTCGGTGATCGCCGCCGAGGTGGAGATCAACCCGGCGGGCGAGGTCGAGGGCGCAAACGCCCGCGTGCGCACCGGCACCCAGAAACGCACGCCCGAGGAACTGGAGGCGGTTGTCCTGCGCTCCGAGGCGGATGGCTCGGCGCTGACGATTGGCGACGTGGCCACAATCCGGGTCGAGGGCGTGGATCGCCAGCGCAGCTACTTTGTCGGCGACAACCGCGCCATGTCGATCCGGGTGGACCGCTCTGACAAGGGCGACGCGATCAGGATCCAGCGGCAGGTCGAGGACGTCGTGGCCGAGATGAACCTGTCGCTGCCGCAGGGGGTGGAGGTCTCGCTCATCCGCACCCGCGCCGAGGCAATCACCGGGCGGCTCGATATTCTGGTCGACAACGGTCTGATGGGGCTCGGGCTGGTGGTGATCCTGCTGTTTTTGTTCCTCAATGCCCGCATTGCATTCTGGGTGGCTGCTGGCATCCCGGCGGCCATGTTTGCTGCCATTGCGCTGATGTATATCGGTGGGCTGACGATCAACATGATCTCGCTCTTTGGCCTGATTATCACGCTGGGGATCGTGGTGGATGACGCCATCGTGGTGGGCGAACACGCCGATTTCCGCGCCCGTCGCCTGGGCGAGCCGCCAATGGTCGCCGCCGAAAACGCCGCCCGGCGCATGGCGATGCCGGTCTTTGCCGCAACGCTTACAACCGTGATCGCCTTTTTCGGCCTGGTCGCCATCGGCGGGCGGTTTGGCGAGTTGATCGCCGACATTCCCTTTACCGTCATTGCGGTGCTGGCGGCGAGCCTGATGGAGTGTTTCCTGATCCTGCCCAACCATATGGCGCACGCCCTCGCGCACACCAGCGAGCGGCATTGGTATGACGCGCCGAACCGGGTGGTGAACCGGGGCTTTCGCTGGTGCCGGGACCGGTTGTTCCGGCCACTGATGGTGGGTGTGGTGCGGGCGCGTTACGTGGTGGTGGCATGTGCCTTTGTGCTGCTGGCCAGCCAGATGGCGCTGTTCATCAAGGGCGATGTCACCTGGCGCTTCTTCAACGCGCCAGAGCGGGCATCGGTGTCCGGCAATTTTGCCATGGTCGAAGGTGCCACCCGCGCCGACACGCTGGAGCAGATGCGCGAATTTCAGCGCACGGTCGAGGCATTGGGGGCAGAATATGAGGAGCGCTATGGCCGCAATCCGGTCGACTTTGTCATGGCCGAAGTGGGTGGCAACACGGGCCGGGGCCTTGCCGGGACAGAAACCAAGGACAGCGACCTACTCGGCAGTATCGCGATCGAGCTGATCGATGCGGACCTGCGCCCCTATTCGAGCTTTGCCTTTGTGGGCGAGTTGCAGGAGCGCGTGGTGCAATTGCCCCTGACCGAGGTGGTGTCCTTCCGTGGCTGGCGCTCCGGTCCCGGTGGCGATGCGCTGGACGTGCAGTTCTATGGCGCTGATGTCACCACGCTGAAGGCCGCCGCAGAAGATCTGAAAACCGCCCTGACCCGCTATCCAGAGGTTTCGGCGGTGGAAGACAACCTCGCCTATGACAAGGAAGAGCTGGTTCTGGATCTGACACCGCAGGGCCAAGCGCTCAATTTCACGATTGAAAACCTAGGCCAGGCCCTGCGTCGGCGTCTGAACGGGATCGAGGCCGCCACCTACCCGGACGGGCCGCGCTCTGCCCAGATCCGGGTGGAACTCCCTGAAGGGGAGCTGACAGCGGACTTTCTGGAACGCACCCAGATGCGCGCGCCGTCGGGGATTTATGTGCCCCTTGCGGATATCGTGACCGTCAGCCAGCGCACCGGGTTCTCAACCGTCCGGCGCGAAAACGGGGTGCGGCTGATTTCCGTCACCGGCGACATCTCCGAGGATGATCCGGTGCAGGCCGAGGCCATCATCGAGGCGCTGGAAACCGAGATCCTGCCCAAGATCGCCGAGGAACGTCAGATCGAGTTCCGCCTGTCCGGCCTCAGCGAGCAGGAGGACGAGTTCCTCAGCGATGCGCGCACCGGGCTGATCCTGTGTCTCACCGGGATTTATCTGGTGCTGTGCTGGATCTTCTCCAGCTGGACACGTCCGATCGTGGTGATGGCGATCATCCCGTTTGGCCTCGTCGGGACCATCTGGGGCCACCACCTGTGGGAGCTGCCGATGAGCATGTTCACCGTCGTGGGGCTCTTGGGGATGACCGGGATCATCATCAACGATTCCATCGTGCTGGTCTCGACCATTGACGAATACGCGCAGGAGCGCGGGTTGATCCCCTCGATCATAGATGGGGCGGCGGACCGGTTGCGGCCGGTGATGCTGACCACGCTGACCACCGTACTGGGGCTGGCGCCGCTGATGTATGAGACCTCGCAACAGGCGCAGTTTCTGAAACCCACGGTCATCACGCTGGTCTATGGCCTTGGGTTTGGCATGTTCCTCGTGTTGCTGGTGGTGCCGGCGCTGGTCGCAATCCAGGCCGATGTGGCCCGCCCGATCCGGTCGTTGAAACGCGCCCTGGCTGCGGGGTCGCATGCGGGGGCCCGCCGCCTGCGGGGCTTGATGCTGCTGAGCGGTCTGGCACAGGTCGGCTGGATCGCGGTGACCCTTGGCTGGACCATGGCAAACGGCGTGCTGCCCGCAAGCCTTCGGCAGATGCTGCCGGGGCTGGCCGAGGTTGCCCCCATCCGCGCGGCACTGCTGCTGTGTCTGGTCGGGTTGGTTGTGCTGGGCGGGGTGACCTATGTGATCGGCGCGATGGGCGCGGCGCGGGGCACATCGCGCCAGGACGCCTGAGCCAGTCGCGCCAGATCCGCCACCCGGTCCAACAGCTCAAGGCCCAGATCCTCGATCCGCGCAACCGGGACCCATCGGGCCTCCAGCGCATCATCATCGGGCACCGGCTGGCCGGAGACATAATGGCACAGCGTCGCGACAAGGAAATACTGCCCGCCCACCGAGCCATCCGCATTGCGCGGGATCACGTCGAGCGTCATCAGCTGCGCGCCGGGGGCCGCGACAACACCGGTTTCCTCGCACAATTCGCGTGCGGCGGCCTCGGCGGCGGTTTCACCCAGCTCCACATGACCACCGGGAAACCCCCATGTACCCGCATTGGGTGGGTTCTTGCGCTTCACAAGGATCACGCAATCCTCGCCCTCGATATGGGCGCAGACCACCCCGAGGGCACCAAGGATCGGTCGGCGCGGCGGGGCCGGGGCTGGATCGGTCATCAGGGGCAGGCCTTCTGTCGACACAAAGGGCGCGGCGATGACAGGGAGCAGCGTGACGATGGGCCCTTAGCCCGACGTGCAGCCCCGGATGTCCACCGCATGCGATGTGCCCAGCACCGTAAAGCGCAGGGCGGAGCGGTCAACCGCAACCGGGCCATTTGCGGCAGGCAAAAGCTCGGCCTCGGCGACCAACTCGCGGCCCTCGCGCCAGGATTTGGTCTCCGTCGCGATCAGAGTGCCGTCGCCTTCGATCACGGCGTATTCCTCGCCGCCGGCGGAGGGCATCGCGATGCGGGCGGAGACTTTCAGCCCGTAGGGCGTGGGCGACAGGCGGCAGGTCACCGCCCGCACCTGCGCCTCGCTGGCGGAGTAGGGCCGTGCCGCGAGCGCGGCCGCGATGGCCGGGTGGCGTCCGGCCGTCAGGTCGGCGCGATGGTCAAAGCGCAGCTCGGAGGGGATGCAGACATCCTTGCACAGCCCCAGTTCCATCCGGCCCTTGATGCGGATCGGCTGGCCTGGTGTCTTGGGGGTGATCTCGATCGGCAGCACCAGCTCGTCGTGATAGCCGATGGTGCGCATGCCCGAGGTCAGAAACACCTCCGGGGTGGGCCAGGTGATGCGCAGATCGGCGATATTGCGCGATCCGTGCCAATTGAACTGCGGCGGGATGCCGGCATCGCCCGGCGCGCGCCAGTAGGTTTTCCACCCCTCTGCGAGGCGCAGATGCAATGCTCCCATGTAGCGCCCGTCGGCAGAGGGGCCGCCATCGAGCACATCGATGGACACGAGGTCAGCCATGTCCTGCTGCGCGGCAACGGGGGCCACGGCCGCGGTCAGGGCAGCCCAGGCAAGCAGGAGGATCGCAAGGCGGGTACGCCAGGAAGGATGCAAGGTCATGCCCAGAGCTATTGCCTCCGGGCACCGTCAAAGCCAAGTCACATCCCGGAGAGCGCTTGGGGAAGTAACTCAAACGTGACAGTTCCGGGGTGTTTATGACCAAGGGGGGCAGGGTTGCATGTGGCGCGCCTGCGCGTCATGCTGGGTCCAAAGGCCACGCGCCGCAACAGAGGCAGTCACATGGAACTGACAGGTAAGTTGCTGATCGCCATGCCGGGAATCGGGGATCCCCGATTTGACAACTCGGTGGTGTTTCTGTGTTCGCACGGGGATGAAGGGGCGATGGGGCTGATTATCAACAAGCTCGCCCCCGGCGTGGAACTCAGGACGCTGTTCGACCAGCTGGAGATCGAGACCAAACCGACGCCCGGGCGCGCGCCGGTCTATTTCGGGGGGCCGGTGGAGACCCAGCGCGGATTTGTCCTGCATTCGGATGAATATATCTCGACCGTGAACTCGCTGCCGGTGAAGCCCGGGTTTTCGATGACGGCCACGCTGGATGTGCTGGAAGAAATCGCCGAGGGGCGCGGGCCGGAGCAGTTTCTGGTGATGCTGGGCTATGCAGGATGGGGGCCCGGGCAGCTGGAGGATGAGATTGCCCAGAACGGCTGGCTGACGGCGGAGGCCGAGCCGGAAATGATCTTTACCGATACGGCGGATGAAAAATGGGAGGCGGCGCTGGCCAGCATCGGTGTGACGCCGTTGAACCTGTCGATGGATGCCGGTCACGCCTGATCCGTCAGGGTCAGCGGGGCAGGGGCGGCGAGACGGGGGCGCTCCCGCCCGTCGGGCGGCATTGGACATGCCGTCCTCCCGTTGGGCCCGGCGCCGCTGACGCGGCGCGGGTTCGGTCGCATCTGGCGCGCGACTGAGCGCGCGTCTGGGTCTTGGGCAGATCAGTGGTTGCGGGGCCTTGCCGCAGGGAGCTCCGGCACCAACGCGTGTCAGCGCGGGGCGGCAGCGCGCCGCAAGCGGTCATTGATGGCAACGCCCAGTCCCTGTTCGGGGATCGGCGCTACCGCAATGGGCCTGGCTCGCGCATCCAGCGCATGCAGATGGCCAAAAAGATTGGCTGCGGCCTCGCGCAGGTCGCCCGTAGCCGACAGGTTGAGGTCGCATTGACCGGCGCCAAACCCAAGCGAAAGTTCGCCGGGCTCAAACCGTGTCGCGTTCAGGCGCACGCTGGCTTTGGGCGCGTAGTGGGACAGGAGTTGCCCCGGCGCGGTCAGCGGGTCGCTGCTGTCGCGTTCGGCAATCGCATGCCCCAGCGTCGCCTCGATCTCTTCGGCAGACAGCCCGCCGGGGCGCAGCAGGACGGGCACATCGCCGGCCAGTCCGAGGATCGTGGATTCCACCCCCACCGTACAGGGGCCGTCGTCGAGGATCGCCGCGATGCTGCCGCCAAGCCCCGCCTCCACATGCGCTGCGGTGGTCGGGCTGATCCGCCCGGAGGGGTTGGCAGAGGGCGCGGCCACCGGCCCGCCGACCGCCGCCAGCAACGCCCGAGCGCAGGCCTTGGCGGGCACGCGCACCGCCAGCGTGTCGAGCCCTGCCGTCACCAGCGGTGACACGCCATGGCCGGATCGCAGCGGCAGGACCAACGTCAGGGGGCCGGGCCAGTGCGCCGCTGCCATGGCCTCGGCCATGTCATTCCACTCGACCAGCGCGCGCGCCGATGCCACATCCGCCACATGCGCGATCAGCGGGTTGAACGCCGGCCGCCCCTTGGTGGCGTAGATCCCGGCCACCGCGGTGCCATTGCGCGCATCCGCACCCAGCCCGTAAACCGTCTCGGTCGGAAAGGCGACCAGCGCGCCGGCCTGCAACAATTCCGCCGCACGGGCGATCCCGGCGGGCGCGGCATCCAGCGCTTCGGTCTTGATCGGGCTTTGGGTCATCGGCGCAACTCTTGGGGTAGATCCATTCATTGGCCGTTCCGTCACTTTGCCCGATGACGCCGCGTTTTGATTGCGTGCGGTGCGGGGCAGTTTACGACATGGGCCAAGGCACAGTAAATAACGGCTATGGGCGCGGTTGCCAAGCGGCGCAGGCCCGCATGGCGCACGCCACGCCGCCCCGATGAGAAGAGGTCCCTCAGATGAGCTATCGCGCCCCCGTTTCCGAATATCAGTTCCTGTTGTCCGAGATCCTCGGCTTTGATCGCATCACCGCGACCGAGCGCTTTGCCGATGCGGATGCAGATGTCGCCAGCGCCATCCTGACCGAAGCCGCCAAGATGTGCGATGCGGTCATGGCGCCCCTGCAACGCGCCGGCGACCTGGAACCGGCGCGGCTGGAAAACGGCGTCCTGCGCACCTCGCCGGGGTTTGGTGACGGCTACAAGGCCATCGCCGAGGGCGGCTGGATCGGGATGAGCGCGGACCCCGAATATGGCGGCATGGGGTTGCCGATGTCGCTGACCACCGCAGTCAATGAGATGATGTCGGGCGCGTGCCTCAGCCTGCAACTGGCCCCGCTGATGAGCCAGGGCCAGATCGAGGCGCTGGAGCATCATGCCTCTGATGCGCTGAAGGATCTCTATCTGCCCAAGCTGATCTCTGGCGAATGGTCGGGGACCATGAACCTCACTGAGCCGCAGGCGGGGTCTGACGTGGGGGCGCTGTCGTCAAAAGCAGAAGACAACGGCGATGGCACCTATGCGGTCTCCGGCCAGAAGATCTATATCTCCTGGGGTGACAATGACTTTACCGAGAACGTCTGCCATCTGGTGCTGGCACGGCTGCCGGATGGGGTGCCCGGAACAAAGGGTATCTCGCTCTTTCTGGTGCCCAAATACCTGCCAGACGAGAACGGCAACCCGGGCAAGGCCAACAGCCTCAAGGTGGTCAGTCTTGAGCATAAGATGGGCCTGCATGGCTCCCCCACCTGTGTGATGCAATACGACGGCGCTACTGGCTGGCTTGTGGGCAAGGAGCATGGCGGCATGGCGGCGATGTTCACGATGATGAACAACGCCCGTCTCGGTGTGGGCGGTCAGGGTGTTGGCGCAGCCGAAGGGGCCTATCAGCACGCGCTGGCCTATGCACTGGAGCGCAAACAGGGCAAGACCCCGGTAGAGGGCGGCACGGGAACCATCGTGGACCACGCCGATGTGCGCCGGATGCTGATGGAGATGAAGGCCGATGTCTATGCATCGCGCGCGATCATGCTGGCCTGTGCGGGGGCCATCGATATGGGCACCGCCACAGGGGATGCCGAATGGAAAACCCGCGCGGCTTTCCTGACACCCATTGCCAAGGCCTTTGGCACGGAGACCGGCATCCGCGTGTCCGAGCAGGGCGTGCAGGTGCATGGTGGTATGGGTTTCATTGAGGAAACAGGTGCGGCGCAGTTCTACCGCGATGTGCGGGTCACGGCGATCTATGAGGGCACCAATGGCATTCAGGCCATGGACCTTGTGGCGCGGAAGATGATGGACGGCGGCGAGATGGCGCATCGCTTGATCGACGAGATCGAAGAACAGGCCGAGCGCGCCCGCCCCACCCATCCCAATATGGCCGAGGCCGTCTGGCAGGCCTGCGAAACCCTGCGCGAAGCCACCGAATGGCTGGTCGACGCAGATATGCAGGACCGCTTTGCCGGGGCTGTGCCCTACCTGATGGCCTTCGCCCGCGTTTTGGGCGGGCACTATCACCTTGCGGCGGCCTTGGCGGACAAAGGCGGTGCGCGTGAGAAACTGGCGCGGTTTTACATCAAGCGGATGCTGCCCCAGCACGCAGCCTATCTGATCCACGCCCGTGAAGGCGCTGCGGGGGCCTTTGCCCTCACCGCAGAAGAGCTGGCAAGCTGATGGTTTCCGTCGCCGACGTGGCCCCCCGCACTCCGTGGGAAGAGCCGCCCGCACAGGGCGAGGCGATTGAGGTCGCCGAGGGCGTTCTCTGGATGCGCCTGCCGCTGCCGATGAAACTCGATCACGTCAATGTCTACGCCTTCGACGAGGGAGACAGCTGGACGGTGGTGGATACTGGCATGTCCTCAAACAAGACCCGCCGCATCTGGGAGCAGTTGATGGCGGGGCCTCTGGGCGGCAAACCCGTGCGCCGGGTGGTGGTGACTCATCATCACCCCGATCATATCGGCAATGCGGGCTGGTTTCAGTCCGAACACGGCGCGGAGCTGGTCACCACCCGCACGGCCTGGCTGTTTGCCCGGATGCTGACGCTGGATGTGCAGGAGGAATGGCCTGCGGAAACACTGGCCTATTATCGCAGCGCCGGCATGGACCCGGAGACCTACGCGACGCGCAAGGCCGACCGGCCCTTTAACTTCTCCGACACAGTCTACCCGATGCCGCTGGGCTTCACCCGCGTGCAGCAGGGCGATGTGTTTCGCATGGGTGGGCGCGACTGGGACGTGCATATGGGCAATGGCCACGCGCCGGAGCACGCAACCTTCTGGAGCCGGGACGATAACCTCGTGCTGACCGGCGATCAGGTGCTGTCCTCCATCAGCCCCAATATCGGCGTCTATGCGACTGAGCCCGAGGCCGATCCGCTGGCGGAATGGCTGGAGGCTTGCGAGCGACTGGCGGCATTGGCGCGCCCCGAGCATCTGGCGCTGGGCGGGCACAAGCTGCCGTTTACCCGGCTGCCGCTCCGGATGCGGCAATTGATCGACAATCACCACGGCGCGCTGGACCGGTTGCTGGATCACCTGGACAGTCCCAAAAGCGCCGCCGAGTGCTTTCCTCCGCTCTTCAAACGCACCATTGGACCGGGCGAATACGGCCTCGCGCTGGTCGAGGCGGTGGCCCATGTCAATCATCTCTACCGCACCGGCCAGGTCTCGCGCACACGGCGCGATGATGAGGCTTGGGTTTACCAACGGCGCTAAGCCTGCCACCTTGGGTGAAATATCGACGACCCAAGGACTTTTCCAATGGATGACAAGATTTCCACCAGCGCCGAGGCGGCAGAGGCGGCGGCGCTGCCCTGCCATCGCGAGGTGCATACGGATCCCGATGCGCCCGCGGCGTTGAAGGATGTGCCGGCCCCGATGCAGAAGGTGCCCGCGCCAGAGCAAAAGAGCCCGGCGCGCTGGGCCTATGAACGGCTGATCCTCTACATCCAGAACTTTGAGAAAACGCTGGATGGCGAGCATGAGGTGGCGATGGGGTTTGCCGGCGGCGATGCCGGGGTGCTGCGGATCGAGGGCATGGGGCATTTTGACCCGGACATCGTGACCTTCTACGGCAGCGATTCGCGTGGCGCCCGAACGCAGCTGGTGCAGCATGTGAGCCAGCTGAACGTGATCCTGCGGGCGATGCCCAAGCCCAAACCGGAAGAACCAGCCAAGCGGATCGGGTTTCGTCTGGTGGCGGAGCTGGAAGACCAGGCCTGATGGGATGAGCCCGGGCTGGACGATCTGGGCGGCCCGTTCCATTCGGTCATTGAGGGATTGCGCTTTGCTTTGCAAATCGCCGGGGGGCAGGGGCGGCGCCTTCGGCGCCGCCCCTGCCGGGCCCAACGCTTTTGCGGGAGGCTCTGCCTCATGCACAAAGGGGCGGGAGTTGCCCCTCGCCGCCATGGTTTTGACGAGGCGCTAGGTCTGCGGTTGGTTGCCGCAGTGGTTTTGAAACAAGTCCGGTGCGTGGGGTGGTGACAGCCGTTTTGAAATCCAGTATCACCACGTGCAACAGGAAGATGCGAACAGGACTTCACAGTTATGGCTGAACACAAGCACGGCACCATGGATACCACCGTTCAAGAACAGACCTACGCGGGCTTCATGACCTTCGTCACGCGTTTCTGCATTGCGCTGGTTGTTTTTGCCCTGTTCCTGGCGATCTTCGCAACCTGAGTTCTGCTCGTCTGACTAGCCCCCCATCTCGCCGCGACATTCAGGAGCACCGTCCGATGCGCAAGCCGATCCTGATCCTTGCGCTCTGCGCGGCACTTGCCGGATGCGCGGCGCCCCAACGTCCGGACGCTGATCCCGACACGATCGCAGCGGTGCGGTATCGGGATGCGGGCGGGCCGTCGATGACGCTGATCACGGTGGTGAACAACCGGACCGGCCAGGGCGGACACACGGCGCTGATGGTGAATGCCTCCGAACGTGTGATCTTTGATCCGGCCGGCTCGTTCTACGCCGATGTTGTGCCGGAGCGTCAGGACGTGCTGTTTGGCATCTCCCCGCGCGTGTTTCAGGCCTATCGCAGCGCCCATGCGCGCGAGACCTTTCACGTGGTGACGCAGGAGGTCGCGCTGACGCCCGCGCAGGCTCAGACGGCCTATCAGCTGGTCACCACCAATGGCCGCGTCCCGGGTGCGTTCTGCGCCAACGCGACCTCGTCGATCCTGCGCCAGATCCCGGGCTTCGAGGGCATCGACGTGACCTATTATCCGGTGAAACTCCAGGAACAATTCGCGCTGTTTCCCGGTGTCGAGACCGACAAATACTATGAAAACGACAGCGAGGATCTCTCTGCGGGTCTGGAGGCGGGCAATGCCAGCCTGAACGCAGATACCGGCAGCTGATGGGGCGCCTGTGCCTCTGAGCCAGAGAACCTAAGGCCCGCCTGTCCAAAAGCGCCGTTTGCAGGGCTGCAAGACGGCCCTTGAGCGCTCCGGCGGGCTCAGCCGGTGAGATACATCAGCACCCACAGGCTGCAGGCACCGGACACCATCGCCAGAAGCACGTTCTTTGTTAGCGCCGCAATTGCAAAGGTGAGCGCGGCAGCTGCGAAGTGGATCAAGCTCGGCGTGCCCCCGGTCGGGGCCGGCCAGACCACCAGCGGCGCCACCAGCGCCGGGATGATCGCCACCGCCGTATAGCGCAGGTGCCGCATCAGCCAGGCGGGCATCGCGCGATTGCCGACGAGCCCAATAAAGGCAAAGCGCAGGGCATAAGAGCCCACCGCCAATCCGGCAATGACAATCCAGAGCGTGCTGCGATCAAAGCTCATTTCGGGCCCACCCATGCCTATACCTCCGTCTTGGTTGCGGTGCGGCGTTCGAACCACAGTTCTGCCTGCGCCCCCGCCATCATCCCGGCCAGCCCGGCCACGATCAGACCGAGGTTGTAGGGCAGCATCGCCGCCGGCAGCGCGACGGCACAGGCGGTGAAACAGGCCACAACATGCGCCGGGGTGCGCAGCATCGGCCCGATCATCGCCAGAAAGGCGATCGGCAGCACAAAATCCAGCCCGAGACTGTCCGGCACCGATGCCCCCACCAACGCGCCGGTGATTGTCGCCACCATCCAGAAGGGCGCCACCAGCCCGTTGGTGCCAAAGAAATAGGCCATCCGTTCCGACGTGCCCCAGTCGGCGCGGCGTTCAAATTCGATCATCGACAGAGCATAGGATTGATCCACGGTGACATAGGCCGCACAGGCCCGCTGCCAGAGCGGCGCATCGCCCAGGTAGGGCGTGAGCGAGGCCGAATACATCGCCACCCGCAGGTTCACGGCGAGGGCGGAGATCAGCACGATCAACGTCGGGCTTTGTTCCTGCATCAGCTGGAGCGCGGTGAACTGGGCAGAGCCGGCAAACACCGCAAGCGAAAAGGAAAACGCCTCGATCACGTTCAGCCCGGCCTCGGCGGCCAGCACGCCGAACAGCAGGCCAAAGGGGCCGGAGACCAGCACAAACGGGGCGCTGTCGCGCATGCCTTTCCAAAAGGCGGATTTCACGGTGGAGATTGGCATGACGGGGCCTTAGGTTATGCCTCACATGGCTACGCGGGTTGGAGGCGCTTGGCAATTGGCAAAACTTAACGTGGCAACGGAATACCGTATTGCACCGGACCCCGGCAACCCGCGTCTGACTCGCAAGGTCACGGGCGTTGATCATCTTGGTCAAGAGGCCGAGATTTCGGTGGTCGAGGAGCGCCCGCTCACGATCTATCTGAACCGGCAGGAGATCGTCACCGCCATGACCATCGGCGACTACCCGGAGTATCTGGCGCTGGGGTTTTTGAAAAACCAGGGCATGCTGAGCGCTGACGATGTCGTGACCCGCGTTGACTACGACGAAGAAGTCGAGACGGTGGTGGTCCGCACCGAGGTCGAGACCTCGCATGAAGAAAAGCTCCAGAAAAAGACCCGAACCTCCGGCTGCGCGGTCGGCACCGTCTTTGGAGATATGATGGCGGGGCTTGAGGGCGTGACCCTGCCCGCAACGCCGGTGAAGACATCCTGGCTCTATACGCTTGCACATGAGATCAACCGCACGCCCTCGCTCTATCTGGAGGCGGGGGCCATTCATGGCACGGTGCTGTGTCATCAGGACCACCCGCTGGTCTACATGGAGGACGTCGGGCGCCACAATGCGGTGGACAAGATCGCCGGCTGGATGCTGTCGGAGCGGGCAGAGGCATCGGACAAGATCCTCTATACCACCGGGCGGCTGACCTCGGAGATGGTGATCAAGACCGCGATGATGGGCATCCCGGTGCTGGCCTCGCGCTCTGGCTTTACCGCATGGGGCGTGGAAATCGCGCGGCAGGTGGGGCTGACTCTGATCGGCCGGATGCGCGGGCAGCGGTTTGTCTGTCTGGCGGGTGAGGAGCGTCTGGCGCGCGATGTGGACCCAAGCGCCATGCCGGAGGAAGACAAGAAACACCGCCGCAAGAGCGCGGATTGATCGCGCGGGGCGCAGTGCCGCGAGCGAATTTGAATAGTCTCAATAAACGAGAGATAGATATTTTGACCCACACGATTGAAGTCACCCGCCCGCTGGACCCGAAGGTATTGGCCCGTGCGATGCAAAAATGCCGACGCTCTGGACCCAAAACATCTACTGGTTGGTTGGGTCATGTCGTTTCATTGTTGTTTGGGGGGATGGTCTGCGCAGGGGGAATTGTCTTAGCATTTATCGTATTAAGACTTGGGGGCGCATCGCCTCACCAGCAAGGGGTTTGGGGACCTTTCCTCGGGACTGTTTTGGCTATAGCAGTTCTATACAGCGTCAAAATTCTGAGACGGCGTGACATGGCAGAGCAATTCCTGAGTACGCCGATTTTGCGTACTTTGCAGCGGTTTGATCTCTCGGCAAATGGGCTTGAGCTGGTATCGCAATTGGGGCTGTCTCGCTTTGACTGGAGCGCTGTGGACCGGGTGCTTGAGGACCAAAGCTATCTCTTCTGTTTCCTTGGGCCGAGTGTGATTGTCATACCAACGGGCACTCTTTCTACTGACCAGCGTGCAATGCTTCTGAAGGATATCGCCGTATGGCGAAAACAGGAGGGTACAGCATGACCCAGCCACTTGGAGTGATCCTTGCAGGCGGTCTCGCCACCCGGATGGGTGGTGGTGACAAGGGGCTTTTGTCCCTTGGCGGTCAGAGCCTGATGGCGCGTGTCATCGACCGGCTATCACCGCAAGTGCGTCAGATCGCGCTCAACGCCAATGGTGACGGGGCGCGGTTTGATGACTTTGGGCTGCCGGTCATCCCAGACAGTATCGAAGGCTTTGCGGGGCCGTTGGCGGGGGTTCTTGCGGGTCTCGATTGGGCGGCGGAACAGGGGGCGGAGGCGATTGTCACGGCGGCGGCTGATACGCCGTTTTTCCCGCATGATCTGGTGGCGCGGCTGGTCGCGGCCTCTGATGGGCAGAGCCACCCGCTGGTTCTGGCAACCACGCCCAAGAGCGGTGATGAGGTGCTCAAATCCGGCGGCAAGGGGCGCGTGAATCGGCATCCGACGTTTGGTCTGTGGCCGGTTGCCCTGCGCGATGATCTGCGTGCAGCGCTTGAGGGCGGTTTGCGCAAGGTGGTTCTGTGGACGGACCAGCACGGCGGACGCGAAGCCCTGTTTGAGGCGGAGCCCTTTGATCCCTTCTTCAACGTCAACACGCCCGACGATCTGACGCGGGCAGAGGGTCTGTTGCGATGAAGCTCTATGGGGTGACGGGCTGGAAGAACAACGGCAAGACCGGGCTGATGGAGCGCTTGGTGGCGGAGTTCACCGCGCGTGGCCTCAGGGTCTCGACCCTCAAGCATGCCCATCACGCCACCGATGTGGACCAGCCCGGCACGGACAGTCACCGTCATCGTGTTGCGGGCGCATCAGAGGTGGTGCTGGCCTCGCCCAATCGCGTCGCCATCATGCAGGAGCTGCGCGGCGCGCAGGAACCCTCATTGACGGAACTCCTCGCCCGGATGCGCCCGGTCGACCTGATCCTGATCGAAGGCTATAAGCGCGAGACCCATCCAAAGATCGAAGTGCACAGGGCGGAGGCCTCGACGGCGCTGATCGCGCCAAACGATCCAACCATCCGCGCGGTGGCATCTGATACGGCGCTGGAGCTTGATCGCCCTGTCTTTGATCTCGATGACACGGCGGCGATTGCCGATTTTATCGCGGCGGAGCTGGGGCTCTGAGGGGCTTTGACACCTTTGTCATGGTGGATTGGTCCGGGGGCAACGACACCGGACCACGCCCGCGCAAGGATGCCATCTGGGCCTGCGTGGCGCGCGGGGGCGCGGCTGAGCCCCCTGTCTACCTGCGCAATCGCGCGTTGGCGCAGGAGTGGCTGGCCGATCTGATTGACACCGAACTGACAGCGGGCCGCAGGGTGGCGCTTGGGTTCGATTTCCCGTTTGGTTATCCCGCAGGCTTTGCCGCGGAGATGACGGGCAAGCCCGACCCACTGGCCCTGTGGCAATGGTTCGCTGACCGGATCGAGGATACGCCGAAGGCGAACAATCGCTTTGATCTGGCGGGTGAAATCAATCTGAGCCTTGGGTCGGGACCGCAGAGGCCGGGTCCGTTCTGGGGCAATGGGCTGAGGCGTGACATTCCCGGCCTGCCGCGTCGCAAGGTGCGTTATCACAACCCCTTTGCGGATCGTCGAGCGGTGGAACACCGTGCCAAGGGCAGCTTCACGTGCTGGCAGATGTCTGGTGTGGGTGCGGTTGGCGGGCAGGTTATGATGGGCCTGCCGGTGCTGCACCGACTGCGCGCAGGGTTTACGCCCCATGTGGCGGTCTGGCCGTTCGAGCCGCTTGATGCATCGGTTGCGCTGCTGGAGATCTGGCCGTCGCTCACGGTCCCGCCGGCCCCCGACGAGTGGATCAAGGACGCCTGGCAGGTGCACAGCGTGGCGCTGGACCTCGCCCGTCGCCCTGTGGCAGACCTGAACCGATACCTGAACGTGACCGCCCCCATCGCATTGGAAGAGGGCTGGATCTTCGCCGTGGAGCCTGACCGATGACCCTCACACCGCCACCTCTCAGCAATGATTGTTTCGCTTTGCCGCAAGGGGTGGACTGGACGCCCGTGGATGAGGCGTTGGCACTGTTGCGTGGCCGTCTGGGACCGGTGACCGGGGCGGAGACCGTGTCCTTGTCCGAGGCGCTGGGGCGTGTCCTTGCCGAGGATGCAATTGCGCTGCGCTCCAATCCGCCGCAACCCAATACGGCGGTGGATGGCTATGGCTTTGCCGGTGGGCGTCCCGAAGGAGCGCATGTGATGCCGCTGGTGGCAGGGCGTGCCGCTGCCGGGGTGCCGTTTAACGGCGCAGTGCCACCCGGACAGGCGATTCGCATCCTGACGGGTGCGGCCTTGCCCGAGGGCGTCGATACCGTGATCCTTGAGGAAGACGTGCGCACGGATGGGGCCTCTGTCGCCTTTAACGGACCGCTGAAACCGGGGGCCAATACCCGTAAGGCGGGCGAGGATGTGGCCGCAGGCGATGTGATCCTGCCCGCAGGCCGGGTGCTGACCCCAGCGGATTTGGCGCTGGCCTCTGCCACCGGGCTTGCCGAGCTTCTGGTACGCAAACCTCTGCGGGTGGCGGTGATCTCCACCGGCGATGAACTGGTGGGCCCCGGAGAGCCAGCAGGCCTGGGTCAGATCTACGATGCCAACCGTCCGATGCTGCTGGCTCTGATCCGGCAGTTCGGTTTTGAGACGGTGGATATGGGGCGGATCAAAGATGACCGCGCCGCGCTTGGCGCTGCCTTTGATCAGGCCGCCGCGCAGGCGGATGTGATCTTGACCAGTGGCGGCGCCTCGGCCGGGGATGAGGACCATGTGTCGGCTCTGCTGCGCGAGGCCGGTGCGATGCAGGAGTGGCGCATCGCGCTGAAACCGGGCCGCCCGCTGGCGCTGGGACTGTGGCAGGGCACGCCGGTCTTTGGCCTGCCGGGTAATCCGGTGGCAGCGCTGGTCTGTACATTGGTGTTCGCCCGCCCCGCGATGGGGCTGATGGCCGGCGCCGGTTGGGCAGAGCCGCAGGGGTTCGAGGTGCCAGCCGCCTTTGCAAAACGCAAGAAGCCAGGGCGGCGGGAATATCTGCGCGCGCGTATGCGGGCAGGACGGGCGGAGGTGTTTAAATCCGAAGGCTCAGGCCGAATTTCCGGCCTCAGCTGGGCCGAGGGTCTGGTGGAACTGCCCGACGGGGCCGCCGAGATCGCGCCGGGGGGTCCTGTACGATTTATCCCTTTCGCCAGCTTTGGCATGGGGTGACAGGGCGGGCGGGAGCGCTCCCGCCGAGCGCGGCGGCATCACAGATGCCACCACCCCCGTTTGGGCCCGGCAGCGCGCCCTGCGGGCGCGCTGTGGGTCGCGCCTGAACGACCCCTATCGCTGTAAATCGCGGGCCGCGCCCGCAGGGCGCGCCGGGCCCAACGGGAACGGCTGCATTTATAATGCAGCTGTGACGGGCGGGAGCTTCCCCGTCGCTTCATCCCGGTTGATGTCGTCAGAGGTTCAGCGCCCGCGCAAAAACATCGTTTTGATAGGCCTGATCCTCAATGCAAAACTGCGTGATGCCGATCCGCTCAAAGCCCTGAGCGAGGTAGAAGGCGACGGCGGGCGCATTCTCAGAGTTGGTGGTGAGCCAGACCGAAGCAGCTCCCGCCTCCTGTGCGGCCCGCATGCCGGCTGACAAGAGCGCGCGGCCAATGCCCTTGCCATGATGACGCGGCTGCACGTAGAGCGTGGCGACCTCGGTTTGGTGGTCGCCTGTCAGCGGGTCCGGGCAGCGGTGTGCCACGCGGATGTAGCCATCAATGCCATCCTGGTTCTGCGAGACGATGATGGTTTGATCCGGCGCTTGGATCAATGCGGCCATTCGGGCCGGCGTAAACTCTGACAGCACATAATCCGCAAAATGCGCGTTGATGCCCCGGCGCAGATACGTGCTGATCCAGACCTCCAGCGACAGGGCCGCAAGGCTTGATGCATCCTCGGCGCGGGCCGGGCGTAGGGTCATGCGCCCGCAGCCCCAAACGCGCTGCGCATCAGTCGAAGGTGCCCGCAACACGCCCCAACAGCATGAACGCACGGGCGGTGCGGGTGTCGCTCAGGGCGGAGATCTCCGTATCGGTCGCCTCCGCCTCGAACCGGGTGAACATCTGGTCGAACCGGCGCAGGAAATGGTGGGCGCTGTCGCGAAACAGCGGGTCCTGCTTCATCCGCGCCGACGACAGCGCCAGCGACGACCGGTCCCGCACCCCGCCAAGTGCCGCGACCGCGCGCCCGCGCGCGCCGTTGGCAAACTGCCGCCAGATGTCGGGGCGGGCGCGGTCGGGGCGCAGGTCATCCATATAGATGCCTTCCTGACTCAGCAGGGTCAGCACATCCTGGGCGGCGCGGATCACCTGCGCCGCGTGGCGGTCCTTCAGCGCAAGGCGCAGAGAGACAAAGCCATCCTCATCCTCAGCCGACTCCGGGAAGTTCAGCGCCCGGATGAAATGCTCATTGGACAAGGGCGGCGACATGTCCTCGGCAGAGGTGCCCAGCTCCAGCGATCCCTGTTCGGCCACCGCCTCCATCGCCTTGGACGGAATCGCCAGCCGTTCCGGCGTGCGGCGGGTGGACTGGAAGGTGGCCAGAACCGTCTCCGTCTTGCGGGCGGTTTCGGCGATCTCTTCCAGCTTCTTGGTCACCGAGGGCTCGGACACGGCGGCTGCCGCCTGGGTATGGGCAAGATACATATGACGCAGGCTGGAAATCGCCGCATGCAGGCGATCCGTCTCTTCGCGCATGATCCGGGCCGACCGCAGCGCGATCGCGGCCACCAGCAGCATCAGCACCGGCATCATCACCGCAAGCACCCGCACCAAGGGTGCGTTCCACTCGGTCGACAGCGCCATGTCGGGCGCCAGCACATAGACCGCAAGGATAACCAGCACCCAGAGCACCGCCAGCGCCAGCGCCGCCAGCTCGGGCAGGCCAAGCGGCGTCCGGGAACTGCTCTCCAGTTCCGGCAATGCCATACCGGCCTGCCGGGCGGCAGAGGGCTGGTCCTTCTGGCTGGGATCGGTGGTCATGTCCTGCCCGCTATGTCCCTCTGTGTGCTTGGTTTTGCCTAGGCGTAGGTGATCTTGAGAATCTCATAGGCACGATCCCCGCCGGGGGTGCGCACCTCTACACTGTCGCCTTCTTCCTTGCCGATCAAGGCGCGCGCGATGGGGGATTTCACATTCAGCAGACCCGCCTCGATATTGGCCTCATGCTCACCCACGATCTGCCAGGTCTTCTCTTCGTCGGTGTCTTCGTCCACCACGGTGACCTTGGCGCCGAACTTGATCGCGCCCGACAGTTTTGCCGGATCGATGACATCGGCCAGCGACAGCACGCCTTCGAGCTCCTTGATACGGCCCTCGATAAAGGACTGCTTTTCACGGGCGGAGTGGTATTCGGCGTTTTCCGACAGATCGCCCAGCTCGCGGGCCTCGGCGATGGCCTGAATGATGGCCGGGCGCTCCACGCTCTTGAGATTCTTAAGTTCCGCTTCCAGCGCCTGAAAGCCCGTCGGCGTCATCGGGATCTTGTCCATGGTCTTGTCCGCTTTCGTGGTTCGTTCTTTTGTTGTTGTTTCATGTCTCTTGAACGCCGCCGCCCCGCCGCGAGGAGCAGCGGGGCGAGCCGTCGTGTTGGCAAATACCTGACCCAATCATGGACGCAATTGCAAGGGGGGCTGCGCGGGATGTGCGGGCTTTTGCTGTTTGCTGCGGGTGTTTAACGCAGCCAGCGGGGCCTCGGCGGCAGCGGCCCGGTCAGGCTGGGAGGCCGTGGAGGCCGCGCCCGATGTCGCCGCGCGGGGCCGAAGTCCCGTAACCCGCGCGGTCCGTTTGCGGCCAGGAACAGAAGGTCAATCATACTCAACGAGCTCATACTCCACCCCTTCTTCGTCGAGGAAATAGAACCGGCGTCCCGGTTCATAATCCGCATGGCTTTTGGGGGTGTAGCCCGCCGCCTTCACTGCCGCTTCGGCGGCATCGAGATCCTCGACCACGACCGCAAGATGGTTGAGCGCGCCCTTGCTGGAATAGCGCGGGGTCGGGTCGGCCAGACCCTCGGCGGGCGCATAGAGCGCGAGGTAGCTGTCCTTGGACCCCACATGCACGGTGTAGCCGCCGTTCAGGGCCGGACCCCGCCAGCGGATGTGCCAGCCAAAGATTTTTTCCATCCATGCGGCGGTCTTGTCGGGATCGCTGACGCAGATATTGGCGTGTTCGAGCGTTGCAGTCATCGCGGAGGCTCCTTCCATATGTCTTGCCTCCATCCGTGATAATTTCTAAACCTAACTTTAGCTCAAGAGGTTTCTGGCCGATCCCTGCGTTTTTTACCCGGCCCCATGATTGGCCCGTCGCCCGGCCCACCAGCTACGGAAGGATCTACCGCATGCCCGCAGCCCATGGACTGTCGATCGGATATCTGGCCGAGCGCACCGGCCTCGCGGTGTCGGCCATTCGCTATTACGAGGCGCAGGGCCTGTTGGAGCCCTGGCGCAATGCAGGCGGCCAGCGCCGGTTCCACCGCGCCGACATTCGCCGGCTGAGCTTTATCATGATTGCACAGAAGTTCGGCTTTACCCTGCCGGAAATCCGCGAGCAGCTGCAAAGCCTGCCCAACAAGCGCACCCCGACCAAGGACGACTGGTCGCGCCTGTCGGCGGGGTTTCGCAGCCATCTGGACGCGCGAATCGCAACGCTTGAAAAACTGCGCGACGATCTGGATGGCTGTATTGGCTGCGGTTGCCTGTCTTTGCCCACCTGTGCGCTCTATAATGCAGAGGACCGGGCCGCCAAAAAGGGCCAGGGACCACGATATCTGATGGGAGATCGGCCCGAAACTTGACACTCCTGTCGATTCACGCCGTTATTCGCGTCTCGGGTGACGAAAACCGGCGCGCCAAGGGGGTATTTTCCGGGTCTGTCAGGGAACCTACGTAGGGTATGGATTGACCTCTCCATGCTGCACCCGCTAAGCAACCGCGCAAGAATGTTGCGCCACACCGCCAGCGCAGTCACATTGCGCCAACCAGCCAAGGACCAGACGCGCAGGTCCGCACGATAGCCAAGGAGCACGCCGAATGGCCGAGATTGAACGCGAAGCAATGGAATACGACGTTGTGATCGTCGGGGCCGGTCCTGCCGGTCTGTCGGCCGCGATCCGTCTGAAGCAACTCGACGCCGATCTGGACGTCGTGGTGCTGGAGAAGGGGTCCGAGGTCGGCGCGCATATTCTGTCTGGCGCGGTTCTGGACCCCTGCGGTCTCGATGCGCTGATGCCCGACTGGAAGGAAAAGGGCGCGCCGCTGAACGTTCCGGTCAAGGACGACAATTTCTACATGCTGGGCGAGGCGGGCCAGCTCCGCATCCCCAACGCGCCGATGCCGCCCCTGATGAACAACCACGGCAACTACATCGTCTCCATGGGCAATGTCTGCCGCTGGATGGCGGAGCAGGCCGAGGAGCTGGGCGTCGAGATCTTCCCCGGCATGGCCTGCTCCGAGCTGGTCTATGGCGACAAGGGCGAAGTCAAAGGCGTGGTCGCGGGTGTCTTCGGCCTCGAAGAAGATGGTTCCTACGGTCCCAACACCGAACCGGGGATGGAGCTGCACGGCAAATACGTCTTCCTCTCCGAGGGCGTGCGCGGGTCGCTCTCCAAAGAAGTCATCGCCAAGTACGGTCTCTCTGACGGCAAGGAGCCGCAGAAATACGGCGTCGGCATGAAGGAAATCTGGGAGATCGACCCCGCCAAGCACAAGGAAGGCTCCGTCACCCACACCATGGGCTGGCCGCTGAATTCCAACGCCGGCGGTGGCTCGTTCATTTATCACCTGGATAACAATCAGGTCTATGTGGGCTTTGTGGTGCACCTGAACTACAAGAACCCGCATCTCTATCCCTACATGGAGTTCCAGCGCTTCAAGCATCACCCGATGGTGGCGGAGCTTTTGAAAGGCGGCAAACGCGTCGCTTACGGCGCGCGCGCAATCACCGAGGGCGGTTATCAGTCGATGCCGAAACTGACCTTCCCGGGCGGCGCGCTGCTGGGCTGTTCCGCGGGCATGGTCAACGTGCCGCGCATCAAGGGCAACCACAACGCCATGCTGTCCGGCAAGGCCGCAGCCGAAGCGGCCTATGAGATGATCAAGGCCGACACCACCGATCAGGAGCTGACCGCCTATGAGGCGGAGGTGCGCAATGGCGCCATCGGCAAGGATCTCAAGATGGTGCGCAACGTCAAACCGATGTGGTCCAAATGGGGTCTCACCGCCTCGCTGGCGCTGGGTGGTCTGGACATGTGGACCAACAACCTCTTTGGCCTGTCTCTCTTTGGCACGCTGGGTCATGGCAAGAACGATGCCGAGGCGACGGAACCGGCCGAACAGCACAAGCCCATCGACTATCCCAAGCCCGATGGCGTGTTGTCCTTTGATCGTCTGACCAACGTCTCCTTTGCGGCGACCAACCACGAGGAAAGCCAGCCCTGCCACCTGCGGCTGGGCAACAAGGACACGCCGATCTCCGTCAACCTGCCGAAGTTCGACGAACCCGCGCAGCGCTACTGCCCGGCTGGTGTCTATGAGGTGGTCGAAAAGGACGGCAAGGCCGAGTTCGTCATCAACTTCCAGAACTGTGTCCACTGCAAGACCTGCGACATCAAGGACCCGAGCCAGAACATCAACTGGACCACGCCGCAGGGCGGGGATGGACCCAACTATCCGAACATGTAACCGGCAGATATGCCATTCGTGATCACTTTGATGGGGCGCCTGCGGGGCGCCCCATTGCGCATTGCAGGGCTGGCGTCTACGCTCCGATCCAGATTGTTGTGATCCTGCTCTGGAGGCCCCTTCGTGCCCGTATCCTATCTCCGTTCCCTGACCTGCGCCGCCGCGCTTTTGTTGACCACTGGCCCGATGGCGGTGGCGGACGGGCTGGCCGGGGCTTACCTGGCCGGGCGGGCCGCGACCTACGACAGCGATTTTGCCGCCTCGGCCAAATATTACACCCGCGCGCTGGTGCGCGACCCGCAGAACGTCACCCTGATGGAGAACCTCGTCTATGCGCAGCTGGCGCTGGGCAATGTGAAATCCGCCCTGCCGGTGGCGCAGCGGATGTGGGAGGCCGGCGTGCGCAGCCAGGTCGCCAATATCGTCATGGCCGGCAACCTCGCGCTTGAGGAGGATTACGCCGGATTGCTGGCGCGTGATGCGCAAAAATTCGAAATCAGCCCGCTGGTCGACGGCCTGCTGGACGCATGGGCCTACATGGGCAACGGCGCGGTGTCAGAGGCGCTGACCCAGTTCGATGCGGTGGCCGGGCAGGACGGGCTGCGCTTCTTTGCGCTCTATCACAAGGCGCTGGCGCTGGCCTCTGTCGGCGATTACGAGGGCGCCGAGGAGCTGCTGGCCGCAAATGAGGGCCAACTGGGCCGCTCCTCCCGCCGCGCGGCCATTGCCCGGGTGCAGATCCTGTCGCAGCTTGGCCGCAACGAGCAGGCGCTCGAGGTGCTGGTGGACAGTTTCGGCGCCGGGTTCGACCCCGCGCTGACGGATCTGGCGGACCGCCTCGCCACCGGTGAAACGCTGGCGTTCTCGATCGCGCCAACGCCTCGGGATGGCATGGCCGAGGTGTTCTTCAGCCTCGGGCAGGCGCTGTCGGGCGAGGCCGCGAGCGACTACGTGCTGATGTATGCGCGCATGGCCGCGACCCTCAGCCCCGCGCATGTGGACGCGATCCTGCTCAGCGCCGGTCTGCTGGATCAGATGGGTCGCTACGAGCTGTCGATCGCCACCTACAAGAAAGTGCCGCGCGATCACTCCGATTTCCACGCCGCCGAACTGGGTCGCGCCGAGGCCTTGCGCCGGTCGGCCAATCCGCAGGCGGCACAGGAGGTGCTGGAACAGCTGGTGCGCGATTTCCCGCAGCACATCGCCGTGCACATCGACCTGGGCGATCTGATGCGCCAGCAGGAGGACTATGCCGGCGCCGTGGCGGCCTACAATCGGGCGCTCGACCTCAGCGAGGAGGACGCCCCCAATCGCTGGTTCCTGCTCTATGCGCGCGGCATCTGCCACGAGCGGTTGCAGGAATGGGACGCGGCGGAGGCCGATTTCCGCGCCGCGCTCGAGATCGACCCGGACCAGCCGCAGGTGCTGAACTACCTCGGATATTCGCTGGTGGAGCGTCAGGAAAAGCTGGACGAGGCGCTGGCGATGATCGAACGCGCGGTCGCCGCGCGCCCCGACAGCGGCTATATCGTCGACAGCCTCGGCTGGGTGCTCTACCGGCTTGGAGATTACGCGGCGGCTGTCGGGCATATGGAACGCGCGGTGGAGCTGATGCCGGTGGATCCGGTGGTCAACGACCATCTGGGGGATGTCTACTGGGCCGTGGGCCGCAAGCTGGAGGCCGAATTCCAGTGGAAGCGCGCCCTGTCCTTCGTCGATCCCGAAGACACCAACGCCGAAGCCGACCCGGAGCGTATCCGCCGCAAGCTGGAAGTTGGCCTGGATGTGGTTCTGGCCGAAGAAGGCGCGGCCCCCTTGCAGGTGGCCAATGACGACAGCTGAGGTCTTTGCCCCGGCCAAGGTCAACCTCACCCTGCATGTCACCGGCCGTCGCAGCGATGGCTATCACCTGCTCGACAGTCTGGTGGCGTTTGCGGACGTGGGGGACCGGCTGCGTCTGACCCCCGGTCCAGAGCTGTCGCTGGCGGTGTCGGGGCTGTTTGCCCCCGGTGTACCGGAGGATGCGCGCAACCTCGTGTGGCGCGCGGCAGAGGGTGCCGGGTGGACCGGTCAGATCGCGCTGGAGAAATCCCTGCCGCATGGGGCCGGTATCGGGGGCGGGTCTTCGGATGCGGCGGCCCTGCTGAACGCCGTGACCAGGCAGGGGGGGACGTTTCCGGACGCTCTGCCGCTCTCGCTGGGGGCGGATGTCCCGGTCTGCATGACCGCTGCGGCGACGCGGATGCAGGGCATCGGAGAGGAGATCACGGCCGTCGCCTTGCCACGCCTGCCGGCGTTGCTGGTCAATCCCGGCGTCGAAGTGCCCACGGGGGCCGTGTTCTCGGCGCTTGCGTCACGCGACAATCCCCCGATGCCCGCAGAGGTGCCGCTGTTTGACGGCATCGGAGACTGCGCCGCCTGGCTGGAGGTGCAGCGCAACGATCTGGAGCCTGCGGCGATCCAGGTCGCGCCGCAGATCGACCGGGTATTGAGCGATCTGCGCGGCACCCGCGATGCGCTGATGGCGCGGATGTCGGGGTCGGGGTCGACCTGTTTTGCGCTCTATCCCAGCATGAAAGCCGCCCATTTCGCCGCCTATGAGATCGGCGCAGAACATCCCGAGTGGTGGTGCGTGGCGACCGAACTGACCTGAACCGCCCCGGCCTGGCCCGCCGAGCCCGGCAGCCCGCCCAACCCGCGCGGTCAGTTCAGCCGCGACACCACGTAATCGGCCAGATCGATCAGCATGGTGCGAATGGGGTGCTCCGGCAGGACCGCGAGCGCGGATTTCGCCTTTTCCGCCCAGCCAAAGGCATCCGCGCGTGTTGCCTCCAGCGTGGCGTATTTTGCCATCAGTTCCAGCGCGTGCTCCAGATCGCCGTCCTGCTGCCGGCCCTTGGCGATGGTGCGCTGCCAGAAGGCGCGCTCCTCATCGGTGGCCTCGGCAATCGCCTTGATCACCGGCAGCGTCAGTTTGCGTTCACGGAAATCGTCGCCGATGTTCTTGCCGGTCTTTGTGGTGTCGCCCTGATAATCCAGCAGGTCATCGGCGATCTGGAAGGCGATCCCAAGCGCGTCACCATAGTCAAACAGCGCCTGCACCTGCGCTTCGGGCGCGTCCGCGATGACGCCGCCCACTTCGGTGGCGGCCGAGAACAGCGCCGCCGTCTTGCCGCGCACCACCTGGAGGTAGATCTCTTCGGTGGTGGCCAGATCGGTCGCTGCCGTCATCTGCAACACTTCGCCCTCGGCAATGGTGGCCGAGGCATTGGCGAGGATGTCCAGCACCCGCAGCGATCCGGTATCCACCATCAGCTGGAAGCTGCGCGCAAAGAGGTAGTCGCCCACCAGAACCGAGCTTTTGTTGTCCCACAGCAGGTTGGCGGTGGGGCGGCCCCGACGCTGGGCGCTTTCGTCGACCACATCGTCATGCAGCAGCGTCGCGGTATGGATGAATTCGACCGTCGCCGCCAGCTTCAGGTGGTGGTCGCCGGTGTAGCCACACATCCGTGCTGCCGCCAGCGTCAGCATCGGGCGCAGCCGCTTGCCGCCGGCCTCGACCAGATGCGCGGTCACTTCGGGGATGCGCGGGGCATGTTCCGAGGCCATCCGCTCGCGGATCAGCCGGTTCACGGCCTCCAGTTCCTCCGCAAGGGTGGCGGCCAGCAATTCATGGGGCTTCTGCGTCATCACCTGGTTCATCACATTCCCGACTGATAGGCTCGACAAGACCCCGGTCTTGCCCTTAGATCCATGGATATGAAGGAAGTTCTGCGCAGCACCGATCCGACGATCATGGCCTTTGCCACCGCCCTTCTTAACGGGGAGGGTATAGACTGCTTTGAAATGGACGTAAATATGAGCGTTCTTGAAGGGGGCATCGGGATTTTTCCGCGTCGCCTGCTGGTGCATCCCGATGATCTGGCGGAGGCGCGCGTGGTGATGCGCGACAACGATCTGCCGGTGTCGGACCGTGACTGACCCGGCGGTGTTTTCCGACACCGACCTCAGCCATGATGGCTTCCTCGGGGGGCGCCTCACCCTTGCCCAGCCCCGGACAGGCTATCGTGCCGGGGTGGATCCGGTGCTGCTGGCGGCCAGTGTTGCCGCGCGTCCGGGACAATCGGTGCTGGAGCTGGGCTGTGGCGCGGGGCAGGCGTTTCTCTGCCTTGGGGCGCGGGTGGAGGGGCTGACCCTCACCGGGGTCGAGCTGCAACCCCCCTATGCGGAACTGGCGCGCCAAAATGCCGCTGCCAATGGCATCGCGGCAGAGGTCGACTGTGCGGATCTCGAACAGCTGCCGGATAGGCTGCGCCAGCAGAGCTTTGACCACGTGATCGCCAACCCGCCCTATTACCGTGCTGGCGCCCATAGCCCGGCGCAGGACGCCGGGCGGCGGACGGCCCTGGGCGAGGCGACCCCGCTGGCGGTCTGGATCGACACTGCCGCTCGGCGGCTGACGCCCAAAGGGTATCTGCATATGATCCAGCGCGCGGATCGTCTGCCCGACATGCTGGCCGCCGCTGCCGGGCGACTGGGCGCGCTGGAGGTGCTGCCGCTGGCGCCCAGGGTGGGGCGCGGGGCGGAGCTGGTGATCCTGCGCGCACGAAAAGGCGGGCGGGCTGCCTTTCGCCTGCATGCGCCGCTGGTGCTGCATGCGGGCGCGCGGCACGAACGCGACGGCGCCGACTACAGCGCGGAAGTCACCGCCGTCTTGCGCGACGGAGCCGCCTTGCCCTGGCCGCAACGCTGAATCGCCGACCGCGCCGCAGCGGGTCGAAGATTTGCGCTATCTTTGTGCTTTTGAATAGGCAAAGCCGAATGTGGCTGCCCGCAGGTGGGGCTGGATGAGCGGGTTTTAGCCAAAAGTTGCAATTTGCACAAAAGAACCGTTCTGAATTGTGCGTCTGCGGCGTGACAGGTTGAAAGATCCATGCTCCAATCCCCATGTTGTTGGCATCAAGCTTTGAAAAGGAGGAATGACATGAGCCTCAGCTCGCATCTCACCGAACTGAAGAAGAAGCACGAGCATCTGAGCTTTGAAGTGGAACGAGCGGAGAAATCCCCGGCCACAGACCGCCTCCAAGTCAAATCCATGAAAAAAGAGAAACTGCGCCTGAAGGACGAGATCGAGCGTCTCTCCCACGCATAGCGGCGCGGCAGATCGGTTCTCTGCACCTGCATAAGACCGATCCACAGTATCCGATGACGGGCCGCCTAGGGGCTTTATCCCAACCGGTCCCGGTTAGTGACAGGATGAAGGGCCTCGCCAAGCGCGAGGTCCTTTTCTATTTGAGAAAGGCAAATATGCCGGTCTGCGCCTCCGGGGCGCAGGATATGCCGCCCGCTCAGGCGGTGACGGAGGCCCGCGCGGCCAGAAGGGCACCGCCGGTGATCAGCAGCGCCGCCAGTGCCAGGCCCCAGGAGGGCGCGGCGATCCCCGCTGCCACCAGAATCAGTGTCGACAGCAGCGGCGCGGCATAGGAACTGGTGCCCAGCATCTGAATGTCGCCCTGTTTGACGCCGATGTCCCAGACGTAGAACGCCAGCCCCACGGGGCCGAGACCCAGGAGCAGGGTCGAGCTCCAGCCCAACAGGCCGAGGGGCCAGACGGTCTCTTCCACCAGCAGATGCAGCACGCCGGATGCAATGGCACTGAGCAGGCAGAACACCGCAACCGACGCCGTGGGCGCATGCCCCATCAGGCGCGAGCCGACCGAATAGCTGGACCAGAACAGCGCACACAGAAAGGCAAGGCCGTAGCCGGGCAGATATTGCGCCTGAAACCCCTCACCGCCCCCGGTGATGATGCAGGCCGCCCCGGCAAACCCCAAGAGCGCCCCGAGGAAATGCCCCCCGCGCAGCCGCTCGCCGGGCAGCAGGCCGGAAAACAGCACGATCAGCAGCGGCCAGAGGTACGCGATCAGCCCGGCCTCGGCCGCCGGCGCCGCCCGCAGCGCCGAAAAATAGAGCGCGTGATAGCCGAACACCCCGATCGAGCCAAAGGCATAGACCCGCAGCGGCACCCGGCGCAGCTGGGCCCAACTGTCGGTCATCTGAACCCAGATCAGCCCGATCACCCCACCAATGGTAAAGCAGATCGCATTCAGCATCAGCGGTGGCGTCGGGCTGGAGCCGACCGTCAACAGCGCCAGAAGCGCCCAGAGGAGAACAGCGACAAATCCAATGGCGGTGGCGCGGGTGCGGGGCATGGGGCGTCAGAGATCCTTGACCGGGATGATTTGAAAATCGTCCCACATATGTGCAGTTCTCTCGATCTCTGCAAAGAACCATTCGCGAAATGCCCGGATTTGCGGCCGATCCTGGGTGCTGGGCAGGCACAGGAACCGAAACCGGGCCTCGGTTTCGATCGCGATCTTGAACGGCGCCACAAGGCGGCCTTCCTGCACATCCTTGATAATCATCGGGCGCCGTCCCAGCGCGACGCCCAGCCCGGCGCATGCGGCATCAATGGCGTGATCCGCGTGCGAGAAATGGGTGCCATGGCCCGGCGTGAACGCCAGCCCCAGGGCGCGAAACCATGTGGGCCAGTCGCAAGCGGGGCTGAGAAAGCTGATGCTGTCATCATAGATCAGCGGCGCTTCACGCAGGCTTTCGGGGGTGGGAAACCGCTCATAGAGCTCCGGCGTCATCACCGGGGTCAGCCACTCCGGGCGCGCGGGTTGCGATACGAGATCCTCGTCAACGCCATAGCCGAATCGGATCGCCACATCGACGCTGTCGCGGCGCAGGTCCACCACCCGCAACCCCGCCGACAGGCGCAGGTCGATGTCGGGATGGCTGCGGGCAAAGTCATAGAGCCGCGGCGCCAGCCATTTTGCCGTCAGCGCCGGCCCCGCCGTCACCGTCAGCGAGGTGGTGTCCAGCACCCGCTGCGCCTGTCGCCAGGCCGCACTCAGGGCCTGAAACCCCGCGTCCGCCCCCGGTGCCAGCGCCGCCCCGGCCTCGGTCAATTCCACCGCACGATTGAGGCGGTGAAACAGCGGCGCGCCCAGATGCGCCTCCAGCGATTTGATCTGAAACGACAAGGCGGCCGGAGTCACATTCAACTCCTCCGCCGCCTTGGCAAAGGACATATGCCGGGCAGCTGCGTCAAAGGCGCGCAAAGCGGTCAGCGGGGGCAGGCGGTCGGTCACGGTTCACCCAAGAATAACTTAACCGAAGCTCGCAAAACTCTCGTTTGTCGTCAATCCAGCAAATGCGCATATTGAGGACACAACAGAGACGCTAAACCGAAAGGTGGCCAGGATGATTGAATATACTGCAACAGCCGAAGTGAAACAGGGCATGGCCCGGGCCCACGACGCGCGTGCGCAGGTCCTGCGCGATGCGCTCTCATGGATCTTTGCCCGCCGCCGTGCACCGGCTTCGGGATATCGGGTTTCCCGCTGGACCTCAGCGCGCGCGAGCTGACCAACAGGCCCTTACGGGATGAGAGAAGGGCCGGTTCATCACGAACCGGCCCTTGCTCTGTTCATAGCGTTGCGAAACCCGGGCGATCAGACGAAGAACTGGCCGCCGTTTGCGGAAATCGTGGAGCCGTTGATAAACGAGGCCTCGTCCGAGGCGAGGAACCCGACGCAACGTGCGATTTCTTCGGGCTCGCCCAGACGTCCGGTGGGGATCTGTCCGATGATCGCATCGCGCACTTTCTCGGGCACCGCCATCACCATTTCCGTCGCGATATAGCCGGGGCAGACCGCGTTGGCGGTGATGCCCTTGGCCGCACCTTCCTGGGCCAGCGATTTCACGATGCCGAGGTCGCCGGCCTTGGTTGCGGCATAGTTGACCTGTGCAAACTGGCCCTTTTGACCATTGATCGACGAGATCACCACAACGCGGCCAAAACCCCGCTCGCGCATGCCGGGCCAGACCGGATGTACCGTGTTGAACACGCCGGTCAGGTTGGTGTCGATCACCTGCTGCCATTGTTCGGGCTGCATCTTGTGAAACGGCGCATCGCGGGTGATGCCGGCGTTGGCGACAACGATGTCGATGGGGCCAAGCTCCGCCTCGACCTGTTCGATCCCGGCCTTGCTTTCCTCATAGCTGGCCACGTTCCACTTGTAGGTCTTGATCCCGGTTTCCTCGGTGAACTGTGCAGCTGCGGCATCGTTGCCGGCATAGGTCGCGGCGACCTGACAGCCTTGCGCCTGAAGAGTCTTGGAAATAGCGGCGCCGATACCGCGCGATCCGCCGGTAACAAGGGCAATACGAGCCATGTGAGGGTCCTCCAACTTCTTTACTTCACTTTGTAATCTTATTGCATGGCAGTGCGCCAAGTGGCAATAAAATTTCGTAACCATTTTGCGCTTGCAGAATTGCGCCACGCCTCAGGCCGTGCCCCTACACTAAACCGGAGATTGTAACGGGGGAACGAAAAACAAAGGGGCGTCCGAAGACGCCCCCAAAATTGCCGATATTCCAATCAGGACTGAGCTTTTTACGGGCGCTCCACGCACATGGCGACGCCCATGCCGCCGCCGATGCACAGCGTCGCGAGGCCTTTTTTCGCGCCGCGGCGTTTCATTTCAAACAGCAGCGTGTTCAGGACGCGGCAGCCCGATGCGCCGATCGGGTGGCCGATGGCGATGGCACCGCCGTTGACGTTCACGATCTCCGGGTTCCAGCCCATGTCCTTGTTCACGGCGCAGGCCTGGGCGGCAAAGGCTTCGTTGGCTTCGACCAGGTCGAGGTCGTCCACGGTCCAGCCAGCCTTGTCCAGCGCCTTGCGCGACGCATAGATCGGGCCGACGCCCATCACGGAGGGGTCGAGGCCCGCCGTCGCATAGGACGCAATGCGCGCCAGCGGTTCGATGCCGCGCTTCTCGGCCTCATCGGCGCTCATCAGCAGGGTGGCGGCGGCGCCGTCGTTCAGACCGGAGGCATTGGCCGCGGTCACCGAGCCGTCCTTGGCAAAGGCGGGGCGCAGTTTCTGCATCGCCTCGATGGTGGCGCCGTGGCGGATGTATTCGTCCTGATCCACGGTGATGTCGCCCTTGCGGTGCTTGACGACAAAGGCGGCGATCTCATCGGCGAATTTGCCCGCCTTCTGCGCTGCTTCG
Organism: Epibacterium sp. MM17-32; assembly: GCF_022348205.1. Classification (NCBI taxonomy): domain Bacteria; kingdom Pseudomonadati; phylum Pseudomonadota; class Alphaproteobacteria; order Rhodobacterales; family Roseobacteraceae; genus Epibacterium; species Epibacterium sp. MM17-32. Next base: position 303,276 of record NZ_JAKRFC010000002.1, on the reverse strand, counting down.
GCCTTGTTCTGCGAGGCCACGGCGAATTCATCCTGCATGTCGCGGGAGATTTGCCATTTCGCGGCAACGTTCTCGGCGGTCTGCCCCATGTGGTAACCGTTGAAGGCATCCCACAGGCCGTCGCGGATCATGGTGTCGATATATTGCATGTCGCCCATCTTGTGACCTGCGCGCAGGTTGGCGGCATGGGGGGAGAGCGTCATGTTTTCCTGACCGCCCGCGGCCACGATGGACGCATCTCCCAGCTGAATGTGCTGGGCGCCCAGTGCAACAGCACGCAGACCCGAACCGCAGACCTGGTTGATGCCCCAGGCGGCGCTTTCCTGCGGCAGGCCCGCGTTGATATGGGCCTGACGGGCGGGGTTCTGGCCCTGGGCTGCGGTCAGCACCTGGCCGAGGATGGTTTCCGAGACCTCGGATTTGTCGATGCCGGCGCGGGCCACGACGGCCTCCAGCACGGCGGCGCCCAGATCATGGGCGGGCGTATTGGCGAACGCGCCGCCAAAGCTGCCGACGGCGGTACGCGCGGCGGATGCGATTACTACGTTGGTCATTCGGTCAGTCCTCTGCACTAAATGCGGAAATGCCGACGCGCCGGGGTGTGTAAAGCGTCACCCGGATCGTGCGACGTCTCCTCCCTTTCTCTCACTGGATAGCCCAACCGTGCACGTGCAGCAATGGTTTCGGCGCAGCGGAGCCGGGTTCGGCGCAAAAAGGACGTTCCGGGACTGGAGGGACCGGCACAGGGGCACAGCTGGCAAACGCGACCTTGCGTCCGTGCTATACCAAGACAGGACAGAGGTGATCGCCGCCCCGGGGCAGGGGAGGTTGCAGTCGTTAGGGCAGCGGATCAGGCGCGGGCGCGGGTCTCGCCCTTTTCGTGCCAGGGGGGCGTGATCGTTGGCGCACCGTAGAGGAACCCTTGCAAGCAATCGACACCAGCATCCACCAGGAAATCGGCATCCTCTTGCCGTTCCACGGATTCGGCGACGATGAACATGTCGAACTGCTTGGCGATCGCCACCAGAGCCCGGATCACCGCCTGATTGTCGTGATTGCCACTGACGCCGCGGACAAACTGCCCGTCGATCTTCACCGCGTCGAAGAAGAAATCGCGGAAATGTCCGATCGCGGTGGTGCCAGCGCCAAAATTATCCAGCGCAAAGGCGATGCCGTGCTGCTGCATCTGGTCCATGAAGTCGATCACCAGTTCCGGCGCCGCCATGGCGGAGGCTTCGGAAATCTCCAGCACCAGCCGTTCGCCGAGGAATTCGTCCCGTTCCAGGAACCGCTCCAGCACCTTGTTCCACTGGCTGTAGCCGATGGAGCGGGCGGACATGTTGATCGACAGGCGCACGTTGGGATTGCGTTGCAGCACCCGCAGGCCCTGTTCCAGCGCGAGGCAGTCGAGCTTGCGCCCCAACTCGCGCTCTTCGATCACGCTCATAAATTCGCGAGCGGGAATAATGCGACCAGTGGCATCCATGACCCGGATATAGCCCTCGTAAAAGGCGATCGTGTCCTGGGCCTGGCTTTGCACGATGGGCTGATAGGCCAGCAGGGTCTGGTCGTGCTTGACCGCCTCCGCCACCATATCGACCACGCTGCGATCCCGGGCGACGATGGCCGCCGAGAGTGGGTTTTCCGCCCCTTCCGGGATGTCGGTTTTCCAGAAATGCCGTTTCTTCACCTTCGCACGCCCCATCGGTCTGCGGTGACCGGCGCAGTGCCGCCACCGTCCGAGTTGTCCATTGAACTCTAACTTCTCTCAAAAGAGTTGCGTGGAGATTAAGAGGCGCATTTTAGTCAATACCCGGTCCGCAGCCGAAAGACGCTGCAAGACCGGGCGGTGCGACCGGTCCAGAACGTGCGTCAGGACCCGGCCACAAGGGCACCGATCACGGCCTTGGCGCTCTCGGAGCTCCAGTCGGCCTCGCCACGTAACCGTGCGATTTCATTGCCTTCCGGGTCCAGAATCACGGTGATCGGCAGGCCCAGAACGGTCATGTCGCGGGCCACGGCGCTCTTGGGGTCCTGGTGGCGCGGCAGGTTGGTGACGCCGATTTCGTCAAAGAACTTCTTGATCCCGGCCGGGTTGTTGCGTCCCGTCGCCAGCGTCAAAACTTCGAAATTCTCGCCACCGAACTCGTCTTGCAGGGCCGAGAGCATCGGCATTTCTTTGCGGCAGGGCGGGCACCACGTGGCCCAGAAGTTCAGCAGGACATATTTGCCCTCATAGTCCGACAGCTGCGCCTCACCCGCGCCATCGGCCAGCTCAAAACTGGCATTTGATGCCGGTTTTGCCTCGGTGTGAAAGACCAGTTTCTTCATGTCGCCCTCGCGCAGCGCTTCTACCGCGCTGAGATCGCCGCCGAAGGCGGCATTTGCACCGAGGGCAAGGGCCATATAAAGGGAAAGCTGACGAACTAGACGCATAGTATCTCCAGGGTTGGCCATGACAGACAAGACCTCGAACCAGATGTGGGGCGGCCGCTTTGCCGCCGGACCGGACGCGATCATGGAGGCCATCAATGCCTCGATCGGGTTCGACCAGCGCATGGCAGCGCAGGATATTGCCGGTTCACGGGCGCATGCTGCAATGCTCGCCGCCACCGGTGTGATTACGGATAATGATGCCGAGGCGATCCGTGAAGGGCTGCTCACCGTTTTGTCAGAGATCGAAAGCGGCCAGTTCCAGTTTTCCACCGCGCTCGAAGATATCCACATGAATGTCGAGGCGCGCCTGAAGGAGATCATCGGCGAACCGGCGGGCCGCCTGCACACCGGCCGGTCGCGCAACGATCAGGTCGCGACCGACTTCAAACTCTGGGTGCGCGATCAGTTCGATGCCGCAGAAAAAGGCCTTCTGGCGCTGATTGGCGCGCTGGTGGATCAGGCCGAGGCCGGCGCGGATTGGGTGATGCCGGGCTTTACCCACCTGCAAACCGCGCAGCCGGTCACGTGGGGGCATCACATGATGGCCTATGTGGAGATGTTTGGTCGCGATCTCAGCCGCGTCCGCGATGCCCGCAAACGGATGAACGAATCGCCCCTTGGCTCTGCCGCGCTGGCGGGGACGTCGTTCCCGATTGATCGCGAGATGACCGCCGAGGCCCTTGGTTTTGACCGCCCGACGGCGAACTCGCTTGATGCGGTCTCGGACCGTGATTTTGCGCTGGAGTTTCTGTCGGTGGCCTCCATCTGCGCCATGCATCTGTCGCGCTTTGCCGAAGAGCTGGTGATCTGGTCCTCGGCGCAGTTCCGCTTTGTGACGCTTTCGGATCGGTTCTCCACCGGCTCCTCGATCATGCCGCAAAAGAAAAACCCCGACGCCGCCGAGCTGATCCGCGCCAAGGTGGGCCGGATCTTTGGTGCCAATACGGCGCTGATGATGGTGATGAAGGGCCTGCCGCTGGCCTATTCCAAGGACATGCAGGAAGACAAGGAACAGGTCTTTGATGCCGCCGACAACTGGATGCTGGCGCTTGCGGCGATGGAAGGCATGGTGAAGGACATGACCGGCAACCGCGACAGCCTTGCGGCCGCGGCGGGGTCTGGCTTCTCCACCGCCACCGATCTGGCGGACTGGATGGTGCGGGTTCTCAAGGTGCCATTCCGCGATGCCCACCATGTGACCGGCGCTTTGGTCGCGATGGCCGAAGGGCGCGGCGTTGATCTGCCGGATCTGACCCTTGAGGACATGAAATCCGTGCACGCGGGCATCACCGAGGATATATTCTCGGTACTGGGTGTGGAAAATTCCGTGAATTCCCGCACATCCTATGGCGGCACCGCGCCCGCGCAGGTGCGCGCGCAGGTGGCGCGCTGGAAACAGATCCTGGGCTGAGCCCGACGCAAGGAGAACGACCATGACCCGTGTTCTGATGGTGCTAGGTGTGGCGGCGTTCCTCGGCGCTTGCGGCGTCGACGGCGAACCGGTGCGCCCGAGCCTGAACGCGGGTCTCGGAATCTCCAACAGCGGTATCCACCTCGGTGGTGCCCTTGGGGTCAGCAAGGGCCCCGTCACCGTCAGCGTCGGCCTGTGAGGGCGCGCCGCGTGATGTCTGGGCTTGCAATGCGATGCGCGCAGCGTGGGCCGGGGGCGCTTTGCCGTCGGGTCGGCCTGATCTGCATTACGCTGGGGCTGGCCGCCTGCGATGTCGGCGGCCCACCCCGGGCACCAGCCCCTACGCCGCCGACAGAGCCGGGCATTCATGTCTCCGGCGAGGCCCGCGTGGGCGTCGTCTGGAGCGATTGAGGCCGGTTCCGGTATCTCTGTGCCCTGAGCGTCCGACCTTTCTCCGGCCCCTGACAACGATCCCGAAACCGAGCCTGCCCAGATTACCACATGGTCTTGGCCGCACGCGGGGCCCAGGCGGCGTCATAGGCGGGGCCACCTTCCTCGCCGGCTGTTTGTTCGGCCAGGATGTCGCCCATCGATGGCAGATCCGCGCTTTCATCCCCGCAGCTCCAGATCCGGGCGCGCATCAGGGCGCGGGCGCATTGGCTGTAGATTTCACCGATGCGGATGACGATGACGCTGCGGGGCAGCTTGCCGTTCTTGTCGAACCGTTGCAGCATCTGCGGATCGGCGGTCACCCGGGCGGTGCCATTGACGCGCACCACGTTGTTTGATCCCGGCACCAGGAACATCAGCGATACCCGCCCGTCGCGCACGATATTGCGCAAGGAATCGATGCGGTTGTTGCCGTGCCAGTCCGGCAGCGCCAGCGTGCCTGGATCCAGTTCCTGCACCACCGGACCGTCATCGCCGCGGGGGCTGTCGTCGGTGCCCTCCGGCCCGACCGTGGCCAGCATGCACAGGCGCGAGGCCATGATCCATTTGCGATAGAGCGGCGTCATCTGCCGCGCCACTTTACGTAACGAAGGCGCTCCCGGTGTCCCGTAGAGCGCCTCCAGATCTTCAACCGTGTTGACGAAGTCCATCGTGTTCAAACCCCAATTCTGACATCAATGCATCTGATCGGCTCTCGATGCGGCGCTCCAGCTCGGCCATGAACAGGTCCCGCTGCTGTCCCGGCGGGATCGGGTCGAGGAACTCGACGACCCCGAGGCCGGGTTTGCGCAGGATGCCGGTGCGCGGCCACAACAGGCCCACGTTGGTGGCGACCGGAACGCAGGGCTGCTGCAACTCCGCATAGAGCACGCCGCTGCCCACCTTGTAGGACTTCTGCGCGCCCGGCGCGACGCGGGTGCCTTGCGGGTAGATCACCAGCTGCCCCGGTTCGGTGAACTCCTTGGCCACATCCTGCACCATCCGGGCGATCGCGGCCCCGCGGCGGCCCCGGTTGACGGGGATGCATCCCAGGCGCTTGGCATAGACGCCGATGATCGGGGTCCACATCAGCTCTCGCTTCATGATGAACTTGGCCTGCGGCAGCGCGTTGAAGATGACGAGAATATCAAGGAAACTCTGATGCTTGGCCGCGACGATGACCTCGCCGGTGGGCACCGTGCCACGCACCTCGGTGCGAATGCCGACCATCCAGCGCGCGCTCCACAGCGCCCAGCGGGCATAGGTCTTGCAGGCCTGCCGCGCGCCGTTCTTCGACAGTAGCGCATAAGGGGCAAAGACGATGCCCAGCAGCAGCATGGCGGCATAGATCTGGATCACGTAGATCAGCGAGCGAAGATATTGAAAGGCAAGGGTCACGCAAGTTCTCCGAGACGTTTGCGCGCCGCGCGGGTGGTGGCCGCAAAGGCCACGGTCGCCGCGACAGGCGGGATGAGGAGCGGCAACAGCCAGCGCCAGCTCTGGAAGCCAAGCCCGGTGAGAAAGCCCCCTTCCTCCGAGGCCGCCGGCATCAGCCAGACGCCGATCATGCCCAGCCCGACGCCGACAGCGGCCCCGGTCAGCGCCCGCAGGGTGAAACGGCGCACAAAGGCCTGCGCGATATAGCTGTCCTGCGCCCCCACCAGCCGCAGCACCTCGATCACCTGCGCGTTGGCAGCAAGGGCGGCATTGGCCGCCAGCGTAATCATCGCGGCCATGGCGCCGCCAATCAGCAGGATCGACACCACACCAAGACGACGCAGGGCGATCGCCGCCTCCACCAGCGGGCGCCGCCAGCGGGCATGGTCGTCGAGCACCGCACCGGGCACCTCCGCCTGCAACCGCAGCCGCAGCCCCTGGGCATCATAGCCGGGATCGTCCTCGGTCACCTCGATCAGCTGCGGCACCGGCAGCGTGTCCAGCGGGATCCCCGCACCGAACCAGGGCGCCAGCAGCGCCGCCTGTTCCTCTTGGGTCAGCGCCCGGGCCCTGGCCACGCCGGGGGTCTGACGCAGGATCTCCAGCGCCGCCTGGGTCTGGGCATCGCGCTGTTCGGCGGGCGCATTGATGCGCAGGGTCGCGGCGCGCGCCAGCTCATCCGACCAGCGCGTGGCCACCCGACCCGAGGCCAGCGACAGCGCCAGCGCAAAGACACAGAGAAACGCCATCGCGCCGGAGACGAACAGCGTCAGCTGCGCGGTAAAGCCGGAGGGCGGCACCACCCGGTCGGCCTGGGCGTCACCGATGATGAGCTTGCGCAGCGCGTTCATAGGTCTGCCCCCGCCGAGACGATCTGTCGGTTCGACAGCCGCAGCACCCGCGCCTGCACCTGGTTCTTGGCGGCACGGATCAGCGGCAGGTCATGGGTCGCCACCAGGATCGTCTTGCCCATGTGGTTCAACTCCACCAGCAGCCGCAGCAGGCGCTGAGACATTTCCCAGTCGACGTTGCCGGTGGGTTCGTCCGCGATGATCACATCGGGGCTGAGGATGACCGCACGGGCCAGGGCTGCGCGCTGGCGCTCGCCGCCCGACAGTTCCGGGGGCAGGGCGTCCATCCGCTCGGACAGGCCGACCCAGTTCATCAGTTCCTGCAGGTTCGCCTGTTCTTCCATCAGGCCGCGACCCGACACCGTCAGGGGCAGGGCGATGTTTTCCACCACCGGCAGGTGGTCGAGAAAGCGGCAGTCCTGATGCACCACGCCGACGCGACGGCGCAGATAGGCCATCTGGTCCCGGTCCAGCCCCTTCACGTCCATGTTGAAGGCGCGCACATGGCCCGAGGTCGGCGTCAGGGCCCCGTAGCACAGCTTGAGCAGCGTGGTCTTGCCCGCACCGGACGGGCCGGTCAGAAAGTGGAAGGAGCCGGGCGCCAGCTGCACGGAAAGGTTGCTGAACAGCTCTCCTCCGCCGTAGTTGTAGCCCACATCTTCGAGTTCGATCACGATTGCATCCCAGCCCGAGGTTTCTGCCAGCGCGCGGCCATTCCGCGTTGCGTCGCGGTGTTTTGCACGAGCAAGGCGGCAGTTTCAATGGTGCGCGCAACCGGCTGCGGCGCGCAATCTGGAGGCCCGGCGGGGATTGGCTCTTTCTTGCCTTTCAGGAAGTTACTATGATTAGAGGGAAATTCACCCTTTTCGGGGTCACAGGGCCCGCCAAGGAGACCGGATGAGACTGATTTGCCCCAATTGCGGCGCACAATATGAGGTGCCCGAGGACGTGATCCCGGACGACGGGCGCGATGTGCAATGCTCCAATTGCGGTGATACCTGGTTTCAACCCTCCGCCCGCATGCTGGCTGAAACCGCGGCACAGCCCGCGGCGTCGACGGCTATGGCGCCTGACGAACCGGCACCGGAACCCGAGCCAGCACCCGCGCCGGACCCGGAGCCGACACCGACGCCAGCGCCCGAACCGTCTCCAGAACCCGAACCGTCTCCAGAACCCGGCCCGACGCCGCCCTCCGACCCGGCTCCCGCTGATCCCGCATCGGATCCCGCACCGCAGGAAATCCCCGAGCCTCCCGCCGAGGAGGTCTGGCCGCCTGCGCCCGAGCCCGAGGTCCCCGCCGCCGCGGCCGATGCCACCTGGCAGGAGGACCCGGAAGCGCCCGAGAAGGCTGCGGCTCAGGACGAGGAGGACGACACCGACGATGAGGCGGCGACTGCGCCGCCGCGCCCTGTGGATGCACCGCCCAAGCGTCGTCTGGATCCCGAAGTGTCCCGCGTGCTGCGCGAGGAAGCCCTGCGCGAAAGCGCCCTCCGATCCGGGCAGGACGGGTTGGAAACCCAGGCCGAACTGGGCCTCGCCGATCCTGCCGAGGATGAGGCCAGCCGCCGTGCGCGACAGGCGCAGGACCGTGTGGCGCGGATGCGGGGCGAGCCCCCCGCGCCCGACCCGGCACCAGCAGAGCCGGCGGCGCGCCCCCGGGAGGATGCCGGGGCGTCCGAACGCGCGATGCCGGAGACCACCTCCCGCCGCGACCTGCTGCCGGACATCGAAGAGATCAACAGCGGCTTTGCCAGCGGCAGCGGCTCTGCGACGCCGCCCCCGGAACAGGATCTGCCGCGTGCCCGGCAACGCAGCGGCTTTTCACGCGGCTTTGTGCTGATGATCCTGCTGATGGTGGCGGCGATTCTGGTCTACGCCAATGCCCCCGCCATTGCCGAGCGCCTGCCGCAGGCCGATCCTTACATCAGCGCCTATGTGGCCTGGGTCGACCAGCTGCGTCTGTGGCTTGATGCCAAGGCCAGCGCGCTGGCGGCGGACTGAGCCAACACCGTTATTCGACACTGACAGCACAACGCCGCGTTCGCCAAAGGCCGAACGCGGCGTTTGTGTTTCTGTCCCGCTGCGGGGCCGTGAGGGTCAGAATTTGTCCAGCAGACGTTGCAGGTAATTGCGTTCGCTTTCGCTGCGCTCCCGCTCGCCGGCACGGCGGCGGATTTCCTCCAGCAGATCCCAGGCGCGGCGATAGGCCTGGCCGTCGCTGATGCTGTCGCGGCTGAACATGTCGCCGCCCTGGCCGCTGCGGTCGCGGCCCAGAGGATCGAGCGCGTTGCCCTGGCGGTTGCCGAGGCCCTGCTGGTTGCCCGGCTGCTGGCCCTGCTGTTGCTGTTCCGCCATCGCCTCGCCCAGGGCGCGCATGCCTTCGCGCAGCGCTTCCATCGCTTCGGACTGGCGGTCGATGGCTTCGGCATAGTCGCCACCGCGCAGGGCCTCTTCGGCGCCCTCCATGGCGCGCCCGGCCTGATCGAGGGAGTCGCGCGCCGCGTCGCCCTCGGGACCGCCCAGAGGCAGACCGTCGCGCTGGCGTTGCAACTCGTTGCGCAGGGCCTGTTGCCGCTGCGCCAGATCTTCGGGGCTGCCGGGGGCGGCGCCGGGGGCGGAACTGCCGCCCTGACCCTGACCGCCCTCGCTCTGGTCGCGCTCACCGGGGGACTGGCCGTCACTGCCGCCCTGCCCCCCCTGGCCGCCCTCGTGGGACTGGCCGCGCCCAAGCCCGCCATTGCGCCCTTCGTTGCCCTGGCTTTCCCCCCGGCGCGCATCGGGATTGAACTGTTCCTGCAAGTCGCGGAAAGCCTGATCGGACAGGCCCTGCTGATCGCGCAGGGTTTCGGCGAGCCCTTCCATCGCCTCCTGGCCCGGGCTGCCGCCTTCACCACCTTCGCCTTGCGTGACGCGCATGTTCTCCATCATCTGCTGGAACTCGCGCAGGGCCTGTTCGGCCTCGGCCATGCGGCCCTGTTCCATCAGCTCCTGAATGCGGTCCATCATCGCCTGCAGGTCGGACTGGCTCAGCTGCATGCTGTTCTGCTGCCCCTCCTCGCCGCCGTCCTGCGAGTCGCCCTGTTCCTGCGCCTGCCGCGACAGCTGGCGCATGTAATCCTCGGTCGCCTCGCGCAGTTCCTGCATCAGGCGGGCGATTTCCTCGTCGCTGGCCCCGTCCCGCATTGCCTGGCTCAGCCGTTCCTGAGCCTGGCGCATACGCTCCAGCGCATCGCCGACATCGCCCTCTTCCAGCTGCAAGGCCAGATCCCACAGCGCGGTGGCGATCTCCTCCTGCTGTGCCACGCTGATCGGGCCCTGCGCGCCAAAGCTTTCGAGCCGCTTCAGGATCGTGCGCAGTTGCAGGTAGTTGCCCATATCGGGAAACACATCCTCCGGGCGGTGGCTGAGGGTGCGCAGGATCTGCGCCACCCTTGGGCCATTTGCCCGCGCCCACAACAGATCGCGGCGCTGTTCGATCAGGGCTGCCGCCATCGGGTCAAAGAACCGGCGCGCGGTCAGCGGCGCAGAGAGGGTCGCGGCGCTGCTCTGCTGACCCGGCGCATCCTCTGAGCGAAAACTGTAGACCACCGGCAGGTTGGCCCAGGGATGGGCGGAGAAATCCTCGACCAGCGCCTCGCTGAACATGCGGCGGTCGCCGGTCAGGGACAGGGGCAGCGGCACGGTGATCGGGTCGCGCGCATCCGGTGGCGTCGCCAGCCCATGCGTGCGCGGCAATGCAGTGTCGTCCAGCGTGATGGTCACCTGACCGCCAATCACGCCATAATCATCGGCGGCGTCGAACGGCAGCGTCATGGTCCCGTCCGCGGCCAGATCCGGCGTCCCGGTGATGGCCACATCCGGCGGCGCGTCGGCGATCACCGAGACCTGCCAGCTGTCGCCGCCCGGCCCGTCGATCGTCAGATCGCCGCTGCGGGTGACGGCAAAGCTCTGTTCCGGATCGGTCGCCGAGGGCAGCTCTCCGGTGCGCCCGGAGACGGTCTCGGCCAGGGCCAGATCGCCGACCTCGCCGTAAAAGCGCAGGGTGATCTGGCTGTTTTCGGGAATGCGCAGCTCCGTCCCGGTCATGTCGCCCAGATAGAGCGTCGGCAGGCCGGTATAGCGCGGCGGTTCGATCCAGCCTTCCCAGGTGGGGCCCGACAGGCCCGCGGTGCCCGTGCCCGGCAACAGCTCGGCCACGCTGCCGGCGCGCCAGGCGGTGCCGAACAGGATTCCGGTGACCAGCACCAGCAGCGCCACATAGCGCAGCGCATAAGGGTCACGGTCATGCAGCCGCAGGTTCGGCGCCGGGGCTTCGGCGCGGGCGGCGCGGGCGGCCATGCGGTCCTGATGCGCCTGCCACAGGGCAATCGAGGCCGGGTCGGTCGCCCCGGAGGCCTGGGTATCCAGAAGCGCGGCAATGGGGCGGCCCGGCAGGGTCTGGTCGAGGCGGATCAGCGCATCCTCGTAACGGGGCCAGCGAAAGCGCAAGCCCCCCCAGACCAACGCGGCCGCACTGCCCAAGAGGGTGATGACGACCAGCGCCCAGACCGCTTCGACCGCCAGCCAGTCAAAGCCGCCCAGCAATACGATGCCGGTGGCCAGGAACAGGATCGTGACCAAGGGCCAGAACGCCCGCCACAGGCGTTCCGCAACAAGGCCAAGCCGGGTCATCACGATCGCCCGGCGCAGCGGTGCCAGCGCCGGTGGGCGGGGGGACGATCCGACCTCGTCGGACGGGTCAGGGGTGTGCTGCTCGGTCATGCCGCTGTGCCTCCGCGCGGGTCCCGACAGGGGAGAGACCACCTGTCGCCGGGCTGCAGACCCGCCACCGCCGGTCTCGCCCGGACGGGATCAAGTCCCGGACCGGCGCAGGGCGGAGCGTGTTACAGCCACTCCGGGATGGTATCGCGATTTATCATCTCGTCAAAGGTCGGGCGGTGCCGGATGACCGCAAATTGATCGCCATGCACCAGAACCTCGGGGATCAGCGGGCGCGAGTTGTACTCGCTCGACATCACCGCGCCGTAAGCGCCCGCACTGCGGAAGGCGACCAGATCGCCCGCCCCCAGCGGCGGCATCTGGCGCTGCTTGGCAAAGGTGTCACCGCTTTCGCAGACCGGTCCGACGATATCGTAAGGCTTGGGTTCCAGTCCCGGCGTAGGCTCCACCACCGGAATGATATCGTGATAGGCCTCATACATGGCGGGGCGGATGAGGTCGTTCATCGCGCCATCCAGAATCAGGAAATCGCGCCCTTCGCCCTCTTTGACGTAGATCACCTTGGAGACCATGATGCCTGCGTTGCCCGCCACCAGACGGCCCGGCTCGATCTCGATCTCGCAGCCCAGATGGCCGAGTTCTTCCTTGATCATCTGGCCGTATTCCACAGGCAGCGGCGGTGCCTCGTTGGAGCGGGTGTAAGGGATGCCCAACCCGCCGCCCAGATCGAGGCGGCGAATATCGTGACCATCGTCGCGCAGGGTCTGCGTCAGCTCCGCAACCTTTTGATACGCAAGGCGGAACGGGTCGAGATCCGTGAGCTGAGAGCCGATGTGAACGTCGATCCCGATGACCTCAAGCCCCGGGAGGCTGGCGGCATGGGCATAGACCTCGCGGGCGCGCGCGATCGGGATGCCGAATTTGTTCTCGGATTTGCCGGTGGCGATCTTGGCGTGGGTTCTGGCATCCACATCCGGGTTCACCCGCACGGTGATCGGCGCGGTGGTGCCGAGTTCCAGCGCGACGGCGTTGATGACGTCCATTTCCGGTTCGGACTCGACGTTGAATTGCCGAATGCCGCCGCTCAGCGCGCATCGGATCTCCGCTGCGGTCTTGCCAACGCCGGAAAAGACGATCTTGTCGCCCGGCACGCCTGCGGCCTTGGCGCGGCGATATTCGCCCTCGCTGACCACATCCATGCCCGCACCCGCCGCGGCCAGCGTTTTCAGGATCGCCTGATTGGAGGCGGCCTTCATCGCGTAGCACACCAGATGGTCGGTGCCTTCCAGTGCCTCGTCAAACAGGCGGAAGTGGCGCAGGAGCGTCGCGGTCGAATAGACGTAGAACGGCGTGCCCACCGTAGCGGCAATCTCGGCTACGGGGACGTCTTCGGCGTGCAATGCGCCATCGCGGTAGAGAAAATGATCCATGGCTCGCGTTTAGGGCAAAACCGGCCCCTTGGGCAAATGATTCCGATCATGCCGGGGCCGCTGATCCGGATGGTTTTGGCATCGCGGGGGATGACCTGGCGCCAGCCCGCGCAGGCGGGGGAATGACGCCGCGACCAATTGCCGGTCCCACCGCGCTCCCGTAGCGCCGGTCGGGCGCCTCCGGGGTCAGCTCATCAGCAGTTCGCCGACCAGGATCTGCGGACGGATATTGGTGAAATTGGCCACATCGTCGATGATGACACCGCCTTTTTCACCCATGGCGGTATCGAGCGCCTCCATATCCGGAAAGGTGATCGTGGCAATCAGCAGGTAGGGCGGCGGTACATCCGGGCCGCCCGCCAGCCCGCGCGCCGCCTCGACCGTCTCGATCAGATCGCCCCAGTGCTCCTCGATCAGGGGCAGGTGGGTCTCGACGTAGTAGTCATAGTCGAACTGCGCCTCGTCGGACGCGGGATAGAGCACTTGCAGGCTGACGGTCATGGTTGCGTTCCTTTGCAGACGGAAACGGCCCGCCGATGTGGCGGGCCGATGATTTATGCGGCGGGATTGCTCCGCCGGGCCCGGTTGGGCTTAACTGTGGATCGCGCCGTCGCCGCAGGCAAGGGCGGCTTCGCGCACGGCCTCGGAATAGGTCGGGTGCGCGTGGCAGGTCAGGGCCAGATCCTCGGCAGAGGCGCCAAATTCCATCGCCACGCAGATCTCGTGGATCAGATCGCCGGCGCCGGGGCCGATGATGGCCGCGCCGAGGATGCGGTCGGTTTCCTTGTCGGCGATCAGTTTGACAAAACCACCCTCGGCCTGATGCACGGCCTTGGCGCGCGCATTGCCCATGAACATGAACTTGCCGGTCTTGATCTTGCGACCTTCGGCCTTGAGCGCGTCCTCGGTGGCACCGACGGTCGCAACCTCCGGCGTGGTGTAGACCACACCGGGAATGACGCCGTAGTTCACATGTCCGTGTTTGCCCGCGATCACCTCGGCGACGGCCATGCCCTCGTCCTCGGCCTTATGCGCGAGCATCGGACCCTCGATGACGTCGCCGATGGCGTAGATGCCTTTGACATTGGTGGCCCATTGCGCGTCGGTGGCGATCTGGCCGCGCTCGGTCATCTTGACGCCAAGCGCGCCAAGGCCAAGGCCCTCGGCATAGGGTTTACGCCCCGTGGCGACCAGCACCACATCGGCCTCGATAACCTCGGCGTCGCCGCCTTTTTTCGGCTCATAAGAGACTTTGGCCTTGGATTTGGTGGTTTCCACGCCCTTGACGGCGGCCCCCATGATGAAGGTGAGGCCCTGTTTTTCAAGGATGCGCTTAAAGCCGCGCTGGACGTCCTTGTCCATGCCGGGGCAGACCGCGTCCATATATTCGACCACGGTGACCTCTGCGCCGAGACGCGCATAAACCGAGCCCAGCTCGAGGCCAATGACGCCCGCGCCGATCACGACCATTTTCTTTGGCACCTTGGGTAGTTCCAGCGCGCCGGTGCTGTCCACCACGATCCCCTTGTCGTTGTCGACCTCGACACCCGGCAGGGCAGAGGGCACGGAGCCGGAGGCAATCACGATGTTTTTGGCCTCATGAGTGTCGTCGCCCACTTTGACCTTGCCCGCCTCGGGGATCGAGGCCCAGCCCTTGAGCCAGTCGATCTTGTTCTTCTTCATGAGGAACTCGACACCGCCGGTGTTCTGGCCGATGACCTCATCCTTGTAGGATTTCATCTGGTTCCAGTCGACCGAGGGGCTTTTGCCCTTGAGACCCATAGCGCCGAAGTTGTGCTCCGCCTCATGCAGCATATGGGTCGCGTGCAACAGCGCCTTGGAGGGGATGCAGCCCACGTTGAGGCAGGTGCCGCCGAGGGTGTCGCGGCCTTCGACGATGGCGGTCTTCAGGCCCAGCTGGGCGCAGCGGATGGCGCTGACATAGCCGCCGGGGCCGGCGCCGATGATGATGACGTCATAGGATGCCATGGGTCATGTGCTCCTTTGGAGTTGAGCGGGGAGGGGGCGCTGCCCCCGGCCCATGCGGGCCTCCCCCGAGGTATTGGTGAAAAGATGAAGATGCGCCCGATAATGTCCAGAGCGAATATGTTCGATCTGAAGGATCATCAGAGCGCCTCCGTGATGGTGATCGGAGTTCCGTTTGGCACAAGCGACCAGATCTCGCGCATCTCGGCGTTGGTCACCGCGATGCAGCCGTCGGTCCAGTCCCGCATCAGGTGCAATGCACCCAAGGCCCCCCAGCCATTGGGCAGGCCGTGGATCATGATGTTGCCGCCGGGATCGCGCGCCGCGGCTTTGGCTGCGGCCTGATCTGCGGCATTGGGGTAGGAGATATGCAGGCTCAGATGCGCGATGGAGTTTGGATTGCGCCAGTCGATTTTATAGCGGCCTTCGGGGGTGCGCTCGTCGCCCTCGGATTGTTTGTGGCCTTCGGGTGCAGCCCCAAGCGAGATGTCGTAGCTGCGGATGGTTTCGCCGTCGCGCAGCAGATGCAGCGCGCGGGTGGATTTGACCACGAGGATCTCATCCGCCAATTGGTTGACTTCGGCCATTGGCGGCGGTGTGCCGGACCCCGTGCGCGCCATCACCTTGGTATAGGCGAAAATGGACACGCCGAGCCCCAGCCCAAGTAGGCCCAGGCGCAGGATATGCCTAGTGATGCTCATATCAGGGCGGCCACCAGCATCGCCGCGGTCGCGAGATAGCCCACGGCCCAGATCAGGCTGCGCCACGGCACCCAGCCAAAGGCATAGGCCGGGATATAAAGCACCCGCGCGCCGAGGTAAGAAAAGGCGCAGACGGTGGTGAACAGAGAGGATTGCCCCGCGAGCGTGACCACGACGCAGGCGATCGAAAAGAGGATCAGCCCCTCAAAGTGGTTGTTCATCGCCCTGAAGAGCCGCGCGGTGCGTTTGGAGACCTGATCTTGCAGGTCCCCGCCCATGCGGTCCCGGTCACGGGGCCCCATGGTCTGGCCCGACTTCAGCTCAAGGTTCGCGGGCACCGCCATCAAGGCGATCTGAAAAACCTGAAGCAGGGCAGCAAGGGTGAGGGCGGTGAGTTCGGGGGTCATTTTGCGCTCTCATACTCTGTCATCAGGTGTTGGATCTGGGCGATCTCCTCGGGGGTGAAATCGCCCGCTGTACCGCCCACCATAAATTCCTGAAGCACGTACCACTCCGCGTCATTTACAAGTTTGCCGCGTTTTACGGCCTTGTTCATCGTTTTGCGTATGAGGCCAGACTCCGAAAAGAAATCAAACCCGATATCCGCGCGAAACCGGGCGAGGAAAGCGGTGATGTCCTGCACAACCTCCTGCTCGCCGGATTTCATAAACGCATGAAATTCATTGGCAGTGTGGGCGTACCAGCTTTGGACCTCTTTTAGAATTTGCTTGCGATCGCTTTTGCGAGACTGCTGATCGTAAATATCTAGAAAGAAACTCCCGGGCACCACAACGGAGTTGAGATCCAGCGTTTCTCCCGCTGGGAGCGTGGCTTCCAGCTGAGCAATGCGCCACGTGCGAAAGTAATCTAGGCCCTCGGCTAATCGGACCAAGGTCTCGCGTAGATCGGCAGCAGGGAGATTTTGCGTCATGGGAGACAGGGGATCAGGTTTAAACGGAGGGAAGGGGCGGGCTGAAACGTTTGTCGAAATAAATCGAGATGAATAGACATATGGCTGATAATCCGAAAGGAATTGCCCACATAAGATCATCCAGCATCCAGTCGCGCCACTCATATAGAATGAAATCGTGAACGCCCGCTATTGCGAACATGCTCGCCATCGTTGCCACAACGGCCTTGGACACTCTGAAGAGTGCAAACATCACTAGGACGGTCAGCGCACCCAATCCAGTGTCAGTGAGCGCGTACCACAGTAGATCAGGAGCGCGCCACAGATGGTAGACACTTCGAACAGACGGATAGGCTTGCTGAACAAAGACGCCGAAAAGGAGAATTTGCGCAACTCTCAGTGAGAGTCGCGCAACATTCCACCGTTTGCCGTTTGCATCCAACAAATCACAGATCCATCAACAACCGACGGGGATCTTCCAGCGCTTCCTTGACGCGCACGAGGAAGGTCACAGCGCCTTTGCCGTCGACGATACGGTGGTCATAGGACAGCGCCAGATACATCATCGGGCGGATTTCCACCTTGCCGTTGATCGCCATCGGGCGGTCCTGGATCTTGTGCATGCCCAGGATACCGGACTGCGGCGGGTTCAGGATCGGCGAGGACATCAGCGAGCCATAGACACCACCGTTGGAGATGGTGAAGGTGCCGCCCTGCATTTCCGCCATCGACAGCTTGCCGTCACGGGCGCGCGCGCCTTTCTCGGCAATCGCTTTTTCGATGTCGGCAAAGGACATCGCATCGGCGTCGCGGATGACCGGAACCACCAGACCCGTGGGCGTGCCAGCGGCGATGCCCATGTGGACGAAGTTCTTGTAGACGATGTCGGTGCCGTCGATCTCGGCGTTGACCTCGGGCACTTCTTTCAGCGCATGGCAGCAGGCCTTGGTGAAGAAGGACATAAAGCCCAGTTTCACGCCGTGTTTCTTCAGGAACAGGTCTTTGTATTCGTTGCGCAGCGCCATCACCTCGGTCATGTCGACCTCGTTGTAGGTGGTGAGCATGGCAGCGGTGTTCTGGCTGTCCTTCAGACGCTTGGCGATGGTCTGGCGCAGACGGGTCATTTTTACGCGTTCTTCGCGCGAGGCATCATCGGCAGACACCGGCGCGCGCGGGGCCGCAGGGGCCGCAGCAGGGGCGGGCGCGGATTTTGCGGCGGCGATTGCGGCAGAGACGTCTTCTTTCATGATGCGTCCGTCGCGGCCTGTGCCTTTGACATCCGATGCGGAGAGACCGGCCTCGGCCATCGCCTTTTCCGCCGATGGCGCATTGGCGACGTCCTTGGACGCGGCGGCAGGCGCGTCAGTGGCCGCGGGCGCTGCAGCCGGGGCCGCCGCCACCGCTGCACCGTCGCCGGAGAGGACGCCCAGTTTGGCAGATGCATCGACGGTGGTGCCTTCCGGCGCGGTGATCTCTGCCAGAACGCCGGCGGCAGGTGCGGGCACCTCGACGGAAACCTTGTCGGTTTCCAGCTCGCAGAGCATCTCGTCCTGCGCGACGCTGTCGCCGACTTTCTTGAACCAGGTGGAGACGGTCGCCTCGGAGACACTTTCGCCCAGGGTCGGCACCATCACATCGACGGATCCCGCGCCTGCGGCCGGGGCCTGGCCTGCGCTGTCGTCGGCTTTCGGCTCCGGGGTTTCCGGGCCCGCTTCGCCAGCCTCGGCGATATTGGCCAGCAGCGCATCGACGCCGACGGTCTCGCCTTCCTTGGCGACGATCTCGGCCAGGGTGCCTGCGGCGGGCGCCGGCACCTCGACGGTCACCTTGTCAGTCTCCAGCTCGCAGAGCATCTCGTCCTGCGCCACGCTGTCACCCGGTTTCTTGAACCAGGTGGCGACGGTGGCTTCGGTCACGGATTCGCCCAGGGTGGGCACGCGCACTTCGGTGGTCATGATCTCAATCTTCCTCAGATGCTCAGCGCTTCGTCAACGAGCGCCGCTTGTTGGGCTTTGTGTTCGCTGGCCAGGCCGGTTGCAGGCGAGGCCGAGGTGGCGCGTCCGACGTAAACCGGACGGGTGTGTTTTGCTTTGATGCGGGTGAGAACCCATTCGATATTGGGCTCGATAAAGGTCCAGGCGCCCTGGTTCTTGGGCTCTTCCTGACACCAGACCATCTCCGCATCCTTGAACCGCTCCAGCTCCTTCACCAGGCTGATCGCCGGGAAGGGGTAATACTGCTCGATCCGCATGATGTAGACATCGTCGATGCCCCGGGCGTCGCGCTCTTCCAGCAGATCGAAGTAGACCTTGCCGGAGCACAGCACCACGCGCTTGATCTTCTTGTCTTCGACCAGCTTGGTCTCCGACGCGCCGGTTTCCGCGTCATCCCACAGAACCCGGTGGAACGACGATCCGGTGGTGAACTCATGCGCCTTGCTGACCGCAAGCTTATGACGCAGCAGCGATTTCGGCGTCATCAGGATCAGCGGCTTGCGGAAGGTCCGGTGCAGCTGGCGGCGCAGGATGTGGAAGTAGTTCGCCGGCGTCGTGCAGTTCGCCACGATCCAGTTGTCCTGACCGCACATCTGCAGGAACCGCTCCAGACGCGCGGAGGAGTGCTCCGGCCCCTGGCCTTCGAACCCGTGCGGCAGCAGGCAGACAAGGCCCGACATCCTGAGCCATTTCGATTCACCCGAGGACACGAACTGGTCGAACATGATCTGCGCGCCATTGGCAAAATCGCCGAACTGCGCTTCCCAGAGCGTCAGCGCGTTGGGCTCCGCCAGCGAGTAGCCATATTCAAACCCCAGAACCGCATATTCCGACAGCGCCGAGTCGATGACCTCGTAAGAGGCCTGACCCTTGCGGATGTTGTTGAGCGGGTAATAGCGCTCTTCGGTGTCCTGATTGACGATGCCCGAATGCCGCTGCGAGAAGGTGCCGCGGGTGGAGTCCTGCCCCGCCAGGCGCACCGGATAACCCTCGGTGAGCAGCGAGCCAAAGGCCAGCGCCTCGCCGGTGGCCCAGTCAAAGCCCTCGCCGCTGTCGAACATCTTTTTGCGCGCATCGAGGAAACGCCCGATGGTCTTATGCACCGGATAGCCCTCGGGCAGGGTGGTCAGACCCTTGCCGACCTCGTCAAGCGTCTCGGGCTTGATGGCGGTCTCGCCGCGCTGGTAATCCTCGTCCTTGCTGTCGAGGTGCGACCAGCGCCCGTCCAGCCAGTCGGCCTTGTTGGGCTTGAAGTTCTTGCCGGCCTCGAACTCCTCGTTCAGATGCGCCTGAAACGCCGCCTTCATGTCCTCGATCTCGCCCTCGGGGATCAGGCCGTCCTTGACCAGACGTTCCGTATAGAGGCTCAGGGTGGTCTTGTGGCCCTTGATCTTCTTGTACATCAGCGGGTTGGTGAACATCGGCTCATCGCCTTCGTTGTGACCAAACCGGCGGTAGCAGAAGATGTCGATCACCACGTCCTTGTGGAACTTCTGGCGGAACTCGGTTGCGACCTTGGCTGCATGCACCACGGCCTCCGGGTCGTCACCGTTGACGTGGAAGATCGGCGCCTCAACCACCAGCGCGTTGTCGGTGGGGTAGGGCGAGGAACGCGAGAAATGCGGCGCCGTGGTGAAGCCGATCTGGTTGTTCACAACGATATGCATGGTGCCGCCGGTGCGGTGGCCGCGCAGACCGGAGAGCGCAAAACACTCCGCCACAACGCCCTGACCCGCAAAGGCCGCATCGCCGTGCAGCAGGATCGGCAGCACCGCGGTGCGATCCGCGCGGTCATTCAGCTGGTCCTGCTTGGCGCGGACCTTGCCCAGCACCACCGGGTTCACCGCCTCCAGGTGCGAGGGGTTCGCGGTCAGCGACAGGTGGACCTTGTTGCCGTCAAACTCGCGGTCCGAGGACGCGCCGAGGTGATATTTCACATCGCCCGAGCCATCCACGTCTTCGGGCTTGAACGACCCGCCCTGGAATTCGTTGAAGATCGCGCGATAGGGCTTTTGCATCACATTGGCCAGAACCGACAGGCGGCCCCGGTGCGGCATGCCGATGACGATATCCTTGACGCCCAGGTTGCCGCCGCGCTTGATGATCTGCTCCATTGCCGGAATCAGGCTCTCGCCGCCGTCGAGACCAAACCGCTTGGTGCCCATGTATTTGACGTGCAGGAATTTCTCGAACCCCTCGGCCTCGACCATCTTGTTGAGGATCGCCTTGCGGCCCTCGCGGGTGAAGCGGATTTCCTTGTCGTAGCCCTCGATACGCTCTTTCAGCCATGCCGATTGCTCCGGGTCGGAGATATGCATGTACTGCAGCGCAAAGGTGCCGCAATAGGTCCGCTTCACGATGTCGACGATCTGGCGCATCGGTGCGACCTGAAGCCCGAGCACATTGTCGATGAAGATCGGCCGATCCATGTCGGAATCGTTGAAACCGTAGGTCTTGGGGTCCAGCTCCGGGTGGGGCGTGTTGGCGCGCATGCCCAGCGGGTCGAGGTCCGCGGCCAGATGGCCCCGGATCCGGTAGGCCCGGATCAGCATGATGGCGCGGATCGAGTCGAGCACCGCGCGTTTGATGGCGTCATCGGACACCGCAACGCCATGCTCCTTGGCCTTATCCGCGATCTTCTTGCCGGCGGCCTTGGCCTCGGCCGGGGCGGGCCACTCGCCGGTCAGCGCGCCGGTCAGGTCATCGTCGGGGGCCGGCGGCCAGTCGCTGCGTGCCCAGCTCGGCCCGGCGGCCTCTTTCTTGATGTCCATGTCGCCGTCGCCCATGGCGCGGAAGAACTCTGCCCAGGCGGCGTCCACCGCACCCGGATCATTGGCGTATTGGGCATAGAGCTGCTCCAGATACTCCGCATTGTGCCCCTGCATGAAAGAGGACGCATGAAAGATGTCGTTGGGGCTTTGGTCGGTCATTGTTATGCCTCATATGGGTTTGGACCGTAAGCAATCAGCCTGTTGTCCGGGGCTGAAAGCCCGAAAGGGCGTAAATTCCGTATCAGGGGGCTGGCGGATCTTGTGGCGAAGGCGGCCAGAGCGCCGCATCAGCAACAGGGTCCGTGGCTCTGCGCAGGACAGGCAGAACCGGGGCGGGCGCAAAACGCCCACCCCGCAGATCATCAGATGATCTCTCGCTATATGTCGGATGCGGTTGCATCAGCCGTTTGCGATCGCTTTCTGAACCGCTTCGCCCAGGGTGGCCGGGCTGTCGGCAACCACGATGCCTGCGGATTTCATCGCTTCGATCTTGTCCTCGGCGCCGCCCTTGCCGCCGGCAACGATCGCGCCCGCGTGGCCCATGCGGCGGCCCGGAGGGGCGGTGCGACCTGCGATGAAGCCTGCGATCGGCTTCCAGCGGCCCTTCTTCTTCTGCTCGGCGATGAATTCCGCCGCTTCTTCCTCGGCAGAGCCACCGATCTCACCGATCATGATGATCGACTGGGTTTCCGGATCGTCGAGGAACATGTCCAGCACGTCGATATGCTCTGTGCCCTTGATCGGGTCGCCGCCGATACCCACAGCCGAAGACTGGCCCAGACCGATATCAGAGGTCTGCTTCACGGCCTCATAGGTCAGGGTGCCGGACCGGGACACAACACCAACCGAGCCACGCTTGTGGATGTGGCCGGGCATAATGCCGATCTTGCAGGCGTCGGGGGTGATCACGCCGGGGCAGTTGGGGCCGATCAGGCGCGATTTGGAGCCTTCGAGCGCGCGCTGCACCTTCATCATGTCCAGAACCGGGATGCCCTCGGTGATGCAGACGATCAGTTCCATCTCGGCGTCGATCGCCTCCATGATGGAATCGGCGGCAAACGGCGGCGGCACGTAGATCACCGAAGCGTTGGCCTCGGTCACGTGCTTGGCTTCATGCACGGAGTTGAACACCGGCAGGTCGAGGTGGGTCTGACCGCCCTTGCCGGGGGTCACGCCGCCGACCATCTTGGTGCCATAAGCGATGGCCTGTTCGGTGTGGAAGGTGCCCTGAGAGCCGGTGAGACCCTGACAGATGACTTTGGTGTTTTCGTCGATGAGGACTGCCATGATGTCCTTTCCTTTCGATTATGCGGTTTGTGCCTCGGCGGCACGTGCCGCGCTGTCGTCGGTGAGCGCCCGATCCGCATAGGTGACCCGCACAAGCCGTGCGCGTCCCGAGATCAGGCGAAGGAGATGCAGGGGCAGAGCGCGCAGCTCGGCCATGCCCCGCAGGCGTTTTTGTTTGCGGTAGAGCGCACCCTCGGGCTTGCGTTGCGCATGGCCCAGAAAGGTGCCCTCGTCAGGAGGGGTGTTGCCCTGTGTGACCAGGGCAGGGGTGATCTGATATGGGGTCAGGCTCCGCGCGGGCCCGGACACCATCGGGTTGAACAGAAGCGAGTCCACGGTCTGATCGAACGGCGCCTGTGCCAGCAGCACCTCGGCCCCGCGCCGGGTCAGCATATAGCCCGCCGCGCCGGGATAGCGCGACAACATCGGCGCCACGTCGCGGCCCAGATGTGCGTGCGTTTCTGATCCCAGCAGCACTTTCATGGTATTGCTGCGCCAGAACTCCAGACTGAGCAGATCGCAGCCCTGCGGCCACCAGCTCAGATCCGCGGTCCATTGGCGCAACTCCGACGAGATGAAGACGTCATCCTCAAAAATGAGGGCAACATCCGCATCCGACGCCAGAAACTGCTCCCAAACCTTGGCGTGGCTCAGGGTGCAGGCCATGTTGCCATGGGCAAACACCCCCCAGGGGCCAAAGCTCTTGCACTGCTGCAACAGCTCCGCCTCCGAGGCTTCAGCCAGATCCACGGCCTCGACAAACTCCGCCTCTATACCCGCATCCGCCAGCGTCGCACGCATCTGCGCATGACGCCCTTTGGCACGGGTCAGAGAGATGATATAAGTCGAAAGCTTCATCGGGTTCAGTATCTCTGCTCAGATCACACTATGGCTGCCGGCCCACGACCATGAAATCTGCGGGCGGGTGAGGCCTGACAGATCACTTTAGTGTTATGGTCGACGGGGACTGCCATCTTGGAAGTTTCCTACAAAGAATTGACTGCACTGGCTGCATGCCAACAAGTGAAGAAAAAGGCGGCGAGGGTGGCAAAGCGAAGCATCCAGACTTGAACCATCAGCATGTGCGGATGTTGTTTGATACGCTCCCAGTCACCCCAACCGTATTTGTCAGCAATATCTCGTTGTCCCTCCAGCAAGGTGCCTTCACCGTGTGTTTTCCTCATGGCTTCTGCTCCAAGCAGAATAAGCACCATGAATATGAACACGGCAAAGCCGACGCTTGCTATGGCAACGTGATTGACCAACTTAGCCCTTCACCGCTTTCACGATCTTCTCGGCCCCGTCGGACAGGTCATCCGCGGCAATCACGTTCAGGCCAGAGGTCGCGATGATCTCTTTGCCCTTCTCGACGTTGGTGCCTTCGAGACGCACAACCAGCGGCACCTCAAGACCGACTTCCTTCACGGCCGCGATCACGCCTTCTGCGATCACGTCGCAGCGCATGATGCCGCCAAAGATGTTCACAAGGATGCCTTTGACGTTCTTGTCGGAGGTGATGATCTTGAACGCTTCGGTCACTTTCTCCTTGGTGGCGCCGCCGCCCACATCGAGGAAGTTCGCAGGCTCCGCGCCATACAGCTTGATGATGTCCATGGTGGCCATCGCCAGGCCTGCGCCGTTCACCATGCAGCCGATCTCGCCATCGAGCGCGATGTAGTTCAGGTCGTATTTCGACGCTTCCAGCTCCTTGGGGTCTTCCTCGGTGGTGTCGCGCAGTTCGGCGATGTCGGCGTGGCGATAGATCGCGTTGCCGTCAAACCCGACCTTGGCGTCCAGCACCTTGAGGTCGCCGCTGTCGGTCACGATCAGCGGATTGATCTCCAGCATCTCCATGTCTTTGTCGATGAAGGCCTGGTAGAGCTGACCCATCAGTTTCACGCACTGCTTCACCTGCGCGCCTTCAAGGCCGAGGGAGAAGGCGATGCGACGGCCGTGGTAGGGCTGGTAGCCGGTGGCCGGATCGACGGAGAAGGACAGGATCTTTTCCGGGGTCTCTGCGGCGACCTCTTCGATGTCCATGCCGCCCTCGGTGGAGCATACAAACGACACGCGCGAGGTCACGCGGTCCACCAGCAGCGCCAGATAGAGCTCGGTCTGGATGCCGGAGCCGGCTTCGATGTAGATCCGGTTGACCTGCTTGCCCGCCGGGCCGGTCTGATGGGTCACAAGGGTGCGGCCCAGCATCTTCTTGGCTTCTTCTGCGGCTTCTTCCACCGATTTGGTCAGGCGCACGCCGCCTTTTTCGCCCGCATCGGCCTCCTTGAAGGAGCCCTTGCCGCGGCCACCCGCGTGGATCTGGGCCTTCACCACCCAGAGCGGCCCGTCCAGCTCACCGGCTGCGGTCTTGGCTTCGTCGGCTTTCTTTACCACGCGCCCGTCGGAAACCGGAGCGCCGTAGCTGCGGAGGAGGGCCTTGGCCTGATATTCGTGGATGTTCATGAGAAACTGTCCCGTCTGGCTGCAATTGTCCCTTGCTAGTACGCCGTCTTCAAACAGGAGGTTAAAGGGTTTTCTGCCCGGTGAGCGCTAAATGATGAAGTTTTTTCGGATTTGTGATCACAGGTTTGGGGGGTGTGATCACATAACTGAAACGCTAAAAAACAGCCGATTCGTGCAGGCATTCCCCGAAGGCGGATGCAGGATGTGCCCGGCGTCAAGAGGCTTCCAGCAACTGGAGGTCACTGTTTGCAGCGGCAGTCGGGGCGGTTTCATGTGGTCGGAATCCGGGCGCCTCTGCACCCTTGGGCGATGTGGGATGGGTGCGTTTCAGGCGACCGCACCCGTCGCCCTGTTGGGGCGATCCCCCGGCCGTCACGGTCTGGGCAGGCGATAGACCTCGACCGCGCGCCCGCAGCTCGGGTCCAGGGTGCGCCGGTCAAATACCAGCCCGAGCTTTTGCATGATGCGCCCGGAGGCGGCGTTTTGGGGTTGGTAGATGCTGACGATCTCCGTGAGGCCGCGCGTCCCGACGCCAAACTCCAGCGCCGCCGTTGCCGCTTCGCTGGCGTAGCCGTGCCCCCAGTGTGCCTTGGCAAACCGCCAGCCGATCTCGACCGCGGGGAGGATCTCCGGAAGGAACCCGGGCCAGGACAACCCGGCAAAGCCGATCAGGTCGTCGGTGGCCTTCGATTGCACCGCGAACAGACCATATCCGCGCTCCGCCCAATGCGCCTCGAAGGATGCGATGCGTCGCGCCGTGTCCTCGGTCGTCAGGGTCGCGCCAGTGCCGATGTAGCGCATGACATCCGGGTTAGCGCAGATCGCGGCAAATGGGGTCAGATCATCCGGTTTCCAGCCACGCAGGAGCAGGCGTCGGGTCTCGATCTCCGGCGGTGTCTGGTGCGGGGGCATGTGCGGGGGCTCCACAATTGCGGTGCAGCGTGACACCGCAGGGACAAGAAAAAAGCGCCCCGGAACAGGGCGCTTTGATCTGTGTTATCGTGTCGTGGCTCAGGCCAGCGAGCTGTCGATGCCCTTGCAGGCGTCCACGAGACCCTTGACCGCGTTCACGGAGGTGTCGAACATGGCCTGCTCTTCCGCGTTCAGGTTGATGTCGACGATGCGCTCGATGCCGCCGGCACCGATCACGGTCGGCACACCGACATACATGCCGTTCAGACCCAGCGCGCCGTCCACATAGGCGGCACAGGGCAGGACGCGCTTCTGGTCCTTCAGGTAGGCTTCGGCCATCTCGATCGCCGAGGTCGCCGGCGCGTAATAGGCAGAGCCGGTTTTCAACAGGCCAACGATTTCGGCGCCGCCATCACGGGTGCGCTGCACGATGGCGTCGAGCTTGTCCTGGGTGGTCCAGCCCATCTTCACCAGATCGGGCAGCGGGATGCCGGCCACGGTGGAGTAGCGCACCGACGGCACCATGGTGTCGCCGTGGCCGCCCAGCACAAATGCGGTGACGTCTTTCATCGAGACGTTGAATTCCTCGGCGAGGAAGTGGCGGAAGCGGGCGCTGTCCAGCACGCCTGCCATGCCGCAGACTTTTTCGTGCGGCAGGCCGGAGAATTCGCGCAGCGCCCAGACCATCGCGTCGAGCGGGTTGGTGATGCAGATCACAAAGGCGTCGGGGGCGTTGTCCCGGATGCCTTCGCCGACGGATTTCATCACCTTGAGGTTGATGCCCAGCAGGTCGTCGCGGGACATGCCCGGCTTGCGCGGCACACCTGCGGTCACGATGCAGACGTCTGCGCCTGCGATGTCGGCATAGTCCTGTGTGCCCTTGAGGCTGGCGTCAAAGCCCTCGGAAGGACCGGATTCGGCAATGTCCAGCGCCTTGCCTTCGGGGGTGCCTTCGGCGATGTCGAACAGAACGACGTCGCCAAGTTCCTTGAGGGCTGCAAGATGCGCGAGGGTGCCACCGATCTGACCTGCGCCGATAAGGGCGATTTTGGGTCGTGCCATGGGATAATCTCTCCGGTCCGGTTGATTTCTGACCCGATGCCTACGGCGTTCGGTGCCGCTTCGCAAGTGTTCTGCGATGCGGCATTTCCGGAGAGGGGTGCTGCTTTGTGTCTGTTTGCGACAACATGTGTTGATTTTGCGAAGGAAGTCGGGCACCGGATGGCGCGGCCGACCCCGCTGCTGCACCCTGACGCTGGCGTCGCGGGGCGCCCCGGCACAGTACGGTGCCGAGACGATACACGCGGTGAGACATCGCTGGTGATGCGGCGAATCGGGGGACCTGCGCATCCCTTATGCCCGGGTTTTGCAGACCCTTCCCTGCACCCAGACCCGCAGCCCCTGACCCCATGTGGCCTTGCCCGAACGCGTCCCCACGCGCGGGGTGGCCTGACCCGAACGCGTCCCCGCGTGCGGGTCGTGGCGGCCGGGTCCGGTGCGATCAGGCGTCGGTGTCCATCGCCGGCAGCGCCTCGGCCAGGACCTCATAGGACTGGCCCGAAGCCACCAGGCAGGTCATGCCGTTGGGAGTGGTGACGGTGATGGTCCAGGAGCCGGTCTCGTTGGAGGCAAATGTCTCCATCACCATGCCCTGCTGGCCCATGCCGATGCTCTGGCGGCTCTCGCCATATTTCTCGGCCAGCCGCTTCACGACCATTTCGCGCGGCGCGCAATTCTGGCTCTGGGCGGTGGCCATCTGGGCGGTCAGGGCCAGGATCAGCCCTGCGGAGAATGTGAACAGCGTCTTCATCATAGGTTTTACCCCTTTCGGAACGGCTCCCCCGGCAGGGCGCCGAACAGGCACCCCGGCGACCTGGGACGGACCGGTTTTCTGGTGACGTAATCATGACTGCGGACCCAAGGCCCACATGGCGCCAGAGCGGAACACCCGCCGGAGAAGAGCGCCGGTATGGTTCAGACTGACAGAGAGGTCCAAAGAACTGGTTAATGGGGCGTTCATGTTGTAATTCAAGCGTTTATCAGATTTCCGATACACGCCGCCTGGATAATTTCTGCGATGCGGCGCAATTCGCCTTGAAATTATTCCGCGTCAAATGTAGCGATTTGGGTAATATTGTGACCTTGTCAGATCTGGAGAGCCCCATGGATCCGCGCGCCCGCCCTCATCGTTCCGTCCTCTATATTCCGGGATCAAAGCCCCGCGCGCTGGACAAGGCCCGCAGCCTGCCGGTGGATGCGATCATCTTTGATCTGGAGGATGCGGTCTCGGTAGAGGAGAAGGACAACGCCCGCGCCACCCTGGCCGAGGCGCTGGCGGCAGGCGGCTATGGCAACCGCGTGAAGATCGTGCGGATCAACGGGCTCGACACCGCATGGGGGCGTGCGGATGCAGAGGCGGCTGCCAACATGGGTTGTGACGCCATCCTCCTGCCGAAGGTGTCTTCGCCCGCCGACCTCGACGCGCTGGCAGAGATCACCGGGGACCTGCCGCTGTGGGCCATGATGGAGACGCCGCAGGGCATGCTGAACGCCGCCCAGATCGCCGCACATCCGCGGCTGCAGGGGCTGGTGATGGGCACCAATGATCTGGCCAAGGACATGCAGACCCGGTTCCGCGCCGATCGCCTGCCGTTGATGAGTGGTCTTGGATTGTGCCTGCTGGCGGCCAAGGCGGCGGGCAAGGTGATCGTCGACGGGGTCTACAACGCCTTCAAGGATGACGCGGGGTTGATGGCGGAATGCGAACAGGGTCGCGACATGGGGTTCGACGGCAAGACATTGATCCACCCGGCGCAGGTGGAGATCGCCAACCGCGCCTTTGCGCCCTCGGAGGCCGAGGTCGATCTGGCCCGCCGCCAGATCGCCGCCTTTGACGCCGCCGCTGCCGCGGGGCAGGGGGTGGCCGTGGTCGATGGCCGCATTGTTGAAAACCTGCATGTTGTGACCGCGCGTGAAATCATCGCGAAAGCAGATGCAATTGCCTCTCTCAGCGGATAGGGCTGTAATCAGGCACCGGTCTGATGTTGGAGAAAGACATGGCACTTCTGATACTTGGCATAATCCTGTGGTGGGCCGCCCACCTGTTCAAACGCCTCGCCCCGGCGCAACGCGCGGCCCTCGGCGACAAGGGCAAGGGGCTGGTGGCGCTGGCGCTGCTGGCGAGCGTGGTGCTGATGGTCATCGGCTATCGCGGCATCGACTACATCCATGTCTGGGCGCCGCCGTCCTTCATGGTGCATATCAACAACGCGCTGATGGTGCTGGCACTGTTCTTCACCAGCCCGGGCCCGCGCAAGGGGCGGCTGTTTCACAAGATGCGCCACCCGATGCTGCTGGGCTTCTCGCTCTGGGCGGTGGCGCATCTGCTGGTCAACGGTGATCTGGCCTCGGTGATCCTGTTCGGGTCGCTGCTGGTCTGGGCCGGGGTCGAGGTCATGGCGATCAACCGCGCCGAGCCGGAATGGACCCCAGGCCCCAAGGGCACCACCGCCAAGGGGCTGATGTTCCTGGCGATTTCCTTCCTGCTGGTCGGTGTGATCGGCTATATCCACGGGCTGATCGGGCCCTCACCATTTCCGGGGTAACACATGAAACTCTATCGTTTCCTGAGCGAGGACGACACCTCTGCCTTCTGCCACAAGGTCACCGAGGCGCTGAACAAGGGTTGGGAGCTCTACGGCAGCCCGACCCAGACCTTTGACCCGGTCAAGGGCATCATGCGCTGCGGCCAGTCGGTGGTGAAGGAGGTGGACGGCACCTATACCCCCGACACCAAGCTGGGGGCGCACTGACATGACCAAGACCAACCGCGGGCGTTTTTTCGAGGACTACCGGCTGGGCGAGGTGATCCGCCACGCGGTGCCACGCACGGTCTCGGGCGGCGAGCGGGCGCTCTATCATGCGCTCTACCCGGCGCGGCATGCGCTCTATTCCTCGGATGAATTTGCCCGCGCGGTTGGTCTTGGTCACGACAAAGGCGCGCCGCTGGATGACCTGGCGGCGTTCCATATCGTCTTTGGCAAGACGGTACCGGATATCTCGCTGAACGCAGTCGCCAATCTGGGCTATGCCGAGGGGCGCTGGCATCTGCCGGTCTATGCGGGCGATACGCTGCGGGCCGAGAGCGAGGTGATCGGGCTCAAGCAGAACTCCAATGGCAAGACCGGGGTGGTCTGGGTGCGCACGCGCGGGCTCAACCAGCGCGACGACTGCGTGCTGGACTATGTGCGCTGGGTGATGGTGCGCAAGGGCAACCTCGACGCCGACGCACCGGAGACCCGGGTGCCGGAGCTGCAACCGGCCCTGACTGCGGCAGACCTGTCGCTGCCGACGGGGCTAGATTTCTCGGCCTATGATTTTGAACTGGCCGGAGAGCCGCACCGCTGGGGCGACTATGCCATCGGCGAGCAGATCGACCACGTCGATGGTGTCACGGTGGAGGAGGCCGAGCATATGCTGGCCACCCGCCTGTGGCAGAACACCGCCAAGGTGCATTTCGACACCACCGCGCGCCCCGATGGCACCCGGCTGATCTATGGCGGTCACGTGATCTCCATGGCGCGGGCGCTGTCGTTCAACGGGCTGGCCAATGCGCAGATGATCGTGGGGCTCAATGGCGGCGCGCATGCAAACCCCTGCGTGTCCGGCACCACGATCCGCGCCTGGTCCGAGGTGCTCGACAAGGCAGAGGCCGACAGGCCCGGCGTCGGAGCGATCCGCTTGCGGCTGGTCGCGACCTCCGGCGGCGCGCCGTTCCAGCTCAGGGGCGCGGATGGCAAATACCTGCCCGAGGTGCTGCTGGATCTCGACTACTGGGCGTTGATGCCTGTCTGAGCTGCCTGTCTGACCCGCGCGTCTGGTCCAGCGGCTGGCATTCAGGCGATGCGCCGGTGCCCCGGCCCGGTAATGACATATGCGCGAGGTCGCGGCCGCGGTCGCGCTTTGATCTTGCCCCCACGGGCCGGTGGCCGCAGTCTCGATCCCATGCGCGATGTGATCCTCTTGGCTGTGAGTGCGGTCGCTGCCCTGTTGCCGGGGAGCGCGCGCGCCTGCGACCTTGCGCTGGTGCTGGCGGTGGATGTCTCCGGCTCTGTCGACCCACGCGAGTATGACCTGCAGATGCAGGGGCTGGCCTTTGCCCTGCGCGACCCGCTGGTCAGCGAGGCCCTGGTGCGGGCAGAGGCGCAGGTGGCGCTGGTGCAATGGAGCGGTATGTCCCGTCAGGCCCTCACCGTGCCCTGGACCGCGGTGCCGGATTTTGTCGCGCTGGAAGGGTTTGCCGATGCGGTGGAACAGAGTTCCCGCAAGTGGCGCAACTACTCCACCGCCATCGGCGAGCTGCTGACCTTTGCCTTGCCGATGTTCGACGCGGTTCCGCAGTGCCGCCGCCGGGTGGTGGATGTGTCGGGCGACGGGCCGTCCAACGAGGGCATCGCCCCGGAGGCACTGCGGGCCCGGCTGACGGCGGCGCGGGTCACCGTCAACGCCATTGCGATCGAGGCCAGCGAGGACGACCTCGCCGCCTATTTCTTCGAACATGTCATCCACGGCCCCGGCGCCTTTGTGGTCTATGCGGACAGTTATGAGGACTACCCGCGCGAAATCCGCAAGAAGCTGCTGCGCGAGGTGGTGAAGCAGACCGCCGGGCTTGCCCGCTGATCCGACCTGACCTGATCCGACCTAACCCGAGCTGACCTGACATGACTGGCGCGGGTCGGCGCGGCGGCGCTCAGGACAGCAGCAGGGCCACCCGCTCCGGCACGTCCTTCAGCATCTGCGCGCGGGTCCATCCGGCCCGGCCGCGGAACATGTAGCCCTGGCGGATGTCGAACAGCAGCGCCGCCCGTTCCCGCGCCGGAAAATCGGGCGGCAGGGTGCCCTTGTCTATTTCGTGCTGAAAGCGGGCCGTCAGCCGCGCCTCGGCCTCGCAGATCGTCTCCTCGACGCGCGCGGCCACGCCCTCCACCTGACCGACCGAGGCCACGACGCTGGAGCTGATAAAGCAGCCCTTGGCGCCGCTGTCATGCTCCGTGGCCGATGTGATGACCGCAACCAGAAAGCCGCGCAGCGCGGTTTCGATGTCCTCTTCGCCCTCCAGCACGACCAGCGGCGTGCAGGCATCTGAGGCGCGGTAGTGGTCGATGGTCTTCAGGTAGAGATCACGCTTGTCGCCAAACGCCGCATAGAGGCTTGGCCCGGTGATCCCCATGGCCCCGGTGAGATCGCGCATCGAGGCGCCATCATAGCCTTTCTCCCAGAACACGGCCATCGCCTTCAGCAACGCCTGATCGTAGTCGAAAGTCCGGGGGCGGCCTAATTTTTTTGTAACAGTCAATATAGAATCCTTGACGCCCTGTGTGTTCGCTACTTATGTATCAATCAATACATATAAGGAGTCCCCGAAATTGACCAGTCCCAAACTTGCCGCCGGAACGGTGTTTCCGGCGATCACCCTTCCTGTGCTTGATGGCGGCACGCGCGACATTTCAACGCCCGCTGCGGGCTTTGACTGGATGCTTGTCGTTGTCTATCGCGGCAAACATTGCCCGCTGTGCACCCAATACCTGCGCCAGCTGAACGACACCCTCGACGATCTGCATGCGCTGGGCGTCGATGTGGTGGCGGTGTCTGCCGACAGTGCCGTCCGTGCCGCCGCCCAGATGGCGGAGGTGAACCCTCGTTACGAGGTGGCCTACGGGTTGTCCGTGGACCAGATGCAGGCGCTCGGCCTCTATGTTTCCGATCCCCGGAACGGGCAGGACGTGTCAGAGCCCTTCGCGGAGCCGGGCCTGTTTGTGCTGAACGAGGATCGGGTGCTGCAAATCATCGACATCTCGAACGTGCCCTTTGCCCGCCCGGATCTGGCCTGGATCGCCAAGGGCATCGGGTTTCGTCGTGGCCCCATGAAGGCCGCGCCTGTCAACGGCACCTATGCCGCCTAAAACGGAGACCCCCATGACACAGACCCCCGAGCAAGCCCTGCATGACAAGGTGCAGGACCTGATGACCTTCGGCACCAGCGCCAATATGGCAGAGCTGGACAGGATCTATCACGACGACATCGTGGTCATGGATCTGAGCATCGACGGCCGTCTCGTCACCCTGGACAAGCAGGGTTTCATGGCGCTGATCGGCGAGTCCTTCAAGGACAAGATCCCCGAAGAGCACATGTGGTCGAAGATCCACAGCCTGACGGTGAGCGGTGATCGCGGCCATGTGCTGATCTCCCGCAAGATCCCGGTGGGCGGTCCCAGGATGCATATTGATCTCAGCATCGACTTTGTGTTCGAGGCAGGACGCTGGCAGGTGACGCGAGAGGTCAACTTCAGCCGCCCGGATGCCGACGCAGCCTGACACCAAGGCAACCTGACACCAAAGCCGCCTGACCGCGAGGGCGCGGATCAGCGCGCGGATCAGATACCGAGGCCGGCAGCATGTGACCCTGCCGGCCTTTGCGCGCGGGCGCCGGGCTTGCGATCGCAAGCCGCTCTGGCAGCGCTGCGTGGCCCGGGTCAGCACCGGATCTGTGGCAGGTGGTCCGGTCCCGGGGGGATCGGGAATGCCTCTGCCTTGCATGGGCGGTGCTGATTCTGACTGTTCTACTTGGGATCGGAGTTTGTGATCACAGCAATCTGGCTTGTGATCACAACGTGGAGAAATTGCCACAAACGGCAGCGTTAACAGGCGATTTTTACCACTCGTTTGCGTGACAGTGCGCAAAAATAGGCTAAAACGTCGTCAGCTAACCGGAAAGGAGCCAACATGGCCGATGTCAATCGGGGCAACCGCCCGCTATCGCCCTTTATGATTGGGCCGTACTACCGGCCGCAGCTTACCTCCATCTCCTCCATCATGGTCCGGATCACCGGCATTGCCTCGCTCGGGGCGGCGTTGCTGGTGGTGTGGTGGTTGCTGGCGGCTGCGACCTCCGCGTCGTCCTTTGCAGTGATCGACGGGCTCTTGCGCAGCTTTGTCGGCGACATTGTGCTGCTGCTCGCAAGCTGGGCGATCTTCTACCACATGCTGGGCCGCCTGCGGCACGTGATCTGGGACTTCGGCTACTGCCTTGAGGTCGCCACCTCCGAAAAGATGGCGCGCGGCATGTTCGTGGGCGCAACCGTGCTGGCGATCCTCGCCGCCATCGTGCTGTAAGGAGATCTGACATGCGATTTCTGACTGACCGTAAGCGCGCCGAAGGTCTGGGCGCAGGGGGCACCGGCACCCATCACCACTGGCAGATGATGGTCACCTCGATCCTGCTGGTTGTTCTGGTTCCGGCCTTTGTGATCACCTTTGGCCTCGGCCTTGGCGGCACCTACGAAGAGGTTCTGGCCTATTACGCCCGGCCGCTTCCCGCCATCATCACCGGGCTGACCCTTGTGGTCGGCGTCATTCACCTGATGCGCGAAACGCAGGTCGCGGTGGAGGACTATGTGCACGGGCTGGCCGGTAAACTGCTGCTGATCGCCGTGGCGGCGTTTTCCTACACCCTGATTGCCGCGGGGCTGTTTGCCCTCGTCAAGCTCGCCCTCTGATCCGCGCGAAGGACACGATACAAATGACAACAGCATATGAATATGAAACCCACGACTATGACGTGGTGGTTGTCGGTGCCGGTGGTGCGGGTCTGCGCGCCACCCTCGGCATGGCAGAGCAAGGCCTGCGCACCGCCTGTGTGACCAAGGTGTTCCCGACCCGCTCGCACACCGTGGCCGCACAGGGTGGCATCGCCGCCTCGCTGGGCAACATGGGGCCCGACAGCTGGCAGTGGCACATGTATGACACCGTCAAGGGCTCCGACTGGCTGGGTGACACGGATGCGATGGAATACCTCGCCCGCGAAGCGCCCAAGGCTGTCTATGAGCTTGAACACTACGGCGTGCCCTTCTCGCGCACCGAGGAAGGCAAGATCTACCAGCGTCCCTTCGGCGGCCACACCACCGAGTTTGGCGAAGGCCCGCCGGTGCAGCGCACCTGTGCCGCCGCCGACCGCACCGGCCACGCGATCCTGCACACGCTCTATGGTCAGAGCCTCAAGCAGAAGGCCGAGTTCTACATCGAGTATTTCGCCATCGACCTGATCATGTCCGAGGACGGGCAGTGTCAGGGTGTGGTGTGCTGGAAGCTTGATGACGGCACCATGCATGTCTTTAACGCCAAGATGGTGGTGCTGGCGACCGGCGGTTATGGCCGGGCCTATTTCTCGGCAACCTCGGCCCATACCTGCACCGGCGACGGTGGCGGCATGGTGGCGCGCGCAGGTCTGCCGCTTCAGGATATGGAGTTTGTGCAGTTCCACCCGACCGGCATCTACGGCTCCGGCTGTCTGATCACCGAGGGCGCGCGGGGCGAAGGCGGCTACCTGACCAACTCCGAAGGCGAGCGGTTCATGGAGCGCTATGCGCCCAACTACAAGGACCTCGCGCCACGCGACTATGTCTCGCGCTCCATGACCATGGAGATCCGTGAGGGGCGCGGTGTCGGCGCAGACGGCGACCATATCCACCTGAACCTCTCCCACCTTCCGGCCGAGGCCCTGGCGGAGCGTCTGCCGGGGATCTCCGAGTCTGCGAAGATCTTTGCCGGTGTCGACGTCACCAAAGAACCGATCCCGGTTCTGCCGACCGTGCACTACAACATGGGTGGTATCCCGACGAACTATTGGGGTGAGGTGCTGAACCCGACCGAGGACAACCCGACCGGCGTCGTGCCGGGTCTGATGGCCGTGGGTGAGGCGGGCTGTGCCTCGGTGCATGGTGCCAACCGTCTCGGCTCCAACTCCTTGATTGACCTGGTGGTCTTTGGTCGTGCGTCGGCCATTCGCGCCGGCAAGGTGGTGGACCCAGAGGCGCCGAACCCGGTGCTGAACCAGGCGTCGATCGACAAGGCGTTTGACCGCTTTGACGGGCTGCGCAACGCCAAGGGCGGCACGCCCACCGCAGAGTTGCGTCTGGAAATGCAGCGCACCATGCAGGCGGATGCGGCGGTGTTCCGCACCGACAAGACCCTCAAGGAAGGCGTCGGCAAGATGGAGGCAATCGCCGCCAAGCTTGACGATCTCCACGTCACCGATACCTCGCTGGTGTGGAACTCCGACCTGATGGAGACGCTGGAGCTGACCAACCTGATGCCCAACGCGCTGGCGACCATCGTCGGGGCCGAGGCGCGCAAGGAAAGCCGTGGTGCCCATGCGCATGAGGATTACGCCGAGCGCGACGATGACAACTGGCGCGTGCACACCGTGGCGCGGGTTGAGGGCAACAAGACCACCCTCAGCTATCGTCCGGTGATCGTTGATCCGCTGACCAATGAGGACGAAGGCGGCATCAGCCTCAAGACCATCGCGCCGAAGGCACGGACCTTCTAAATGAGCGTTGCGCCTCCTCGAATCTTGTGCGTCGGCACGCATCACAAGACGGGTACCGTCTGGATGCGGCGTGTCTGGCGTTTGATCGGGGAGGCGCTCGATATTCCTTTCGTGCCGGTTCACAATCCGGCCAGATGGAAAAAAATCCCGCAGACGGGGCGTGCGATTGTGGTGAACTGGGCCGGGGCCTTTGCGCCGGAGCTGTTCGACAATCCAGAAGCAAGGTTCCTGCACATCATCCGCGATCCGCGCGATGTGTTGTTGTCCGGGGCGCGGTACCACGAAAACAGTCCCGGCCGGCAAGAGAGGTTCCTGCATGGCCCGCGCGAGGATCTTGGTGGCAAGAGCTATCAGGAACACCTGCAGGCGCTGCCTGATCCGGCGGCCAAGCTGGATTTCGAGATGCAGAATATGCATCTGAAAACACTGAATGAAATGCTCGCTTGGCCCTATGGGCATGACCGCGCGATGGATCTGCGCTATGAGGATCTGATTGCGGATCAGGACTGCGCGATCTTTATTGGCGTGTTGCGTTTCTTCGGCTTCAGCGAGGCCGAAATCGAAACCGCGCGGCAGATCTACTATGACAATTCGCTGTTTGGCGGCCTGAGTTCCGAGAGCGGCGTCGGGCGCACCGCGACCCATGTCTCCTCGGGCAAGGCGCGCCAGTGGCCGTCCAAGCTGCCGCGCGCCGCCGCAGAGCGCTATCTGGAGTGTCATGGCGACGATCTGATCACGCTGGGCTATGAGAGCGACAAGGACTGGCTGTCGCGGCTGGAAACCGACCAACAGGCAGAGGCCGCAAGCGCCCCTTTTGCGCAGGCGGCAGGGGGGATGGCATGACCTCTGTCGCAGCCCTCGCCACCGTCGAAAATGTCTGGAGCGCCCTTGGCATTGCGCCCGCATCGGCGTTGCGGATGACCGGCATGCGCCGATCCGGCAACCATGCGATTGCCAATTGGCTGCAACGCAACGCGGATCATGCGTTGTTTTTGAACAATTGCCGCCCCGGTCATGACCCGCTGCGCAACCACAATGGCATCGAGGTCTCGGGCCAGCGATATGATGGCAGCCTGCGGGATGCCGCGGCAGGGGCAGGTGACGGGGCGTTGTTGCTGCTCTCTTACGAGGACACGCTGCATCTGCGTTTTGACAGCAAGGACAACCTGTCTGGCCCCTATAAAAGCACCAGTTTCGACGGCGATCTGCTGATTTACCGCAGCTTCCTCAATTGGAGCGCGTCGCTGTTGAAAAAGCTGCAACGCAATGAAACCTACCGGTCTGCGGATCGCATGGCGGTGATGGCGCGGGCGCTGGCGACCTATGGCGATCTCCTGGCCGAAGTGCTGGAGGCCGACAGCGCCGCACGCTGCGCGATCTGCTATGACGACTGGGCGACGGATGCGGATTATCGGGCGCGGGTGCTGACCGATCTGGGCCTGCCGGTGCGGGACAACACCCTCGGCGCGGTGCAGGGCTATGGCGGTGGATCCAGCTTTGACGCGGGCAGCCCGGAGGCCGGAGGCCTGCGCGTCACGGCACGCTGGCAGGCGATGGCGCCGGACCCGGAGTATCGCGCGCTGCTGCGCGTGGCGGTATTGGACCGCAGTTTCATGGACCGGCTTGCGGCCCTCTTTCCTGCGGATGCGGCGCGGATGACGCGTGTTGCGGCGCAGCCCGATTTTGACCCGGAGGTGCTGACGTGAGCCTCCGCCCCGACACATCGCGCAGATCCTGCGCCCCGCATGACGCCCGGATCGCTCCGGGCCCAGCCCTCTCCCCGCGCGCGCTGCCCCTTGCAGCCGTGGCGGGCAGCTAAGCAAGGAGACACGATCATGGTCGAATTCGCACTTCCGAAAAACTCCAAGATCACCACAGGCAAGACCTGGCCCAAGCCAGAAGGCGCAACCAATGTCCGCAAGTTCCAGATCTATCGCTGGAACCCGGATGACGGCAAGAACCCGTCCGTGGATACCTATTTCCTCGACATGGACAAATGCGGCCCGATGGTTCTGGACGCGCTGATCAAGATCAAGAACGAGATCGACCCGACGCTGACCTTCCGCCGCTCCTGCCGCGAGGGGATCTGTGGGTCCTGTGCGATGAACATCGACGGGATCAACACGCTGGCCTGTATCTATGGTCTCGACGAGGTGAAGGGCGACGTGAAGATCTACCCGCTGCCGCATATGCCGGTGGTGAAGGACCTGATCCCGGATCTGACGCATTTCTATGCCCAGCATGCCTCGATCATGCCGTGGCTGGAAACCAAGACCAACCGCCCCGCCAAGGAGTGGAAACAGTCCATCGAGGACCGCAAGAAACTCGATGGTCTCTATGAATGCGTGATGTGCGCGTCCTGCTCCACCTCCTGCCCGAGCTATTGGTGGAACGGCGATCGCTACCTCGGCCCCGCCGCGCTGCTGCACGCCTATCGCTGGATCATCGACAGCCGGGACGAGGCCACCGGAGAGCGCCTGAACCAGCTGGAAGACCCCTTCAAGCTCTACCGCTGCCACACCATCATGAACTGCGCCAAAACCTGCCCCAAGGGTCTTAATCCCGCCAAGGCGATCGCGCATATCAAGAAGATGATGGTCGAACGCACCGTTTGATCCGGGACCGGTAGGTTGCATGAATTGCCCCGTAGCCCAGAGCGGCTGCGGGGTTTTTGTTTGCCTGACCTCACGGGATCAGAGAACGGCCCCCGAGCCTGGGTGGGGGTGAAGCCCCCTCCCGGGGGGAGGGTCGGGGGCTGTTCGGCCTATCGGCCTAACGGGTCCTCCCGTGAAGGAAGAATAGGCGGCCGCCCATCAAGGCGGAGGATCGGATGGGGTGGAAAGCCCCATGTCCGAAAGTGAGCTCGGATCGGACCCTGCCTGCACCCAATGAGGGGGTGGTCTCTGGCGGGCCGGTCTCCTGGTCTTTGGGTGTGTCGCGACCCGCCCAGTGTGCCACAGAGATCTGAAGCCCGGGACAATGCCGCGTGCGCTTCCCCCGCAACAGGGCAGGGGGCACCGGTGCGCGGCAGACCATGCGACCCGGCGCCACATCTGCACGGGATGCATGGCGTGCTTGCAAAACAAGGGGATGCGGCACCGCGGCGGGGCGCCTAGATTGGCGGTCGAGGGAGACGCAGACACCGACAACCCGAGAGGTTCCCCAATGACATCCCCCCTGTCCGCCCCGCAGATCCTTGCCGATGCCGCCGTTGCAGTGGCGACCGACGCCCTGGCCGTGCTGGAAGACAGCTGGGCCTACTACAGCCCGGAGCCGCCGGTGACCCTGCACGAGGTGGAGGCACCGCAGGACGGCGTCGTCGCCTATTACGAGGCCGCCTGACGCGCCAGTCCCCGCGCCCCGACTGCCGTGGTGCGACCAACGGTCTGGCCGGCTGGTGCGCTGCGGGCTGCAGGGTCCGATGCGCGTCGCGGTTCAAAACACCAGCGCCATGGCTTGCGTCCCCCGGGGCGCTGCCTCTAGATGCGGCATATGCCTGTTCTTCTGATCCTCCTCCTGCTGGGCACGCTGACCTATCTCTACTGGCGGCGTCGCACCACCACGCTGACGCGCAACTGCCGCTGGCGACAGGACCGCCGCGCCGGCGGCTGGCGCTGTGCCTTCTGCGGAGCGGTCGAGGGCGGTCCCGGCGCTCCGCTGCACTGCCGCCGCGGCCAGGGCCGGGGCTGACCCCGGCGCTCGGCTGCGGCAGTTGACACGCCGCCCCGTCAGGGGCGGCGCCGGGCCCAACGCTTTGCCCGGCATCTGTGATGCAGGGTCAAAGGGGCGGGAGCGCCCCCGGCGAATGCGACGACCATATCCGGAGACCCCGTCGTTTGTTCTCGGTGAGGCGAAGTTCCGCGAAAAGCTCAATAATGCAATTTTCCGCCATGCCGATCCTGCCTTGGTGTCTAACCAATCGCTTTGGCAAGAACTCTCAGGTACTTGCTGTATACCTGAATCTTAAACTCTTCTTGGCGCTTAGATGGACTCAGATGAATTTGCTTCAATTGTCTTAGGCAACCCAGTGAACCGGGCTATCTTGGAGCGTCTGCCTTACACAGGGCTCAATGATGTTTGGTTGGTGTCCGGATGTCTTTTCCAGACCGTCTGGAATAGAAAGACCGGGCGCACACCCGGTTATGGGATCAAAGATTACGACCTGTTTTATTTCGATGACAGTGACCTATCATGGGAAGCTGAGGACGCCGCAATTCGCCAAGCCATGCAGGCACTTGCCGGTATTGACGCAGAGATAGAAATTCGAAATCAAGCACGGGTCCATCTATGGTACCCGGACAAATTTGGCGTGCCTTACGACCCGTTGCAACGAGCGACCGACGGCATCGACCGCTTTCTTGCGACAGCTTGCATGTTCGGCGTCGCGGGATCGGCTGATGGTATCGCGAACGTATATGCCCCCAAAGGCTTCGCGGACCTCGATCACTTAGTTATCAGACCGAATTCACTTCCCTACTTCGACGCGGAAACTTACGAAAACAAGGCACAGCGCTGGCAAACGCTCTGGCCGGAACTTCGTGTCCAAAGCATTGGCTGATAGCTTACTCAACTTGCGTGGAGGTTCGCTTCCTCCCGCATCCTCCCAGTTCATGCGCGCTCTCGCGCAGGGCGGCTGTTGTGCCAACGTGAGGGGACTCTCGGGGATGCGATGTGGTCGGCCGCGTGGGACTTGCGGCTGTTTGAAGGCTGCAAAGTCGCAGATGGCAGTGAGGGATGCGCCGCCGGGATGCGTCACCCAGGCCGGTTCCCCGTGGCGCGCGCCCGCAGGCGGAGCCATGCAGAAAAGAAATATCTTCCTTGCAGAAATTGGTGCTTGATCGACTCGAGGTTTTGCCTGATACGCGCGCTCAAGACGCCAACGCACGCGCCTCTGTCGAAAGGGTTCACAGCCCTAGGGTTACGTAGCGACGGTAACGTCTCTGATGGAACTGAGCGGTCATATATGGCCGGGTCTTTTGGAGATGACCATGAATGTAAATGTGACCGGGCCTGCTGCCCGCGACGACGCACACCCTGTCCCCCGCCACCTGCACTATATCGCCAACACCCGGTTCGAGCGCCCGACGCTGGTCATCGACAGCGAGGCCGTGGCGCGTCAGTACGTGGGTCTTGCCCGTGGTCTGGGGCGGGCGCGTATCCACTACGCCGTCAAGGCCAACCCGGCGCCGGAAATCCTGCGCCGTCTCTGCGCGCTGGGGTCGAATTTCGATGCCGCCAGCCGCGCCGAGATCGAGATGTGCCGCGCTGCCGGTGCCTCTGCTGCGCGCATCACCTTTGGCAACACCATCAAGAAACCCGCAGACATCGCATTTGCGCACGCATTGGGGATCACCCATTATGCGGCGGACGCGGTGGAAGAGCTGGAGAAACTCGCCGAGCACGCACCGGGCGCACATATCTGCATTCGAATCCTCGTTGAGGCGTCTTCTGCCGATTGGCCGCTGAGCCGCAAATTCGGCTGCGCGCCGGATATGGCGGTGGGGCTGATGGACCGCTGTGTGGCGCTGGGTCTGGTGCCACATGGGCTATCGTTCCATGTCGGCTCGCAGACCCGCGAGCCTGAGATGTGGGAGCCGATCCTCGATCAGGTTGCCGACGTCTGGCAAGCGGCCCGTGCGGCAGGCCACGACCTCAAGCTCCTGAACATCGGGGGCGGTTTCCCGGCAGGCTATCGCAATGCGGTGATGGCGCCGCAGGATTATGCCGCCGCGGTCATGAAACGGGTGAATGCCTGCTTCCCCGATGCGGCTGAGGTGATGGCGGAGCCGGGCCGCGGACTGGTGGCCGAAGCCGGTGCGATCGCTGCCGAGGTGATGCTGGTGTCGCGCAAGCACGAGAGTGACCTGCACCGCTGGGTTTACCTCGACATTGGCAAGTTCTCCGGTCTTGCGGAAACCATGGACGAGGCGATCCGCTACAAGATCACCACCGACCGCGACCATGAGACCATGGGTGCCTGTGTGCTGGCGGGGCCGTCCTGTGACAGTGCCGATGTGCTTTATGAAAAGCAGCCCGTTCAGCTGCCGCTGGGGCTGAAATCCGGCGACCGCGTGGTGATCCACTCTTGTGGGGCCTATACCACCACCTATGCGTCGATCGGCTTCAACGGCTTCCCGCCGCTGGATGTTGTGGTGCTCTGAGGTCATCAGGACGCTGAGACGCCCCTAGGCGCGTGAACCGTCGTCCGGGTGCTGTCCTTGTTCTGTTAAGCCATGTATCAGGTAGAAAACAGAACAGGGAGACCCGCGCAGAATGTCCGACACCCAATTCCCCATCCCCGCCGACGCAGACACCCGCCGTGCGGTGCCGCCGGTGATTTGCTATCCGAACGAGACCCTGCCAAAGCCCGATCTGACGCTCTACCGCGCGGCACGGGACGGCGCGGAAAAGGTCGCAGAGGTCACCGTGCCGCCGCGTGAAGCGGCCACCTTTGAGGTCGCCGCCGGGCAGTTTTTCCGTATCTCCTCCATTGTGGGGCCGCAGGTCGGGGATCTGAACCTGTGGAACCGGAATGATATTTCCGAGCGGTTCTTTTCCGGCAAGACCCGCGCCCTGCATGGCACCCATGTCACCACGGGCGAGCGGCTGTGGTCGAACCTGCCTTATATGCGCCCGATGGCGACGATCATTGCCGATACGCTGGAGTGGTACGGCATCGATGCCTATGGCGGCTCCGTGCATGATGTGATTGGCACGCGATGTGACCCCTACACCGGCAATCTGCTGCAAGGCAGCCAGTATCACCATTGCTGCCATTCAAACCTGACCCGGGCGCTGGCCGATCACCTTGGCCTGTCGCTGGCGGAGGCGGAACCGCATGTGCATGACGTGCTGAACGTCTTTATGTGCACTGGTTTTACCCGCGATACCGGCCAGTATTTCATGAAAGCAAGCCCGGTGCGCCCGGGCGATTACCTGGAGTTTTTTGCCGAGATCGACCTCCTTGGCGCCATGAGCGCCTGCCCGGGCGGGGATTGCTCGGCCGAGCATTCCAGCGATACGGCGGCCTGCCATCCGATGCTGGTGGAGGTCTTCGCCCCCAAAGAGGGCAGCCTGGCCGCGTGGCACAGCCCCGCACTCAACGGCTATGACCGCAGCCACGGACGCTGAGCACGCCCGGCTTCCAATAGACAGGCTGCCAATATAAAGGGCTGCCAATAACAAAGGGCCGCCCGCGCTGGCGGCCCTTTGTTTGTTTTCTGCGCGGGCCGGGGCTGGTGAGTGGTACAGTCCCGATCCCGCTGTGGCGTCACCTCAGGTGAAGGCAGCGGCGAGGGCGATTTCGACCATCTCGCCAAAGCTGCGCTCCCGCTCCTCGGACGGGAGGGCCTCGCCGGTTTGCAGGTGGTCCGACACGGTCAAGACCGCCAATGCGCGGCGACCGTGGCGGGCGGCCAGCGTATAAAGCTCCGCCGCTTCCATCTCCACGCCCAGCACACCATGGCGGACCATCTGTTCGTTCAGGTCCGGGCGCTCGTCATAGAAGGTGTCAGAGGAATAAATACCCCCGACATGCGGGGTCAGCCCCTGCGCCTCGGCGGCCTGTACTGCGTTGCGCAGCAGCGACCAGTCGGCCGTTGGCGCAAAGTTCACGTCCTTGAAAATGCTAGAGGAGGGCGTGTTGACGCTGGTTGCGGTCATCGCG
Organism: Epibacterium sp. MM17-32; assembly: GCF_022348205.1. Taxonomy (NCBI): domain Bacteria; kingdom Pseudomonadati; phylum Pseudomonadota; class Alphaproteobacteria; order Rhodobacterales; family Roseobacteraceae; genus Epibacterium; species Epibacterium sp. MM17-32. Next base: position 259,489 of record NZ_JAKRFC010000002.1, on the reverse strand, counting down.
ACGATGACATCGCGCACCTTGACGTGGGGTTGCATGCCGCCACAGGATCCGATCCGGATCAGCGTCTTGGCATCGAAGTCCCGGATCAGCTCGTTGGCATAGATCGACAGCGATGGCATGCCCATGCCGCTGCCCTGGATCGAGACCCGATGCCCCTTCCACGTGCCGGTGAACCCGAGCATGCCGCGGACCTCGTTGACGAGGCGCACATCACTCAGAAAGGTCTCCGCTGCCCATTTCGCACGATAAGGATCGCCCGGCATGAGCACGGTTTCGGCGAAATCGCCCTTTTCTGCTCCAATATGAACTGTCACTTATTGCGATCCCGGTTCAGATTTCGAGTTCAGAAATATCAACGCCTTTGCTCAGGGCGGCATGCACCCAATGCGGTTTGCGGCCACGGCCTGTCCACGTTTCGTCCGGATTTTCCGGATTGCGGTATTTCGGCGTCGCCTTTGATTTCCGCGCCGCCCCCTTGTTGGGCGATGTCAGGACTTCATCCAGCGAAAAACCATATTCCGCCGCAGCCTTTTCAACGGCCTTCAGGGCCTCGGTGCGTTCGCGTTGCTCGGCATCTTTCAGTGCTTTTTCAACGTCCTTCTGGAGCTGAAGCAGCTCCTTGCGGGACATCTCGGTCAGGTCAAGAGACATTGTTTTACTCCGTAGATTAGTGGCCACGGATCAAAATCCGGGCTAACGCTCTTATTGCCCGAATTCTGGATGCTATTCAGCATCTAATTTTCATTTTTTTGTTTTTTGGCGAAATTCAGCGGAGCGTGAATTAAACTGAAGAGTTTGCACCTGCCAGTTCTACGATATCCATCATGATCGAATTCAACTCGAAATTCTTCGGGGTGTAGACCCGCGCCACCCCCATGTTCAGCAGTTTCTTTGCATCTTCGTCGGGAATAATCCCGCCCACAACAACCGGAACATGAGTGAGCCCGGCGTCGCGCAATTGCGTCAGGGTGTCTTCAACCAGCGGCAAATGGCTGCCCGACAGTATCGAAAGGCCAACAACGTGGGCGCCGTCCTGACGCGCACTGGCGACAAGTTCCTGCGGCGTGAGGCGAATACCGTCATATGTGATGTCCATTCCGCAATCACGGGCGCGAAAGGCGATCTGCTCGGCGCCGTTGGAATGACCGTCCAGACCGGGCTTGCCGACCACGAATTTCAGCCGCCGTCCCAGCTGGTCGGAGACCGCATTCACCGCGTCCCGCAGGTCGTCCAGCCCTTCGGTCTTGTTGGAGACGGAGGCCGAGACCCCGGTGGGGCCGCGATAGGTGCCATAGGCCTTGCGCATCTCTTCGGCCCATTCTCCGGTGGTGACACCGGCCTTGGCGGCGCGAATCGATGCGGGCATGATGTTGGCGCCGGTGCTGGCGGCCTCGCGGAGCCCGGCAAGCGCGGCGGTGACCTCGGCCGTGTCGCGGTTCCTGCGCCAGTCCTCAAGGCGCGCGATCTGGTCGGCCTCCACCGCCGGGTCGACGGTCATGATGCCGCCATCCTCGGTCTGCAGCGGCGAGGGTTCGCCCTCGGTCCATTTGTTGACGCCGACCACCACGGTTTCGCCGGCCTCGATCCGGTTCAGGCGTTCGGCGTTGGCGTCCACGAGGCGGGATTTCATGTACTCGATGGAGGCAACCGCGCCGCCCATACCCTCCAGCGTGGCAAGCTCGGCGCGGGCGCCGTCCTTCAGCGCCTCGACCTTGGCATCCACCACCGGGTTGCCATCAAAGAGGTCGCCGTATTCCAACAGGTCGGTCTCATAGGCGAGGATCTGTTGCATCCGCATCGACCACTGCTGATCCCAGGGGCGCGGCAGGCCAAGGGCCTCGTTCCACGCGGGCAGTTGCACCGCGCGGGCACGGGCCTTTTTCGACAGCGTCACGGCGAGCATTTCGATCAGGATGCGGTAAACGTTGTTCTCAGGCTGCTGCTCGGTCAGCCCGAGCGAGTTCACCTGCACGCCGTAGCGGAAGCGGCGGAACTTGGGGTCCTCGACCACGTAGCGTGTCAGGCAGATCTCGTCCCAGAGGTCCACAAAGGCGCGCATCTTGCACATCTCGGTCACGAAGCGGATGCCTGCGTTTACGAAGAACGAGATACGCCCGACCAGCGCCGGGAAGTCCGCGGCGGGCACGCGGGGTTTCAGCTCGTCCAGCACCGCCTGCGCGGTGGCGAGCGCAAAGGCCAATTCCTGTTCCGGCGTCGCGCCAGCCTCTTGCAGGTGGTAGGAACAGACGTTCATCGGGTTCCATTTGGGCACGTTTGTATAGCAGTACTCCGCCACATCCGCGATCATCTTGAGGCTGGGAGCCGGGGGGCAGATGTAGGTGCCGCGGCTGAGGTATTCCTTGATCAGGTCGTTCTGCACCGTGCCCTGAAGTTTGGAGACGTCCGCGCCCTGTTCTTCGGCCACCGCAATATAGAGGCTGAGCAGCCAGGGCGCGGTGGCGTTGATGGTCATCGAGGTGTTCATCTGTTCCAGCGGGATCTGGTCGAACAGGCTGCGCATGTCGCCCAGGTGCCCCACCGGCACGCCGACCTTGCCCACCTCGCCACGCGCCAGCACGTGGTCGCTGTCATAGCCGGTCTGGGTGGGCAGGTCGAAGGCCACGGACAGGCCGGTCTGCCCCTTGGCAAGGTTGGCGCGATAGAGCGCGTTGGACGCGGAGGCGGTGGAATGGCCCGCATAGGTGCGGATCAGCCAGGGCCGGTCCCGGCTGGGGGCTTCGGGGCGGTCTTTCTGCGCGAGCGACATGGCGGGCCTCGTGAATCATCGAGTGAGCAATAAAGTTACGTTGAGGTGATCTAAACTGGAATTATGCTACCTTGTCAATTCGCCGCGTTGCGGCAATTGCTGCACTGCGACTTTTGCGACCGCAGAAGATGCGCGGTTGCAGTTGTGCCGAGAGGCGGGCGCAGTAAGAGTGCGGGTATGACGCAGACTGTTGAACTTCCTCTTTGGGCTTTTGTGCTGATCCTGCTGTTTGCGGCGGTGACATTTGCGTCGCATTTCCTGTTTCCCTCGGTGCGCTGGTTCTTTCGCCGCCGGCTGGAACGGGCAGTGGCGCGGCTCAATCAGCGGCTGGAGCGTCCGATCGAACCGTTCAAGCTGGCGCGCCGCTACGATATGATCCAGCGGCTGATCTATGACCCGCAGGTGGCGCAGGCGGTCTCGGACCATGCGGCCGCAAAGGGCATCCCGGAAAACGTCGCCTTTGAGGAGGCGCGGCGCTACGCGCGCGAGATCGTGCCGTCCTTTTCGGCGTTCACCTATTTCAGTTTTGCGATCCGGGCGGCGCGGCTGCTGTCGAACGCGATCTACCGGGTGCGATTGGGCAGTTACGACGAGGGGCTTTTGAAGGCCATCGACCGTGACGCCACCGTGGTTTTTGTGATGAACCACCGCTCCAACATGGATTACGTGCTGGTGACCTATCTGGTCGCCAAACGCTCGGCCCTGTCCTACGCGGTGGGTGAATGGGCGCGGGTCTGGCCGCTGAGCCGGCTGATCCGGGCGATGGGAGCCTATTTCATCCGGCGCAAATCGCAAAATGCGCTCTACCGGGCGGTGCTGGCGGCTTATGTGCGGCTGGCCACGCGGGCGGGGGTGACGCAGGCGATGTTTCCCGAAGGGGGCCTGAGCCTCACGGGGGCGATGGCCCCGCCCAAACATGGCTTGCTCAAATACATCGTGGATGGCAGCGCCGAGGTGGGCAAGGACGTGGTCTTTGTGCCGGTGGCGCTGAATTATGACCGGGTGCTGGAAGACAAGATCCTGATCCGGGCGGCGCAGACCGGCGACCGGCGGTTCCGGGCGCGGATCGGCGCGGTGATGCTGCGTTTGCTGCGGCAATTCTGGCTCTGGCTGACCGGGCGGTATCAGCATGCAGGGCAGGCGGCGGTGAGCTTTGGCCGCCCGCTCAGCGTTAGCGAACTGCCGCAGACCTCTCGTGAAGATCGCGCGCGGATGCTGTCGACCGAGCTGATGCGCCGGATCGGAGAGGTGGTGCCGGTGCTGCCAGTGCCGATGGTCAGCTATCTCTTGTTGCAACGCGGCGCGATGAGTGAGGCGGCACTCCTACAGGCCCTGCGCGAAACCGTGGCGCGGATGCCGTTGGCCAGCATTCATTTGCCCGAACACGCCCATGATGTGGCGATCCGGAGCGCGGTGCTGCAGATGCGCAGGCGCGGGCTGATCCGCACATCCGGGGGGCTGGTCACCCCGGAGCGGGCCCAGATCGACATGCTGCGCTACTACGCCAACTCCATTGCCCATCTGGTGCCCGCTGCCCTGGAGCCGCCTCCCGAAACGGAGGCTGTTTCTGCGGGCGCAAAAGGAAATTCTGCATCCGCTGGGTCATAAAATTACAAATAGGCAATGACAGGGGTTGCTTTATTACCTTTCCGTTCGTACTCCTTGGGGGAGAACGGCGCGATTCTGCGTTGCAGAACCACTGCGCCGAGAGAGATCGAGACCAAGGGAGGCCGACATGGCTCTGGACACGCAGGACGGCATGATGACCTACGACGCACCGCAAAAAGACCTCTATGAAATGGGGGAAATTCCCCCGATGGGCTATGTGCCCAAGAAGATGTACGCCTGGGCGATCCGCAAGGAACGCCATGGCGAGCCGGATACTGCGATGCAGCAGGAAGTGGTCGATGTGCCCACCCTCGACAGCAACGAAGTGCTGGTTCTGGTGATGGCGGCGGGCGTGAACTACAATGGCGTCTGGGCCGCACTCGGCCAGCCGATCAGCCCCTTTGACGGCCATAAAGCCCCCTATCATATCGCCGGTTCCGATGCCTCGGGCATTGTCTGGGCCGTGGGGGACAAGGTGAAGCGCTGGAAGGTCGGCGACGAGGTGGTGATCCACTGCAATCAGGACGACGGCGATGACGAGGAGTGCAACGGCGGTGATCCGATGTATTCCACCAGCCAGCGGATCTGGGGCTATGAAACCCCCGATGGCTCCTTTGCCCAGTTCACCAATGTGCAGGCCCAGCAGCTGATGCCGCGGCCCAAGCATCTGACCTGGGAGGAAAGCGCCTGCTACACGCTGACGCTGGCCACCGCTTATCGGATGCTGTTCGGCCACGAGCCGCACGACCTGAAGCCGGGCCAGAACGTGCTGGTCTGGGGCGCTTCCGGTGGGCTGGGGTCCTATGCGATCCAGCTGATCAATACCGCCGGGGCCAATGCGATCGGCGTGATCTCGGACGAGAGCAAGCGCGAGTTCGTCATGAGCCTGGGCGCAAAAGGCGTGCTCAACCGCAAGGATTTCAACTGCTGGGGACAGCTTCCCACCGTCAATACGCCGGAATATGCGGAATGGTTCGGCGAGGCCCGCAAGTTCGGCAAGGCGATCTGGGAGATCACCGGCAAGGGCAATAACGTCGACATGGTGTTCGAACACCCCGGCCAGGCGACCTTTCCGGTGTCGACCTTCGTGGTGAAGAAGGGCGGTATGGTGGTGATCTGCGCGGGCACCTCCGGCTTCAACTGCACCTTCGACGTGCGCTACATGTGGATGCACCAGAAACGTCTGCAAGGCAGCCATTTTGCGCATCTCAAGCAGGCCTCGGCGGCGAACAAGCTGATGATCGAGCGCCGTCTGGATCCGTGTATGTCCGAGGTCTTTACCTGGGCGGATCTGCCGGCGGCGCATATGAAGATGCTGCGCAACGAGCACAAGCCCGGCAATATGTCGGTGCTGGTGCAGGCGCCGAGGACCGGGCTGCGCACCCTCGAAGAGGTTCTGCACGGCTAGGCGCCTCGCCCGTCCCGGAGCACGGGGCCGGAGACTGCAGCAAAACGTGACCCGGTCGCCACGCGCGGCCGGGTTTTATCATTTTGATAGGTTTTCGTCGTCGAACTAGAGAGGATTGTTCTGATACAACTGACGGACGAGGATAGGGATCAGTGAGATTTCTCACGGGCCGGAGTGGGCCGGGCCGGAGGTTGCACTATCATTACGCCAAGTTTGAACTGTGCGCAGATCCCGTGTTCTGCAGGACCGTGTTCTGAAGGACATGGCGCGCGCGTGGAGCGGCGCAGACCGGCGTCCAATGCCCGGCGCCGCGGGGCACGCCGTGCCACGCGGCGGGTTCCGGATGGGACGGCTGCGGCGGTGCAATGCGTCGGGAGTAGGTACGAGAGAGAATGGTGAGACGTCAGACCCTGAACACAACTCTCGAATTGATCGAGAGCGCAGCCAACCTCGAAGAGATCGGCGAGGTGATGGATCGGTTCCGCTCTCAGATCGACGTGGATCATGTCTTTTATCGCTGGGTGGATCGCTGCGGCAGCATCTATGGCTGTTCCACCCTGCCGACCGCCTGGCAGGACCGCTATTCCGCGATGTCATACCACCGGATCGATCCGGTGGCGGTGGGCTGCTATACTGCGGTTCATCCCGTCGATTGGCGGGATCTGGACTGGTCGTCGCGACTGGCGGCGGCCTATCGCAAGGATTCCCTTGCCTTTGGGATGGGCAGCCAGGGCTATAGCGTGCCGGTGCGTGGACCGGCGGGGCAATATGCCATTTTCAGTGTCAGCAAGACCTGCGATGGCGATGTCTGGGACAAGTTCACCCGCAAACATGGCCGTGATCTGATCCTGGTGGCGCATTACGTGAACCGGCGGGCGCTGGATTTCGAAATGGCCTATTATCCGCTGCCCGAACAGCCCCTGTCGCTGCGCGAGATCGAGGCGCTGAGCCTGCTGGCCGAGGGGCGCAGCCGGGCGCGTGTGGCGGAGGCGTTGGAGATTTCGGAGCATACGCTGCGGGTCTATATCGAAGGGGCGCGCGGCAAGTTGCAAGCCCAGAACACCACGCATGCGGTGGCCCGGGCGATCACCATGGGGCTGATCGCGGTGTGATCCTGCCGGGGGCAGCGGGGTGGAACTTCTGCCGTTGCGATGCGCCTTCCCACTGGTGCCCTCTGGCGTGCGGCTGTAGGGTCGCGCCATGACACAGGCCCCGACGCCAGCGCCCGAGCTGCGCTTCTCCGATGACCAGGCGCAAGCCTTTGATGCCCTGACCGAACAGCTGCGCAAGGCGGGTGTCGATCTGGGCGAGGATCTGTTGCATCCACCGCGCGGCGAAACCGGCGTGGCAGCGGTGATCGGCAAGGCCGGATCGGGTAAGACGCTATTGCTGGCGGAGTTCTACAAGGCTCTTGCTGCAGCCGGGGTCGAGGTGGTCTCGGGCGATTACGAGAGCCGCAAGAAAGCCGACAAACGCACCCTGGCCATTCTGGCGCCCACCAACAAGGCGGCAAGCGTGTTGCGCCTGCGCGGTGTGCCGGCCACCACCATCCACCGCATTCTTTATACCCCGGTTTATGACCCAGAATATGAGCGCATTGCCGAGTGGCTGGCGGGCGAGGGGGAGCGGCCCGAGATCGAGGGGCTGAGCGAGGAGGCGCTGGCGCGCGCCGAAGCCTTTTATGCCACCAACAAATCCATGCCGGGCGCTTTGGCGGCGGCAGGGCTGCGGGGTTCGGATTTCATCACGGGTTGGAAACGGCGCGAAGAGCCGCTGGACATCGGCTTTGTCGACGAGGCCTCGATGCTGGACAATCGCCAGTTCGAGGATCTGAAGGAGATTTTCCCGACGCTGGTGCTGTTTGGCGATCCCGCGCAGTTGGCACCGGTGAACCAATCGGGGTCGATGGTGTTTGAGGACCTGCCCGAAGAGCGCAAGCTGATCCTCAACCGGATTCACCGCCAGGAGGCCGACAACCCGATCCTCGATCTGGCCCATGCGCTGGCGGACCCGCAACTAGGGTTTGAAGATTTCGAGCGTATGGTGGAGGACAAGGCCCGTCAGGATGAGCGCGTGGTCTGGGGACAGCGGGTCGAGGTCGATCTGATGGCACGCTCGCCGGTGCTGGTCTGGCGCAACAATACGCGCATCCGGCTGATCAACGCGTTTCGCGCGGTGCATGGCGCGCCCGAAGATCAGCTTCTTGAGGGTGAACCGCTGATCTGTGACGGGCTGGAGCTGCCGCTGAAGCACCGCAAGAAACGGCTGGATCTGGAGGCGCGCGGCCTGATTAAGGGCGCGCAGGTGATCTACCTCGGGCCCGGCCGCAAACCTGGTTTTTCGCGCCTGCATGTGATGGGGGCAGAAGACCCGCAGGTCTCTGCCGCCTCCATCGTGAAGATCGAAAAACCCGAGGAAGAAGAACCGTTTATTCCCTTTGCCGCGCGCATGGGGGCCACGTTTTTGCATGGCGCGGCGGTCACGATCCACAAGGCGCAGGGTTCGCAATGGGATACGGCACAGGTCTTTGCCCCCGATATTTACGCAGCCGCCCGGATGGGGCGGGTGGAGGCGGGCCAGCCCCTGTGGAAGCGGCTGGCCTATGTGGCCATCACCCGCGCGCAGGAGCGGCTGATCTGGGTGGTGCGCAATCGGTTGGCGAAGCCCACAGGCCCGCTGCCGGTCGATGACTTGCGGCAGGTGGCGGCCCCGACATTGACGCTTGAGGCACAGGGTGAGGAGGCGCCGGCATGACACACTCCATTCTGGTCACAGGTGCCAGTTCCGGGATCGGCCGCGCGGTGGCGGAGCTGTTCCTCGGGCGCGGCTGGACGGTCGGCCTGCTGGCACGGCGGGCGGAAAAGCTGGCGGAGATCGCCGCGGGTCAACGCCGTGCCGTGGTGCTGCCTGCGGATGTGACCGACCCTGCGGCGGTCGACGCCGCGTTTGATCACTTCTGCACCGAGGCCGGGCGGATCGATGTGCTGTTCAACAACGCTGGCATCTTTACCCCGCCGGGCACCATTGACGAGATCGCGCTGGAGGATTGGTTTGCGGCGGTGAACGTCAATCTCAACGGCATGTTCCTATGCGCGCGGGCGGGGTTTGCCCGGATGCGCCACCAGAACCCACGGGGCGGGCGGATCATCAACAATGGCTCCATCGCCGCACATGTGCCGCGCCCTAATAGTGTGCCCTATGCGGCGACCAAGGCGGCGATCACCGGGTTGACCAAATCGCTGTCGCTGGATGGGCGTGCCTATGACATCGCCTGCGGGCAGATCGACATTGGCAATGCCCGCACCCCGATGGTGGCGGACCTGGCGCAACGGCAGGCCGAGGCACAGCCGGACGCGCCGCCGATGGACACCTTTGATGTGGCGGATGCGGCGCGCTCGGTTCTGCATATGGCGGAGCTGCCGTTAGAGGCCAATGTGCAGTTCATGACCGTGATGGCAACAAAAATGCCCTATATCGGCCGCGGTTGAGAGGCGCCGGTTGAGGGGCACCGGCTGAGAGACACCGAAGGGGGCGAAACCCGGGACGGGGGCGCTCCCGCCCATATGCCCCGCGCCGTGCGGCACGTGGCCTCTGGTTGGGCCGGGCGCCGCGCTGACGCGCGGCGCGGTCGCGCCAGGTTCAGCGGTCGCGCAACATCTGGAACAGGGCGGCAGCGCCCCAGCCGGACAGCATGGCGATGACCAGCGCCAGCACGCCATAGATCGCCGGCTGTTCGCGCGAGAGGTTGAACAGGAAGCGTTCCAGCCCGACCTTGTTCACCTCGATCACTGTTTCGTACCGAGAGATCACCCGCCCGGCCCGGGTCAGGAAGATGCGCGTCTCATATTCGCCCTCGATGAGATCGGCGGGCATGCGCAGGGCGGTGCGGAACAGGGTCTGCTCATCCAGCGCGACGGCCTCTTCCTGAAGCGTGTAGAAGCCGCGGTCCTCGCGGATGCGCATCAGCGCCTCGGTAAAGGCCTGGGCCCCTTCGACCGTCGCCCCGACCGAGCGGATCGCCCGCTGGATCGACACCTTGTGGCGCAGGTCTTCTGTATCGCTCAGGGCGTCGGAGAAGGGGGCGGAGGTTGCCACCGCGTAGAAGCTGGGCGCGGAATCCACCGCGACGCTGTCGGTGTTGACCCAGATGCCGAATTCGCGTTCCTTGCGGCGCACCATCACCGGCTCGCTGGGGCCGGAAACGGTGACGACCACTTCGAGCGGTGCGTCGGTCGCGATCGGGGCCTCGCGTTTGACGGCGCCGAAGATCAGGATCTCGGAGCCGTCAAAGGTCGCGGTGATGGCGACCCGGTCCTGGCTGAGACCCAGCACGACCTCCTCGGCCTGTGCCGGTGGCGTGACGAGGAGCGCGGGCAGCAGCGGGGCGGTGGCCAGCAGCAGGAAGGTCAGAAGCGCGCGCATCACCGGGCCTCCCGCAGCGGGTTCAGGGAGTAGAGCTCGCTTGGTTCCAGCAGCAGATCGAGCCCCAGCTTGGCACAGACCAGAAGCACCAGAAGCGCCAGCAGGATGCGCAGTTGCTCTGCCTTCAGGAGCGTGCCGATGCGGGTGCCGAACTGGGCGCCGACGACCCCACCGATCAGCAGCAGCACCGCCAGCACGATGTCCACCGTCTGGTTGGTGATCGCATGCATCATGGTGGTGGCGGCGGTGACCAGAATGATCTGGAACAGCGAGGTGCCGATCACGACCTTGGTGGGCATGCCCAGGAGGTAGATCATTGCCGGCACCATGATAAAGCCGCCGCCAACCCCCATGATCGCGGTGAGCATGCCGACAAAGACCCCGACCGCCACCGGCGGCAGCACCGAGATATAGAGGCCCGACGTGCGAAACCGCATCTTGAACGGCAGCGCGTGGACCCAGCCGCGCTGTTTGCGCTTGGGGGGCGCGCCGCGTTTGGATTTGCGCAGGGCGTTCAGGCTCTCGATGAACATGAGGCCGCCGACAATGCCGAGGAAGACCACGTAGCACAGGGTGACGAAGAGATCGACCTGACCCAGCGATTTCAGATAGTTGAAGATCGCCACGCCCAGCGTCGCCCCGATCAGCCCGCCGCCCTGCAACACCGCGCCCATCTTCAGGTCCACCGTGCGTCGCCGCAGATGTGCCAGCACACCGGAGACGGAGGAGGCCACGATCTGATTGGCGCCGGTCGCCACCGCCACCGCAGGCGGGATGCCGATAAAGAACAGCAGCGGCGTCAGCAGGAAGCCTCCGCCGACGCCGAACATGCCGGAGAGCACGCCAACCAGACCGCCGAGTCCCAGGACAAGGAACGCGTTGACGGCAACTTCGGCGATGGGGAGGTAGATATTCATATCCCTGACTAGTCTTTTATTGGCTGGTGAATCAATAAAAATGCTGCCGCGCAGCGTGACCCGGCTGAGGTTTTATAAAGCTTAGATCAGCCACTCCGGGAAAGCGACCGTGATGGGCAGAAAAACGCCCCGCGTGCGGCAAGTGAGGCGGAGGCGCTACAGACGCACTGCAGGGGGTGGGCGGCGCGCGGCGCTCGAATCGCCCGGGCACACAGTGGCGAGGCGCACAGGGCCGGCGCGGTTGAACGCAAAAACCCCCGCCCTGTGGGAGGGCGGGGGCTGATCGGCCTGCCGGTCGGATCAAGACGGTCCGGGGACCTAGCGTTCCTTCACATAGGGTTGCCCACCGGCGCGCGGCGGGATCGCCTTGCCGACAAAGCCTGCGAGGATCACGACGGTCAGGATATAGGGCAGGGCGTCCATCACCTGCACCGGGATCGACACGCCCCCGAGCTGGATGCTCTGGAACCGCAGAGCCACCGCTTGCAACAGACCAAACAGCAGGCAGGCCCCAAGCGCGTGCCAGGGCCGCCATTTGGCAAAGATCAAGGCAGCCAGCGCGATATAGCCGCGACCGGAGGTCATTTCCTTGACGAAACCCGCCTGCAGACCGGTGGCGAGATAGGCGCCGGCGATGCCACAGAGCACGCCCGCAATGCCGATCGCGGCAAAGCGCAGCCCGCGCACGGAGACCCCGGCGGTGTCTACGGCAGCCGGGTTTTCCCCCACGGCGCGCAGGCGCAGGCCAAACCGGGTGCGAAACAGCACCCACCATGTCAGCGGCACCATCAGGGCGGCGACATAGACCAGAATGGAATGGCCGGAGATCAGCTCGGACCAGATCTGCTGGATCACATTGGCCTCGCCAATCAGCTCGTTCAGCGGGCGGTCGGCGGCTTCGGCCTCGGTCGGGCCAATCGCAAAGGGCAGTTCAATCCCGTTGAAGCGGCCTTCGGTGAACAGCGACGGCGTACGCCCGCCCTGGCGAAACCAGCTCTCGGCAATCAGGACCGTGAGACCGGAGGCCAGGAAGTTGAGCGCCACGCCGGAGATCAGCTGATTGCCACGGAAGGTGATCGAGGCCAGCCCGTGCAGGCCGGACAGGGCCATCGACGCAGCGATCCCGGCCAGAAGGCCAAGCCAGACATTGCCGGTGACGGCGGCAACGGCGGCAGAGAAAAACGCCGCCATCAGCATTTTGCCCTCAAGGCCGATGTCGAAAATGCCCGCGCGTTCGGAAAACAGCCCCGCCAGACAGGCCAGCAGAAGCGGCGTTGCCATGCGCACGGTGCTGTCGAGCACCTGAATGAGTGTCAGGAAATCCATCAGGCGTTCTCCTTCCGGAAGGCGAGGAAGATCTTTTCAATCGGCATGCGCACCATATTGTCGAGCGCGCCGGTGAACAGGATCACGAGGGCCTGAATGACCACGATCAGCTCGGACGGGATATTGGTCCAAAGCGCCAGCTCCGCACCGCCCTGGTAGAGGAACCCAAAGAGGATCGCCGCCAGGAAGACCCCAAACGGGTGGTTGCGGCCCATCAGGGCCACCGCGATCCCGATGAAGCCTGCGCCCTCGGTGGCGTTCAGCACCAGACGCTCGGCCTCGCCCATGACGTTGTTGGTGGCCATCAACCCGCAGAGCGCGCCGGAAATCAGCATGGTGATCATCACCGTGCGCACCGGCGAAATACCTGCATAGACCGCACCGCGCTCGGATTTGCCCAAGGCGCGGATCTCGTGGCCCAACGGCGTGTGCCAGATGAGGCCCCAGACCACGATACAGGCGGCAATGCCGACAAAGAGCGTGACATTAGCGGGGGCGGATTTGGAGAACTCGATGCCGATCGGCGCAAGGATCTCATGCAGGGAGGGCAGCTGCGTGCTTTCGGGGAACTTGGCCGTGGCCGGGTCCATCGCGCCCTTGGGCTTCAGCACGCTCACCAGCATGTAGTTCAGCACCGCTGCCGCGATGAAGTTGAACATGATGGTGGTGATGACGATATGGCTGCCGCGTTTGGCTTGCAGATAGGCGGGGATCGCGGCCCAGGCTGCCCCAAAGATCCCGGCGCCGAGGGCGGCAAAGACCAGCGCGATGGTCCAATGCGGGAAGGGGATATAGAGGCAGACCAGCGCCAGCCCCAGCCCGCCGATCATCGCCTGACCTTCACCACCGATATTGAACAGCCCGGCGTGCGCCGCCACCGCCACCGCCAATCCGGTAAAGAGGAAGTTGGTGGCGTAATAGAGCGTGTAGCCCCAGCCATAGGTCGACCCCAGCGCGCCGGTGACCATCAGGTCCAGCGCCTCCATCGGGCTTTCGCCGATGAGCAGGATCACGATTGCGGAGATAAGTGCGGCCAACAGCAGGCTGATCACCGGGATCAGCACCACATCGGCCCATTTTGGCATCTTTTCCATTTACGCGGCCTCCCCCGCGACGCCGGCCATCAACAGGCCGAGTTCTTTTTCATCGGTTTGATCTGCGGGGCGTTCGCCCATGATCTTGCCGTCAAACATCACCGCAACCCGGTCGCTGAGCGACAGGATCTCCTCAAGCTCCACCGAGACCAGCAGGATCGCCTTGCCCTGGTCGCGCAGCTCCATGATCTGCTGGTGGATGAACTCGATGGCGCCGATATCGACACCGCGGGTGGGCTGGCCGATCAGCAGGAGGTCGGGGTTGCGCTCAATCTCGCGCGCCACGACGATCTTCTGCTGGTTGCCGCCGGAAAAGCTCTTGGCAGCGAGCCAGGGATTGGGCGGGCGGACGTCGAATTTGGCCATCTTGGCCTCGGTGTCGGCGCGCAGGGCGGCATTGTCGAGGAACAGGCCCTTTTTGTAGATCTCTTCGCGGTGATAGCCGAAGGCGACGTTCTCCCAAGCATGGAAGTCCATGATGAGACCTTCGCGCTGGCGATCCTCGGGCACATGGGCGATGCCGGCGTGACGGCGGGCGCGGGCGTCCGAGCCCGCGCCGGACAGCGGCAGCGGTGCGCCGTTGATCCGGATGCTGCCGGTGCCCTCGCGCATACCGCCGAGCACCTCCAGCAGTTCCGACTGACCATTGCCCGCAACACCCGCGATGCCGAGGATCTCGCCCGCGCGCACGGTGAGGTCGATGTCTTTCACGCGCTGCACGCCGGCGCTGTCGACGACCGAGAGCTTCTCGATCTCGAGGATCGGCTTGCCGGGGGTGGCGGGTACTTTATCCACGCGCAGCAGTACCTTGCGGCCCACCATCAGCTCGGCCAGATGTTCCGGGCTGCTCTCGGCGGTTTTGACCGTCGCGGTCATTTCTCCGCGCCGCATCACCGACACGGTGTCGGTATATTCCATGATTTCGCGCAGCTTGTGCGTGATCAGGATGATGGTTTTCCCTTCCGAGCGCAGACGGTCGAGGATGCGGAACAGCTGGTCGGCCTCGGCCGGGGTCAGCACCCCGGTGGGCTCGTCCAGAATGAGGATTTCGGCCTTGCGATAGAGCGCCTTCAGGATCTCCACCCGCTGCTGCATGCCCACGCCGATTTCGTCGATGCGCTTGTCGGGGTCGACATAGAGCTCGTATTCTTCCTCCAGCTCCTTCAGTTCCTTGCGGGCGCGAGAGAGCGAGGGCATCAACAGGCCGGAATCCTCGGCGCCGAGCACGATGTTTTCCAGAACGGTAAAGTTCTCCACCAGCTTGAAATGCTGAAACACCATGCCGATGCCGGCAGAGATGGCCGCCTGGCTGTCGGGGATCTCGGTCTTGTTGCCCTTGATCCAGATCTCGCCTTTGTCGGCCTTGTAAAACCCGTAGAGAATGCTCATCAGCGTGGATTTACCCGCGCCGTTTTCGCCGATGATCCCGTGGATCGTGCCGGGCTCGACGCGGATGGAAATGTCCTTGTTTGCCTGGACGGGGCCAAAGGCCTTGGAAATGCCTTTGAGTTCGATTGCTGGTGCCGTCATCGGGGCTCCCCTGTCGCCTCATCGCCGGTTCATGCGCGCAGGGTGCGTGCTGCGCATTATGATCATGTTAAGAAGGACCGGGACGGGAAAAACCAAACCCGGAGGGCACGCGGACGCGACCTCCGGGCCATATGCAAACGCCCCGCCCGCCGGGCAGATCTGCCATGGCGGAGCGGGGCGCGGATCATGTCGATCAGAAGTTCAGAACCGGGCAGCTGTCGTCGCTGGTGTAGTTGTGAACCTCGATGTCGCCGGAGATGATCTGGGCCTTGGCCTCTTCGACGGTGGCCTGCATTTCATCGCTGACCAGCTCGGCGTTGTTGTCATCCATCGCATAGCCGACACCGTTGTCGGAGAGGTCGAGGGTGACCTTGCCCACTTCGAGGTCTTCGCCGGCCTGCAGGATGTTGTAGACTGCCACGTCCACGCGCTTCAGCATCGAGGTCAGGACCTTGCCCGGGTGCAGGTGGTTCTGGTTGCTGTCGACGCCGATGGAGAGGATGCCCTCATCCGCGGCGGTTTGCAGAACGCCCACGCCGGTGCCGCCCGCTGCGGCATAGATCACGTCCGCGCCCTGGGAGATCTGCGCCTTGGTCAGCTCGGAGCCCTTCACCGGGTCGTTCCAGGCCGCCGGGGTGGTGCCGGTCATGTTGGAGATCACGGTGGCATCCGGGTTCACAGCCTTGACGCCCTGGGCGTAGCCGCAGGCGAATTTGCGGATCAGCGGAACATCCATGCCGCCGATAAAGCCGACGGTGCCGGAGTTGGACGCCTGCGCCGCCATCATGCCCACGAGGTAGGAGCCTTCGTGCTCGGAAAAGCTGACCACATGGACATTGGGGGCATCGACCCAGCCGTCGATGGTGACGAATTTGGTGTCCGGATAGTCACCGGCCACATCCGCCAGCGGTGCGCTCATGGCGAAACCGGTGGTGATGATCGGGTTGGCGCCGGATTCGGCAAAGCGGCGCAGCGCCTGTTCACGCTGGGCTTCGGACTTCATTTCGATTTCCAGATATTTGCCGCCGGTCTCATCCGCCCAACGTTTGGCACCGTTATAGGCCGCCTCGTTGAAGGATTTGTCGAACTTGCCGCCGAGATCGAAGATCAGCGCCGGGTTTGCCAGAGCCGCACCTGCGGTCAGCGCAACCGCTGCCGCCGCGCCCATGAGCGATTTCATCAGGGTCATTCAGTTACTCCCAGTTTTTCTTTTTCTGCCCCGCGTGGCGGGCGTGTCCGTTCAAAAAGGTGGAGCGATTTAGCCTGCTGTGCCGGTCCGGGGTCAACAATTTTTTGACCAACCGGTCCAAAAATCGCCAACTTCCCCTAGGGAAGTCGCCGTTTCATGAGCAATGCATCCGCCGCTGCCGTCGTCGGGCGCGGATAGTAGGCCTTTCGAATCCCGACAAGACCGAATCCGCAGGCCGAGTATAGCGCCTGTGCGGCGGTATTGTCTTGTGCGACCTCAAGAAAAGCCTCTGTCGCGCCCCGCTCTGCGGCGGTTTTCATCCAGCTCTGCATGATCTGGCGGCCGAGGCCCTGCCGCTGGTGATCGGGATGGGTGGCGATGGTGAGCAATTCGGCCTCGCCCGCGATTTCGCGCACCAGCGCAAAGGCACGCGCGTCGCCGGTCAGATGGGTGAACCGATCCGCCAGAAGCTCTGCAAACTCCTGCGCGGTCCACGGTCGGGACTGGGTAAAGGCCGCTGTGTGCGTGGCGGCAAGCGCCGCAGGGTCGGCCTGCGGTGGCATTGGATCAGTCATCGAGCAGGGCAGGCGGCTGCTCGCGCGAGGGGGCGGCATCGGCCTCGCGCAGGTAGAGCGGTGCCGGTGCGGGCAGATCGATCCGGTCAAGTCGAGTGGCAGCGACACGGGCGATGGCCTCGGCAATGGGATAGCGGGGGGAGGTGACCGTCCCTGCGCAAAGAGGGGCAATGTCTTCGTCGCGATGTCCGATGCACGACGGCTCGGCGTGTGCGGGAATGTCTGGCAGCGTGTCGAGTGTGCAGTGGCGGGGCTGCGATCCGGTTAGCGTTCCAAAAACCTGCACATAAAGCCCCTCGCGGCGCGCATCGAGGCTGGAAACCACGACGCCTGCGGTTCCAAAGGTCTGGGCCTCAAGACTGGAGACGCCGATGGCGGGCACATCCAGTCCCAGCGCAAGGCCGCGTGCGGCAGAGACGGAGATGCGGATGCCGGTGAAATTGCCGGGTCCTATGCCAACCGCGATGGCGTCCAGATCCGCCCATGTCACGCCGCTTTGGGTCAGGAGGTCCTCGAGCAGTGGCATCAAGCGTTCCGCCTGGCCCTTGGCCATGTCCTCGCGGCGCTGCGCCAGAATTTCGTTGCCGCGCAACAACGCCGCCGCGCAATGGGCCGCTGAGGTGTCAAAACCCAGGATCAGGGGGGCGTCTGTCGGCATCTCGGTTCAGTCTCTGTGGTTTGTGGCTGCGGTCAGCCGGTCTCTGGCAGAGCCGCCCGCCCAAGGCAAGCCGTCCGCGCGTGGCGCCGCATGATGCAGGACGCATCCGTCACGGGAACATGCGGTTGGCAGGGGCGGGGAGAGCGTCGCGGTGGCGGCATCTGTTGCTCCGGTGCGGCGCCAGTCGTCAAGGTCGTGGCGGACGGAGCGGGGAAGTGCGGGGCACGAAACAAGATCCGTCCCCCGCCAAAATCGTGCGGCGCCGCATCGGGCGCCTGGAGTGTTTCAGCCGGGGTTGCCTCAGACGGCAACCGGGCGGACCTCGGTCACTTCGGGGATGTAGTGGCGCAACAGGTTCTCGATCCCCATCTTGAGCGTCAGGGTCGAGGACGGGCAGCCCGCGCAGGCCCCCTGCATGTGCAGGTAGACAACGCCGCGGTCAAAGCCGTGGAAGGTGATGTCGCCGCCATCCTGTGCCACCGCAGGGCGCACGCGGCTGTCGAGCAGCTCCTTGATCTGGTCGACGATTTCGCCGTCTTCGCCGCTGTGCTCGGCATGGCCGGAGGCCTGCTGACCGCCCTCGTCGATCACCGGTTGGCCGGACTGGTAGTGCTCCATCACCGCGCCAAGGACGGCGGGTTTGATGTGGTCCCACTCGACCGAGTCGTCCTTGGTGACGGTGACGAAGTCATTGCCAAAGAACACGCCGGTCACGCCGCTGACCGCAAAGATACGCTGCGCCAGCGGTGATTTCGACGCCGCTTCGGCCGAGGGGAAGTCGGCGGTGCCAGCATCCAGAACGGTCTGGCCTGGCAGGAATTTCAGGGTCGCCGGGTTCGGCGTGGATTCGGTCTGGATAAACATCTCGGTTCTCCGTCAGACTGGCCCGGGCGGTCGGCCCGGTGCCTGTCGGGTTTTGGAATGGTTCTAAATTAAAGGCTGCGGCGCGAAATGCAAGGGTTTGCCCGATGCGGCGTGGCGGATTGCGTCAGGTGATGGCCTCGAGCTTTTCTTTGGACATGTCGCCGGGGACGATGGTGATCGGAAAGGGAAGCGTGCCGGCGGTGCGCGTCAGCTGGGTGACGATGGGGCCGGGGCCCTTGCGGTCGCTGGCGGCGCCCAGCACCAGCACGCCCACTTCCGGGTCGGCTTCGATCTGGGCGAGGATTTCCGGCACGATGTCGCCCTCGCGGATGACCAGTTCGGGATCGACGCCCTGACGGTCGCGCATCCATTTGGCAAAGACTTCGAAGTGGGCGTGGATGCGCTCGCGGGCCTCCTCGCGCATCACCTCGCCGACGCCGATCCAGTGGTTGAATTCATCCGGCGGGATGATCGACAGGATGACCACGCCGCCACCGGTGTTGGACGCGCGCATGGCGGCAAAGCGCATGGCGTTCAGGCATTCACGGCTGTCGTCGAGGACGACCAGGAACTTGCGCATCAAAACCTCTGTTGTCGTGTCCCGGCCATATTGGCTGATGCAACCGTCCCGCGCAATAGAGGTCTGCGGTCGCGCCCGTTGTCCGCGCCGCGCGGCGAACCACCGGAGGAAGGGGGACCTCCCGCCCGCTTCCATTGCATTGAAAATGCCATGGAATCCGTTGGGCCGGGCGCCGGACTGCCGTCCGGCGCGGTTGCGTTCTGCGGCGAGGGCAGGATCTGGATGCAACCGCATCGCGGCCCGTCAGGGCTGCGATGCGCGGCCCAACGCCGCCAGGGATCTTTGGCGCAGCCAGAAGATCGCGCGGGGGCGGGAGGGCTCCCTTTCTTGTTGAGATGACGTGACGGCGCGTCTCAGGTGCCGGATTTGGCCCAGTCCCAATAGAGTTCGCGCACCCGGCGGGTGACGGGGCCATGGGGATAGGTGACATCGTCAAAGGCGGTGACCGGGGTCACCTTGGACATGTTGCCGGACATGAAGATCTCATCCGCGGCTTCGAAATGCGCATAGCCCAGCACGGTCTCATGCACGGTGATCCCATCGGCGCGCATGTTCTCGATGTGGCGCGCGCGGGTGATGCCGGCAAGGAACGTCCCGTTGGCAATCGGCGTGAACACCTCACCATCCTTGACCATAAAGATATTGGCGGTGGCGGTTTCGGCCACATTGCCCATCACGTCGCAGGTCAGCGTGTTGGTGAAGCCCTTGGCACGCGCTTCGCGCAGCATGCGGGCGTTGTTGGGATAAAGGCAGCCGGCCTTGGCATTGACCACCGCGGACTCCAGAACCGGGCGGCGAAAGCGGGTCCGCGTGAGCGTGGCCGAGGCGGCTTCGGGGGCCATCGGGATTTCCTCGAGGCAGAGCGCGAATTGCGTCGCCTCTGGCGCGGGGGCGATCAGGGTCTGATCGCCGTCGGTGGCCCAATACATCGGCCGGATGTAGACGGCGCTGTCGGCAGAAAACCCTTCGAGCCCCTCGCGCACGATCTCCACCATCTGGTCGGCGGGCACCGTTGCCGCCATCATCAGCGCCTCCGCCGAGGCATTGGTGCGGGCGCAGTGCTTGTCCAGATCCGGGCTGACGCCGTCAAACCAGCGCGCGCCGTCGAAGACGGAAGAGCCAAGCCAGGCGGCATGGTCGGCGGCGGACATGATCGGCACATCGCCGTCATGCCATTGGCCGTTGAAATAGGTGCGGATACTCTTGCCGACAGCCATGGGAACCTCGGGTCTGGGAATGCGGATTGGATACGATCGGGACGTTAGGCGGCACGCCCGGCAAGGTCCAGAGCCAATCCCGTCTCAGGTTGGTCTGGACCAGGCGCCTGTCATTCGTCGTAGCTGACCACCAGGTGATCGGTCACCGGGTAGGACTGGCAGGACAGCACAAAACCCTTGGCGACTTCATCATCCTCCAGCGCGTGGTTGGCGGCCATCTCGACCTCGCCCTCGATCACGCGACAGCGGCAGGTGGAGCAGACGCCGGCGCGACACGACCACGGAGCATCCATGGCGTTGTCCAATGCCGCTTCGAGCACGCTGGTATTGCGATCCAGCGTCACCGAGCGCGTGGCCCCATCCAACGTGATGGCAGCGGTGACCGGCGCACTGGCGGCGGCGTCACTGCTGGCAGCCTTTTTCGCTGCACGTCCGGGCTGGTTGGAGGCGAAGAGTTCGAACTTGATCTGCGCGTCCGTCAGGCCTGCCGTGCGCAGGGCCTCGGCAATGCCGAGCATCATCGGCTCAGGTCCGCAGATGAACGCGGTGTCGACGCTCTGGATCGGAATCCAGCGCTCGAACAGCTGGGCGCATTTCTCCTGCGTGACCAGCCCGGTGAACAGATCCACCTCCTGCGCATCGGCTTCCAACACATGGATCACCGACAGACGCCCCATGTAGCGGTTTTTCAGGTCCTCGATCTCCTCGCGGAACATGATCGAGTTGATGCCCTTGTTGGCGTAAACCAGTGTGAAACGGGACTGGGGTTCGGCCTGCAGGGTGGTTTTCAGGATCGACAGCACCGGCGTGATGCCGGAGCCACCAGCAAAGCCCAGATAGTGTTTCTCGGCCGCCGCATCGAGATCGGTGAAAAACCGACCCTGCGGTGGCATCGCCTCGACCGTATCGCCGACCTTGAGGTCGGTGTTGGCCCAGGTCGAAAAGGCGCCGCCATCGACCCGTTTGATGCCGACTTGCAGGATACCCTCGTCCTTGCCCGCACAGATCGAATAGCTGCGGCGCAACTCGGTGCCGTCGAAATCGCGGCGAAACGTCAGGTATTGGCCTTGGGTGAAGTCGAATTCTGCCGCCGCGCCATTGACGGGCTTCAGCGTGACCACCACCGCATCGCGGATGGTGTGTTTGATGTCGGTGACTTCGAGCGGGTGAAAGCGGGCCATGAGCCAAGCCTCCTCAGATACACTTGAAATAATCGAAAGGTTCCAGGCAGCTGTTGCAGCGCCAATGGGCCTTGCACGGGGTGGAGCCGAACTGGCTCACGCGGGTCACTTCAGGACTGCCGCAGCGGGGGCAATGGTCGGGGCCGCCAGCGGGGGAGGGGGGCGCGATGCCGTATTCCTCCAGCCGGGCACGGCCTTTGTCCGAGAGCCAGTCGGTGGTCCAGGGCGGCGCGATCTGGGTCTTGATCTCCACGCGCTCAACCCCGTGAGAGGCCAGTGCGGTTTCCACATCCAGCCGAATGATCGAGGTCGCCGGGCAGCCCGAATAGGTCGGCGTCAGGGTGACGATGAGACCGTCGTCGCTCCACTCAACATCGCGCACGATGCCGAGGTCGACGAGGGAGATCACCGGGATTTCCGGATCGGGCACCGCATCGAGCCATTCCCAGATCTGCGCGAGGGAGGGTTGGTTGGATTGCGTGTCTTGCATTCAGACACCTCGCCCGGACGATAGGCCGGGCAGCCCCCGACCTCCCCCCCGGGAGGGGGCTTCACCCCCACCCGAGGCCGGGGGATGCCCTGTGCGCGTAAACGCGAGCATCACCACGTCGCTCCCGGATAGGCGCGCTGCATCCACTGCATGGTGGTCAGCAGATGCCCGAGGTGTTCGGTGTGCATCTTGCCATTGCGGCCCCCGCCACGGGCGCGGCGGGCTTCGGGGAGCGTCAGCGTCGCCTCGCCCAAAACACGGGCGAGTGTTTCATCGTAGTCCGCGCGCAAACCAGCGGGATCGGGGGCAATTCCGGCCTCGACCAGCGTCGTATCCACCGCGTCGCTCAGGAACATCTCGCCCACATAGGGGGAAAGGTAATCAAGCGCCGCCTGCATCCGGGCGTGGCTTTCCTCGGTGCCGTCGCCAAGGGCCACCACGGTCTCGGCAGAGCGCTCCAGATGGTAGGTCGCTTCCTTCACCGCCTTTGCGGCGATTGCGGCGATACGTTCATCGGTAGACTGAGACAGAGCGCGCAGTTGCAGCACATGCCAGGCATCAAACAGGAACTGCCGCATCAGGGTCTGGCCAAAATCGCCGTTTGGCATTTCGACCAGCAGCAGGTTGCGAAAATCCCAGGCATCGCGCAGGAAGGCCAGATCATCTGCGGTCTTGCCCTCGCCCTGAACCTCCGCTGCAAGACCAAGCCACATCTGGGTCTGACCGATCAGGTCGAGCGCGGTATTGGCCAGCGCGATATCCTCTTCGAGCACCGGCGCGTGGCCGCACCATTCGCTGACACGGTGGCCGAGGATCAGGGTGTTGTCCCCCATCCTGAGCAGGAACTCATAAAAAGCAGCGTCGCGCGACATCACATCGCCCCCACGTCTTCGGGAATGTCGTAGAAGGACGGATGACGGTAGACCTTGCTCTCGGAGGGCTCGTACATGGGGCCTTTCTCCGAGGGAGAGGAGGCGGTGATCTGCGCCGCCTCGACCACCCAGATCGACACGCCTTCGTTGCGGCGGGTGTAGACATCGCGAGCGTTCTTGATCGCCATTTCCGCGTCCGGCGCATGCAGGCTGCCGACGTGACGGTGGCTGAGGCCATGCTGACCGCGGATAAAGATTTCCCAGAGGGGCCATTCGGTTTTCATGTTTGGTCCTTTCGGTGCTGAGACAGGGCGCGCCCGGGGCTGCGGGCGCGCGGCGCTGCCGCAGGGAATGTCAAAACGAAGGGGGCGCTTATTCGGCCGCCATCTTGCGGGCGTGTTTCTTCTCGGCGTGGGCCATCATGCCCTCGCGTACCCATTTGCCATCGTCCCAGGCCTTGTTACGTGCGGCGAGACGGTCGGTGTTGCAGGGGCCGTTGCCCTTGATGACCTCAAAGAACTCCTCCCAATCGGGCTCGGTAAAGTCGTAGCCGCCCTTTTCCTCGTTCCACTTGAGGTTCTCGTCCGGCACCGTCAGGCCGAGGTATTCGGCCTGTGGCACAGTCTGGTCGACGAACTTTTGACGCAGCTCGTCATTGGTGTTCATCTTGATCTTCCACGCCATCGACTGTGCGGAATGGACCGAGTCCTTGTCCGAGGGGCCGAACATCATCAGCGCCGGATACCAGAAGCGGTTGAGCGCATCCTGAGCCATCGCCTTCTGTTGGGCATTGCCCTGCGCCATCTTCATCATGATGTCAAAGCCCTGACGCTGGTGGAAACTCTCTTCCTTGCAGACGCGGATCATCGCACGCGAATAGGGGCCAAAGGACGTGCGTTGCAGTGGCACCTGATTCATGATTGCCGCGCCATCCACCAGCCAGCCGACCGCGCCCATATCGGCCCATGTCAGCGTCGGGTAGTTGAAGATCGACGAATATTTCATCCGCCCATCCAAGAGCATCTCGGTCATCTCATCGCGGCTGACGCCCAGCGTTTCAGCGGCACAATAGAGATAGAGCCCGTGACCAGCCTCATCCTGCACCTTGGCCAGGAGGATCGCCTTGCGTTCCAGCGTTGGCGCGCGGGTGATCCAGTTGCCCTCCGGCAGTTGGCCGACGATTTCGGAATGGGCGTGCTGGCCGATCTGGCGGATCAGCGTCTTGCGATAGCCTTCGGGCATCCAGTCCTTGGGCTCGATCTTTTCGCCCGCGTCGATGCGGGCCTGAAACGCGCGCTCCTCGGCGCTCATCTCGTCCGCGGATTTTAGTCCCGTGCCGGTCGATTTGACCATTTGCGCGTACATGGCTGGCTCCTCCGGTCCTGGCCCAATACTCGGCCCGAATAACTTGGCGTGCATCGCCGCATGTTGCGCGACGCAGGATCAATCTACGCCCGCGCTCGATTCGGCTCAAGAGAAATGTAACACAAAAATACACATTAGCAAAAAGTGGTAACGCATTCAGGTGACCTCCCAGGCGGGTTGCCCTGCCGCGTTGCCAAGGTTGCCCTTGCTGCCGTAAGCAGGGGGCAGGCAGCAGGAGACAGCGATGGCCGGGCAGACAGATACGCTGATTGCCGCGATCCTTGAGGATATCGACGCCGGGCGGCTGGCGCCGGGGCAGGAGATTGACGAGGTCGCATTGGCCGCGCGCCATTCCGTGTCGCGCACCCCGATCCGCGAGGCCTATATCCAGCTCGAAGCCTCCGGTCTGATCCGGCGTCTGCCCCGCAAGGGCGCAGTGCTGTTCAAACCCACGCTGGAGGAATTCCTCGCCATCCAGGAGGTGCATGCGCAGCTGGAGGGGCAGGCGGCGGGGTTGGCCGCGCGGCGAATCTCGCCTGTGTTGCGAGAGCAGCTGCACGCGGTGGTCACAGCCTGCGAGACGCATGCGTCCCAAAAGGGCGACGCCGACCCCGATGGGTATTACCAGTTGAACCTGCGGTTTCATGAAACGGTCGCGCTGGGCGCGGCAAACCCGTTTCTGGTCGAAATGATCAAGACCAATGCCCGCAAGCTGATGGCCTATTACCGTGCCCGCTACCGCTATCCGGGTGCCATTGCGCAATCGGCGCTGGAACATCGCGAGATCGCCACGCTGATCCTGTCGCATGACCGCGACGGTGCCGAGGCCGCCATGCAGGCGCATGTACTGTTTGATCAGGTCACGGTGATGGATCTGCTGGCCGCCCTTGGCTAGGCGGCGCGCGCAGCCTCGAAAAACCGTGCGATGGCCTCTGCCAGCGCGGGCTGGTCGACCTTCTTCTTTAGGCTCTCTTGCGCGCGGGCGTAGATCTCGGGACCCATGTCCTGCCGCAGTTCTTCGGTCAGCGCGCTTATGAACGCATGGGTCATTTCCGGGTGGTGCTGGCTGGTGGCGATATGGGTGCCGAGGGTGAATCCGGTGTTGTGGCCATCGCGGGTCATCAACGGGTCGGCCCCTTTCGGCAAGTCGCGTACATATTCCACATGAGAGCCGTAGATCGAGACCACATCCGGCAGGTCGGCGGCCCACTCCGGGCGCGCAACCAGGTGATTCTCGGTGCGGCCATGCACCCAGCCGCCGGGCAGAGTGTCGATGCGACCACCCAGGGCGAGCGCAATCGCCTGATGACCAAAACAGGCCCCAAAAAGCGGCAGGCGCAGCGCATGCATCTGCCGGATCAGGTCCAAAAGGCGCGTCACCCACGGCGCGCCGGACCGTGTTGAGGCTGGGCTGCCGGTGATCATCGTGCCGTCATAAGTACTTATATCTTCGGGAAAAATATCGTCCTTCACCGCGAAAACATCACAGGACCAGTGGGGCCGCGCCATCTGTACTAGCGTGGTGAACTTCTCACCATCCATCGGGTGCCTGTGAGCAAAGGCGCTGTCGTCCGTATTGGTCATCAAAATCGCAATGCGCATGTTCAGGCTTCCCATATGCATATTTACAGTGCTTAATAATATACATGTGAAGCAACCCAAAGGAAGCCCCGCCATGACGATCTGGACCCCGACCGATGATGGATACGCGGACCTGTCGAGCCATGACGCCTTTGCCGGTGGTGCGCCGCACAACACCTTTGCCCGGCTCCGGCGTGATGATCCGCTGCATTGGACAGACTACCCGGACGGGCAGAATTTCTGGTCGGTGACGCGTTACGATGACATCACCAGGATGAACAAGAACACAGAGGTGTTCTCCTCGGCGCGCGGCATCCGCATGGAAGATCAGACCTATGAGGAATACCTCGCGCGGCGCACCTTTCAGGAGACCGACCCGCCAGACCATTCACAGGTGCGGATGAAGCTGCTGAAGGCGTTTTCCAAAACCACCATGGCGCAATATGAGGACGACATCCGCGCCCTCTGCGCCGAAATTTTGGACGCGGCGCTGGCAAAGGGCACCTTTGACGCCACCAAGGAGATCGCCCGGCAATTGCCAATGCGGATGCTGGGGCGTGTGGTGGGCCTGCCGGACGCGGATCTGCCATGGCTGGTGGAGAAGGGCGACGCACTGATCGCCAATACCGACCCGGATTTCACCTCGCATGTGCTGGATAAAATGGACACGGATGAATTCCGCATGATGCCCTTCAACTCTCCTGCGGGTGCGGAATTATACATCTATGCCAAGGAGTTGATGGAAGCGAAGGAAAAGGCGGGCGACACCTCGGGCGTGCTCAACATGATCCTGCAGCCGGCGCGGGACGGCTCGGTCATTACCGAGACCGAGTTTCGCAATTTCTTCTGCCTCTTGGTGGCGGCGGGCAATGACACCACCCGCTATTCCATCGCGGCTGGCATTCAGGCGATGTGTCATCAGCCGGAGCTTCTGGCGCAGATGCAGGCGGGCGGCGAGGTCTGGGAGACGGCGGCGGATGAGATCATCCGCTGGGCGACGCCCGCGCTCTATTTCCGCCGCACCGCGACGCAGGATGTAGAGATGCACGGCAAGACCATCCGCGAAGGCGACAAGGTGCTCTACTGGTTTGCCTCGGCCAATCGCGACGACAGCTATTTTGACGACCCGTTCCGGGTGAACCTGATGCGCAATCCCAACCGGCACCTGTCCTTTGGCCAGTTCGGCCCGCATGTCTGCCTTGGCATGTGGCTGGCGCGGCTGGAGGTCACCGTGCTGTTTCAGGAGCTTGCCAAGCGGATCAAGTCCATCGAGCCAGCCGGTGCGCATAAATTCCTGCGCTCGAATTTCGTCGGCGGCATCAAGGAATTGCCGGTTCGGGTGGAAGCCGCGTAGGCTCAAGCTCGTCAGGTTGAAACTGGGTCGCCCGGGCGAAGAGCCCGGGCAGCGCCCGACCCTCCCCCCAGGGAGGGCGCTTTTGCGCCCACCCTAGGATCGGGCGCTGCCCTTACATGGGCGCGTTCCGCAGATCCCAAGGCCAAGACGCACGCCAAAGATGCGCGGGCCTCCAACAGGAAAGGAAGCCAAATGAAAACCCGCCTGCGTGCGCTTTTCTGCGACCATCTCAGTATCATGCGCGGAAAATATCTGCCGCATTCCAAGATCGGAGACGATGACACCCGGTTCTGCCGCTCCGTCTTTGGCACCCACTACGACCGCGATCTGCTGGATGCGCCGGGATCAATGGTGAAACAGGGCCTGCCGGATATGGAACTGCGCTGGCGCGGCGAGGAGATCCGCGACAGCTGGCATGCCTCCACTAAGATCGTTCTGGGCGATCTCTATGATGATGCGGGCGCGCCGCTCACGCTCTGTCCACGGGGGGCGCTGAAACGTGCGGTGGCGGATTGGCAGGCCAAGGGGCTCTCGCCAAAAATCGGCATCGAGCTGGAGGCCTTTGCCCTGCAGCCGGACGATTATGGCCGGCTGGTGCCCTATGATGCGCCGGGCGGCGTGGTCTATGGCACCGGACCGTTTGCGGACCCGTTGCGGTTCAACGACCGGATCTGGGCGATGGCGGATGAGATGGGCTTCTCGCTCGATATGATTACCGCCGAGTTTGACAGCCCGCAGTTTGAATACACGCTGACCTTTGACGATGCCGTGAAGGCGGTGGATGACATCGTGCTGTTTCGCCTGATGGCGCGGGAGATTGCGCTGGAATACGGGATCGTCCTGACCTTCATGCCCAAGCCGGTGGCGCAGGCCGGAGGCTCGGGCATGCATGTGAACCTGTCATTCGCGGATGAGGCCGGGGGCAATGCGCTGTCCTCCGGACCCAAGGGCGGGCCGGAGCACATGAATGATCTGGCGCGCGGCTGCCTTGCCGGGTTTCTGCATCACCACAAGGGTCTGGCCGGTCTGATCGCGCCCACCGCCAACAGCTACATGCGCTTGCAGCCCGGCAGCCTGTCGGGCTTTTGGCAGAACTGGGGCGGCGATCATCGCAATGTCACCACGCGGATCAGTTCCGAGGGCGGAGCCAAGGCACGGCTGGAGCATCGGATGGCAGATGCCTCATCGAACCCCTACACCACGGTGGCGGCGCTGTTGCAGGCGGCACGGCTTGGGGTGGAGAACGGCTATGAACTGGGGCCGATGGAAACCGGCGATGGGTTCGATCGCACCGATACCCGCGAAAGCACCGCAATGACGCTGAAGGGCGCGGTGGCGGATCTGGAGAAGGACGTCGCGCTGACGCAGGCCGTGGGTGCTGATCTGGTCGCCAATCACGTCTACATGAAACAAAAAGAGGTCCGCAAAACCCGTGATCTGGAAGGCGACGCCTTGCGCGATTTCTACGTGCATTTTGTCTGACGGATTGTCTGAACCGGGACACAGGTGATGGTCGATGCGCAGGCCCGCTGCGGCCTGCGCTTGCTTTTGCATCGAAGACCGCGCCAGAGTGACGGCATAATCAACTCAGGCGAAACGAGCAGAACATGTCTGATACAGAAGTGGCACCGCATGATGCGGGCCCGGTGGTGACGCAGGAGGTCGCTGCGACCTGCCTTGGCGTGAAGGTGCCGCAGTCGTCCTTTTTGACCGAAACGCGGATCAATCGGATCAATGCGGCGCGGTACGAGGGCCAGGAAATTGCCGGCGCGCTGCATGTGGTGCGTGAAGACGATCGGGTGCTGGAGGTCGGCGCCGGCCTTGGCGTGGTGGGGGCGGTGATCGCAACCAACGCCAAGCCCGAAAAGGTGCTGTCGTTCGAGGCCAACCCGGAACTGGTCCCTGTCATTCGCGCCCTGCACCAGATGAATGATCTTGGCGATCGGGTGGAGCTGCGCAATCAGGTGCTCTTTGCCGGTACGGACCGACCCGACAGTATGGACTTCCACCTGCGCAACAGCTTTCTCGGCTCTTCGCTGCTGAACGAGGCCGGGCGCCCGTCGCGCGTGGTGCAGGTCCCCACCGTCGATCTGGCCGAGGTCGTTGCCGAGCTGACCCCCACCGTCTTGGTGATGGACATCGAGGGCGGCGAATTGGCGCTGCTCGAAGCGATGGATCTCGCGCCCTTCCGCGCCATCGTCATCGAATTCCACCCGGAGGCCTATGAGGTCAAGGGCATGCGTCGCTGCAAGACCATCCTGCGCGAGGCGGGGTTTCAGAAGGTCGAAGAGGTCTCCAGCCGCACGGTCTGGACCTGCACCCGCGCGGAGACGCCGAGCTGATCGCCGCCCCGCCTGGCATCGGAAAGGCCCGCCTTAGCGCTCGATCACCCCGGTGGCGATCCAGCGGTCAAACTGCGCCAGAACGGCCTCTGTAAAGGGGGCGTCGTTGATGTGGCAGGCCAGCTCCTGCAGGTCGACCGTGCCGGGCACCGCGCGGCGGATCTCGTCACAAAAGGCGGCCAGCCCGTCGGCGTCATGCAGATCTCCGCCGCTGCGATCCCATTCATTGCAGCCTTCGGTGGGAAGAAAGAAGGCAACGGGGGCTTTGGCGCCTGACAGTTTCTCGCAGATCGCCCGGGCCACCGTGCGGCGCTCCTCTGCCGAGAGCATGGCGGCGGTCAGCAGGCGGTTGTGGGCGTGGCACTCCCGCCCCTGAAGCGGCGCAGGCACGCCCTGCCAGCCGACAAAATCCACCAGATCGTAGCAGCCCGGTGCGATCATCTGCGGGATGCCCGCGCGACCCGCGTGGGTCATACGCCCCTCACCGGCCGAGAGCCCGCCAAACAGATGATTGCTCACCTCTTGCGGTGCAAAATCCATTACGGCAGCAAAGGCACCATCGCCTGCGAGGCTCTCAAACGCCCGTCCGCCCATTCCGGTGGCATGAAACACCGCCACATCAAACCCGCGCCGTTCAAGCTCCGGTTTCAGAGTTACCATGTAGCGCAGCACCGTCTTGCCAAATGAGGTCATCCCAATCATCGGCCGCGTAAACGTCGGCGCTTCCACCGCGCGGGATGCACCCAGAACCGCCCCCGCCGCCTGACTGAGCGACGCCTTGCAGATGTCATTCAATCCATAAAGTCCCCCGGCCCAGAGGATCATCTGCACATCCGCCGGAATGCGATCCGGCGGCAGCAGCGGCGAAAACGCCACGGTGGACACCACATATTTCGGCACCCCAAGCGGCAATGCCCCGCAGAGATCCAGCGCCAGATCGGTGCCCATGGTGCCGCCCAGCACGATCACACCATGAATACGCCCCTCCCGCCACAGATCCAGCGCAAGCCGGGCCGATCCCGCCCCCATGATCTGCATCGCGGTATTTTCATCCCCGCTGTCGATGGCCGCCTGAATGGAACTGCCCGCCGCCTCGGCCACCTCGTGTTTTGAGACATCCGTGGGCAGCTTTGGATCGCCCAAAACACTCACATCCATGCGGAGCACCTGACCGCCCTGTCCCCGGATCACCTCCGACAGATAGGACAGCTCATCATCCTTGGTGTCCCAGGTCCCGGCCACAAGGATCGTCTTTTCACCGCTCATCTCATTCTCCCCTCAGGCGCCTCCCGCGCCCGTCTTCATCTTCTTCCAAATATCCCCGCCGGAGGCCGCGCGGTCCGGGCGCAGCCAGGGCCGCGCTCCCGTCACAACTGAAACCAGGCGGTTTTCAGATCGACGTATTTCTCCAGCGCATGCAGGGATTTGTCATGTCCGTTACCGGACTGGCCAACACCGCCCAAAGGCACCGTATTATCGGCACCGCCATAGGTGTTCACATGCACCACACCGGCGCGTATGCCCGCAACACAGCGATGCGCCCGCGACAGATCCTGCGTCCAGACCCCGGCGGCGAGGCCATAGTCGGTGGCATTCGCGAGCCGCAGCGCCTCTTCTTCCGTCTTGAACGGGGTCACCGCCAACACAGGCCCAAACACCTCGCGTTGAAACAGGCTCGCCTGCTGGGTCACGCCGGTCACGACTGTGGGGGCCATATAGGTCCCGCCAGTGTCCTGCAAAATTCGCCCGCCACCACACAGCACTTCGCCGCCTTCGACGATGGCGCGCTCCACATGGGCGAGGTTGGCCTCCAGTTGAACCTCAGAATTCACCGCACCGATCTGGGTGCCCAGATCCAACGGATCACCGACCGTCAGTGCTTTGGCATGGTCCACCACCCGCGCGACAAATTCATCATGAATCGACTCCTCCACCAGCAGGCGGGAGCCTGCGACACAGACCTGCCCGGAGTTGCGAAAGATCCCCATGGCGGAAACCTTGGCGGCGTGGTCCAGATCCTTGGCATCGGCAAAGACGATGTTGGGCGACTTGCCGCCCAGCTCCAGATAGCAGCGTTTGAGGTTCGAACGCGCCGAGGCCTCCAGCAACCGCCGTCCCGTCGCGCCAGAACCGGTAAAGACCATCACGTCCACATCCATATGCTCCGACAGCGCGGCACCTGTCACAGCACCCGGCCCGGTCACAACATTGAGCACGCCATCCGGCAGGCCGCAGTCCGAACAGATCTCTGCCAGCCGCAGCAACGACAGCGACGCGGTCTCGGCCGGTTTCAGCACCACGGAGTTGCCCATCGCGAGCGCGGGCGCCAATTTCCACGCGCCGATCATCAGCGGGAAGTTCCATGGCACGATCGCCCCCACCACACCGACGGGCGCGCGCTGCACCAGCCCCAGCACATCCGGCGCGGTGGGGGCCACTTCGCCCGCCACCTTGTCCAGCGCCTCGGCGTAATAGCGAAAGGTCCCGGCGGCAGAGCCCGCCTCGGCCTTCAGCGCCATGTTGAATTCGGTGCCGTTGTCGCGCACGCCGAGCACCGTAAGCGCCACCGCCTCGGCCTCGATCCTGTCGGCGATCCGGTGCAGCACTTTCTTGCGCGCCGCAGGCGCCAGCCCTGACCAGCGGCCATCCTCGAACGCCCGCCGCGCAGAGGCGACGGCCCGGTCGACATCCGCCGCAGTGGCCGTGGCCAATGTGGTCAGAACAGATCCGTCAATCGGCGAAGTAGCTTCGCGTGGCGTGCCCGAACCTTGCGTCCATGCTCCTTCAAGAAAGAGGTTTTGCGGCGCAACAGGAGTGCTCCGAATCGTGTTGATGAGGTCTTGGTCTGCCATTCGGCCTCCTTCAGCTCGCGCGCTTCCTTGCGAATGCGAAGGATATGCGTCGCCAGCACGATCAAGATGAGAGTGAACAGGATGAACGCCACCGGGCGGTCAATGAAATCAAAGGGGGTCTTTACCCGCGCCATGGCGGCGCGCAGCTTCACTTCCATGATGCCGCCCAGAACCATGCCGAGGATGATCGGTACGGCGGGCAGTTGCAGGCGCTTGAGGATGAAGCCAAACAGGCCAAAGCCTGCGGCAATAAAGCAATCGGTGGCGGAGTTTCTCAGGGAGTAAACGCCCACGAAACTGAGGGTCAGGATGCCCACGCCGAGGAACCGATTGGGGATACGCACCACCTGAATGAGCGATTTGGTCGCCCCGAGCAGGAAGGCCAGCACCAGCACGTTGAGGATCAGCAGCGCCAGATAAAGCGCGACGACAAAATCCATCTGGTTCTGAAACAACCCCGGCCCCGGCACCACGTTGTGGACGTAAAAGACCGACAGCATCATCGCCGTCAGCGCCTCGCCCGGAATACCAAGCGCCAAGAGCGGAACCATGGCGGCGGCGGGCACGGCATTATTTGCGGTCTCGGCGGCGATGAGCCCCTCGGAGGAGCCATTGCCAAAATCCTGCGGCCGTTTTGAGGATTTCTGGGCGTAAGTGTAGGACATAAACTGTGCCGTGAACTCGCCCACGCCGGGGATCATGCCCATCACAACGCCAAAGCCAGCCGACACGGAGGCCACACGCGGATGGCGCGCCAACTCGCGCAGGCCCTGAAACATGCCGCCGCGCAGCTTGGTGAGGCGGATCTTCTCGTCCTCATCTGTCAGCAGTACAAAGGCCTGCGAGATCGCAAACAGCCCCAGCACCACCACGATGAGGTTGATGCCCGACCCCAGCGCATCCGTGCCAAATGTGTAGCGCTGGGTGTATTTCACCGGCTCCATGCCGATGGTGTTGAGAAAGATCCCAAGACAGGCCAGCGCCGCCGCAATCAGCGCCTGACCGCGATGGGCCACCACCACCAACAGCAAGCCCAGCAGCGCGGCGAGGAAGATCTCGCGCGCGCCAAACAGCGGCGCGATTTTCGCCAACACGGGCGCGAACAGGATCAGGCAGATCACCGAGAACACGCCGCCGAAGAAGCTCGCGGAATAGGCGAGGCTGAGGGCGCGGCGCGGCTCGCCCCGGGCGGTCATCGGATAGCCGTCATAGGTGGTCAGCGCATTGACGGCGGTGCCGGGCGTGTTGATCAGGATCGCCGGAATCGCACCGCCATACATGGACGAGCCATAGATGCCCAAGAGCACCGTCAGCCCCACGATGGGATCAAGCGAGAAGGTCGCAGGCAGCAGGATCGCGATGGCGACCGCCGGGCCGACCCCGGGGATCGCCCCGATCAGCACACCGCCGACGGAGCCCGCCAGCAGTGCCAGCGCCACGTCCCAGCGCATCAGGATGTCGAGGGCAGAAAGGATCAGGTCCATGCGCGCGCGTCTTCCTTGGAAAAAGTCTCAGAGATAGAGGATGGCAAAGCTGCGCCAGGCGTCCGGCAGGTATTCATAGAGAACCGCCCCGGGGATGCGCACCGCCAGAACCCCCTTGAAGAACAGGACGATGAACACCGCAAACCCGGCACTGATCGCCATCATCTGCGGGCTGCGATAGCCCATCCGCCAGGCCAGCAGCGGTACAAACGCCAGGGTCACGGGCAGGTAGCCAGCCAGCGGCACCAGCACGACATAGCCCATGAACCACAGCATGTATTCCAGCGCGCTGGCCCAGCGCAGTGCCTCGCGCAGGTCGGTGCGTTCAATCCGGCGAAACGGCAGCCGCCACAGGTGCAAGGCGGTGAACAGCACCATGCCCCCCACGCCCACTGCGGGCCAGAACCGTGGCTGGGCAAAGAAATCGGTTTTCTTCACCCAGGCGGTCTGGGTGCCGATCTGCGACAGGAGCAGCACCGAGAGGATCAGGAAAGACAGGAGAAACAGAAGCTGCCCCCGGCGCGGGCCGACAAATCTGCGTTCGCGTTCGCTTTGCATGGAAGGTCTCTGGCTGGGAAGGCGGATCGTGTGGGTGCGTTCAGCGCTGGAAAAAATCCGCCGGGTCACATGGATGACACCGGCGGAAGGCTCGGGGAGGTTACTCCAGTGTTTCGCTGATCCGCGCCATGGTCTCGATGTCATTGGCAACACGCGCCGCGCTTTCATCGGCGGTCTGCCAGTAGACCAGTGCGCCGGTTTCGGCCGCAACAGCCTGCGCGCGGTCGCTCATCACCGTTTCCTTGGCGACGGCGATGATCTTGTCGCGCACGTCCTGCGGCGTGTCCTTGGTCACGAACAGCCCGTTCCACAGCGCGATATCCAGATCCGGGTTCAGTTCACCAATGGCAGGTGCATCCGGCACCAGCGGGATCCGTTGGTCGGTGATGGAGACCAGCACTTTGAAATCGTCCAGGCAGGGCAGGATCAGTTGCAGCGTGGTGTTGATCACATCCGCATCGCCCGAGGCCAGCGTGTTGCAATCCAGCGCATCAAAGGCGGCATCCGCGCCCCACTCGAACCCGGCAGATTTGGCATAGGCCTTGGTCACCTGGGTCGGCGTCAGTACATCACCGAAGTGGCCCAGCACCACGTCATTGTCCTGCGCATGCGCCGCCAGCTCCTCCATCGAGGAATAGGGCGCATCGCCCGATGTCGCGATGACAAAGGGATAGGTGAGGAAGATCCCCAGCGGGTCGAACTTCGCGGGTGTCAGCGGCGGGATGTCGATCTGGTGGCCCATCACCGGCACGCCGATCACGAAGGAGCCCACGGTGTAGCCATCGGCAGGCGCATTGGCGACCTCGATCGCCCCGGGGAAGGGCCCGCCACCGCCGCCGGGCTTGTTCACCACCGCGGCCGCAACGCCGTATTCCTCCTGGAAATCCTCGGCGATCATGCGGGTCAGCACGTCCTCAAGGTCGCCCGGGGGCCAGGGCACGATGAAGTTCACGGGCTTTTCCGGGTAGTCCGCAAACGCGGCCCCCGCTGTCAGTGCCAGGCCGGCTGCGGCCACACATCCCTTGAGTACAGATGTCACGGTCATTGGCTGTCTCCCTGTTCGCCATTCGAGTTGCCGTTGGTGAGGTGGCGGCGTTGCTCGCCGCTCGGATGGTGGTTTGATATGTGAACCACTGGTTTGAATTTAGATTGACAGCCATAGGGCAGATCTGTCAACAAAAATGAAAAGGCGCGGATCTCTCGGGGTCGCCAGCGCTGTGTTTTCCGGCAGACAGGGACCTGTGACACCCATGGGAACAACCACCAAAGCCTTGAGTTTGCTCACCCATTTCAATCATGGGCGGCTGGAGATCGGCTTGAGCGACCTCACCCGGCTGTCGGGGATGAACAAGGCCACCGTCTATCGCCTGATGAGCGAATTGCAGGAGGTGGGATTCGTCGAGCAGGTGGATGGCGCGCGCTCCTACCGTCTGGGACCGCAGGTTTTGCGGCTTGCGGCGCTGCGCGAAGCCAGCGTGCCGATTCTGTCGGCCTCGCGCCAGGTGCTGCGGGAGTTGTCCGAGGAAACCGGCGAAACCACCCACCTGTCGCTGTTGCAGGGCGATCAGCTGGCCTCGCTCAGCCACGCCTATGCGCCGCAGCATGCCACCAAGGTGATGATGGAAGACGCCGAGGTGCTGACCTTTCACGGCACCGCCTCGGGGCTTGCGGTGCTGGGCTTTGCCGAGCCGGGCTTTGTCGAACGTGTGCTCAGTGCGCCGCTGGCCGCCCGCACGGCCCAGACCGAGACCGATCCGGGCGCGATCCGGGCGCTGATAGCCGAGGTGCAGGCGACAGGCATGGCGCAATCCGTCGGCGGGTTCGAGGCGGAGGTGCATTCCCACGCGGTGCCGATCTTCGGCCCCGACCGCGCGGTGATGGGGGCGCTGGCCGTGGCCGCGCCCACCTCGCGGATGACTGACAACCAACGGATTGCGATCCCGCGCGCCTTGCGCGCTGCGGGGCTTGCCCTCACCGAACGCATCGGCGGCGCCTGTCCGCCCGAGTTCCCCACCGACATCGCGGCCTGACCCGCCGCGCCGCGACAAGGAGACCGACCATGACCGCACATCAGCCCGACGCCAACTTCCTGAAGGAACACAACGCCCGGAGCCTTTGGCATCCGATGGCGCATCCCGGCGACAGCCTCGCCAACCCGCCCACCATCGTGACCGGGGCCTCCGGCGTGCGCATCAAGGATGTGGACGGGCATGAGGTGGTCGACGCCGTGGGCGGTCTGTGGAACGTGAACCTCGGGTTTTCCTGCCAGCCCGTAAAGGACGCCATCGCCGCGCAGCTGGACGTGCTGCCCTATTACTCGATCTTTCGCGGCACCACCAACGATCAGGTGATCCAGCTGGCCGAAGAGCTGCGAGACTTTTTCGCCCCCGACGGCCTCAGCCGCGCGTTCTTCACCTCGGGTGGCTCGGATTCGGTGGAAACCGCCCTGCGGCTGGCGCGGCAGTATCACAAGGTACGTGGCGAGCCGTCACGGGTGAAGTATCTGAGCCTGAAGAAGGGCTACCACGGCACCCATTTTGGCGGTGCCTCAGTGAACGGTAACGCCAATTTCCGCACTGCCTATGAGCCACTTTTGGCGGGCTGCCACCACATCCCGGCCCCCTATACCTATCGCAATCCGTTCAATGAAACGGACCCGGAGCGGCTGGCGCAGCTCTGTCTGGCCGCGCTGGAGGACGAGATCGCCTTTCAGGGGGCTGGCACCATCGCGGCCTTCATCATGGAGCCGATCCTGGGCGCAGGTGGTGTGATCCCGCCGCATGAGAGCTTCATGCCCGGGGTGGCCGAGATCTGCCGCAAGCATGGTATCCTGCTGATCGCGGATGAGGTCATCACCGCCTTTGGCCGCTGCGGCTCGTGGAGCGGGTCGCGGCACTGGGGCGTGCAGCCGGACATGATGTGTACCGCCAAGGCGATCACCAATGGCTATTTCCCCTTCGGTGCGCTGATGATTTCTGAGCGGTTGGTCGAGGTGTTCGAAAAGGATGAGAGTGGCAAGGCCGCGATCGGCCATGGTTACACCTATTCAGGCCACCCGGTGGGCGCGGCGGCGGCGCTGGCCTGTCTGGCCGAGACCAAGCGCCTCGATGTGCCCACAAATGCGGCGGCGCGCGGTGCGCAGATCTACGCGGGGCTCCAGGACCTGCAAGAACGCTACAGCCTGATCGGCGATGTGCGTGGGGGCCACGGCTTGATGAGCGCGCTGGAACTGGTCAGCGACCGCGCGACCAAGGCGGCCATCGACAAGAAGACCATCAACACCGTTCAGGAAGTCGCCTATCAGAACGGCGCCATGGTGCGGGTCAGCGGGCCCAACATCATCCTGTCGCCGCCGCTGGTCCTGACCGAGGCGGATGCCGCGCAGATCCTGTCGGCGCTGGACGCGGGCTTTGCGGCAGTGAGCGGCTAGGACCTGCTGACAGGCTGACTGGCAGGCAGCCCCGTAACAGGTCTGCGGTGGATCGCTCTCCGCTGCGAGGGGCGCTGATGCGCCGGGCCGTCAGGTCCGGCGCCCGGCCCAACGGGAGCGGATCTGCCGTGCAGATCCGGCGACGGGCGGGAGCCTCCCCGTCGCTATCTCATCGAGCGGTCCAGCCGGATCAGTCGCGGGTCGCTGCGGCGCGGATCTTGCGGATATTGTCACCGTACACCTGCGGCGCCTCGACGGAGCCGCCGCGGAACACGGCAGAACCCGCCACCAGAACATC
Organism: Epibacterium sp. MM17-32; assembly: GCF_022348205.1. Taxonomy (NCBI): domain Bacteria; kingdom Pseudomonadati; phylum Pseudomonadota; class Alphaproteobacteria; order Rhodobacterales; family Roseobacteraceae; genus Epibacterium; species Epibacterium sp. MM17-32. The sequence goes on along the minus strand of NZ_JAKRFC010000002.1, from coordinate 221,527 downwards.
AGCCCCGGCCTCGGCCACCAGCGGCGCGGTGGTCGGGTCAACACCGCCGTCGATTTCGATATGCACCGGACGGTCTCCGATCATTTCCCGCAGGGCACGGATCTTGCCCGTCATGTCGATGAACTTCTGGCCGCCAAAGCCCGGGTTCACGGTCATCACGCAGATCAGGTCGGTGAGGTCCAGCAAATGCGCAACGGCCTCTGCCGGGGTGCCGGGGTTCAGCGCGACACCGGCCTTCATGCCCGCGCCACGGATGGCTTGCAGGGTGCGGTGAATATGCGGGCCGGCCTCCACATGCGCGGTCAGCACATCCGCCCCGGCATCCGCATAGGCGTCGATATAGGGATCGACCGGCGCGATCATCAGATGCACGTCCATCACCGTCTTGACGTGCGGGCGAAAGGCTTTGACCGCCGCCGGACCAAAGGTGAGGTTGGGCACGAAGTGACCGTCCATCACATCCACATGCACCCAGTCCGCGCCCTGGGCCTCGATGGCCTGAATTTCCTGCCCGAAGTTGGCGAAATCCGCCGATAGGATGGACGGGGCGATCTTGATGGAGCGGTCAAACGACATCGGCGGGGTCCCTTGTGAGAAACGGTGTGAGTGTGATCGCCGCCCGTATAGACCGAAACACAGGATGTGCACAGGCCCTGTTTCCCGCCCGCGCTATCGACGGGGGCGGAGGTGGGCAGGGAAGGGGCACCCCCGTAAATCCGCGGGGTTTACAAAACTTTTACCCTCCTGACACAAATGATTTGGTGATTATGCGTAGGCAGTCGCGGAACCAAAGGGGGCCGCCACGTGCTGCGCATCGACAAACTGACCAAGAGATTCGGCGACAAGACGGCTGTCGAGGCCGCCACGCTCGAAATCGACAAACCCTGCATGCTGGGCATCATCGGACGCTCTGGCGCAGGCAAATCCACCCTGCTGCGGATGATCAACCGTCTGGGCGACGCCTCCGCGGGCTCGATCAGCTTTGAGGGCCGCGAGATCACCACCCTGAAGGGCACGGACAAACGCGCATGGCAGTCCGAATGCGCGATGATCTTTCAGCAGTTCAACCTGGTGCCACGTATGGATGTGGTCTCCAACGTCCTGCACGGCACGCTGAACCGGCGCTCGACGCTGGCGACCATGTTCAACCTCTATCCGATGGCGGACATCCACAAGGCGATCGAGATTCTGGATCGTCTGGGTATTGCCGAACATGCGCCCAAACGTGCCGAGGCGCTCTCGGGCGGGCAGCAGCAGCGTGTGGCGATTGCCCGCGCCCTGATGCAGGACCCCAAGATCATCCTCGCCGATGAGCCGATTGCCTCGCTCGACCCGATGAACGCCCAGACCGTGATGGAGGCCCTGCGCCGCATCCACGAGGAAGACGGCCGCACGGTCATCGCCAACCTGCACACGCTGGATACCGCGCGCCGCTACTGCGACCGGGTTGTCGGCATGCGCGATGGGCGCATCGTCTTTGACGGCCTGCCCGAGCAGCTGACCACCGGCGTTGCCCGCGAAATCTATGGCGCTGGCGCGGATTTCTCCGAAGCCGCCACCTCCACCGCGATCGAAACACTGGACCAGACCGAGGCCGTGCGCACGGCAGAGGCCTACGTCTGATCCTGCCCCCTTTCATCATCCCGGGGCCGGTGTGGTCCCGGGCCAACCAACAACCGGAGTGTTCCACGATGAAAAAACTGATCCTTGCCGCACTGGCCACCACCGCCCTGACCTCCCCGGTCCTGGCAGACGAGATCTCTGAATTCCGCATCGGCATCCTCGGCGGCGAAAACGCCCAGGACCGTCTGAACTCCAACGAGTGCCTGCGCGCCAAGACCGAAGAGCTGCTGGGTGTTGAAACCAAGCTGTTCGCCCCTGCCGACTACAACGGCGTGATCCAGGGTCTGCTGGGCGGCACCATCGACATGGCTTGGCTGGGCGCCTCCGGCTACGCCAAGACCTATCTCTCCGACCCCGAAGCGGTTGAGCCGGTTCTGGTCAAGGTCAACGTCGATGGCGGCTACGGCTACTACTCGGTTGGTTTTGCCCGCAAGGACAGCGGCATCGAGGCACTGGAAGACGTCAAGGGCAAGGTCTTTGGCTTTGGTGACCCGAACTCCACCTCCGGCTACCTGATCCCCTCCATCGAGATCCCGCAGGCCACCGGCTCCACCATGCAGTCCGGCGACTACTTCGGCGAAGTGAAATTCACCGGCGGTCACGAGCAGACCATCGTTGCGGTTGCAAACGGCGACATCGACGCCGGCGTGACCTGGGCCGACGGTCTGGGCAACTGGGAAGACGGCTACAACTCCGGCGCCCTGCGCAAGGCGGTTGACGCTGGCCTGATCGACATGAACGATCTGGTCCAGATCTGGCAGTCCAAGCCGATCCCCGAAGGCCCGGTTGTGCTGCGCAAAGCCCTGCCCGAGGACGTCAAGGTCAAGATGACCGCGCTGATGGCCTCCATGCCGGCGATGGACTACGACTGCTACTACTCCGTGGCGGCGGGCGACTCCAAAGGCTTCCAGCCGATTTCCCACGACGCTTACGAAGTCATCATCGAAGCCCGCAAGCTGAAGTCCAACTAAGCGCGCGCTTTTATGTCTTCGCGGGGTTCGGGCCGGTGCCCGGACCCCGCATTCGTGGCCCGGGCCCGCGTGTGCCACCCCGTGCCACCCCCAATGACTCAGGAAGAATTCAATGGATGATCTGACCGCTCAGGCCCCCGGATCGGTGGCTGAGATCAAGGCGCAATACGCCGATCTCACCCGTCGCAAGCGTATCTATGGCGGCATCCTTCTGGCCCTGTTCATCGCGCTGATGGTGGCGGGGTTCCGCACCGCCGACGACCGCAATGCAGGCTCCTTTGCCGATGGCTACCAGCGCATCTTCGACTACCCGGCCGAGGTGCTGTCGGAAGCGGCGGAGAAGGCGGTTGAGCTGCCCGCCCATGTGGTCCATTTCTTCCCGGCCCTGATCGAGACCGTGAACATCGCCGGCGCGGCGACCCTGATCGGCGCCATCTTCGGCACGCTCCTGTCGCTCTTGTCGACCCGCGGCATGGCCCCGTGGCCCGCATTGATCCCGCTGTTCCGCCGCATCATGGACATCTGCCGCGCGATCCCGGAAATCGTGATCGCCCTGGTGCTGATCTTCCTTTTGGGCGGCGGCCCGGTGCCGGCGATGATCGCCATTGCGATCCATACCGCGGGCGCCCTGGGCAAGCTGTTTTCCGAGGTCAACGAAAACGCCTCGCTCAAACCCGTCGAGGGTCTGAATTCCACCGGTGCCTCCTGGGCGCAACGCATGTGGCTTGGGGTGATCCCGCAGGTGGGGCCGAACTATGTGTCCTATGCGCTGTTGCGCTTTGAGATCAACATTCGCGCCTCTGCGATCCTCGGTTTTGTCGGCGCAGGCGGCATCGGCTACGAGCTCAAGAACTCCATGTCCTGGGGGCAGGGCAAATACGACGAGGCGGCGGCGATCTTCATTCTGCTGTTTGTGACCATTGTTGTGGTGGACCAGATCTCTGGCGCGCTGCGCGACCGTCTGACCCACGGCAACCGGAAAGGGGCCTGAGACATGAGCACCATGGACCTCAACACCGCGCCCCTCAAAGGGCAGATGGACAAGCTGTTTTTCAAGAAACGGCTGATGAACTTCGGCATTCCCGCCGTGATCCTGGCCTATCTCACCTATGTGTTCTTTGCCTTTGACGTGCCGGGCCTGTGGGAGCGTGCGTCGATGGACAATGCCCGCACGCTGGTGTCTGACACCTATAGCTACAAGACCCATGTGACCCGCGACAATCGCACGGGCGATGTGACCTATGCGGTCGAGGGGGAGCGCAAGGGCGAATACCCCGAGGGCATGAGCCCCGACTGGGTCACCCCCGGCGAGACCACGATCGTGGATCTGACGGGCGGACATGTGGTGCGCTTTGGGCCCGAGACCATCGAGTATGATATTCCGGGCTATGGTCTGGTCTCTGCCACGCCATCGCGCAGCCAGGGCGTGCAGGCCGTCCTGCCCGAAGGCGACGTGCCCGAATGGATCAACCTGTCGAAGAACCGTCTGGCGATCACCACCGATGCAGGCCGCCTGACCGTGACCCGCAACCGCGCCGAAGTGTTCCGCTACTTTGTCGGCTGGGAGCTGTTCTTCTTTACCCTCGACAGCCCCTATCACGGTGTTGGTGTGATTGAACTGGCCGGCCGTGCGGTGTCTGGCGAGGCCGGGGCGATCTGGAATGACTTCTGGAACAACAAGATGTGGCGCCACGGCGATGTGGCCTGGGCCATTGGCGAGACCATTTTGATGGCCTTCCTCGGCACCTTTGGTGCGGGTCTGGTGGCGCTGCCGCTGGCCTTCCTCGGGACGCGTAACTTCATGCCGATCCTTGCGATCCGCTTTGCGGCGCGGCGGTTCTTTGACTTTGTCCGCGGGGTGGACTCGCTCATCTGGACCGTGGTTCTGGCCCGCGCCTTTGGGCCCGGCCCGCTCACGGGCGCGCTGGCGATCCTGATCACGGACACCGGCACCTTTGGCAAGATCTTCTCCGAGGCGCTGGAAAACGTCGATGAGAAGCAGATCGAAGGGGTGTCCTCCACCGGGGCGAAGCCGATCCAGCGCTACCGTTTCGGGGTGATCCCGCAGATCACGCCGGTTCTGCTGTCGCAGCTGTTGTACTTCCTCGAGTCCAATACGCGGTCGGCCACCATCATCGGGGCCATCACCGGCGGCGGGATTGGCCTGTTGCTGACGCAGGCGATCATCACCCAGAAGGACTGGGAAGAGGTCTCCTATTATATCGTGCTGATCATCGTCATGGTGATGTTCATGGACTGGTTCTCCGGCTGGCTGCGCAAGCGTCTGATCAGCGGGGACGAGGGCGGCCACTAAAGGCTTACCGCCGATACCAACGCCTCTTTCAAAAGACCCCTTTCGTTGACATGAGAGGGGTCTTTTTGCATCCGGTTCGTGGTGTTTCGGATGGCCTCATGACGGTCGCGATGATAGTATAAGTCTAGTTGTATATTGAATCTCGACAGGTGCCCAGATGCCCAAACTTTCCGCCTCCGAACCGCTTGTGCACGCCGGGTGCAGCCTGACCAACAGCACCTTTGGGGCTTGGGTTGAGATCGGGGTCGACACCCGGGTCGCCAACAGTCATTTTGGTGACTACAGCTATTGCGACCGGATGTGCGACATCGCCAATGCCGAGATCGGGAAATTCGCCAATATCGCCAGTTCCGTGCGGGTCGGGGCGACGGATCACCCGATGGAGAAGGCCTCATTGCATCACTTCCTCTATCGCTCCGCGAGTTATTGGGAAGATGCCGAGGATGACGCGGATTGGTTTCAGCACCGCAAGAGTCGCCGCGCCGTGATCGGGCATGACACATGGATCGGCCATGGGGCGCTGATCAAGCCAGAGGTCACGATTGGCCATGGGGCGGTGGTGGCCTCCGGGGCTGTGGTGACGAAGGATGTGGCGCCTTACACCATCGTGGGGGGAAACACCGCCAAGCTGATCCGTCGGCGGTATCCGGAGCAAGTGGCGGACCGGATGATGGCACTTGCCTGGTGGGATTGGGATCACGCGGTATTGCGAGAGAGGCTTGCGGATTTTCGCAGCCTAAAGGCGGAAGAGTTCCTGGAGAAATACGAATGAAATAAAAGGGGTGCGCTACAATGGGGGCACTCCCGCCTCCGCAGGTGCCTTGGCCTCAAAAGGCCAAAACCCCTTGGCGGAGTTGGGCCCGGCCGCGCGTCCCCTTTGGGGACGCGCGGCGCGCCGCCGGTACACCGGCGGCGCCACCCCCAACGGGAGCGGATCGCACCCGCGATCCAGCGACGGGCGGGAGTGCCCCCTTGTTTATTCAATCGTCACCGACGGTGAGGGTCACCCGGTCGCCTGCAAACCAGGTGCGGCCAAATTCGATCGGTGTGCCGCCCGCATCATCCGAGATGCCGGTGGTGCGCAGGATGGGCGCGCCTTCCGATGTGCGCAGGTGCAGCGCCTGCGTCGCGGTGGCGAGCTTTGCGGTGATCCGGGTTTCCCGGCGGGTATAGTCCTCCACCCCGCAGGCGTTCAGCGCAGCCGTAATCGACTCATGGGCCTCCAGCGCGTCGAGGATGCCGGGCAGCCGTTCTGCCGGAAACACCGTGCGCGCCAGGGCCACGGGGTGATCGTCCGCATAAGACAGCCCCTCATAGACCACCACCGGATCACCGGGGTCCAGATCCAGCGCATCCGCCTCGCGGGCATCTGCTGCAAGTAGCTCAAGACGCAGGACTTTCTTGCTCGGCACGCGTCCTGCGCGACGAATGTTCTGGTGAAAGCGGATGCGCTTGCCCACCGGATAATCGGTGGGCTTTGCCGCGACAAACACGCCCGCACCACGGCGTGCATGCACCAGCCCCTGTTCCGCCATATCTGCCAATGCGCGCCGCACCGTGTGGCGGTTGACACCAAAGCGTTCGGCGAGCTGCGCCTCGGCTGGCAGTTTTGTTCCCGTCTCGTAACGGCCCTGCGCGATGTCATCGATCAAAGTGATCGCGATCGACTTCCAGACCGGTGTGCGGGTGGCGGATTTGGCCATGTTCAATCCTCTGTCACGAAACCTTCACGAGAGAGCGGCTTGCGCCCCTGGAGCCGACTCATGTAGTATTTGTCTAGTTGTATAGTACATGTAGACAAATCTGCCAAGAGGCGACACCAGACATGACACAAGAAATCACGCCGGAGGCACGCAAGGCTTGGATGAGCCTGCTGTCCACCGCGCCCGAGGCCCGGCTTGCCGCGCTCTTCGACAAGCTGGACAACAGCCCCGAACACGACACCCTGCGCGCGCCGGAAACCGGCGGCGTGATGGTGCGGGGCCGGGCAGGGGGCACCGGCGCGCCCTTCAACCTCGGTGAGATGACCGTCACCCGCTGCACATTGAAACTGGCGTCCGGCGCGGTGGGGCATGGGTACGTGCAGGGCCGCAGCAAACGGCAAGCAGAACTGGCCGCAAAGCTCGACGCGATGATGCAGACAGAGGCCGCAGCAGAGGTCGAGGACAAGATTCTGACCCCCCTGCGCGCCGAGCGTGATGCGGCCCGCGATGCCCGCGCCGCCAAAGCGGCCGCCACCAAGGTCGATTTCTTCACCATGGTGCGAGGAGAGGACTGATGACGCAGACCAATATCTACACAGGCGGCTTTGCCGACCCGGCGGTGGCCTCGGCCCATGGCTTTCGTGCTGCGATGGACGTGATGGCACGCCCGGGCGAGATCCGCGAAATCACGGGTGGTGTGGCGCCTGAGGGTCTCAGCATCGCAGCAGCGAGCCTGATCCTGACGCTTTGCGATCCTGAAACCGGGATCTATCTCGCGTCGGACGTGGACAGCACTGCCTTGCGCGGCTGGATCACCTTCCACACCGGCGCGCCGATTGTGCCCGCAGCGGAGGCTGATTTTGCCGTTGGCAGCTGGGAGGCGCTGATGCCCATCGATCAATACCGCATCGGCACCTCGGAGTACCCGGACCGCTCCGCCACGCTGGTGGTGGAACTGGCGGAGTTTGCCGCCCCCAATGCCACGCTCACCGGCCCCGGCATCAAGGACACCGTGCGGATGAACCTGCCCGATGTGGCGCTGATGCAGCGCAACGCCATGCTCTACCCGCTTGGGGTGGATCTGTTCTTCACCTGCGGGTCGGAAGTGTCGGCGCTGCCGCGCTCGACCCAGATCCAAGCGGAGGGCTAAGCAGATGTATGTAGCCGTAAAAGGCGGTGAGCGCGCCATCGACAACGCGCATGCGTGGCTTGCCGAAGAACGTCGGGGCGATCAAAGCATCGCGGAGATGACGCTGGCGCAGATCCGCGCGCAGCTGAAACTGGCGGTGAACCGGGTGATGGCCGAAGGCTCGCTCTATGATCCCGATCTGGCCGCGCTGGCGATCAAACAGTCGCGGGGCGATCTGATCGAGGCGATCTTTCTGATCCGCGCCTACCGCACCACGCTGCCGCGCTTTGGCAACTCGCGCCCGGTGGAGACCGCGAATATGGCCTGCGACCGCCGGATTTCCGCGACCTTCAAGGATGTGCCGGGCGGGCAGGTGCTGGGGCCGACCTTTGACTACACGCACCGTTTGCTGGATTTTAAACTCGCCGCCGAAGGCGAGGTGCCCGAGGCCCCTGCTGCGGAGCCGCGTCGCGAGCCAACCCCGCATGTGACATCCTTCCTGCGTGGCGAGGATATCATCCAGACCGAGGAAGCGTCGGATGCCACCCCCAAGGACATCACCCGAGAGCCGATGTCCTTCCCGGCGGATCGTGCCACCCGGTTGCAGACGCTGACGCGGGGAGATGAGGGCTTTGTGCTGGGCATGGCCTACTCCACCCAGCGCGGCTATGCGCGCAACCACGCCTTTGTGGGCGAGCTGCGCATCGGCACCGTGGCGGTGGAAATGGACATCCCCGAGCTGGGCTTTGCCATTGAAATCGGCGAGGTGGAGCTGACGGAATGCGAAACTGTGAACCAGTTCAAAGGTTCCAAGACCGAGCCGCCGCAGTTTACCCGGGGCTATGGTCTGGTGTTTGGTCAGACAGAGCGCAAGGCGATCTCCATGGCGCTGGTGGATCGGGCTTTGCGCTGGAAGGAGCTGGGCGAGGATAACCTGGGGGCCGCGGCGCAGGATGAGGAATTTGTCCTCAGCCACTGCGACAATATCCAGGCGACCGGTTTTCTCGAACATATCAAACTGCCGCATTACGTGGATTTCCAGTCCGAACTGGAGCTGGTGCGCAAGCTGCGCCGCGAGGCGGAGGCCGCGCGTGCCGCAGCGGAGCAAACGCGGGAGGCGGCGGAATGAAGCATTCCATCATGAGGGCAGGGACTGCCTGGGCGGGCGCGTATGCGCCTGCCGGGGGGCAGGCAGGCGCAGCCCGGGCCGCAAGCGCCCCGGGCGTGAGAGCCGCACCCGTGTTCACCCATTCCCGATCCCTTCGAGCGACCGAAAGGACTCGATATGTCTGACTACAACTTTGCCTACCTCGACGAGCAGACCAAGCGGATGATCCGTCGCGCGATCCTCAAGGGGCTGGCCATTCCCGGCTATCAGGTGCCCTTTGCCAGCCGCGAAATGCCCATGCCCTATGGCTGGGGCACCGGCGGCGTGCAGGTCTCTGCCGCAGCACTGACGCCCGACGACACCTTCAAGGTCATCGACCAGGGTGCCGATGACACCACCAACGCGGTCTCTATCCGTAAGTTCTTTGAACGCACCGCAGGTGTCGCCACTACTGAGGAAACCGAAAAAGCCTCGATCATCCAGACCCGCCACCGCATCCCGGAGGCCGATCTGCGCGAGGATCAGATCATCGTCTATCAGGTGCCGATCCCGGAACCCCTGCGCTTTTTGGAGCCACGCGAGACCGAGACCCGCAAGATGCACGCGCTTGAGGAATACGGCCTCATGCATGTGAAACTCTATGAAGACATCAGCCAACATGGCGCCATTGCCACCGCTTACGCCTATCCGGTGAAGGTGGAGGGGCGCTACGTGATGGATCCGTCTCCCATTCCGAAGTTTGACAACCCCAAGATGGAAATGGCCGCGATCCAGCTCTTTGGTGCAGGGCGGGAGCAGCGTATCTACGCGGTTCCGCCCTACACCGAAGTGGTCTCTCTCGATTTCGAGGACTACCCGTTCGAGGCCACCAAGGCCGACCACCCCTGCGATCTCTGCGCCGCAGAGGACAGCTATCTCGACGAGGTGATCCTCGATGATCAGGGCGGGCGGATGTTCGTCTGCTCCGACACCGACTATTGCCGCTCTCGGCGTGAGGCGGGCCATGTGGGCCGTCTGGGCCAGGACGCTCCTCTCACCACCGGACCGGAGGCCGCGTGATGCATCCCCTTCTGAAAGTCAACAATATCAAAAAGATGTACGGCCATCGCATCGGCTGTACGGATGTCTCCTTTGACCTTTATCCGGGCGAAGTCATGGGCATCGTGGGCGAGTCCGGTTCCGGCAAGTCCACCTTGCTGAACTGCCTTGCGGGTCATCTGGACACCGACGGCGGCGAGGTGATCTTTGACACTCGTGACCGTGGCCCCGTTGATACGCTCACCATGTCGGAACCCGAGCGCCGCATGCTTGGCCGCACGGACTGGGCCTTTGTGCACCAGCACGCCCGCGACGGCTTGCGCATGTCCGTCTCTGCCGGTGGCAACATTGGCGAGCGTCTGATGGCCGTCGGCGACCGCCATTATGGCAATATCCGCGACCGTGCCGTCGACTGGCTCGACCGGGTAGAAATCGACGAGAGCCGGGTGGATGATCGCCCCACGGCGTTTTCTGGTGGTATGCAGCAACGCTTGCAGATTGCCCGCAATCTGGTGACCGGCCCGCGTCTGGTGTTCATGGACGAACCCACCGGCGGTCTTGATGTGTCGGTACAGGCGCGGCTTTTGGATCTGCTGCGTGGCTTGGTGCGCGAAATGGGCCTTTCGGCGATTATCGTCACCCATGACCTCGCGGTGGTGCGCCTGCTGGCGGATCGCTTGATGGTCATGAAGTCGGGCCACGTCGTGGAAACCGGCCTCACGGATCAGGTGCTTGATGATCCGCAACATGCCTATACTCAGCTTCTGGTCTCTTCAGTGCTGCAGGTGTGAACATGCTCTTTGCCTACTCGATGGATAACGCAACCCTGACCCGGCTGGCAGATGATGCCCCGCTGGAGTCGGCCCACTGGGTCGATCTCTACCGGCCCCAGCCGGAACAGGTGGCACGGGTGGAGGCGCTGGGTTTCAGCGTTCCGACCCTTGCGGATATGGAGGAGATCGAGGTCTCCAACAGGTTCTATCGGGCGGGCAAAGTGGATGTGCTGACCGTGTCCCTGCCGGGGCTGGACCCGGAGAAAAACCGCACCTTTGGCCCGGTGGCCTGTCTCTTGGGGCCGGATCGTCTGGTCACAGTGCGCTACCACGCGCCGCGCCCGTTTGAGACACTGCCCGCCCATGCGGAGGGCAGCAATGCAGGCTGCAAAACGGTGCCGCATCTCTTCCTCACCCTGATGGAAGAGATTGTCGCGCGGATGGCCGACCTTCTTGAGGGGGTCGGGCGCGAGTTGGACGAACGCGCGGCTAAGCTCTTTGACGATAAGGGCGTCTGGGGTGATGCGCTTGAAGTGATGCTGCGCGATGTGGGCCGCGCGGGCGAGATGCTGGCAAAGTACCGCCAGTGCCTGCTGACGCTGGAACGGGCGCTGTCGACCTTTGGCGTCACTCATGATGCCAAGGATCTGCGCGGCTACACCAAGGCCACGGGCCGCGACATTCAGGCGCTGTTGGTGCACGCGGATTTCCTCTCCGGGCGGATCGCGCATCTCACCGACGTGATCCTCGGCATGGTCACGCTTGAACAGGGCATCACGGGGCGCATCGTCTCCGTGGTGGCCGTGATCTTTCTGCCGCCGACGCTGGTGGCATCTGTCTATGGCATGAACTTCGAATTTCTGCCGGGGCTGCACTCTGATTTCGGCTGGCTGATCGCCACCGGATTGATGGGGTTCTCTGCGCTCGGCACGCTTCTCTTCTTCCGATGGAAAGGCTGGCTATGACCGCGTCTTACTCTCCTATGATCGACATTCAAAATGTCTCCAAGACCTTCACACTGCACAATCAGGGCAGCGCCTTGATCCCGGTGATGGAAGGGGCCACCCTTTCGGTGAACCCCGGCGAATGTGTCGGGCTGATCGGTGCCTCGGGCGCCGGAAAATCGACCCTGATGCGGCTGATTTACGGCAATTACCTTGCCGCCTCCGGCCATATCATGATTGGGGGGCTGGATGTCGCCAATGCCGAGCCGCGCGAAATTCTGGAACTGCGCCGCAAGACACTGGGCTATGTCAGCCAGTTCCTGCGGGTGGTGCCACGGGTCTCGACGCTGGATGTGGTGGCAGAGCCGCTCTTGTCCGTTGGCACCCCGGTGGAAAAGGCGCGCGACCGCGCGGCGTCGCTTCTGGCGCAGCTCAACATCCCTGAGCGTCTCTGGACCCTGAGCCCCACAACCTTCTCCGGCGGCGAACAGCAGCGGGTCAATATCGCGCGCGGCTTTGCCTATGACTACCCGGCGATGCTGCTCGACGAGCCGACCGCCAGCCTTGATGCGCAGAACCGTGCAACCGTGCTGAACCTCATTGAGACCGCCAAGGATCGCGGCGCGGCCATCATCGGTATCTTCCACGACGAATCCGCCCGCGAACAGGTCTGCGACCGTTTCATCGATGTCTCGGCCTTTGCGCCCAAGGCCGCCGCATGAGCGCGCTTGCCGACAATAACCCCGCAAAAGGGCCGGTGATTGCCGTTGTCGGCCCCTCGGGCGTCGGCAAGGACAGTCTGATGAGCGGTCTCGCCGTGGCCGATCCGCGCCTGCGCAGCATGCGCCGCGTCATCACCCGCGCGCCAGAGGCCGGGGGGGAGGACTATCAACCCGTCAGCGAAGACGAGTTCGCGGCCTTGGTCGAGGCGGATGTCTTTGCGCTCCATTGGAATGCCCATGGGCTGCGCTACGGCGTGCCGCGCGACATCGAGAAACTGCGCATCGGCGCGTCCGGTGTGCTGGTGAACCTGTCACGCGCGGTGCTTTTGCAGGCGCAGGAAGTGTTTGACGACTTCCGCGTGATCTCCGTCACCGCCCGGCCAGAGGTTCTGGCAGAGCGGCTGGCAGGCCGCGGGCGCGAGGATGCCGATGAGGTCAAACGACGCCTGGCACGCGCCAGCCTCGCGCTGCCCGAGGGGCTGAAACAGGTCTATGAGGTGGACAACAGCGGCGATCTTTGCGCCGCTATCGTCCAGGCTCAGTCGATCATTCAGGCCAAGAGGGGGTAGCGTTGGATCAGGTGAAAACGCCCATCCTCGGCCTCGCCCATCAGCGCCAGATCGTTGATCTCAAAGGGCTGTGGCAACAGCGGTGCCAGTTCGGTCACGAGGTAGTCCTCGACCGCAGGCAGATCGCCCTTGGGCAGCTTGCCTGTGAGGGTGATGTGAAAGCGGAACTGATCCAGCACATAGGGATAGCCCCACTGGATGAGGTTTGTGTCCTGCTCAGCGCTCAGACCCGCCGCCCGGCGTTTCTCGATCTCCGCATCGGGTGCGGGCGCGCGAAAGGCGTCAAGCTCGGTGACGCAAGCCGCTGCCAGCGCATTCAACGCGCCCACATCCCCAAGCGGGCGCAGCGCCAGAAACCGGCCCAGACGTTCCACCTGCAAACCCTCCAGACGGACGGGCGCGCGGGTGGCGGCCAGTGCCGCGCAAGCCGCGCGCAGGGCGTCCTCATCGGTGCTTGTTGCCAGCCGCATTGGTGGCTTCATGGTCGCATGCAGCCCGTATTTGCGCGGCGTTGCCGTGATCGCCGCCACATCCAACGCCCCGGCGTCGGGGAGCGCGGTTGCACAGCCCGCCTCCATATCCCAACCCAGCCAGCCGGTTGCCCATTTGCTCCACGCCGCCTCGGCGGGGGGCGCATAATAAATCGCATATCGCGTAAATGTCACATTGGCCTCCTAAGACGTGGGCCTTCCCTATCCCGAAAGATGTGAACTTCAGATGACACAAGAGTTGATCCTTGCCAATGCCACGCTGATCCTTGCAGGTGAAACCCGCACAGGCAGCTTGAAAATCAGCCAAGGCGTGATTGCCGACATCTCCGAGGGTACTGCTGTCCCTGCCGGTGCGGTGGATCTTGAGGGCGATTTCCTCAGCCCCGGTCTGGTGGAGTTGCACACGGACAATCTGGAACGCCACATCGAACCCCGCCCCGGCGTCGACTGGCCCCACGCGGCAGCGCTGGTGGCCCATGACGCGGAACTGGCCTCCACCGGGATCACCACGGTGTTTGATGCGATGCGCGTGGGCTCGATCCCGCGCGGCAAGGGGCGCTACCTGAAATATGCCCGCCAGCTTGCCACCGAGATGTTGGAGTTGCGCGCCAAGGACATGCTGAAGATCAGCCACTTCCTGCACCTGCGCGCCGAGGTCTGTTCGGAAACGCTGGCCGAGGAGCTGTCGGAATTCACCGCCGAGGACCGTGTCGGGCTGGTCAGCCTGATGGACCACACGCCGGGTCAGCGCCAGTTCCGCGATATCTCCAAGCTCGAACAATATGTGAAATCCAAACGCGGCATGTCCGATGAGGAGTTCATCAATCATGTGGCCGAGCTGAAAGACCTGCGCGCGCAATATGGCGATATGCACGAAGCGGCCACGGTGTCTGAGGCCGCGCGGTTTGGGGCGGTGCTGGCAAGCCATGATGACACCACCGCCGAGCAGGTTGCTACCTCCGCAGGTCACGGCATCCGACTGGCCGAGTTCCCCACCACGGTCGAGGCGGCTCGGGCCTGTCACGACCATGGCATTAAGGTGATGATGGGCGCGCCGAACCTCATGCGCGGCGGGTCGCATTCCGGCAATGTCGCGGCGCGCGAGCTTGCGGATCTGGAACTGCTGGACATCGTCTCGTCAGATTACATCCCGGCGGCACTCTTGCAGGCGGCAGTCAAACTCGGTGACATCTGGGGTGATCTGGCGCGGGGTATGGCGACGGTGACAGCGGCGCCTGCTGCTGCGGTTGGCTTGACGGATCGCGGGGTGCTGGAGGTTGGCAAACGCGCAGACCTGATCCGGTTCCGTGTTGGCGAAGGGGTTCCGATGCCACGGGCCGTCTATGCGCGCGGTGCGCGTGTCGCCTGACGGGGAAGGCATTGGGAAGCGATAACACGCGCGCCTTACGTGGGCGCGCGTTATGTTTATATTTTAGTAGGTTAAAGAACCCGTGAGTCCGCTGGCATCTGGTGCAAGCCAGCGCATTCCTAGATGTCAGCGTACGCTGCATGCGCAACGCCCACATAAAGTATCAGTCTCTGTGACCTGTTGTTTCGCATGCGAAACAATATGACAGGAGTGCTGATCTATTCTCTGTTTTGCAGGGAGGGGGACCTCCCGCCCCTTTATGAGTGAGGCAAAGCCTTCCCCAAAAGCGTTGGGCCGGGCGGTGGCCGCGCCGCAGGCGCGGCCACCGCCCCACCGCGATTTGCAAAGCAAAGCGCAAAACCTGATAGCCGCGAGGCTCTCCGCTGGGGTAAGAGATCGCGGCTTACCCGGCGCGGTAGAACATGTAACGGCCTTCGGGGATGCCTTCAGGGCCGTCGATTTCCTCAAACCCCACCAGTGGCTGGCCTGAGATGATCAGCCCTCCCACTGCCATGACCTGCAAAATAGCGGGCGAGAGTTTTGCGGCTTCGGCAACGTCCTGTTCCTTGACGCCAAACCCCAGATCGTAATGGGCAAGGGCCAGCCGATGCCCGCCGTCTGCAAGTCGCGCCAGCATCGGCTCTGCCTCGCCTTGCAGGAAGTTTTCTTCCGGGGGCACGCAAGAGGGGTGGCATTGCAGGACGCGATCAATGACCCAGACGCGCCGTTTCGGCATGACCTCGCGCAGATGGTCATAGGTGCGTCCGTTGCCCAATCCCAGATCAAGCACATCCCCCTCAACGCCCGAAATCTGTTGCGCGGCCCAGTTCAGCCCATCGCGTTGCGCAGTGAGGCGGCGCAGCATGCTGTCCAGTCGGCTCATCTCAGCCAATCCTTTCATTGAAACGCCAAGGGTGTGCCGGGCCATCCAGCAGTCGGCGCAGCAGTGTTTCGCAGAACTCCCATACCTCAGCACTGTGCACAAGGTGATGCGTCAGCAGGCCAAGTGGCTCTGCGTTATCCTGCTGACCGGTGCGGCGCGCAGTGAGCGTGTCGACCAACCGTGTCAGGAGGTGCTCCTCGGGCACCAGACCCCGTCCATGTTTCCAGTCGATGGGATCGATATGGGTGTTGATCTGCACCAGACCCGGCGCGGCCTGAACGCGCTTGCGTGGCCCATAGGTGGAGATCGCAGCAAAGCCCAGACCCGCGAGCCAGGGCAGCATGGCTGGAGAAATCCGGTTCCAGGGGGGCACAAACATCGGCTGCAACGCCGGGCCAAACAGATGTTTCAGGCGATCCATCCCCTGCTCCGCCGCGTTGAGCGCCTCATCCACCGGGCGTGTGCTGGGAAATTCGCATTTCTTCTTATCTGCGCTGGCGTGGTTTTTATGCGCCCAGCCATGCACCACAGGGATCAGGTGGCTCGATTGTGCAACCGCCTGTGCCAGTTCTTCCTGCGCGGCATTGGGGATCACCGCCAGATGCACCGGCAGATTGAGCCGCGTCGCCAGTGTCTCCAGCTGGGCCAGCGCCTCCGTGGGTGCGATCGCATCATCATCCCGCCACCAGAGCGGTAGCCGCAGGCCCTCCGTGGCCCAATGCGCCAACTCCGCGTCCAGCGCGTCCCAGCCTTGTGTCATGTCCGTCCCCCCGTTGCGCTCAAGCGCGCTGCCGCCTCAGCAGCGTTGCGGCAATCTCCACGCTCCGCTGCGCTCCGTCAAATTCAAAGCCGTCAATGCCGCGTTGCGTATCGTGCATGGCACGGGAGAGTGCGGCGCACAGACGGTCTGGGGTGAGGGTTGCTGCCCCCTCCACCTCAATGCCTGCGAGGGGTGAAAGGCTCTGGGCTCGCAAGGATTGTTCCACCTCTTTGCCCGCATCAAACGGCACCATAACGGCGGGTGTGCCGGATTGCAGCAGATCAAGCGCGGTGTTGTAGCCACACATGCTGACGGAGGCCGCCGCATGGGGCAGCATGGCGCGAAACTCCGGGCGGGCAGGTTCCAGGATCGCGGGCGAGCCTGCATCCTCAAGATCAGTGATACGCGCCCTTGCATCCGCGCCGCCAACCAAAACGCGCCAGCGGTAATCGGGCATCAGTTTGGCGGCCTCAATCGCGCAAGCGTAAAGCGCATCCCCGACGCTGCCACCGCCGGCACTGACGAGGATTTCCCCTTTGCCGAGGCCCTCAGGATGCGGTGCTGCAGCAGGTGGTGCGACATAGCCTGTATACTGCAGCCGTGACGCCAGCATCTCTGAGACCGGCCAGCTGACGTCCAGCGTCGTGGCCTTGGGGTCCGAGTGAACGAGCACACCGTCATAGTAGGCCGCAATCATTGCATCGGCGTCCTCGGCCTTTTTGGGCTTGGAGGGCGGTGCGAGGATGTCACGGATCGATGACAGCACCAGCGGACGACGAGGCAGAGCATGTGCCGCCTCCAAGAGGGCGCGAAACTCACCCCGGAGGGAACGACGGCCAAACGGGTAGAGCTCGGTGATCAGCACATCCGGCTGCTGATCCTGCATCAGCGCCTGCATCTGTTGCCGCCTGCGCGCGTGATATGCCTCATCCGCAACCGTGCCATCCACGCCAAGCAGGCGCGAGAACTCCACGCCATCAGAGCGTAGGGGCGGTAGTTGTTCAAACTGCAGACCCTGCGCAGAGAGTTGCGGTGCCGGAAACCCGCCAGAAACTACCGTAACCTGATGATTTTCGGTCGCAAATGCGCGCCCCAGTGTCAGGGCGCGTGACAGATGCCCGGTGCCCAGAAGGTGGGTGACGGCGATCAAAACCTTCATGATGGGCGTCGCTCAAGTCGAATGGGATCAGGCCAGGGCGTGAGCTTGTCGCGCGAGATCTCCACCACAAAGAGCCGATTGCGTTTGACCTGAAACGGAGCAGGGCCGTCGAAATCCCAGCCATAGGCGCGGGCAAGGATCATACGCATGATCCCGATATGGCAGACCGCGACGGTGTCGCGCGCGAGGCTCTTGATCCACGGATTGATGCGGTTCCAGACCTCACGCGGGCTTTCACCGCCGGGGGGGCGATAGTCCCAGCCCCAGTGTTCGATGTCGCGAAAGCCGGATGCGGGATCTGCACGCAGGTCCACCCCGTGCTGGCCTTCCCATGCGCCCCAGTTCATCTCGATGAGCGCAGCTGTGGTCTGGGGGGCGCGTCCGGCCACAAGCGCGGCGGTTTCAGAGGCGCGTGTCAGGGGGCTGGACCAGAGATCCGCGTCTTTCCAGCCCGCGGGGAGAGACTGCGCGGCGAGGTCTGCGCGTGCGGTCTCGTCAAGCGGGATGTCGCTGCGCCCCTGAATGCGGCCCGCGCGGTTCCACGCGGTATGGCCGTGACGCAGCAGGGCAAGGCGGATCATGCGCGCCGTTCCTTGATCAGTGGCCCCAGTGCCGCCCAAAGGGTGTCCGCAGCGGCGGGTCGCAGGTGGTGGGTGGCGATATGTTCGCGCGCCCGCCGCCCGAGGTCGTCGCGTTCAGACGCACTGTCGAGAAGGCGCAGAACGCGACCGGCCAGCGCGGAGGCTCCGGCGTCGGGTGCAGGATAGGCATCAGGCATTGCGGGCAGCAGCACATCGCGCAGGCCGGGGCGGTCTTGCGCCACCACCGGCAGCCCGTGGGATTGCGCCTCCAGGTAAACCATGCCGAAGGCCTCATTGACGCCGGGCCACAGGAACAGCTGTGCCGCACGATAGGCCTCTGCCATGGCTGCGGCATCGAGCTGCCCGAGGAAGCGCACGCGCGTTCCAAAGCGTGCAAAAAGCGCCTCCACCTCGGCGCGCGCGGGGCCGTCGCCCGCAATCAAGAGCTGCCAGTCGACCGCGCGCTCTGCGCTCTCCAGATGGCGCAGCGTCTCGGCGATGAGCGCATAGGAGGCCAGCTTGTCACCCCGCCGCATCATGCCTGCGGCGAGCATTGGGCCATCACCCGTGCTGGGCGCGGGGAGGTCATCCTGCGGCAGGAAGGGGCGCAAGTGCACCAGTTGCTGGTTGCCTGCGCGATCGCGCTCCAGTGTCTCGCGGTCCTGTTCGGTGAGGTAGAAGATCACCGCCGCCTGATCCGCTGCCGCATGTGCGGCTTGCGCAAATTCCGACCACGGGCCCGTCAGGCGTTTGCTGGCGCGGGTGCTCTCGATCTGCACATAAGGAATGTCACGGGCGGCCGCCACGGCGGGGCCGATCAGATCGGGAGCTTTGTAATAGTTATGATAGGTGACCCAGGCGTCGACCTCGGGCAGCTCTTCGATCAGGCGGCCCACCTCATTCGCAGCGCGCTGTTGCAGGATCTGCTGGTGGTCGCGGTCGCCGAGTTTGTCATGCAGGCGCAGCTCGGACGCGAGAATGACCTCCGCACCACCCCTTTCCAACAGGCCCATCAGGCTTTGTGCCATGGCCCGGTCGCCGGAGGGCGTGGGATGGGTCGGGGCCTTCATCGGCGCATAATAGGCGATGCGGGGCGCGGTCATGCAGCGCCCTTGAGCATGGCGTTCAAGCGGGTGTTCAGCTGCCGGATGCCCGGGTCCATGCCGAAATCACGACGCAGGCGGTTGAGCGCGGCGTCGGCCATGCGGCGGGCCTCATCGGGGGCATGCGCGAGGCGCAGCATCGCATCGGCAAGCGCTGCGGGCGCGTCATCACTGAGGAGACCATGGGTGCCGCTTTGAATGAATTCCGGGATCGCCGACACGGGCGTCGACAGGATCGGCAGCCCCTGCGATGCGGCCTCCATCAGCACATTGGGCAGCCCGTCGCGGTCGCCGTCCTCGGCCACACGCGAGGGCAGCACGAAGAGGTCGGCGGCGCGCATGGCGGCGATCACCTCCGGCTGGTCACAGGCACCGCGCCATGTGATGCGCGCTGCAATCCCTGCGTCCTCGGCCATGCCCTGCAACAGATCGCCCAACCCGCCACCGCCAATATGGGTCCAGTGCCAGTCCAGATCCGCAGGCAGCAGCGCCAGCGCGGCGATCAGCCGGTCAAAGCCCTTTTTCTCGACCAGACGCCCTACCGACATCATGTGAAAGGGGGCGTCAGGCGCGCGCACCTCCCGGTCGGGCGGGGCTGGGAACCGCGTTAGGTCAAGGCCGTGATAGATCAGGTCCACCGGTGTGCCAGCCGAGAGATGTTGCAGGTGTTTCGCGCCAAAGCCCGTGCAGGTCGCGCCAAAGGCCGCGCCATGGGTCTGTGATGAGAGCTTTTCGCGCAACTCCCATTCGGGCGAGGTCCAGATGTCCTTGGCGTGGGCGGAAAAGCTCCATGGCAGGCCGCGCATGATCGCGGCGTAGCGTGCCACCGATGAGGGCGTGTGCAGGAAATGCGCATAGAGCCCGCGCACTTCGGGCGGCAGTTCCGCCGCCAGCACGCAAGCCTGACCAAAGCGGCGCACCCGGTTGCGGGTTGGATCACGGCGCAGATCCGCGCGCCAGATGCGATAGGCGGCGGCATAGCCGGGCAGGGCCTGCGCGACGGCGCGCGATCTGGCGACGCGGGCCGGGTCGTCATAAAGGTATTCCGGCAGATAGTGCACCGGGGCCTGCAAGCGATCATGCAGCGGGTGGGTCTTGGTGTCGGTGGGGTGACGCAGCGACCAGATCTCAAACGGCTGGCCTGCGTCCTCGAGGGCGACAAGTTCCTGCGCAATGAAGGTCTCGGACAGGCGCGGCCAGCCCTTGACCAGCACGGCGAGCGCCGGACGGCGGGTCATGTTCATTCGGCAGCCTCACGCGGCAAAAGATGCAGAAGGTGGTCGACACGGCCGGTCACATAGTCGAGCCCGTCGAGCAGCCCGTCGGAAATCGCCTGCGAGGGGCGGGGTTGACGGTCGAGGGCGCGGATCGCGCCGATCATGGCATCCGGTGTCCAGCCGTCGCGGGTCTCGTCCAGCATGGTGACAAGGCCCAGCTCCTCGGCGCGGCTGGCGCGGATCCATTGCTCCAGCCGCGGCGTGGTGCGGGGCACGATCACGGCCGGTTTGTCAAAGGACAGCACCTCGCAGAAGGTGTTGTAGCCGCCCATGCAGATCACCCCCTGGGCGCCGGCAAACAGGGTCTCGATCTGGCTTTCAAAGCCGACAGCGGTCACACGACCGTCGAGCGCGGCGACACGATCCTCGAACGCGGCGCGGGTTTCGCCCGACAGGAACGGGCCATAGACCAGCATCGCGCGGGGCGTCAGGCTGGGGTCACGCTCGTAGGCAGAGATCGCCAGATCCACCATCATGGCACCATCGCCGCCGCCGCCGGGGGTGATCAGCACATAGGGCTGTTCGGGCGGCTCTCCGACCTCGCCGAGGTCCCGGCGCAGGTAGCCGGTCCAATGCATGCGGGCCTGTGCCGCAGCACTCAGATCCAGCCCGGCGGTGGGGTCGTAGACATCGCGCAGGCCATAAACCCAGATCTCGTCATAATACTGTTCGGTGGCCGCCAGCGCCCCCTTGCGATCCCATTCGGCGCTCAGCACTTCGGGCTCGTCCAGCACGTCGCGCAGGCCCAGCACCAGCTTGGCCTTGCCCCGGTGCTGCAACAGGTCGAGCGTGGGCAGCAACTCGCCGCGAAAGCCGCAGGGTTCCTTGTCCACCACCAGCACATCCGGGTCGAACTGTTCGGCGGTGGAGCGGATCAGACCGGCGCGCAGCTCGGTGGTTTCCTCGATGGTCATGCCCATGGTGCGGCTGGCATAGGAGCCGTCGGCGCGTTTGATGACACCGGGCAGGCGCATGTGGTCGACCCGGTTGGGAAAGGCAAAGCGCCCCGCCACCGGCGAGCCGGTCAGGATCATCGCCGAGGCGGTGGGATCGGCAGAGGTGATCGCCGCCGCCAGCGCCCGCGAGCGGCGCAGGTGGCCAAGCCCAAAGGTGTCGTGGCTGTAGAACAGGATGCGCGGACCGCGCCCCGCCTCTGGGCCCAATCGGGACGTGGTGCTGGCACTCATAGGGGGGCTCGCTTGCAGGGGTGGTCAGGATGTAAAACCGCGGGCGCAGGGCAGGAAGAGGGGACGGCGCGGAGGCGCATCGGATCGAACCGGCGCCGCACGGAGGGCGATGCGCGACGCCCGGCCGGGCTGGCGCCTTGCGTTCTGGCCATATTCCGCCCCGCCATATTCCGCCCCAACGTCGTGACAGCCCGCTCCCGTCAGCGGCGGAGCGTGGCCGGTTGTTCCATCTTTTCCGCCCGGTTTTGCTATGGCTCCGCGAACACGCGAGGCCAAAAACAGGGGAATTAAACATCCGTGATATAGCCTGCAGAGGCGGGTCATGCAATCAAACCAAAGAGAACGAGATGTGATTTGAGGCGCAAAATCGACAGTTGTCACCGGAAATGACCCGGATCGCATATCATTTGCCCAAAGGGCCAAGGGAGAAAACGTCATGCAGAGCCTGGTAAGTCTGTTTCGGTTGTGGATCGTGGTGGCAGTGCTGTGTGTCCTGTCCGTGGGGGGCGTCCAGGCCCAGACCGCGCTCAATAGCGTTGCCGGACGCGACAATGCGGGCGACGCCAGCGCCCTGGCGGAGGCGATCCGGCAGGCCTCGGAGGCGGGCGTTGGTGTGGTGATCCTGGATGGCAGCGGACGGCCGCTGACCGGGGCGGCGGCGCTGGCCGAAGCCGAGGCGGAAATGGCCAATGAGCCGGGCGTCATGGGCGGGGCCTCGTCGATGATGAAGGCACAGACCCGGATGCGCGAATTCCGGGCCCAGCTGAACGAACGCCTTGAGGCGCTGCCCAACTCCTATATCGAGATGGCCTATATTCTGCGCGCCACCAGCCCCGACGGGCGCATCATGACCTATGTGGAGGTCATGGTGATCACGCTGCTGCTGTTGTTGGTCGGTCGCTGGCTGTCGGTCGAGATCTATGGCAAGCGCCTGATAAAACGGTTTGTGGTCAGCCGGATCGAGGATGCGCCCGAGGGCTATGCGGGCAAGATGCCGTTCCTGCTGATCCGCTTCTTTGCCGGGCTGGGGGCAACGCTGTTTGCCATGGTCTTTGCGCTGGTGGTGACGCTGCTTGTCTTTGGTCCCTCCGGCGATGTCTCGGTGGAGTTCACCTCGCTTGCGGTCTACCTGACCTTCTTTGCCGCCCGCACGGCTTCTGATCTGTGGCGCATGGTGCTGTCGCCTTACCTCAGCCAGTACCGCATTCCGGCGCTGGAGGACCGGGCGGCACGGCGGCTGTATCTGTGGCTGTCGGGATTGGCGACGTTTGATTTTGCGGCGGTCATGATTGCAACCTGGGTGCAGGACTTCGGCCTCAACTATAATATCTACGTGCTGACCTATGCCATCCTGATGCTGGTCTCGTCGCTGTTGGGGATCTTGCTGGTGCTGGTCAACGCGCGGGCGGTCTCGGCGGCGATCCGCAACGCCGGGGCGGCGCATGTCGTGGCCTGGCCGAACCGCCTGTTGTCCTGGATCTGGGCCCCGATGGTGATCCTCTACATTGCCTTTGGCTGGCTGGCGCTGACCTTTGATCTGGTGCTGGAGAACCCTAGCCCGGTTCCGCCGAACATCGGGCTGTTTGCGGTGCTGAGTTCGATCCTCGTGGTCTATGGCCTGATCAACTACGTCATCGAACAGTTTGCGACCCGGCGCCGCCGCGCCGAAATCATCGCGGAACCTGCCGCGGGAGATACCGACGCGGAGGGTGATCCGGAGGGCTCGGTTGCAGGCGACGGGCAGGCGCAGGCCGGAGTGCCGCGGCACCCGATCGCCACCTTCCGCGATCTTGCGCGCCGTGCCGCCGGCATTCTTGCGTTCCTCGGCGGGGCGGTGTCGCTGATCTATGTCTGGAACCCGGATTTTTCGCTGGAGGAGAACTCGGTTCTCGACCGGATCATCGACGTGCTGGTGATCCTGTTCATCGGCTATCTGGTCTTTCACATCGCCCGGATCTGGATCGACAGCAAGATCGAGGAGGAAAGCCAGGATCAGGAGGACGGCGAGCTTGGCGATGAAGGCGGCGCCTCCAGCGCCAGTCGGTTGGCGACCCTGCTGCCGCTGTTTCGCGGTGCGATCCTCGCCGTCGTGATCGTCACCATCGTGTTGATTGTCCTGATGGAGATCGGCATCAACGTCAGCCCGCTGTTCGCCGGCGCCGGTGTCGTTGGCCTGGCGGTGGGCTTTGGCTCGCAGACGCTGGTGCGGGATATATTCTCGGGCGCCTTCTTCCTGCTGGATGATGCGTTCCGGCGGGGCGAGTATATCGACATCGGCAGCGTCAAGGGCACGGTGGAGAAGATTTCCGTGCGGTCGTTCCAGTTGCGCCATCACCTTGGGGCGCTGCACACGATCCCCTTTGGCGAAATCCAGGTGCTGACCAACTACTCCCGCGACTGGGTGATCATGAAGCTGCCCTTGCGGGTGACCTATGACACCGACGTGGAGAAGGTGCGCAAGCTGATCAAGACCCTCGGCAAGGAGCTGCTGAAGGATGAGGTGATCGGCCACAACTTCATCCAGCCGCTGAAGTCGCAGGGGGTGATCGAGATGCAGGATTCGGCGATGATCATCCGGGTGAAGTTCATGACCAAACCGGGCGATCAGTGGCTGGTGCGCAAGAAGGTGTTCCAGGAGATCCGCGACCTGTTTGAGCGCGAAGGAATCAAGTTCGCGCATCGGGAGGTCACGGTGCGGGTCGTGGATGACAGCGAGGAGCGCAACACGCCGGCGCGACGGGATGCAGCACTTGGGGCGGCACAGGCAGCGATCGAGGACGATCTGATGGATGCCAATGACGGCGGCGGCGGGGATGATCGCTGAGGGCAGGCAGGCAGGCAGGCTCTCCCGCCTCCGCAGCGGACCGCAAGTGCCTTGCGCCCCCTTTGGAGTTGGGCCGCGCGCGCCGCGGACCCGGAAGGGTCCGCGGCGCGGGTCGCTTCGGGCATAGCCCGAAGCGAAAGGCCTCTGGCGCTGGGCGAGGGGGATGGCGGCTGATGTCAGCGCGTGAAACGAATTCCGGGCTTTGAAGGCCGCGCCGTCTGCGGCTGACTGCAGGCCGTCAGGGGCAGCCGCAGGCCCCTGATCGCCGAGTGAGGCCCGGCAAAACTGCTGTGTCCGGTTCAGCCATGGCCCGCCCCGTCCGCGTCCTCCCGGCGGGGTAGCAAGCCGCAACAATCAGGCGGCGTCCCACCGGGGCGCATATGTGCCGCTCGGAGAGGCAGGCCATCTCCAGCACATCGCGCAGCCCTCCAGGCTCAGGGGCGGCGAGAGGCGTCGTGCCGGCCCCCAGCCGCTGTCCTCATGGGGCCCGAGATCCGCCGCATCGGCGGTGTGGATCTGGGCGCCTCCCAGATTTTTGGGCAGTGCCACCAGCGTTTCGGCCATCCGCGCCAGCGACAGTCGTGCCACCGCGACCTCCTCGCCCCGGGCCGCCGCCGCCAGGGCGGACAGAACCGCTGCGGCCATCAGATAGCCTGTGCCGTGATCCAGCGCCTGCACGGGCAGCGGCGTCGGCCGGTCGCTCCGGGCCCAGTCCTGCCCGGCGTGGGCGATCCCGGCGCTCATCTGGACCAGGCTGTCAAAGCCGCGCCGCCCGGCCCAGGGACCGGTCCAGCCATAGGCGTTCAGCGTCACCTCGATCCGGTTGGGCGCAATGGCATCGCGCGTCGCCAGATCGAGCCCTAATGCCTCCAACGCCCCGGGCCGGTAACCGTGCACCAGCACATCCGCCTGCGCGAGCAGGTCCTTCAGCCGCTCCCGGTCAAGCGCACTGCGCAGATTGAGCTGCGCCATGTATTTCCCCAGGCTGATCTCCTGCAGGACCCCGGGCTCGTCCCAGCCGGGCGGGTCGATCCGCAACACATCGGCACCGAACCCGGCCAGCGTGCGGGTGCTGACGGGACCGGCCAACACGCGCGTCAGATCGAGCACCCGCATCCCCTGAAGCGGGCGCGACAGGCTTGCCTCCGGGCGGTCGCGCAGCACCACGCGGCGGGGCTTGATCCAGTCCACCAAGGGCTCTGCCGCGACCGCCTTGCCCTGCGGATGCGCCTGCCAGTCCGCGCGGCTGCGCAGGGCGGCCGCGACACCGCCGGCGGCGACCACCGCCTGTTCAAGCGGATCGCCGTCCCAATGTGCAACCTCTGCCGCGACAGCCTCGCGGTCCTCGGCGCAGCCCAGCACGGAGAGCGCCGCAGCGCGGTGGTGCGGCAGGTTGGTGTGCAGGCGGATCCAGCCATCGGCGCAGGGGTAGTCCCCAGCGATCGGATCCCAGAGCGCGGGCATCTCCCAGCCGTCCGGGTGAAAGGACGCGCCGAACCACAAGGACGCCAGACGCTGATCCACCGTGACCTCCGGCGCGCGCGCGGCCAGGTTCAGCGCCGCGATCAGATCCGCCATGGCCAGCCCCACCGCCGCAACCGACGCATTGGCCAGTTCCGACACCGCGTAGGCACTCGGCCGGTGGCCGGTGCCGGTGACGCGATAGGAGCCGGGGGCCGGGAGGGAGGTCAGGAGTGTCATTGCTGATAGGGATCCAGACTGTCGCGCAAACCATCGCCAAGGAAGTTGAAGGCAAGCACCACCACGATGATCGGCAGCATCGGGATCGCGGTCCAGGGGTAGATCTCGATATTGGCGAGGTTCTGCGCATCGTTGAGCATCACGCCCCAGCTCACGGCGGGCGCCCGCAGGCCGAGGCCGAGGAACGACAGCGCCGTCTCGCCGAGGATCATCGCCGGGATCGACAGGGTGGCCGAGGCGATCAGGTGGCTCATGAAGTTGGGTAACAGGTGCTTCTTGATGACGCGGCCGGACGAGGCCCCCATCATCTCGGCGGCGCGGACGTATTCCTCTTCGCGCAAGCTGAGGAATTTGGCCCGTACCGAACGCGCCAGCCCGGGCCAGTCCAATATGCCGAGGATGATCGAGATGATGAAGAACACCGCCACCGGCGACCAGGTGGAGGGCACCGCGGCGGACAACGCCAGCCAGAGCGGCAGCTCCGGCAGGCTGCGCAGGATCTCGATCACCCGGTTGATGACCCAGTCGATTTTGCCGCCGAAATACCCCGCCACCGAGCCGAAGAAAATGCCCAGCACAAAGGACACGGTGATGCCGATCAGACCCACCGTCAGCGACAGTTGCGCGCCAAACAGGATGCGGCTGAAGATGTCGCGGCCCAGCCGGTCAGAGCCCCAGAGGAACAATGTCGCGCCCTCGGGGGCGCAGAACAGATGGGTATCGGCAGGGATCAGCCCGGCGAGGCGATATTCTGCCCCCTCGCAGAAGAACTCGATCTGCCGGGGATTGTCATAATCGGGCTTCACCACCCATTGAAAGGTCTCCAGATCCGCTTCCGAGGTCAGCGGATAGATGAACGGGCCAAGGAATTCGCCCTCGTGAAACAGGTTCACCGATTGCGGCGGCGAATAGAGATGTTCGGCATCGCGTTCGTTTGGCCCGTAGGGGGCGATAAAGCCGACAAAGGGCAGCATCACATAGCAGAACAGCAGGAAGATGCCGGAGATCAGGCCGAGGCGGTGGGTCTTGAACTTGCGCCAGATCAGCACCCAGTTGGGGGCGTCGAGGTCCTTGCGCTCCAGCTCGCGGATCGAGGCCTGCGGATCATAGGGCGCATCGTCGACATAGCGACCATCGGGGGAATTCTGGCTCATGTCTCACGCCCCTCATAGCGGATGCGCGGATCAAGCAGGACCAGCAGCACGTCGGAGATCATGGTGCCGATCAAAGTCAGCAGCGCCACGAACATCAAAACGAACCCCGACAGGAACATGTCCTGCGATTTCAGCGCCTGCAACAGCACCGGGCCGATCGTTTGCAGCCCCAGCACCACCGAGACCAGAACTGAGCCGGAGACCATCGCGGGCAAGAGGTTGCCGATATCGGCCACAAAGGGGTTGAAGGCCACCCGCAGCGGGTATTTCGCCAGCATCCGCGAGGGGCGCATGCCCTTGGCCACGGCGGTTTCCACGTAGGGTTTGCCCAGCTCATCCAGCATATTGGCGCGCAGCCGCTGCATCATCGCCGAAGCCCCGGAGGTGCCGATCACGAAGGTGGGCACGATCAGGTGGATCAGGATCGATTTGACCTTGTCCCAGCTCATCGGCTCGCCCTCGAACTCCGGCGCCATCAGCCCGCCGATGGGCAGGTTCAGGTATTGGTGGCCGTAGTAGAACAGGATCAGCGCCAGCAGGAAGTTCGGTGTGGCCAGACCGAGATAGCCGATGAAAGCGGCGGTGTAGTCGATCATGGTGCGCGATTTGGCGGCGGCCAGAACGCCCAGGGGCAGCGCCACCAGATAGACAAACAGCACCGCCGCGAGGTTCACCAGCACCGTGAGCCAGAGGCTTTCGCCGACGATTTCGGAGACCGGGCGGTCAAATTCGAACGACCAGCCGAAGTTGCCCTGCAACATGCCGGAAAACCCGTGCGGGCCGGGGAGAATGCCCATCCAGATGAAGTACTGCTGCCAGAGCGGTTTATCCAAGGCGTATTCGCGGCGCAGGAATTCCGCCTTGGCCACACCCGCCTCCTGCCCGGTGGCGCGCAGTTCCGCGATCTGGTTCGACAGGAAATCCCCCGGCGGCAGGTTGATGATAAAGAACACCAGGACCGACACCAGCAGCAGGGTCAGCAGCATGGTGCCGAACCGGTAGATCGCGTAGCGGAGAATTTCCATCAGCCCTGGCCGTCCTCAAAGAAGAACTCATCCATCCGGTGCACGCCGAAATGCGCCCCCGGATCCCAGGCCCAGATCGCGGTCTTGGGCACGTTGCGCAACCGGTCGGAGACCACCACCGGCTGCGGTGCGCCGGCCACCAGCCCGATGGCAAAGACATTGTCGGCGTGGATCTGCAGCATCTCGCGCCAGGCCTCGGCGCGCATGGTGGCATCCGTGGCGAGGTTCCAGTCGTGCAGCAGCTCCATCAGGCGCTGGGCGGGCGCCAGGTCGGGCGCTTCGCCGACCGCGCCGCCGGTCTGGTAGAACTGGCCCCATTTCGGCCAGGACAGGAACACCTGATCGGTGGGGGCGAGATAGGCGGGCGAGGTATAGCTTTGCGGCAGCCCATTGTCCCAGCCGTACCAGACCGAGGCCATGGTGGTGCCGGAAAACACCCGGTTGCGCAGGATATCGCGGTCCAGCGGGCGCATCACCAGCTTGACGCCCACATCGCGCCAGTCATCGGTGATGATCTGGAGCGCGTTCTCCACCTCCTGACGCTCGCCGGCGGTCTCGATCACCAGCTCCATCGGACGGCCATCGGGCAGGCGGCGGATGCCGTAGCCGTCCCGTTCGACCAATCCGGCCTCGTCCAGCAGCCTGTTGGCCAGATCCGGGTCATATTGCGCCCAGGCATCGCGCAGGCTCTGGTCGAAGAACGGGCTTTGCTCCAGCACCGTCATGGCGCCGGGCTTGGCCAGTTTGAAATAGAGCGATTTGTTGATCGCGGCGCGGTTTATGGCCACCGACAAGGCCCGGCGCACGCGCACGTCGCGCAGGGTCTGGCGCCAGACCTCATCGACGGTGTTGAGGTTGGGGTAGATCGCGATCTGCGAGGCGGTGCCGGAGGACCAGAGCTCGGTCCGGTAGCCCCCGGCGGCCTCGCCCTTGCGCAGGATCGGGATGTCGCGGAAATCGAGGCCGCGCGCCTGCAGGTCGGCCTCGCCGGCGTTGGATTTGGCCGCCACCAGCCCGCCGGAGACGATCTCCATCTCGACGGTGTCGATATAGGGCAGCTGCACGCCGTTCTCGTCGATGCGGTGGTAATAGGGATTGCGCACGAACTGGTGCCGGATCTTCTTGCCGGCGGTGGCGTTGATCCAGGGCTGCAGCGTGGGCAGGTCGGGATTGTCGAACTTGTCCATATTGTCGCGCTTGTTGTGCAGCGCGGCCCAGCTCTTGACCCGGGCGTAGTCGATTTCCTCCTGCAGCGCTTCGGGCTCGGCAAAATCCTTGTGGAACTGTTTCAGATAGGCGGAGGGGCGATAGATGAAGGGCGGGGCGGCCTGCGCCAGCACCTGCAGGAAGCTGGGGTTGGGGGTGGTCCATTCAAACACCACGGTGGTCGCATCGGGAAAGGAGACCTGCGGCAGCTCCCCCTCGACGCGGACAAAATCCGGCGGGCCGGTGGGGTTCAGGTCTTCGTTGTTGGCGATGTGTTTCCACCAGTATTCGAAATCGGCCGACGTAAACGGATCCCCCGAGGACCATTTGTGCCCTTCACGCAGGTTCAGCGTGAACTTGCGGTCGCCCTCGCTTTCAAAGCTTTCGAGGATGTCGGGCACCAGATCGTAGGCTTCGTTGTAGCCGACAAGGCGGGCATAGCCGTAGACCACCATCTGGCGGATGTCCTTGGAGCGGGTGACCATGGTGTTCAATGTGCCGCCCTGAAGGCCGGGCGTGCGGCCCTTTGCGGCGACATTCACCACCAGGGGTTCGGCAGGAATGCGGTCGGCGACGGGGGGCAGATCGCCTGCCTCGACCTCCTGACTCCAGAAGCCACTCTCCTGCGGCTGCGGCTGTGCGATCGCCACAAGCGGCAATGCCAGTGCCCAGGCAAGGGTGGAGGCGAGGGTGAACAGGGGGCGTGCGTTAGACATGACAGCGTACCTTGTGTCCGGGGTCCAGTGGCACCAGCGGCGGGGCATCCTGTCCGGCAAAGCGGAAGGCCTCCGGCCAGCTTTCGGGCGCGCCTGCGCCCTGGGCCACGAGTTTCAGGTTGATGGGCCGGTCCACATCGGGCACCGGCTGAGCGGCGATCAACGCCTTGGTATAGGGGTGTTTGGGATCATGAAACAGAACCTCGGGCGGGCCTTGTTCCACGATCATGCCGCGCCGCATGACAGCGACCTCATCCGCGATACGGGCCACCACTGCAAGGTCGTGGCTGATAAACAGATAGGACAGCTGGCGGGCGTCGCGGATTTCTTCCAGCAGCGTCAGGATCTGCTCCTGCACCGAGACGTCCAGCGCCGAGGTCGGCTCGTCACAGACCAGAAGCGCCGGATCGAGCATCAGCGCGCGGGCGATCGACAGGCGCTGACGCTGGCCGCCGGAAAACGCATGCGGATAGCGGCTGAGCATGTCTGCGGGCAGGCCGACCAGCCGCAGCATCTCGGCGGCACGGGCCTTGTGATCGGCGCGGCTGCCGATGCCATGGATCTCCAGCGGTTCGGCCAGGGTGTCAAAGATGCGCTGGCGCGGACTGAGCGAGGAATAGGGATCCTGAAACACCATCTGCGCCTGTCGCTGAAAGGCGCGCCGGGCATCGCGGTCCATATCGTGCACCTGAAGCGGTGCCGCACCCGTGGTCGGGCGGAACAGCACCTCGCCACCGGGGTCCACGGTTTCGGCCCCGAGGGCGATCCGTGCCGCCGTGGTCTTGCCGGAACCGCTTTCGCCGACGATGGCCAGCGTCTTGCCGCGGGGCAGGCTCAGGTCGACCTGTTCGCAGGCGCGCACCAGAACCGGTTTGCTCCAGCTCTTGCCGGAGCGCATGGTGAAGGTCTTGGTGACGTTGTGCAGCTCCAGGATGCGGTCCTCCTGCCCGTCGCGCAGCGGGCAGATCGCCTCCGGGATCTTGGGGGCGGCGTTGAACAGATGCTGGGTGTAGGGGTGTGCGGGGGCGCGCAGGATCGGCTCTGCCGGGCCGGACTCCATCACCCGCCCCTTGTGCATCACCACCACCTGTTCGGCCATATTGGCCACCACGCCGAGGTCATGGGTGACAAGGATCATCGCCATGCCGGTTTCCTGCTGCAGATCCTTCATCAGCCCAAGCACCTGCGCCTGGGTGGTCACGTCGAGCGCGGTTGTGGGTTCATCGGCGATCAGCAGGTCGGGTTTGGCCACCATGGCCATGGCGATCATGGCGCGCTGGCGCATGCCGCCCGAGAGCTCAAACGGATACGACCGCCAGGTGCGGTCCGGGTCGGGAAAGCCCACACGTTCGAAACATTCGAGCACTTCACGCCGGGCCTCTGACTCGGACACCGATCTGTGCAGGTGGATGATCTCTGCCACCTGGTTCCCGATCCGGTGCAGCGGCGAGAGCGAGCGCATCGGTTCCTGAAAGATCATGGCGATCCGGTTGCCTCGCACATCGCGGCGCATCTGGCGTTCGCTGATCCGGGCAAGGTCGAGATCGCCATCGCCATCGCCATCGCCGGCGCTTCCGCTCAGCATCATGCGACCCGAATGCAATCTGGCAGTGCGCGGCAGGATGCGCAGCACGGCGCGGCAGCTGATGGTCTTGCCAGAGCCGCTTTCGCCGACAAGGGCCAGCGTTTCGCCGGGGGCGACGGAAAAGTTCACATTCCGGACAACCGGCTTGTCCTTTCCGAACCCGATACTTAGGTCTTCGACCGACAGAAGGGGACGCATTGCTAGTGGTCCCTGCCGCGTGATCGCTGCGCAAGACTGGTGATGTGAGATCTCCCTGTTTTTGCCATACCTTCGCGCGGGCAGGCCCTTGTAGTCAAATGCCATTTGTCGCAGGCAGGGGACTGCTGGAGCAATTGTGACCCACGCGCCCGTTCCCGCGCCGCACCGATGGCGGTACGCAGGGGCTGATAGTGTGAAGTTACGACATCAACGCGACAGTCCGCGTGGCTGTTCCAATCGAAAAGGGATCACAAGTGCCGACGAGACTGGATTTGTTCATCGACCGGATGGTGTCGCAGCGCGCCTGCCTGGACTTTGCCATTGCCGAAACCGACCCGCTGCCGGGGCCGGTGTTCGAACTGGGGCTGGGCAACGGGCGCACCTATCATCACATGCGGGAGCGGATCCGGGGGCGCGACATCTATGTGTTCGAGCGCGCGGTTGGGGCGCATCCCGACAGTATTCCGCCGGAAGACCGCACCATCCTGGGAGACGTGCGCGAGACGCTGCCCGCGGCGCTGGACCGGTTCGGGGCCAGTGCCAGCCTGATCCATGCGGATCTGGGCGGGCACAACCGCGAAAAGAACGATGCCTTTGCGCGGTTGATTTCGCCGCTGGTGGAGCCGCTGCTGGCGCCGGGGGGGCTGATGGTCTCCTCCGACCGGATGTATTTTGAGCAGATGCAGGAACTGCCCCTGCCCGAAGGCGCGGTCGAGGGGCGCTGTTTCGTGTATCAGCGGGTCTGAGCGGATCTGATCCAGCGCGGGCGGGCAGGGCGGCGCGGTGAGTGCGGTGCTCCGCCGCGACTTGCACTGGCGTGCCCATCGGGGCACTGTGCACGGGCGCGACATAGGCGCGCGATGACCCCGAGAGCGTGATGACATCCAGACCCCTGCTGCACCGTGATGATCCCGACGCCGCGCCCCTGATCGGCAATATCAAGGTCACCCGCGACGATTGGCTGAATGTCGCGCTGGATGTTCTGATCCGTGACGGGGTGGAGCGGGTGAAAGTGCTGGCGCTGGCCGAGGCGATGGGGGTCTCGCGATCCTCTTTCTATTGGTATTTCAAGTCGCGGCAGGACCTGCTGGACGCCCTGCTGACCCGCTGGGAAGAGACCAATACCGCGGGTCTGATCGCACAGGCGCAGGCGCCGGCGGAGCGGGTCACCGGTGCGGTCCTGAACATCTTTCGCTGTATCGCCAATCCGGATCTGTTCGACACCGCGCTTGATTTTGCGGTGCGCGACTGGGCGCGTCGGTCCGATGCGGTGCTGGCACGGATGCGGGCGGGGGATGCGGCGCGGGTGGCGGCGCTGACCTCCATGTTTCAGCGCTACGGATGTGATGACCTTGAGGCGCTCACCCGGGCCAAGGTACTGTATTACATGCAGCTTGGCTATGACATGGCTGAGCCGCAGGAGAGCCATGACTATCGTCTCTCGATGACGCCGGAGTATCTGAAGGTCTTTACCGGCCAGGCGCCGACGGATGCGGAGATGCAGGAGTTTGCCGATTACAGTCGCCGGTTCTGGCGCGATCTGTCCCGTTAGAGGCGTCTGCCAAGCGGGCGCGCTGGCGCGCGTCAGGTTGAGCCCTGCCCCCAAAAAGGGACAGGGCCGTGGCCTCCGGCGGGAGGTATTTTGGAAAAGGTGAAGCGGTCAGGCTATGTGCAGGGCGTCGACCTCGGCCTTTACCCTGCGGGCGGCCTCTGCGCGCACCGGGCCATAGCCGCGGATTTCCATCGGGGCTTTGAGGATGGTGTCCAGCGTGTCGGGGGGCAGGGCTGCAGGGTGGGCGATGATGTCGTCGATCAGGTTCTGGAACCACTCCCTGAGGTCGCGGTGCATACGGGCCTCAGCGTGGTAGGCGAAGGGGTTGAGCGGGGATTGGCGGAGGGTCTTGCCTTTGGCCAGCAAGGACAGCACCGGTGTCATCCAAGCCCCAAGCGCGCGTTTGGCCGGGCGGCCCCGGGCATCGGTTTTGAAGTTCAAGAGCGGCGGGGCCATGTGGTATTTGACGGTGAAGTCGCCGTCGAATTCGCGGTCGAGTTCGGCCTTGAAGCTGTCGGCGCTCATCAGGCGGGCCACTTCGAACTCGTCCTTATACGCCATGAGTTTAAAGAGGCTGCGGGCGGCGGTGGCCGTGAGCGCGTCGGCCTGATCTGCGGGCAGTGCCCTGTGCAGGCGCTTCAGGCGATCCGTGTAGGACTTGGCATAGGCTGCGTTCTGGTAGGCGGTCAGGAACGCGGCGCGGCGGTCGATGAGCTGCTCCAGCGTTTCGTCCTCTGGCGTGTCCTCGTTGTAGTGGGATTTCAGGCGATCCGGTGCGGCGGCCATGGCGCGGCCAATGGCGAAGGCGAGCTGGTTTTTCTCAATCGCGACGCCGTTCAGCACAATGGCCTGTTGCAAAGCGGTGAGGCTGACGGGCACCAGACCTTGCTGCCATGAGAACCCCAGCATGATGACATTGGCCAGCACCGCATCGCCCAGAAGTGTTTCGGCAATTGCGTTTGCATTGAGGGCTGTGATGTTCTCGGTGCCGACCACCGAGGCCACCGCGCGGGCGCGGGCGGGGATGTCGAGTGTGGCGTCGCGGCGCAGAACGATGTCGCCGGTGGGCATTTCGGCAAGGTTCAGCGCCACCCGGCTGCCCTCGCGGTAATGCGCAGAGGCTTTGGGCGCGGAGGAGACCACCGCGTCACAGGCGATCACCGCGTCCGCCGCGCTCAGATCGGTGCGCACCTGATGGACCTCATCCGGGGATTTGGCGAGGCGGATGTAGCTGAGGACGGTGCCGAATTTCTGCGCAAAGCCTGTGAAATCAAGCACCGATGCGCCTTTGCCCTCCAGATGGGCGGCCATGGTGATGAGCGCGCCGACCGTGACCACACCGGTGCCGCCAACGCCGGTGACCAATAGGTCAAAGGGTTTCCCCAACGCAGGCAGGTCGGGTGCGGGCAGATCGGCGGTGAGCTGCTGGGCGTCCAGATCGCGCAGTTCCTTCTTGCGCCGGGTGGCGCCCTCAACCGTCACGAAGCTGGGGCAGAAGCCATTGAGGCAGGAGAAATCCTTGTTGCAGCTGGAGAGGTTGATTTTGCGCTTGCGGCCAAAGGGGGTTTCTTTGGGTTCGACGCTTAGGCAGTTGCTCTCGACGGAACAATCGCCGCAGCCTTCGCAGACCAGATCGTTGATATAGGCAAAGCGCTTGGGGTCTTCCATCTTGCCGCGTTTGCGGCGGCGACGTTTCTCAGTGGCGCAAGTTTGCTCGTAGATCAGGAGGGTGACGCCCTTGATCTCGCGCAGTTCGCGCTGGACCAGATCAAGGTCGGCGCGATCATGAAAAGACGTGCCCGTCGGGAAGTCGCTGCGGGTGAATTTACCGATATCATCTGAGATCAGCGCGATGCGTTCTACGCCTTCGGCGCGCCCGGCCTGCGCGATGCCTGCGACCGAGACCGGGCCGTCCACGGGCTGACCGCCGGTCATGGCCACCGCATCATTATAGAGCACCTTGAAGGTGATATTGGCCCCCGCTGCCACCGCCTGACGGATGGCGAGCGAGCCGGAGTGATACCATGTGCCTTCGCCAAGGTTCTGGAATACATGTTTGCCGCCGTTGTACTTGGACGCGACCAGATGCGGCACGCCTTCGCCGCCCATCTGCGCATAGCCTGCGGTGTCGCGCCCCATCCAAGAGGCCATGACGTGACATCCGATCCCGGAGTTGGCGGTGGAGCCTTCGGGGACCTTGGTGGAGGTGTTATGCGGGCAGCCGGAACAGAAGTAGGGTGTACGGGTGGCACCGGGGATGTTCAAAAGGTTGGGCGGCTGCTCAGTCAGGGCGCGCGCCTTGTCGCGCAGGTTCAGGTCCGGGAAGAAACGGTCAAGACGTTCGGCCACCACCGGCACCAGCATCAGAGGGCTCAACTCACCCACCCATGGGATCAGCGGTTCGCCTGCGGCGTGGTATTTTCCGACCATTTTCTTGGGCTTGTCGCCGGGCCAGTCGTAGAAATATTCCTTGAACTGGCTCTCGATGATGCCGCGTTTTTCCTCGATGACCAGCACTTCTTCCTTGCCGTTTACAAAACGCAGCGCCTCGGCGCGGGCCAGCGGCCAGACCATGCCGACCTTGTAGATGTCGATGCCCAGGCTGCGGCAGGCGTCCTCGTCCAGATCCAAAAGGCGCAGCGCCTCCATCAGGTCGAGATGCCCCTTGCCAGTGGTGACGATACCAAAGCGCGCCTCGGGCAGATCGTAGATGCGGCGGTCGATCGGGTTGGCCTCGGCAAAGGCGCGCACGGCCTGAAGTTTGGCGCGAATGCGGGTCTCGATCTCGGGGCTGGGCAGGTCGGAAGACCGGATGTGCAGCCCGCCGGGATAGTCCGGCAGATCGGGCAGGGTGAAGGTGCGGTCCTTGGGCAGTTCGACCGAGCGGCCACTTTCCACGGTTTCCGAGACCGCCTTGAACCCCACCCATGTGCCGGAATAACGCGACAGCGCGATGCCGTATTCGCCAAAGGACAGGTATTCGCCCACATCGGC
This sequence comes from Epibacterium sp. MM17-32, assembly GCF_022348205.1. Taxonomy (NCBI): domain Bacteria; kingdom Pseudomonadati; phylum Pseudomonadota; class Alphaproteobacteria; order Rhodobacterales; family Roseobacteraceae; genus Epibacterium; species Epibacterium sp. MM17-32. The sequence continues at coordinate 184,868 of NZ_JAKRFC010000002.1, read as the reverse complement.
GGGGTTCAGGACCGGCATGAACCACGACATGAAGGCCACATCCGACTGATGCGGCATGGAAGAGGAGACACAGCCGTGGTCATCGCCCGCCACCACCAGAACGCCGCCTTTCGGCGAAGAGCCGTAAGCGTTGCCGTGTTTCAGCGCATCGCCGGAGCGGTCCACGCCGGGGCCCTTGCCGTACCACATGGAAAACACGCCCTCGACCGCGCAGTCGGGGTCAAGAACGGCCTGTTGCGCGCCCAGAACGGCCGTGGCGCCGAGGTCCTCGTTGACGGCGGGCATGAAGGTGATGTCGGCCTCGCTCATCCGGTCGCGGGCGCGCCAGAATTCCAGATCGACACCGCCAAGTGGGGAGCCGCGATAGCCGGAGACAAAGCCCGCTGTATTCAGCCCCGCGGCGCGGTCGCGGCGGGATTGGTCCAACATGATCCGGGCGAGGGCTTGTGTTCCGGTCAGAAACACGCGGCCTTCGGTGCGGGCGTAGCGGTCCTCCAGCTGGTACGTGTCAAACGCGTGGGACAGCTCGGTCATGTCGGCTCCTTCGTGGCTATCGGGCATGGCAATCGGGCGGGGATGGCTCGGCGATGCAATGATACGCCCCGTTCGGCGAAAAAACTTGCCAGATATGGTGCTTCCTTGCAGTTATGTGGATAAACTGTCCGCGTAGGGCCGTTTTTCTGAACAGGGGTTTCACATCGATGAAGCTGGATGACCGTGATCGTCGCATTCTGACGCTGCTACAAGAGGATTGCCGCATGTCGAACGCCGATCTGGCCGATGCGGTGGGCATGTCGCCCTCGGCGCTCTGGCGTCGGGTGCGCGCGCTGGAGGAGGCCGGTGTGATTGACCGCTATGGGGCCGTGGTGGTGCCCAAGGCGGTTGGATTGGGATTTGAGGCGCTGGTACAGGTCAACCTGACGCGGCATGCACCCGAGCATCTGACCGAATTCATCCATGCGGTGGAGGCCAACCCACATGTGGTCGACTGCTATGCGACCACCGGACAGGCGGACTATCATTTGCGGGTGCTGGCGCCGGATCTGGAAGCCTACAACCAGTTTCTGGAGCAGTTCCTGTTTCAGCTGGCGGGGGTGGCCAGCGCGCAAACCCATGTCATTCTGAAAACGATCAAGCGAGATACCCCAGTGGTGCCCTGAGCGTGGCTGTGCGACGTCCCACTTTGCGACGCCTCGTGCGGGGGTGCGGGCATGCGCGGGGCAGGGTTTCCGGTTGTGCTACCTGTATGTTCCCGATATGTTCCGAGTCGTGGTGAAGCGAGGAGTGGAGCGATGGCCAGGGTTGCGGTGCTGCTGACGCAGGGGTTTGCGGATTGGGAATATGGTGTCTTGTGCGGCCTCGGACAGGGCTACTTCGGTCTTGAGATCCGCTATGTAGCCCCCGAGCCCGGCGTGGTGACCTCGATGGGCGGGCTGGTGGCGCGGGTGCAGGACGGATGTGAGGCGCTGGCGTCCTGGAACCCGGAGGCGTTGGTGGTGATCGGCGGCACGATCTGGGAGCAACCGAACGCGCCTGAGCTGTCCGCGTGGCTGCAAGACCTGCATGCGCGCGGCACGGTGATCGCGGGGATCTGCGGTGGGACGCTGGCGCTGGCGCGCGCCGGATTGTTGAATGCGCGGCGCCATACATCGAATGATCCGGCGTTTCTCGGCACCAACGCCGACAGCTATGCGGGCGCGGCGCGCTATGTGGACCAAGCCACGGCTGTTTCCGATGGCGGTGTGATCACCGCGGCGGGCACCGCACCGGTGAGTTTTGCTGCCGAGATCATGACCGCGGTCGATATCCCGCTGGAGACCGTGCATCAGCTGAAATCGATGCTCGGCGCAGAGCATAAGGCAGGGCCGGTGTCTGTCTCCTGAAAGGGGCGCTGCTGGCGGGAGGGTCAGGCGCGCGGGATCTGCGGCCGGATCTGCGGCCCGATGATCCGGCCGCGGGACGAGATGTCAGAACGAAACTGTTGCCCAGGCCGCGGCCATGCCCACGTAGGTCAGGTGATGCAGCAGTTGATCGGTGCCCATGGCGCGCCAGAATGCCCCCTGGGTCGGGTCGAGCTTGTGGCACTCGGTATGATGCGCTTTCCAGAAGTCGATATTGAAGTGGATCACCCATTCCGCGGCACAGACGGCAACGATGAACCAGGGGGGGCTGCCGACAATGAACAGGACAACCACCGAGGCCAGAGCATGGACGCCCGCGTGTTGCGCCCGGCCGGGATGAAAATACTGGCACCGGCCTGACAGCATCTTTTTGGTCTGCAGGTAGAAGTCGGCAAACATATGCTTGACCTCGAGCAGGCAGATCAGCAGCAGGACGATCCCGACATTCTCAGGCAAAACAGGCGCTCCTCTTGCAGTTGCGTTTCGCGCGGGCATGTTACCCCGGCGGACCTTACGGTGTTTGTCCTGTATCGCAAATACCGCATTCGACTGTCTGTGACATAGCTCACAGACGCGTTCCAGCCAGCTTTCTAGGCTGGGATCGCGCCCGTGCCTGCGCCATTGCCTGCCATGGTCAAACCGCGCTACCCATGGCAAAACACTGCATAATAACCGTCACATCCTACAGGCCGCGTCCTGTCACCTGATCTTTGGAGCTCCTCCCATAGAACGCTCGCTTTTCCAATTCATCTGGAAGTACTCCAAGCGCGACCAGCTGATTCTCCTGGTGGTCACGGCCTGTCTGTTCCCGCTGCTCTATCTGACGCTGGAGTTGCCCAAGCGGATCATCAATGACGCCATCGGGGCGCAGAGCTCCGTGGTCGAGGTCTGGGGCCATCAGGTGGATCAGCTCACCTACCTGTGGCTGCTTTGCGGTGCCTTTCTGCTTGCGGTGCTGGCGCATGGGCTGACCAAGATGCGCATCAACACCATGAAAGGTGTGCTGGCAGAGCGTATGCTGCGCCGGTTTCGCTACAGTCTGATCGCGCGGGTGTTGCGGTTCCCGCAGCCCTATTTCGAGCGCACAAGCCAGGGCGAACTGGTGTCGATGATCACCTCCGAATCCGAGCCCATGGGCGGGCTGATGGGGGATGCGGTCAGCCAGCCGGTGCTCCAGGCCGGCCAGATGCTGACCATCCTCTATTTCCTGTTTGCGCAGAATGTCTGGTTCGGTCTCGCCGCGATTGCCCTCATACCCTTGCAGGGCTGGCTGATCCCGCTGTTGCAGCGACGGATCAACAAGCTCAACAAGAAGCGCATCCAGCAGGTGCGGGCGCTGGCCTCGGAAATCGGTGAAAGCGCCGCCGGGGCGGCGACGCTGCGGGTGAACGGCGGCTGGCGCTACCGCATGGCGCGGGTGACGGATCGGCTGGGGCGGCTCTACGAGATCCGTTTCGAGATCTATCAGAAAAAGTTCTTCATGAAGTTCCTCAACAACTTCATCACCCAGCTGACGCCGTTCTTCTTCTACGCGGTCGGCGGCTATCTGGTGCTGGAGGGCAAGGTCTCGCTCGGGGCGCTGGTTGCGGCCCTGGCGGCCTACAAGGACCTTGCCTCGCCGTGGAAGGAACTGCTGACCTATTACAACCAGACCCAGGACATGGCGCTGCGCTGGGAGGTGATCCTGGAGCGGTTCGCGCCGCCGGACATGGTGGATGAGCGCCTGATGCAGGGCGAGCCGGAGACGCTGCCGCATCTGGATGGCGACATCGTGCTGGATGGCGTCAGCGTGCGCGATGCGGATGGCAATCTGGTGCTGGAGGAGCTGACGGCGACCTTCCCCAAGGGCGAATTGATCGGTATCGCCGCGCCGTCCGAAGAGGACCGCCGTGCCCTGGCAGAGGTTCTGACCCGTGAGGTGCTGCCCGCATCGGGCACGGTGACCCTGGCCGGACATAACATTCGCGAACTGCACCAGATGGTGCTGGCAACGCGGGTCGGCCATGCCACCTCGCGCCCGGCGCTGTTCCAGGGGTCATTCGGGGAAAACGTGCTGATGCCACTGCGGGTGCGCCCGTTGGAGGATCCTTCCGATCCACGCGTCCAGCGCGATGCCATCCGTGCGGGCAACAGCCCCGATCCCTTTGATGTGAACTGGGTCGATCCGCGCATTGCCGGGTTTGAGAAGCCGGAGGAACTGCGCGACTGGTGGTTGCGCATCGTCGAGGGCATCGGCTCTGACACGGCGCTGCTGCGGCGGGGCATGGACCAGATCTTTGACCGGGCGGAGCATCCGAAACTGGCCGATGCGCTGGTGAAGCTGCGCCCGCATGTGCAGCTGGCGCTGATGGATGCGGGGCTGGATGCCTTTGCCCATTTCAACAATCGCGAACAGTATAACCCCGCGTTGCCGGTGGTGGAGAACCTGCTCTATGCGACGCGCTCGGTGCCGATCACCTACGAGCTGTTGCGACAGCAGAGCGACTTTCTGGAGACGGTGCGCCGTATCGGGCTCGACAAGGATCTGGTGATGCTGGCGCAGGACGTGCTGGAAATGCTGCGGCAGATCTTTGGCATGGACGGCACCGTGCATCCGTTGTTCCGCAAGCTGGGGCTGGAGGCTTCGGACTATGAGGCGGCACTGCAATTGCTGCAAAAGGTGAAATCCAAGGGCACCGAGGCGCTGGAGCCGGAGGAGCTGGCGCAGATGATGATCGTGCCCTTCTCGATTTCCGCCGAGTCACTGGGGCCAGCCTTCAGCACCGAGATCGAGGACCGCATCCTGTCCCTGCGCGACAGCCACGGGCGCGAGCTTCTGGACACGCTCGACGATATTTTTGTGCCGCTCTACGAGGGCGATTTCGCGCCCGGCTTTACAGTGCTGGAGAACGCCATCTTCGGCAAGATTTCCGACAGCGCCGGCGCGCGGGCCGAGGATCTGCGCAAGGCGGTTGCCGAGGTGATCGACGAGGCCGGCGTGCGCGAAATGGTGGTGGAGCTGATCTTTGACCTGCCGGTGTCCGTTGGCGGGCAGGGGCTGGGGCAGAGCTTTGCCGAGCCGCTGGCCTTTTGCCGCGCGTCGATCAAGCGCCCGGATGTGCTCATCCTAGACAGCGCCCTGGCCAGTTTTGATCGCGACACCCGCCGCGCCATGCAGGACAATCTGCGCGAGCTGCTGCCGCACACCACGCTGATCTTCCTCGAACCGGCGTTCCGGGACCCGGATCGGTTCGACCATTATTTCGAACTGCGGCAAGGGCGCCTGAAGGACGAACGCGCCGACGACCGGGAGACTGGCGATGAGGACAGCGCCTCGGCGGCGGATCTGTCGCGCAAGCTGCGCGCGCTGGAAACCACCGAGCTGTTCTCCGGCCTCAACCGCCGCCAGCTGCGGCTGCTGGCCTTTGGCGCGCGCTGGTATGAGGCGGCACCGGGCACTGCCGTCTTCCACAAGGACGATGCGGCCACCGATGGGGCCTATATGATCATCGAGGGCGAGGCGGGGCTCTACCTGCCGTCTGATGACGACGGCACGCAGGCGCAGATGATCGCGCGGGTCGGGCCGGGTCGGCTGGTCGGAGAGCTTGGCCTGATCCGCAAGGAGCCCCGCGCCCTGTCGATGGTCGCAGAGAGCGACCTGACCTGCCTGCGGATCGGTGAGGAGGAGTTCCTCGCCGTGGTGGAGAATGATGCCAATACGGCCTTCAAGCTGTTGCAGGTGGTCGCGGGATACGTCTCCAGCTGAGATTGCGATCCGGCGTGATGCGACAGGCGGCCCTCCGGGGTGCCAGGCGGGCCGCTCAGGCGGGCCAAAAATACCAATGAAAATCAGGGAGAGAACGCATGAAACTGTTTCGCTACCGGACCGCCGAAGGGGTCCGCCCCGGCTTGATCGACGCGGAGGGCAAGCCCCGGGATCTGGCCCAGCATGTCGCGGATGTCACGCCGGAAACGCTGAACCCATCTGTGCTGGCGGCGATCGCGGCACTGGATGCGCGCGCACTGCCCGAACTGGAGGGGGCGCTCGACTATGCGCCCTGCGTCGGGGGTGTCGGCAAGTTCCTCTGCATCGGACTCAACTATTCCGATCATGCCCAGGAAGTGGGGGCGTCCCCTCCGGCACACCCCATTCTTTTCATGAAAGCAAATTCGGCGATCATAGGCGCCTGCGATGACGTGTGCATTCCCCGAGGGTCGAAGGCGACGGATTGGGAAGTCGAGCTGGGCGTGGTGATCGGTCAGGCGGCAAAATACGTCACAGTGGAAGACGCGTTGGACCATGTGGCGGGTTATTGCATCGTGAATGATGTCTCGGAACGCGACTTCCAGATGCAATTGACCGGGCAGTGGACCAAGGGCAAGAGCTGCGACACCTTTGGTCCCATCGGTCCGTGGCTGGTCACCGCTGATGAGGTGCCCGACCCTCAGGCGCTCGACCTGTCATGCGATGTGAACGGCCAGCGGATGCAGACCGGGCATACCAGCCGGATGATCTTTTCCGTGGCCGAGATCATCAGCCACCTCAGCCAGCTGATGACGCTGCATCCCGGGGATGTCATCGCCACCGGAACCCCTCCCGGGGTCGGCATGGGGCAGAAGCCCACGCCGATCTTTCTTCAGGAGGGCGATGTTATGGAGTTGGAAATTCAGGGGCTTGGCCGTCAGCGGCAAAACCTGCGCGCCGATCAATAAACCCGGGACACCGCGCCAGGGCGGCGCGGACCCTTCAACTGCAATAGATGTCCTGCAGTGTATCGAGGATGCTTGTGGCCGGTCCGTCGGCAAGGGAATAATAGACCGTCTTGCCTTCGCGCCGGGCCACAACCAGCCGATCTTCGCGCAGGCGGGAGAGCAGCTGGCTGACCGCGGCCTGCCGCTTGCCCAGCCTGTCTTCAAGCGCGCCCACCGAAAGCTCCTGCTCGCCGGCGAGATAGCACAGGATCATCAGGCGTCCCTCATGCGCCAGGGCTTTCAACAGGGTTGCGGCGTCAGACGCGCGATCTGCCATGTCGGGGGCGGGCATGTCCAGTGTTTCAGTCATGGTCAGGGTCTACTCTCGGGGCCGTCGTTGATCCTGCACGGGCGCAGGCTGAGTGTGTCAGGCCATAGGGCTGACGCTAACTAGAGTAAGTTCACGTCTTGTAGGGGGATCGCAAGAGTTTTGGCAAATATTTATTCATTTTAGCAAACCTCCGCTCACTTTTTGCGGGAACGCCTCGCCGGATCTGGCGAGGTTGGAAAAGATGTCCTAGCGGCAATGCGCTGGAAATGTCCAGACACGTCGCCGTGAGGACGGGCTCCGGGCGCAAGGTTGCGACTGGTGCGGGGCCACCCGAGCGGGGCATTGCCTGTCTGGTTACATGCGGGAATCAGGCGCTGTGCGCGGCAGCCGGCGGACTGTTGCTGGTCCGCCGGCTGGTTTGGGAGGGGCAGGGCTGATGCGTCGGTGCAGAGGTACCGGCGCTGCGTGTGGCGCTGGGTGACCTGCGGTCCGGGGAACCGCTAGGTGTCGCCGTCCAGAACCGGAGCACCCCCCTGAAACGCATTGCCGTTTGCATAGTCGCAGGGCGCTTCCTGCATGTTGAGGTGCAGGTCGTCGCCGGTAAACGGATGCGCGCGGGCGAGGTCCTCGTCCACCTCGATGCCGAGGCCCGCCGAGGTTGGCGGCGTGACAAAGCCCTGTTCGACCTGGATCGAGGATTTGATCAGCGCATCGTGAAAGGGGGTTTCGATCGTTTCTGCCATCAGAAGGTTGGGGATGGAGGCGGCGAACTGGATATTGGCCGCCCATTCCACCGGCCCGGCGTAGAGATGCGGCGCCATCTGGGCATTGAACACTTCGGCCATGGCGGCGACCTTCTTCATTTCCCAGATCCCGCCGGCGCGTCCGAGTGCGGGTTGCAGGATTTCCGCGGCACCGGCCCGCAGCAGCGCGCCAAATTCGGCCTTGGTGGACAGGCGTTCCCCGGCGGAAACCGGGATGCGGACCTGTCTGGCCACGCGGGCCATGTCCTCGACCATATCCGGCGGGGTGGGTTCTTCGTACCAGAGCGGGCTATAGGGTTCGAGCGCCTGGCCCATGCGGATTGCGCCCGCGGTGTTGAACTGGCCATGGGTGCCGAACAGGAGATCCGCCCTGTCGCCGACCGCGTCGCGGATCGCCTTGCAGAAGGCGACCGAGAGGCTGATGTCCGACATGGCGGGCATGTGGCCGCCGCGGATCGTGTAGGGGCCGGCGGGATCGAATTTCACCGCCGTATATCCGCGCGCGACGGCATCGCGGGCGGAGTCGGCGGCCATTTCGGGGGAGGTCCAGAAGGTGCTGATATCGTGGTGCGGCAAGGGGTAGAGGTAGGTATAGGCGCGGATACGGTCGTTCATCCGCCCCCCGAGCAGCGCATGCACCGGTCGGTCGCGATCCTTGCCGAGGATGTCCCAGCAGGCGATTTCGAGACCGGAGAAGGCTCCCATCACGGTTGGATCCGGGCGCTGGGTGAAGCCGGAGGAGTAGGCCCGGCGGAACATCAGCTCGATGTTCTCGGGGTTTTCACCCTGCATATGGCGGGCAAAGACGTCCTCGATCACGGCGGTCATTGCCTTGGGGCCGACAGTGGAGGCATAGCATTCCCCCCAGCCGGTAATGCCGGTGTCGGTGGTGAGTTTGACGAGAATCCAGTAGCGCCCGCCCCAGCCCGGAGCGGGGGGCGCGGTGATGATGATGTCGAGGTCCTGGAGTTTCATATCTCTCGGTCCTTTGATGGTCTGCAGATCGGGTGGAGGCGGGAGCGCGCGCCGGGGCCATCGAGGCCCCGGCGCGCGCGGGTCCGGGCCTGGTGGCCCGGATCCCTGCGTCAGGTTGCAATCCTCAGCGGTCGAAGAGGATCACATTGCGTTTGGCGCTGCCGGTTCTGGTATCGGCGATGGCGTCGTTGATCTGCGCCAGCGACCAGCGCCCCGAGATCAGTTCGTCCAGCTTCAGGCGGCCCTGCTGGTAGAGATCGACGATCCAGGGCACGTCCCGCTGGATCACCACATCTCCCATCTTGGAGCCCAGCAACCCCTGGCCCAGGGCGGCCATCACCACGGGTTCGTAGCGGGCCGTCTGGCCGGAGTGCGGCATTCCGATCATCACCGCGCGTCCCCCCGGCCCGAGATAGCGGGGGGCCTGCTCGTAGGCGGGAATGGCGCCGACGGTAATCAGCACAACTTCCGCGCCCTTCCCGCCGAGCGCCTCGAAGGCAGCGCGCCAGGGTTTCGGCTCGGTTGCGAGGACGCCGTGGGTTGCGCCGAAGTCCTGTGCAATCGCGAGCTTTTCGGAACTCATGTCGACCGCCACGATACGGCGGGCGCCGGCGATGCGCGCACCCTGGATCGCGTTGAGCCCGACGCCGCCAGCGCCGATGACCACCACGTCCTCGCCCGCTCTCAGATGGGCGGTGTTGACCGCTCCGCCGATGCCGGTGATCACGCCACAGGAGATCAGCGCCGCCACGTCCTTGGGGATCTGCGCGGGGATCTTCACGATCTGTCGGGCGCTGACCACGACCTTTTCGGCAAATGCACCGCAGTCCATCGCCTGAAGTATGGGGCGTCCCTCCGCGGTGGTGAGCGGCCCGTCGGTCCCGTCCCGGGGCGTGGCACAGTTGACGGGGCGACCCGCGGCACATGTGGGGCAGCTGCCGCAGGCCCGGATCAGGGTCACGATCACATCATCGCCGGGGGCGAACCCTTCGACACCGGCGCCAACCGCGGTGACGCGACCGGCGGCCTCATGTCCGAAGACCGCAGGCAGGGAGCCGCCCCAGGCCCCGTCGGCATAGGAGATGTCGCTATGGCAGATCGCGACGGCATCGAGGGTGACTTCGACTTCGCCCGCTCCGGGTGGTGCGATCCGGATTTCTTCGATCACAAGCGGGGCGCCATGTGTGTGGCACACTGCGGCCTTGATCAACTGCATGGTTCGTCTCCTCGTCGGTTGCGGTCAGGGTGACGGGCGCTCTGGTGCACTGCAATGCGGAAAACGGCGTTGAAGTGTCGGTTCTACGCTACGGCATCGGGTGGGACATTGGAGAGGCGCGCCGAACGGGGCCGCCGGGCCTGGGGGGGCGGTGCGAGGCATGGCGCACCGAGGGAGGCGAACACGCGGTGATCCGGCCCGCGTGCACGCCTTCCCGAACGGCGGGTGTTCCCTTAACGTGGCGGCTCCGACGGGGCCGGGATATTGGCCGTGATCTGGTCGATCAATCTGGCCAGCGGGTGAGGCGCGGCGAAGAACGGGGAGTGAGCGCTGTCCAGAACATGGACCTGCGCGTCCGGCCAGTCCGCGGTCATGCTGGCCTGATACTCCGGCGGGATGGTCCGGTCGTGTGTACAGCGGATGTAGTGCTTGGGCAGGCTGCTCCAGCGGTCGGGAACGGTGAGGGGCGTCGCCTGTGGCCGGATCGGCTGCGGGCATATATGGTCCAGCGCGAAAGACACGGCGTCGGGGGGGCAGTCGTGATAGAACAGCTCCGGCGCAGCATCCGGGTGGATCGTATAGCTGTGCCCGTCCTCGGATTTGACCGCGGCGCTGCCGATGGTCTGGCGTGGACCGGCCCGGCGCATGTCGATCAGCGACATGCCGGAGATCGGGACATAGGCGCAGAGGTAGATCAGCCCGCGTGGGCAGGCGTGGGCCACGGCACCGGTGATCGGAAAACCGGCCCAGGAGTGTCCGACGACAATTGTGTCTGGCGTGATCTGGGCGGCCACTGCCCGGCAGCTGTCGTCCAGGCTGACATCTGCTGGCGAACGCCCGTCGCCGTGGCCGGGCAGGTCGATGGTGCGCACGGTATGGCCATATACGGTCAGAGCCGGGGTCAGGTCGCGCCAGCACCAGGCGCCGTGGCAGGACCCGTGTACGAGAAGAATATCAGCCAAGGTGAGCGATCTCCTGCATGAAATGTGTGAGCCGTTCGGCATAGGTTTCGGGCTGGTCGATGGGCGGCACATGCCCGGTCCGGCGCAACAGGGTGAACTGCGAGCCGGGGATCAGATCGACGGTCTCGCGCACCAGATCCGGCGGCGTCGAACCGTCCTCGGAGCCGGCAATCCCGAGGGCTGGCAGCCGCAGGCCGGAGGTCGGCGTGTAGAAATCGGTTCCGGCGATGGCGGCGCAGCAGCCCAGGTATCCTTCCGACGGGCAGTTTTCGATCTGTGCCTGTGTCGGGGCGTGGGCACCGGATTTCACATAGGCGCGGGGGAACCAGCGCTGCATGGTGTCTGTGCTTATGGCGGTCATGCCGCCGCTGCGGATCGCCGCCATCCGGCGCTGCCAGATTTCTGGGGTGCCGATCTTTGCGGCGGTGTTCGACAGCACCAGGGCCCGGATCTGATCGAGCCGTTTGACCGCAAGGCCCTGGGCGATCATGCCGCCGATGGAGAGGCCAACAAAGAGGCTGTCGCGGATCTCGCAGAACTCCATCAATCGTTCCGTGTCGCGCACCAGCGTGCCCATGGAGTAGGGACCGTCGGGTGCCGAGGACCCTCCGTGACCGCGCAGGTCGAAGGTCAGGATGCGCAGGCCGTCGGGCAGAAGGTCGATCACGCGATCCCAGATGTGCTGATCGGTGCCAAGCGCATGGGCAAACACCACGGGTGGGGCCGTCTCCGGACCGCGTAGGGTGTAGTTCAACTGGACGTCGCCGAGGTCTGCGAGGGGCATGGGTGGGGCTCTTTGGTTCTGCGCTGTGCGGACCGGACGCCGGGTCCGATCAGGGTGGGGTGAGGTCCCCGACCCTAGCCGGATCTGTCAGAAGTGGCCAGCGACCGGGACACCTCGAATGACGGTTGCACAAGCGCGGCAGAGGCCGTCTCAGCCAAAGCGCGCGAGCGCCTCGGCAAAGGTCTCGGTGTCCACATTGCCGCCGGTGGCAACGGCGATCACGGTATCGCCCTCAAGGTCCGAACCGTGGAACAGGGCTGCGGCCAGAGACGCGGCGCCGCCGGGTTCCAGCACGATCTTGAGGCGCTGAAAGGCCAGCGCCATGGCCTGTTGTGCTTCGGCATCGGTGATGGTGATGCCCGGCGCGCAGAGGCGGGACAGCAGCGGCCAGGTGATTTCGCCCGGGGCCGGGGTCAGGATCGCATCGCAGATGGAGCCGGTGGGCGCGGCATTGGTCTCGATCCGGCCTGCGGCCTGCGAGCGCACCACGTCATCAAACCCTTCTGGCTCTGTCGGGCGCACGCGCATCCCGGGCGCGCGATCTTCCAGTGCCAGCGCGATGCCGGAGGTCAGACCTCCGCCGCCGCAGCAGACCAGGACGTCGGCCTCCGTAATGCCAAGCTCTGCCGCCTGTTCGGCGATCTCCAGGCCGGTGGTGCCCTGACCTGCGATCACCTCGGGTTCGTCATAGGGTTTGATCAGGGTGAGGCCGCGGCTCTCGACCAGCGGTGCGGCGGCGGCTTCGCGGCTCTCACCGGCGGCGCGGTCATAAAGAACGACCTCGGCGCCGAGGGCGCGGGTGTTGTCGATCTTGAGGCGGGGCGCATCGGCAGGCATCACGATGACCGCAGGCGCGCCATGGGCCTTGGCGGCAGCGGCAACGCCCTGTGCGTGGTTGCCGGAGGAATAGGCGATGACACCGCGTGTGCGCAGCTCCGGGGAGAGCGCCGAGAGCGCCGCCCAGCCGCCGCGGAACTTGAACGATCCGGTGTGTTGCAGGCACTCGGCCTTCACCAGCAGGCGGCGGCCCGCGATCTCGTCAAGAAACGGCGAGGACAGCAGCGGCGTGCGACGGGCGTGGCCCTTGAGCCGCGCGGCGGCGGCCTCGATCATGGCGAGTGTGGTCATTGGGCGTCTTTCAATACGTCGTGGATAAGGGACAGGGCAGCGGGTTCATCGAGAAAGGGCACATGGCCGCGATCCGGCAGCTCCACCGCGCGCAGCGCGGGCAGGCGGCGCTGCATTTCCGCGTAGGTCTCGGCCGAGAGGATGTCGGACTGTGCGCCCCGGATGACGCCGCAGGGCAGGCCGTCGAGTGCGGCGAACCATGGCCAGAGGCTGGGTTTCTCCTCCATCTCTGCCACGGCCTCGGCCTGGGCCAGCATCGCGTCCCGCAGGCGGGCATCATAGCGCAGCTCCAGCCCGTCCGGGGTTTCCTTGTAGAAGGTCTGCGCCTCTTCCAGCCAGCGCTGCGACGGGACGCCGAAAAAGGCCGGAGACATCGCGGCCTCGAGCGCCTGGGCGGCCTGCGCGTGGGTTTTTGCGGCTGGTCGCCGCCCCAGATAGTCGAAGATGCGCCCGAGCCCCGTGTCGGCGATGTCGGGGCCGACGTCATTCAGGATCACCGCCGACAGCCGGTCCCGGGTGGTGCCGGCCATGGCCATGGCGACGAGCCCGCCGCGCGAGGTGCCCAGGATGGCGGCACGGGACAGGTCGAGATGATCCATCAGCGCGACCACATCCCCGGCTTCGGTCAGGATGTTGTAGCTGCCGGGGTCCTCGGCATAGTCGGAACGCCCCCGGCCGCGCAGGTCCAGCAGGATCACGTGGTAATCGGCAAGATGCGGCAGAACATAGCGGAAATCCTGCCCGTCGCGGGTCAGCCCGGGCAGGCAGATCAGCGGCAATCCATCGCGGTTGCCGTGGGTTTCATAGTAGAGCGACAGCCCGTCGGGCGTGGTGAAACGGCTCATGTAACAGGGTCTTTCTCAGCAGGAGGCGGCAATGTCGGGCACGGTGCTCAGGTCGGTCAGGATATGTGTGGGACGCCAGGGCAGCCGATCGACCGGCTCGTTGCCCCGGTTGACCCAGACCGTGGTAAAGCCATAGCCGGTTGCACAACCGGCGTCCCAGCCGTTGGAGGACACAAACAGAACGTCGGATGGGGCATCGCCAAAATGCGCGCCCACCAGATCATAGACGGCAGCAGCGGGTTTGAAGACGCCGACGCTTTCGACCGACAGCACCGCATCGAGGCATTCGGAAATCCCGGCCGAGTCCACCGCCCCCGCCAGCATGTCGGGCGAGCCGTTCGACAGGATGCCGGTGTTGTAGCCTGCCGCCTTCAGCGCCTGCAGCATCGCCGGAACCTCCGGATAGGCGGCGAGCTGCCAATAGAGGTCGAGCAACCGTTGCCGCAACGCCGGTTGGTCGGCCAGGCCCGCAGCCTCCAACGCCCAGTCGAGGCCGTCCTGTGTGACCTGCCAGAAATCTGCATGGGCGCCGACGACCGCACGCAACCAGGTGTATTGCAGCTGCTTCAGTCGCCAGTCCTGCGCCAGTGTCGCCCAGCTGTCGGCAAGCTGCGGAAACGCCGGGTCTGCGGCGGCCTGCCGGGCGGCAGCCGTGACATCGAACAACGTGCCATAGGCGTCGAAGATGCAGGTCTTGAGTGTCATCTCTTGGATCTCCCTGTCGCGGCAAAGGTGCCACAAGCGGGGCCGGTCTCAATGGGCTAAATTGTGTTGGTACGGGTTTACTCTGCCGACATGGCCGTTAGGGTGGCGCTTTATCATTGGGCGTTGGGCCTGAAATACACCAGAGAACCCGAAAGGGGGTCATTATGACCGCGGTAAAAAATGGCGACACGGTTCGCATCCACTACACTGGAAAACTGACGGACGGCACCGTCTTTGACAGTTCCGAAGGGCGCGATCCGCTAGAGTTCACCGTCGGCGCCGGCCACGTGATCAAGGGCATGGACGAAGGCATGCTGGAGATGGCCGAAGGCGACACCAAGACGCTGGAGATTGCCTGCGAAGATGCCTACGGCCCGATCAACCCGTCGGCGCGCCAGGCGGTGCCGCGCGAGGGGATCCCGGACGATATTCCGCTGGAAATCGGCACCATGCTCCAGATGCAGACCCCCGAAGGCCAGGTGCTGCCGGTGACAGTGGTCGAGGTGGACGAGGCGAATGTGACCCTGGACGCCAACCATCGTCTGGCGGGCCAGGACCTGGTCTTTGACGTGGAGCTGGTGGCGATCGCCTGAGGCCAGGCATCACTGCCACTGCTTTGAAAGCCGGGCAGGCGGGGCTCCCGCCCGCTCGGGACGCGGCAAGCGCATCCTTCCCGGTTGGGCCCGGCGCCGCGCCTGCGGCGCGGCGGGGGACAGGCCGCAGCCCGTCCATGTGATCGCCGCCAAAACCTGTTTTGGCGGTCGCGTCTTCCCCCCCCTCCGTCTGCGCGCGCCGCCTGTGAGCCTCATCGGCCTCGCGTCACGAGCGCATTCCGCCCCGGGCGACCACCCGCAACTTACTTCAATTGCGCCGCGCATTTCTGAAGCGCGGTGATCGGGATTCACGTCCTGTTCATTTCTCTCGGCGACCTTCCCCACAGACCCGCTGCCGCGCTGGCGTGATGCCGCGTTTTGTTCCCGGCCCGATAGAACGGCCGGTTGGCCTGCGGGTGGGTTTTTATCTAACGGGAGTTCTCTCACATGCGGAATCTGCTTCTTGGCGCAATGTTCACCATTGGCGGCACCATGGCGCATGCCACCGAATATCTGAATGTTTTCACGTGGGACGGCTATGTCCTGCCGGCCGAGGTCGCGGCGGTGAACGACATCCTCAAGTCCGAAGGTTATGATGTCGAGGTGCGCGTCATGGACACGCTGGCCGAGGGGCCGGAGCAGATGTTCGACGTGATCCGTTCCGGTGATGTGGACGTGTCCTTCCTGACGCTGAACTACATCCAGATGGAGGGCTTTCCCTTCTCCAACCTGTTGCAACCCATCGACCTGTCCTCGCCACGGCTGAGCAACGCTGCGGCGCTGCTGCCGGAGCTGAGCGCAATCCCGATGGGCATGTCGGATGCGGGTCCGCTCTACCTGCCGTTCGGTGGCGGGTCCTACGGGATCTGGGCCAATGACGATGTGGTGTCGGAGCACCCCGCCTCTGTCGCCGACCTTCTGAAGCCGGAATGGAAGGGCCGTATCTCGCTGACCGATGGTCAGGTGCAGCCCAACGTGGCGCTGGCGTTGATGGCGATGGGCGAGGCGCCGTTTGCGGTGCAGGATGCCTCCGGAGATCGCAAGAAGATGGCGGAGATGCAGAAGGCTGATGGCGCGCTCCAGCAGACCATGAACACGCTCTACGATCAGGTCGGTTTCTTCTGGAGCGCCGGTCCGGAATTCCGCGACGATCTGGCGTTTGTGGCCTCTTACGGGCCGGGTGCAGCGGCGCATGTGGCCGAAGGCGGCAACTGGAGCATCGTGAACTTCGAGGAAGGCAACACCGTCTGGCTCGACACCATCAACTTCTCCAAGAAGCTTGAGGGCGAGAAGCTGGAAGCGGCAGAGATCTTTGCCAACTATTTCATCGGCAAGGACGTGCAGGAGCGCATCGTGAATGGTCTTGGCATGGTGGCGGCGACGACGCAGGTCGATGCCAACCCGATGCTGGACGAGAACCCGGAGTTCTTTGCCGAAGAGCTGTTCTGGCCGCCCTATACCAAGGTTGCCAACAACGTGATGAACATGCTGTCCAAGCGCGCCTCGGGCGGCGACAGCTGATCAGGTCCATTGGATCGAGACGGAGAAGGGGGCGCCAGGGCGTCCCCTTTTTTGTTTGCCGGGGCAGATTGTGGTCCGGTGTCTGGGGGGGGGCGGCGCTGGCGCGCTGCGCGTTACAGCTGTGACGCGATGCTGCGGGCCGAGCGCTGAAGGAAGACCCGCAATCCCTCGATGTCGCTGCCGGCCCGGACGCGCAGCCCCAGGGAATGCAGAGTTGCGGCGGCGAGGTCTGCGGCGGCTGCGCGGGAGGCCTCCGGCGCAGCCGGTGCCAGGTGATCAAAAAGACGGCGGAACTGGTGATCGGTTTGGGCAATCCGAGCAAGCAACGCAGTGCGGATCTCTGGGTGCATGGGGGCTTCGGCAATGGCGGTCGAAAACACCAGGCAGCCCCGTGCGCCGGAAGCGCCGTCCTCCTGATAGATTGCCAGCATCGCGGTAAAAACCGCCAGCAGCGCGTCTTCGGGCGCGGCATCGCGCGGTACCTGACGGCGCAGATCTCCCTGCACGCGGGTGACAAAATCATCCATCGCGCGCAGGAACATTTCTTCCTTGTTGCCAAAGGCGGCATAAAGGCTGGGGCGGACAAGGCCGGTGGCCTTGGAGAGATCATCGAGCGAGGTGGCCGCATAGCCCTTCTGCCAGAAGGTCTCCATGATGGTCTGCCGTACCGCGCGTTCATCGAACTTGCGCGGACGGCCCCGACCGCGTGTCTGCCCCGCCTTGCTCATTCGGGGAAATCCGCCCCGTGCAGCACATCGCAGAAATGCGGCTGGTGAAAGCCCGGCACATGACGATGGGCCACATCAGCGCCAAAATTATGCATCGCTGTCATGGGCTTGGCTTTGTAGATCCGGGTGAGCGCTTGTTCCATGGCCTTTTTGAAACCCAGACGGGGGTAGGCGTCAAGCACCTGTTCCATCACCTCCGGCGTGATGTGGTCATGAGGGATAACGCCCACATCCAGCCCCGCACCGATCTGCACCAGCGCGGCCTCGGGCGATTTTTTCTGCGGGATCGAAAACGTCGTGTGCAGCGCAATCGCGTCCCAAACCCGGTCAATGCGCGATTGCTCGACGTTTTGCGCCGCAAGGAACGTGGCGGCGGCATCGGCGGCGTCCACCTCAAAACGATCCTCCGCCATATAGGTTTCGGTCAGGCCGAGATCATGCAGCATGGCGGCGATGTAGAACAGCTCCGGGTCATACTGCATGCCCGTCGCACGCGCCGCCAGCGCGCCAAACACATATGAACGGCTGACATGGTTATAAAGGAAGGGATCGCTTGCCATGCGCGCCATCTCTTCGGCGGCGGCGCACAGGGCCGTGTCGGGCGGGGTGACGAGGTCAGTGAGAAGCATCGAAAGTATCCTGTCTTGAAAGGCTCGCCTTTTATTATGCGATTCGGTATAAAACAAAAGAGCCGATACCCAAAACGACCTGCAACAAAAAGAAAAGGCACCCCGAAGGGTGCCTTAACAGTCTGAATTCTAATTGAAATCAGAGGTGTTCTTGCTGCGGCATACCAAGGATGTGAAAGCCGCCATCGACGCGGATAATCTCACCGGTGGTGTAGGCCCCTGCATCCGAGGCCAGATAGACCGCTGTGCCGCCCACCGCCTCAAGGGTGGCATTGGACCGCAAGGGGGCGTTCTGCTCGGTGTGCTTGTAGGTCTTGCGCGCACCACCGATCGCAGCCCCGGCGAGCGTTTTCATCGGGCCGGGAGAGATCGCATTGACGCGGATTCCATCGGGGCCGAGGTCATTGGCCAGATAGCGCGTGGCGCTTTCCAGCGCGGCCTTGGCCACACCCATCACATTGTAGTTCGGCGTCACCCGGTTGGAGCCACCATAGGTCAGCGTCATCATGGTGCCGCCGCCGTTTTCCTGCATCAACGGATAGGCGCGACGCGCCACCTCGATGAAGGAATAGGCGGAGATATCCATGGAGTTCTTGAAGTTCGCGCGGCTGGTGTTGATGAACCGGCCGGTGAGTTCGGTCTTGTCCGAGTAGGCAATCGCGTGGACGAGAAAATCAATCGTCGGCCAGCGCGCGCTCAGCTGTTCGAACGCGGTGTCGAGCGAGGCATCATCGGTGACATCCACATCCACCATGAAATCGCTGCCCACAGAGGCCGCGAGCGGCTCCAGACGTTTGCCAAAGGCTTCACCCTGATAGGTAAAGGCCAGTTCGGCCCCTGCCTCATGCATCGCCTTGGCGATCCCCCAAGCGATGGAGCGGTCGTTTGCCACCCCCATGATCAGGCCCCGTTTGCCGGCCAATACTCCTGTCACGGTCGTCAATCCTTGTACTTGCTCAGAACCATGGACCCGTTGGTGCCGCCAAAGCCGAAGCTGTTGGTCATGACACTGTCGAGTCCTGCGTTTTCAACATATTGCGTGGCCACTTCGCCCTCCTCGATGCCCTCGGCAAGGGTGTCGACGTTGATGGACGGCGTGATGAAATCATTGTCCAGCATCAGGAGGCAGAAGATCGCCTCCAGCGCGCCGGCGGCACCCTGTGCGTGGCCGGTCATGGATTTGGTCGAGGAAATCGGCGGCACATTGCCCGCGCCGAACAGCCGACGGGCGGCCTCGACCTCGCCCACATCGCCCACCGGCGTCGAGGTGCCATGCGCGTTGATGTAGGAAACCTTGCGGCCTTCGGGCAGGGTTTGCAGCGCCAGGCGCATAGCGCGCTCGCCGCCCTCGCCAGAGGGGGCCACCATGTCGTGACCGTCGGAGGTCGCGGCAAAACCGGTTACTTCGGCATAGATCTTGGCCCCACGCGCCAGCGCATGCTCCAAATCCTCAAGCACCACAATGCCGCCACCGCCGGAGATCACAAACCCATCGCGGTCCTGATCGAACGCGCGGGAGGCTTTTTCGGGCGTGTCGTTGTATTTGGAGGACATCGCGCCCATGGCGTCAAACAGACAGGACAGGGTCCAGTCCAGCTCCTCGCCGCCACCGGCAAACATCACGTCCTGCTTGCCCATCATGATCTGCTCGGCGGCGTTGCCGATGCAATGCAGCGAGGTGGAGCAGGCCGAGGTGATCGAGTAATTGATGCCCTTGATCTTGAACGCGGTCGCAAGGTTCGCGGAGATCGTGGAGGACATGCATTTCGGCACCGCAAAGGGGCCGATGCGCTTGGTTGCGCCGGTTTTCAACACGGTCTGATGCGCGGTCAGCATCGACGAGGTCGATGGCCCGCCAGAGCCGGCCACAAGGCCGGTACGCTCGTTGACGACTTGATCGTCCGCGAGGCCCGCATCCGCGATCGCCTGGCTCATGGCGATATGGGCATAGGCGGCACCCGGACCCATGAACCGCAGGGTGCGCTTGTCCACATGCTCGGCCGGGTCAATTTTCAGCGTGCCCGCGATCTGGCTGCGAAAGCCGTGTTCGGCCATCTCTTCGCTGGCGACAATGCCGGATTTCCCGGCCTTCAAGGAGGCGATGACCTCCTCGGCATTGTTCCCGATCGAGGAAACGATCCCCAAGCCGGTGACGACGACGCGACGCATGTTGCGTACTCCTGTAACTGGTGTGAAGGGGGCGCACCCCGCATCATGGGCCCGAAGCCCCAAGCTGATCCGGAGGGCGGATCAGGTCTCGGAGAGGGCCACCTTCATATCCTTAACCTGATAAATCACTTCTCCATCCGCTTCCACGATCCCGTCTGCGACGCCCATGGTCAAGCGGCGGGTCTGTACGGCTTTGGTGAAATTGACGCGATAAGTCAGCATTTTGCGATCCGGGCGCACCATGCCGGTCAGTTTGACCTCACCAACGCCAAGCGCGTAGCCGCGCCCCTGCCAGCCGCGCCAGCCGAGGTTGAAGCCGGTGAGCTGCCACAGGCCGTCGAGGCCAAGGCAGCCGGGCATGATCGGGTTGCCGGGGAAGTGGCAGTCAAAGAACCACAGGTCCGGGGTGATGTCGAATTCCGCGAGGATATGGCCCTTGCCATGCTCGCCGCCATCGGCGCTGACTTCGGTGATGCGGTCCATCATCAGCATGGGCGGCGCGGGCAGCTGCGCATTGCCGGGTCCGAACAGCTCGCCTCTTGCACATTTAAGCAGGTCTTCCTTGTCAAAGCTGCTGGGATATTGGGTCATGTGCGGGGCAACTCCTGCCTGTGGGGTCTGATATTTGTTCACTGCCCCCATTAGCACCGCGTTTACATATCCTGCAAGGGCAGCGCGTTGCCGCAGGTGCGAGGGTCCGCGCCGCAAATCCGGGACGGTGCCGCGTTCGTGTCGCATGCCCACTTTGCAAATCCGTTTGAAAAAGGGCAGTATTCTATCCTATAAGGCCCCGGTAGCAGTGAACGGTAGGAAGGTGATCATGACACCGACCCATGAAGAGAACGCCAACAAGTGGCTGATGGAGGCGGGCCTGCGCCCGACCCGCCAGCGCGTGACGCTGGCCTCGCTGCTGGTGGGCGACGGTCAGCACCGGCACGTCACCGCCGAAAGCCTGTTTGATGCCGCCAAGGACGATGGCGCTGCGGTGTCCCTGGCCACGGTCTACAACACGCTGCGGGCGTTCTGTGATGCCGGCGTGTTGCAGGAAATCACCGTGGACGGCTCCAAGAGCTACTTCGACACCAATGTGCACGACCATCCGCATTACTACTGGGAAGGCGAGGGCCGCGTGACCGATGCTCCTTCCGAGGAGCTGGTGATCCAGTCCCTGCCGCAGCCGCCCGAGGGGATGGAGATCGCCTCGGTGGATGTGGTCATCCGCCTGCGCAAGAAGTAAGCCTCTCAACTTAAATCGGAATTCGCGGCCAGGCCGCTGGCCAGCGCTGACATGGCGCGTTCCGTTGTCGATCCGGGCACGGGGGTGGCGTGGCAGCTCAGCACGACGGATTCCGTGGCCTGCGGATCACGTACCGGGCGACTGGCGAGCGGCATGCCATCATAGGTGGTGTCGCTGGCGGGCAGGCTGTAGGCCAGTCCGACCCCTTCGCCGCGTGCCGCCATGCTGCGCAGCAGTTCGAGCGACGCCACGCGATAGGCAACCTGCGGCACCAGATCCGCGGATTTGAACATTTGCATCATATGGGCGCTGGACAGACCGTCGCGCGACAGGATCAGGGGCAGCTCTGCCAGCGCGGCCAGATTGGTGTCCGGCTGTTGGGCGAGCGGGTGATCCGGCGGCATCAGCGCCCGGGGCGTGACCTGATAGAGCGGCGTCCGGGTGATGCTCGAATCAAGTCCGAGGTCATAGGTCAGTGCCAGGTCGCAGGTGCCGGCCTTCAACGCGGCAATCAGCGCCTCAAACCCACCCTCGAACACATCGAGCTGCACCAGGGGCAGGGTCGCGCGCAGGAGGCCGAGCGCCCGGGGAATCAGGAAGGGCGCCAGGTCGCTGAAACACCCGATGGTGAGGGACAGCGGCGGCTGCGCCGCCGTGCCGGCCTGTTCGAGCCGCGCGGCTTCTGCCAGCAGGGAATCCGCGCCCGCGACGAAATCCCGCCCTGCCGGTGTCAGTTCCAGCGGCGCGCCCTTGCGGCGCAGGAACAGCACCCGCCCCAGATGCGCCTCGATCCGCGACAGCGCCGTCGACAGCGCGGGCTGGCTGACATGCAGGGCCTGGGCGGCGCCCGACAGGCTGCCGTGACGCGCGATGGCGGTGACATATTCGTAGTGCCGAAGTGTAAGGTATAACATCAGTGAAATGGTGTCTTAGATAACTATGATTTGAATTTATATTCAGGCGCACAGAAGATCCAGCCGACAGCGATCATCAAGGGAGAGCGATCATGGCACATGCGATGCTGAGCGAGGATCAGGTTGAGGCGTTTCAGCGCGATGGTGCGGTCCTGATCAAGGGGCTGTTCAAGGATCAGGTGGATCTGCTGCGCGCGGGCGTGGCCGCGAATATGGCGCAGCCGGGCCCCTATGCGTCCAACAACGAAAAGGCCGGCGAAAGCGGGCGTTTCTTTGACGACTATTGCAATTGGACCCGCATCCCGGAGTTCGCCGCCGCGATCGAGTCCGCGCCGGTGGCGGAGGTCGCGGCCGATCTGATGCGTTCGGACCGAGTGCAGATGTTTCACGACCATGTGCTGGTCAAGGAGCCGGGCACCTCGATGGCGACCCCCTGGCATCAGGATGGTCCCTATTATTTTGTCGAGGGACAGCAGACCGTGAGCTTCTGGTCCCCGCTTGACCCGGTGCGGGAGGCATCGCTGCGCTGTGTCGCCGGATCGCATCGCTGGGAAAAGGAAGTGCTGCCCACCCGCTGGGTATCCGAACAGGGGTTCTTTCCCGATGAGGGGCAATACATTCCCGTGCCCGATCCGGACGCCGAGGGCATGCGGGTGCTGGAGTGGCAGATGGAGCCGGGGGACGCGGTTGCCTTCAACTATCGCACCCTGCACGGCGCTCGCGGCAACACCTCCGCGCAGCGGCGGCGCGCGTTCTCCCTGCGGCTGGTGGGGGCGGATGCACGCTATGTGGAGCGTCCGGGACCGACCTCACCGCCCTTTCCGGGGCATGACATGGTTCCGGGGCAGCGCCTGCGCGAAGACTGGTTCCCGGTGCTGTTGCAACGCTAGGGGCAGGGGAGGCGCTCCCCTTGCGTCGGTGCGCAACGTCGCTCAGGTCCGCAGGGATTGGGTGGAGCGGCGATGGTGTTCAGCGGTCTAGAACCACTGTCCCGGCTCCATCAGCCCCAGGTCGAGCAACTGCCGGGAGTGCCATTCAAACGGTGCGGAATTGTGCCATTTGAAGCTCTTGATGTCGAAGGTGGAGCCCGGGTTGCGCTTCAGCGCCTTGGCAGCCCGAAAGGAGCAGATCGCCGCGGTCAGATTGTGGTGCCAGGGGCAGGCATAGGTATTGTATTCCTGCGCATTGAACGTGTGGTCCGGGTGCAGCACCAGCCCCTTGTCAGCGCGGAACAGGGCGACGCGGTCGATCTTGCGGCTGGCCTCGGGGATATGTTCTTCGTGCCGCCAGCGGATACCGCCAAAGAAATCCAGTTGCCGATCACGCGGCTCTCCGGTGGTCGGATCCTTGCGCCCCTGCGCATAATAGCCGGAGCGGTCGAGGCAGGCATCCTCGATCGAAACCGCAGTCGGATGCGCGGTCAGGTCGCCGGCGTAGAGATCGATCACATAGGTCAGCATCGCGGCGCGCCGCTCTTCCATGTGAAAGCTCAGCATCTCGGTCACGGAACGCGTTTCGCAGAACGGGTAGAACAGATATTCGGCGTTGTAGCAGTAATAGAGCCAGCAGCCCGGGGTCGCCGCTGCGATCACCTTGTTCACCGCGTCGGTCACCGCCTCCGGCGGCGTGCAATCATAGGGAACGCGGTGGACAAGTGCCTCCACATCCGGCGGCAGGGCAAAGGCATCGGGCATCAGGGCGACCACCTGCTTGAAGCCACAGTTGAGGTGATGGCGCAGCGTGGTGGCGATTTCCACCTCGTCCTCGATGAAGATCAACGCCACCGGCCCCTTGCGCAGCAGCGGTTTGCCGGTCTGTAGGAAATCCTCCAGGGAGGCATACATCATCGGCGCGATCCTTGTGTTCTGTCCCGGTTCACATCCGGCGCGTTGTCTGGTCTTTGACGGTAAAATCGGGTAAACGCCTCGCCATTGCAAGCGGTCGGAATTCGCGCTATGCGCAGCCGCTGTTTCCAC
The DNA here is from genome assembly GCF_022348205.1 of Epibacterium sp. MM17-32. NCBI lineage: Bacteria > Pseudomonadati > Pseudomonadota > Alphaproteobacteria > Rhodobacterales > Roseobacteraceae > Epibacterium > Epibacterium sp. MM17-32. Next base: position 160,819 of record NZ_JAKRFC010000002.1, on the reverse strand, counting down.
GCCCGCCCTCCGTCCCTAGAAGGTAGCCCCGCCATGTCCGCGCCCAAGAAGCTCTATATCAAGACCTACGGCTGTCAGATGAACGTCTATGACAGCGAACGCATGTCGGAAGCGCTGGGCGGGCAGGGCTATGTCGAGACCAAGTCGCCGGATGACGCGGATATGATCCTGCTGAACACCTGCCATATTCGCGAAAAGGCCGCCGAGAAGGTCTATTCCGAACTGGGGCGGTTCAAGGGGCTGAAGGCCGAGAAACCTGACCTGAAGATCGGCGTGGCGGGCTGTGTCGCCCAGGCCGAGGGCGAGGAAATCATGCGCCGCCAGCCGCTGGTGGATCTGGTAGTCGGCCCGCAGAGCTATCACCGACTGCCCGAGATGGAAGCCAAGGCAGGCGCGGGTGAAAAGGTGCTCGACACCGATTTCCCCGAGGAAGACAAGTTCGAGCAGTTGAAACGCCGCCCCAAGGCCAAACGCGGCCCTACCGCGTTTTTGACCGTGCAGGAGGGCTGCGACAAGTTCTGTGCCTTCTGTGTGGTGCCCTATACGCGCGGGGCCGAAGTCTCTCGCCCTGCCGACCGTATCCTGCGCGAAGCCGAGGATCTGGTGGAGCGCGGCGTGCGCGAAATCACCCTGCTCGGTCAGAACGTCAACGCCTATCACGGCGCGGGCCCCAACGGGGATATGACGCTGGCGCAGCTCATCTGGGAGCTCGACAAGGTCGACGGGCTGGAGCGCATCCGGTTTACCACCTCGCACCCCAATGACATGATGGATGACCTGATCGAGGCCCATGGCACCTGTGCCAAGCTGATGCCCTATCTGCATCTGCCCGTGCAGGCGGGATCGGACAAGATCCTGAAGCGGATGAACCGCAGCCACACTGCCGAGAGCTACATCCGCCTGATCGAGCGTATCCGTGCGGCACGCCCCGACATCCTGATTTCCGGCGATTTCATCGTAGGCTTCCCCGAAGAGACCGAAGAGGATTTTCAGGCGACGCTCGATCTGGTGGAAGAAGTGAAATACGGCACCGCCTATTCCTTCAAATACTCCACACGTCCCGGCACGCCAGCGGCAGAACGCGCGCAGGTGGACCCCAAGGAAGCCGACGACCGGTTGCAGCGGCTCCAGGCTCTGCTGACCCGTCAGCAACGCGAGGTGCAGGACAGCATGGTCGGCCGTGAGCTTGGTGTGCTGTTCGAAAAGCAGGGCCGCTTTCCGGGGCAGATGGTCGGCAAGTCCGACTACCTCCACGCGGTGCATGTGGCCGATTGCGACGCCGCGGTCGGCGATCTGCGCCGGGTTCGGATTGTGTCCTCGGGCGCCAACTCGTTGGCCGGCGAGCTGATCGACTAAGCGCGCGGCTATTCTCGGGGCGCAGTGTATGGGGGCGCGGCCCGGCAGTGGCAGCGCCCCTCTGTGTGTTAGGCAGCTGTGCTTGGGACGCGAGGCAGGCCCGCGCGACTCAGGGTCTGCCGGGGTGTCATTCATATTTTCGAATTTATGATCGATTGGCCGCGCGGCGTGGGCAATCGCTGGCCGGGTTTGGGACTGTTTCTCAGAATCGCCCTTTGGGCGGAATTTTTCCCCTTTAAGTCCCGGATATTCAGGGAAAATTAGCATAAACTGGTGAAGTAATTAGGACCGGAGAGGCCAGAAGGACGCTCTCTGAAGTGGGCCAACTGAAGGAAGCCTGTTGTGTTGAAACGAATTTTAGGCAAAGCCAGCGCGGCCCTCGCTTGCGCTGTGATCGCCGTCTCGCTCGCGGGTGTGTCATCCGCGGTTGCGCAGGATGAAAATCCGATCCGGGTAGAGCGCTATGTCCCCACGATCTGGGTCGATCCCGATGGATGCGAGCACTGGGTCATGGATGATGGCGCGGAAGGGTATATGACCACTCATATGACGCCGGATGGCAAACCCGTCTGTCGACGCGGCCGCCTCTGCGGCATGATGCCCACGGACCAGTTCTTTCCGACCAATCAGCATGGAATCAACGCGGCCGGGCGCAAGCGTCTTCAGGAGTGGTTTCAGAAGACCATGCCAGGCACGCGCGCGTTTGTGATTGCGGGGCATACCGACAGCCGGGCGTCGGATGAATACAACATGGCCCTGTCCCAGCGTCGGGCCGATGCGGTGGCGCGGGTTGCGCGCTCTGTCGGGGCGCGCATCGACGACGTGCGCGCCTATGGCGAGCGCAGCCCCCGGGTACCCAACCGGGGCGCTGCAAACATGGCACAGAATCGCCGTGTCGAAATCTACTGCATCAGCCGCTGAGGGGGCAAAATATGACAATTCTCAAGGGATTTTCCGCCCTGGCGCTTGCTCTTGCTGTCGCGGCCTGTGGTGATGTGTCCGACAAGACCCGCGACCAGAACATCTTTGACGGTGGCAATGGCGATCTGGCCGGCCTGAGCGCCGGCATCTGGGTCGATCCGCAGGGCTGTGAGCACTGGATTATCGACGATGGTGTCGAGGGGTACATGGATCCGCGCCTGACACCGGATGGCAAACCTGTGTGCAACAGCGAGCTGCCGCGCAACACCGCGAGCGGGCCGTTCAAGGCGGGATCGCAGTTCTCCGACGCGATTTGACGCGGCGCTGACGGATCGACCCGTCGCCTGCCCGACCATCGATGGTCGTTGACGCCAGCCGAACGGGGCTGGCGTTCCTGCGTCTGCGGGACTTCGGCGGAGCTTTGCCGGGAAATTGTTTCAGTTGCGTGAAATTGAGGCCGCCGATCCGGGCGAGCCCTTGCGCGCACAGGGCATTCGGGGGCAGACTGGCAGGGCAATACCAAAACAGGAGAGCCGTTTGGCCACCAGTGTTCTGCCCCCGTCCTCCGAGCACGCCCAGCCACCCGAAGTGCTGCTGGAATTTCCTGACAACCGACTACTGATCGAGCTGTGCGGCGAATTTGACCGCAACCTCGCCGAGATCGAGCAACGCATGGGCGTGCAGATTGTGCGACGTGGCAATCAGTTGCTTGTGCATGGCGATGCGGAACTGCGCCAGCAGGCCGGTGAGCTGTTGCAGGTCCTATATGAGCGTCTTGAAAGCGGCCGCCCGGTGGAGCGTGAAGATATCGACCGGGAAATCCGTCTGGATCGCTCGGACGAAGACAGCGACGCAGGCCCTGACAGCCAGCTTGAAATGTTCTCGGGCGGCAAGGTCGAGATCAAGACCCGCAAAAAACTGGTGGAGCCGCGCACCGACGCGCAGAAGGTCTATGTAAAGAACCTCTTTGAACACGAGATGGCCTTTGGCATCGGGCCGGCAGGGACGGGCAAGACCTATCTCGCCGTGGCCGTTGGGGTCTCGATGTTCATTCAGGGGCATGTGGACAAGATTATCCTGTGTCGTCCGGCGGTTGAGGCGGGCGAACGTCTGGGCTTCCTGCCCGGTACCCAGGAGGAGAAAGTCGACCCCTACATGCAGCCGCTCTATGATGCGCTGAATGACTTCCTGCCGGGCAAGCAGCTGGCCAAGCTCAAGGAAGAAAAGACCATCGAGATCGCGCCGCTGGCCTTTATGCGTGGGCGCACGCTCTCCAATGCCTTTGTGGTGCTGGATGAGGCGCAGAACGCCACCACCATGCAGATGAAGATGTTCCTGACCCGTTTGGGTGAGGGGTCGCGCATGGTGATCACTGGTGACCGCTCTCAGGTCGACCTGCCGCGCGGGGTGCAATCGGGCTTGCAGGATGCCGAACGCCTGCTGACGCCGATCCCCAAGATCTCGTTCAATTATTTCACCGCCAAGGACGTGGTGCGTCACCCGCTGGTGGCGGCGATCATCGAGGCCTACGACAAGGACGAAATCTCCGGCTGAGTGCGCCTGTGCGCTGCGCCCCTGCCGCGGCCGGTGGTGGTTGCGGGCAAGGCAGATGCCTTCGGCGAGGATATTTAAGAGAAGTTGAAGGGCTCAGTCTGCAAGGTCGTATCGCATAAAAGCGCTCTCGGGGTGGGCTTTGTAGTTGCCGAACGGGGCGCAGTATTGGTAGCCGAGGCGCTCGTAGAGGGCGCGGGCCGCGTCGAAGGGCGGCAATTGGTCGGAGCCGGTTTCCAGCAGCAGCACTTGGGCGCCCGAGTGCGCGGCAACCTCATGAAGCCTCTGCATCAGGGCGCGGGCGAAGCCGCGTCCGCGGGCGGCGGAGGCAACATGCACGGATTTGACTTCCATTCGCCCCGCCCCGAGATCCTTCAGCGCGCCGCACCCTACGGCGACGTCACCGTCATAGGCGGCATAGAACCGGATGTCCGCCGCTTGCAGGCCCGCAAGATCCAGCGCGTGGCAGGCCTCCGGCGTGCTGGTATGTGATGTATGTGTCAGATGCGCCTCCAGCAGCGGCCGGATCGCGGGGCTGGCGGGATCTGCGGGGCGGATGTCGAAGCGGGCGGTCATCGGCGGGGGCTTTCTTGTGACGGGGTGCAGGGGGAAAGGTTCTTTTTTTCCCAGCCGCGTCAAGCTATGGCGGCAGTATGATATTGGATGTTGTGATCGAAGATGCCCGCTGGGATGCGGCGGCGCTGAATAAACAGGCAGAAGTCGCCGTGGCGGCCACGCTTGCGTATCTGGAGCTGCCGGCTGAGGACTGGGAAATCACTGTGCTGGGCTGTGACGATGCGCGGATTGCGGATCTCAATGCCGAATTTCGCGACAAGCCAAAGCCGACCAACGTGCTGAGCTGGCCTGCGCAGGAGCTTGCCGCCGCGGAGGAGGGCGGTCAGCCTGCGTCGCCGGAGGTGGATTTCATGGGCGACGCGGCCTTGGGCGACATCGCGATTTCCTATGAAACCTGCATGAAAGAAGCCGATCTGGCGCAAAAACCGCCCGAGGATCATATCCGCCATCTGCTTGTTCACGGAACCTTGCATCTTTTGGGGTATGATCACATTCGTGACGGCGACGCCACGGTTATGGAAAGATTGGAAGTCGGGATACTTGGCAAACTGGGTATCCCTGACCCATATATCATAGAGGACGGGCCGTAGGCGGCCTTTTTGGAATGGATCAATGGGCGATATAGAAGGCAGTTCTAACGCAGCGCATGGCGCGCTGCAGGATATTGAAGCGACGGAGCCGAAGCTGAATGGGGCGGAGACGCCCGGGTTCCTGAGCAAGATTTTGGGGAGTTTCTCCCAGACCGCTGAAGACGAGGCTCCCAAAAACGGGACCGAAGAAGTATTGGCGGACCCGCCACCGGGCATGATGAACCTGCGCCGTTTGCGGGTCGAGGACGTCGCCATTCCCACGGCGGAGATCGATGCCGTGCCGGTGACCATCTCGCGCGATGAACTGGTGCAGGTGTTCCGCGACACCGGGTTCACCCGCATCCCCGTCTATGAGGGCACGCTTGATACGCCCCTGGGGTTTGTTCACCTCAAGGATCTGGCACTGACCTACGGGTTTGATTGCGAGAACGACGATTTCCAGCTGGCGCGTATGGTACGCCCCTTGCTGTTTGTGCCCCCGTCGATGCCGATTGGTGTGTTGCTGACCAAGATGCAGGCAGAGCGCCGGCATATGGCGTTGGTGATCGACGAATACGGCGGTGTTGACGGGCTGCTGACGATCGAGGACCTGATCGAACAGGTCGTTGGCGAGATCGAGGATGAACACGACAGTGGCGAGGATCAGACCTGGGTGCAGGAAAAGCCCGGCTGCTATGTGGCGCAGGCCCGAACGCCGCTCGGTGAGTTCGAGGGCGAGATCGGCATTCCGTTGACGCAGCACGAGGATGTGGACGGCGAGGAGATCGATACGCTTGGGGGGCTGGTGTTCATGCTTTCTGGCCGGGTTCCGGCGCGTGGGGAGGTGATCCAGCATCCCGAAGGTCCCGAGTTCGAAGTGATCGACGCCGATCCGCGCCGGATCAAACGTTTGCGGGTGCGCTTGCCGGGCATCGCCGCCGAATGAAGCTGGCGCGTGCGGTGCGGCCTGTGGCAGCGCTGATGCCGGCCTTTGTTGCGGGCGCGATCCTCGCGCAGGGGTTAGCGCCTGTGGCGGCGGTTTGGGCGGCTCCATTGGCGTTGTTGGGCGTGGCGTTGCTGTATCTTCATGCCGGGGCCGCGCGTCGGTCCGGCTGGATCGGCTGGCTGTTCGGCTGTGGCTACTTCGGTTTTGGCCTGTCCTGGATCTTGGAGCCGTTTCAGGTTGATGCGGCCACCTACGGGTGGATGGCCCCGTTTGCGCTGGCGCTGCTGGCATCCGGGTTGTCACTGTTCTGGGCTGTGGCCTTTTGGGGGGCTGCACGGCTGGGGCGCGGAGACTGGCGGATGTTCACGCTGATCGGCTGCTGGAGCCTCGCCGAGTTGGCGCGCGCCTATGTGTTGACGGGGTTCCCGTGGGCCGGGATGGCGCAGCTTGCCATGCCGGGGGAGTTGGCTTTGCGAGCGGTGCCGTGGGTCGGGTCGCACGGGTTTGCGATCCTGTTGCTGCTGTGCGTGCTGCCCCTGGTGCTGGTCTTGCGCCGGCCAGTGGTCGCGCTTGCGCCGCCACTGGTCGTGATCTGCGCGGTGGCCTGGATGCCGGATGGCCGACAATTTGGTGGTCGCTTGCCCCTGACCGAGCAAACGGTCCGGCTTGTGCAGCCCAATGCACCGCAGTCCGAAAAATGGATGCCGGAGAAGCGCTGGACCTTTGTGCAGCGCATGCTGGAGTTCACGGCCGCCCCGGTGTCCAACGGGCTGGCGGCAGGGGGGCGGCCAGATCTGGTGATCTGGCCGGAGACGGCGATCCCCACCTTGCAGAATTACATCGCCGACCTGCGCCCGGCATTGGTCGAGGCCGCGGGAGGGGCGGAGCTGATCTATGGCATTCAGCGGCAGGAAAACGGTCGCTACATGAACTCTGCCGTGGTGATGAGTGCAGAGGGAGAGGCGCTCGACATCTATGACAAGATGCATCTGGTGCCCTTTGGGGAATACATGCCGCTCCCGGCGCTTTGGGAACGGTTCGGCGTCTTCGGCCTCGCCTCCCGCGTCCGCGGTGGCTATGCGCCCGGCACGCAACGCAGGCTTCTTGATACGACCGCCGGCCGGGCGCTGCCGTTGATCTGCTATGAGGCGGTTTTTGCGCAGGACGTGAACGCCGCGCCGGACCGCCCCGACTATCTTGTTCTGATCACCAATGATGCCTGGTTCGGGAGCTATTCCGGCCCCTATCAGCATCTCGTGCAGGCGCAACTGCGGGCGGCAGAGCAGGGATTGCCGATGGTGCGGGCGGCCAACACCGGGATTTCGGCCATCATCGGACCTTATGGCCAGATCCGCGACAGCCTGGCGCTTGACACCGCGGGATATCTCGACGCCCGCTTGCCTGCTGCCTTGCCGGCGACGGTCTACAGCCGCAGCGGCGATTGGCCGGCATTGGTCCTGGCCCTGCTGCTGACAGGTGTCGCAGCGCTGCCACGTCTGGGCATGAAACGCCGGCAAACACTTGCTTAATCTCTTCAAGCTATAGATTGACCAAGATCATGAACGCGCGTACTGCGTTCCGATTGCCGCCACAACGGCTTCCTGGCGTGGCGGTCTTACATTCAATGGAGCACATCTCTCATGAGCCGCACTACCTATACCTTCACCTCGGAATCCGTTTCCGAGGGTCACCCGGACAAAGTCTGTGACCGGATTTCCGATGCCGTTCTGGATGCGCTGATCGCCGAAGAACCCGAGGCGCGTGTCGCTGCCGAGACGTTCGCCACCACCAATCGCGTGGTGATCGGCGGCGAGGTCGGGCTGGCCGATCAGGCCAAGCTGAAGGACTATATGGGCAGGATCGACGAGATCGCGCGCGCCTGTATCAAGGATATCGGCTACGAGCAGGACAAGTTCCATCACGAGACTGTCGAGATCACGAACCTCCTGCACGAGCAGTCCGCTCATATCGCCCAGGGTGTCGATGCCTCTGGCGACAAGGACGAAGGTGCGGGTGATCAGGGGATCATGTTCGGGTTTGCAACCGATGAGACCGATGCGCTGATGCCGGCGCCGATCCAGTTCTCCCACGCGATCCTGCGCCGCCTCGCCGAGGTGCGCAAGAATGGCAGCGAGCCCGTGCTGGGCCCGGATGCGAAGTCTCAGATCTCGGTGCGCTATGAGAATGGCAAGCCTGTCGAAGTCTCCTCTTTGGTGCTGTCGACCCAGCATCTGGACGAGACCCTGACGTCGAACGACATTCGCGCCATCGTCGAGCCCTATATTCGCGAAACCCTGCCCGACGGGTGGCTGACCGACAACACCGTCTGGCACGTGAACCCGACCGGAAAATTCGTGATCGGTGGTCCGGATGGGGATGCCGGGCTGACCGGGCGCAAGATCATCGTCGACACCTATGGCGGCGCAGCTCCCCATGGCGGCGGTGCCTTCTCCGGCAAGGATCCGACCAAGGTGGACCGGTCCGCCGCCTATGCCGCGCGCTATCTGGCCAAGAACATCGTTGCCGCCGGGCTGGCACATAAGTGCACCTTGCAGCTGTCCTATGCGATCGGCGTCGCCGCGCCGCTGTCGATCTATGTGAACACGCATGACACCGGCGCCGTCCCAGATGAACGGATCGAGGCAGCTGTGCGTCAGTGCATGGACCTGACGCCGCGCGGCATCCGGACCCATCTGGAGCTGAACCGGCCGATCTACCAGCGTACCGCTGCCTATGGCCACTTTGGTCGCGCGCCCGAAGCGGATGGTGGGTTCTCCTGGGAACGCACCGACCTGACCGAGGCGCTGAAGGCGGCCGTCTGAAACGGTCGGGCAATTCAATCCAAGTGAAGGAGGGCGGGCTATCCCGCCCTTTTTTCTGCGCGCGGCGTTTGGTCCCCTGCCTGCGGTTGCTCGGTGCGTGCGGCTGAGGGGAGAAAAGGAACTGGCATGGCCGGGGGCGACGGCGTTATGCAGGGGGCGATAGGTTTCATCAGGGGTATTTCCAAAATGACCACCCGTTTCCGTCCGGCATCTGTCCTCAGCTTTCTGTGTCTTGTGGGGATGGCGCTCCCGGCAGTGGCGCTTGATCCTGGCGGGGAGCGCCTGCGTGTGGCAGGTGAGACGCTGATTTTTGACACCGAGGTGGGGGGCGAGGACCAGCCGGGAGAGATCGTGGTCGAGGACATCGACCGGGTCCGCGCCCTGTTGCAGGCGCACCCCGATGTCAGCATGTTGCGCCTGAATTCCAGCGGTGGCAGCATCTACGCCAGTTCCGAGATCGCCTGGATCATCGCCGACTACGGGCTTGATACGCAGGTGGACGGAGAATGCGTGAGCGCCTGCGTCGACATCTTTCTCGCCGGGGCGCGGCGGCAAATGACGCTGGGGTCCAAGATCGGCTTTCACCGCCGCTCCTGGTCACCCGGGGCCGTCGAGAGCTATTATGACGACCTGCGTCAGAGCCGGGGCTGGGATACCCCCTTTGTTTTTGGGTCCTGGATCTACGAAGATACCCAGCGTGAGATGTATGAGTATCTCCGCTACATGCTGAGGCGCGGGGTCGAGGCCGAGTTTGCCATCGAGACCTTGCAGGTGGATTCGGGAGATGAGTGGTATCCCTCGCGTCTGCGGTTGATCGCGGCAGGTGTCTTGCGCGAGGAGGCTCCGTGAGGAGCTGCGTTGCGCTGATTGCGCGGCAGAGCCAGCGCCTGCCTGCGGTGCTGGGGGGCAGGGTTCATGTATGAAACGCGCCGCACCCCGCCGATCTCGCGAGATCGGTTCCTGCGCCGGATGGGCTGGCATGTCGGGGCGGCGGCGGCCCTGGTCGTGGGGTCGATCACGGCGGGGGCATTGATCCTGATGCACCTGGAGCAGATCGCGCTCTCGGAGGCGCTGCTGCACGCCGCGACGCTGGTGAGCGGCCTGGGGCTTGTGCAGATGCCGGGTACCACGCAGGCGCAAGTGTTTGTCAGCCTGTTTGCGCTCTATAGCGGATTTGTCGCGCTGGCGGTGTCTGGGCTCATCGTGGCACCGGTCGCACACCGGTTGTTGCATTGGTTCCATTGGGAGGACGCGGCCGAGCAAGACAGGAGCGGCCCCGACGCCATGGCTGACGACTGAGGGCGGCACGATGGCGGGCGACTTGACGGCGGGCTTGCTCTGCGGCACAGGGAAGCGCGATGTTTCAGGTGGCTCTATTGCATCCGCGATACCCGCCATCACTCAGAGGACACCAGCCCCGATGTCAGACAAGGATGCCCCGGCCGGCGCGGCTGCTGCGCGTAGCGAAGATATGGATGCGGCGGACAAGCATGCCTCCGGTGCGCCCTGGCGTAACTTCTACGGGCGCTTCAAAGGCAAACAGTTGAAGCCAAACCAGGTGCGGGACCTCGACGAGATGCTGCCTGGGCTCAGCCCGGGAGCTGTCGGCTGGGACGAAAACCCGGATCGGGTGCCGCTGGATCTCGCGCGCCTGTTTGACGGGCGCGAGGTCTGGCTCGAAGTGGGGTTTGGCGGCGGCGAACATCTGGTGCACCAGGCCCAGTCCAACCCGGATGTCGGCATCATTGGCGCAGAGCCATATGTGAATGGGGTTGCGATGCTGCTGGGGAAGCTGCGCAAAGCGGGTTTGGACAATGTGCGCGTACACCCCGGCGACGCCCGGGATCTGATGGATGTGCTGCCGGAGCAGAGCCTGTCGCGGGCGTTTCTTCTGTATCCGGACCCTTGGCCCAAGGCGCGCCATCACCGTCGCCGTTTTGTAACGCCCGAGCACCTCGAACCGCTTGCTCGTGCGCTGAAGCCCGGCGCGCTGTTTCGCGTGGCAACGGACATCCCGGATTATGTGCGTCAGACCCTGGAGGAAGTGCCCAAGGCCGGATTTGAGTGGCTTGCGGACGGGCCGTCCGACTGGCGCCAGCCCTGGGCGGACTGGATCTCGACCCGCTACGAACAAAAGGCACTGCGCGAGGGGCGCACGCCGCATTACCTCACCTTCCGCCGCAAGGGGTAGCGGGTCCAACCGTGGCGCCCGGGCCCGGTTGCTGTTCCGGAGACGGGGGCGCTCCCGCCTGTCGCCCCTGCATATGAAATGCACGGGCTCCCGTTGGGCCCGGCAGGCCGCGCCGGAGGCGCGGCCTGCCCCACCGCGATTTGCGGAGCAAAGCGCAACACCTTGGACTTTGCGCCATGTGGTCAGGTGCTTGACGATGGACGACCGTTGCGTCTTGCGCTAACAGCCTTGCAACCGACTGCTCAGAAAGGAACTGCCATGTCCGGCCACGGTACGCCCATCCCGATGACCTCCCGCCGCGCCACTGCGCTCAAGGGCGAGGCCCATGTTCCGGGGGACAAGTCGATCTCGCATCGGGCCTTGATCCTCGGCGCGATGGCGGTGGGGGAAACCCGCGTTTCCGGTCTTCTGGAGGGCGAGGACGTTCTGGATACGGCCAAGGCGATGCAGGCGTTTGGCGCAGAGGTCATCAATCATGGCGGCGGCGAATGGTCCGTCTTTGGGGTCGGTGTCGGCGGCTTTGCCGAGCCGGAGAACGTGATCGATTGCGGCAACTCCGGCACCGGTGTGCGCTTGATTATGGGCGCGATGGCGACGTCCTCGATCACTGCAACCTTCACCGGGGATGCGTCGTTAAACAAGCGGCCGATGGCGCGCGTGACCGATCCGCTGGCCCTGTTTGGGGCGCAATCGGTGGGCCGCGAAGGCGGTCGCCTGCCGATGACCATCGTTGGCGCGGCGGAACCGATTCCGGTCCGCTACGAGGTGCCGGTGCCGTCGGCGCAGGTGAAATCTGCCGTTTTGCTCGCCGGTCTCAACGCCCCCGGCCAGACCGTTGTGATCGAACGCGAAGCCACCCGGGACCATTCGGAGCGGATGCTGGCAGGCTTTGGCGCAACGATTACCACCGAAACCACGGATGAGGGGCGGGTCATCACCCTCACCGGTCAGCCGGAACTGAAGCCGCAGGTGATCGCCGTCCCGCGCGATCCATCCTCTGCCGCCTTCCCGGTGTGCGCGGCGCTGATCACGCCCGGATCAGATGTGCTGGTTCCCGGCATCGGTTTGAACCCGACCCGGGCCGGCCTGTTCTACACGCTCCAGGACATGGGGGCCGACCTCAGCTTCGAGAACCCGCGCGAAGAGGGCGGCGAGCCGGTCGCCGATCTGCGCGCGCGATATTCTCCCGACATGAAGGGGATCGAGGTGCCACCCGAACGCGCCGCCTCCATGATCGACGAATATCCGGTGCTGTCGGTTGTCGCGGCCTTTGCCACAGGCACCACCATGATGGCAGGTGTCAAGGAACTGCGCGTCAAGGAGAGCGACCGCATCGACGCCATGGCCCGCGGCCTGCGTGCAAATGGTGTTTCCGTTGATGAAGGCGAAGACTGGTGGAGCGTGGAAGGGTGCGGCCCCGATGGCGTCAAGGGCGGCGCAACCGCAGAGAGCTTCCTGGATCACCGCATCGCCATGTCCTTCATGGTGATGGGGATGGGCGCGCAAAACCCGGTGTCCGTCGATGACGGCAGCCCCATTGCCACGTCCTTTCCGATTTTTGAACGGCTGATGGGAGAACTCGGGGCGAAGCTCAGCCGCGACAATCAATGATATACCACCTGTCGAGAAAATTCCCGGAGGAGGCCAGCGCCGCCTGCCGGGGGTGGCATCGCCAGCCCAAGTTGCTGTGAGGAGAAGGGTCTGATGAGTTTTACCGTTGCAATTGATGGCCCCGCAGCTGCGGGCAAGGGCACCATTTCGAAGGCGGTCGCGGCGCACTTCGGCTTTGGGCATCTCGACACCGGATTGCTGTACCGCGCGGTCGGCGCGCGGATGCTGGACGGGGCCGAGCCGGTTGCCGCCGCCGGGGCGCTGGAGGTGACGGACCTGGATCGCACGGATCTGCGCACCGCCGAGGTTGCCCAGGCCGCATCAAAGGTTGCGGTGATTGCCGGAGTGCGGGCGGCCTTGGTGGATTTTCAACGCGCTTTCGCCCGCCGCTCCGGCGGTGCCGTCATGGACGGGCGTGACATCGGCACGGTCATCTGCCCGGAGGCGGAGGTGAAGCTCTTTGTCACCGCCAGCGCCGAAGTGCGCGCCACGCGCCGGTTCCGGGAGTTGACCGGCAACGGCGGGATCATCACGCTTGAAGAGGTGCTGGCAGATGTCCGCGCGCGGGACGAGCGCGACATGCACCGGGCCGAAGCGCCGCTGAAACCAGCCGATGATGCGGTGACATTGGATACCAGCAGCCTCAGCATTGACGAGGCGGTGGGGCAGGCGATTGCTCTGGTGGAGGCCCGCCGGGGCGCCTGAGCCGGTCACCGCGCCTCATTGCTGCGTGTGCCGCCCCCTGCAGGGGCGCCTTTTCATTTCACCTAGAGACAGACGGGTTGAAACCGGATCGCATGGCACATAATTAAATCTCGACGTCGAGATAATAGATACTTGAACCGAACGGTTCAGTTGTTATGTGACCTGCCATACCGATCAAAAAGGACTGACCGATGTTTCTCGAAAAGCTCAGCTGGCGCTATGCAGCCAAGAAGATGGATCCCTCTAAAACGGTCCCGGAAGACCTGGTTGCGCAGATTGTCGAAGCAATCCGTATGGCGCCGACCTCCAGCGGCGTACAGCCGTTTGAGCTGTTTGTGATCCGCAACAAGGAGATCCGCGAGGCGATCCGCCCCGTGGCCTGGGATCAGGCGCAGATCACCGACGGGTCCCACCTCTTGGTCTTTGCCTCCTGGGACAACTACACCGAAGACCGGATTGATGCGGTGGTGGCGCAGATGGTGGAGGAACGCGGCGACTCGGAGTTGCTTCAGGCCTATTACAGCAACCTCAAGGACATGCTGCTGCCGCGCCCGGCAGAGCAGAACGCGGCGCATGCGGCGCATCAGGCCTATATCGCGCTGGGTTTTGCGCTGGCGGCAGCAGCCGAGCTGGGCGTCGACAGCACCCCGATGGAGGGCTTTGACCCCGAGCAGGTGGATGAGATCCTCGACCTGAAATCCAAGGGGCTGCGGTCCAAGGTTCTGTTGCCGCTCGGGTATCGCCAGGAAGAGGGCGACTGGCTGTTGCCAATGCCGAAGGTTCGCAAGGCCAAGTCGGCGCTGGTCACCGAGATCGATTGATCCGGAACCGAGGGGACAAGGAAGAGGCGGGGCCGTGAGGCTCCGCCCTTTTGTGTTTCAGGGCAAGCCGCGTCGAATTGTGATCGGTGAGCGGCAGGAACGAGTCCATAGTCACTGATGCTGCATGATGTACCAATGTCCGCAATGCGAATTGAATATCTCGCCAGTGGCGACTAGTCTGTTTTCATGTCGGTCGTCGTAGTCGCCATTTTATATTTGCTGTTTGCAAACGCCGTGGTCGCTTTCGGAGTGGCGTTATTTTGGCAGGCAAAGGTCATTTTCAGCTTGTTCAGTGTATCGGACTGGGATGGTGCGCCTAGCCCATCGAAAGATTTGGCCAACGCGCATGGCGTGAACAATACCTTTGGTCGTTTTATCGCAGGTGAGATTTTTCCCGAGTTACGGCGAAAGTGGGCAAAAGCTATTGGATACGTCGCAGTTAGCGTCTTGATGCTATTTTGTGTTTTCGGTTTCTTACAGATCGCCGCTCCAGAGTACCTTCCATGAAGTCCCCCCCTGTCGTGCTCTGTCGCCCAAGCAGTTCGACATACCGATTGATCCGACGGTAACAAAGTCCCGGACGCCCGGCCCGCTCGGAAAAAGGCGATGCCGCGGCCAATGCCCGGCCCGCTCGGAAGGATGACTCTCTTCTGACCTTCGCCACGCGGTGGCGCTTCTCGCCTCCTCAAGGTCAGGCGCTGTCTCCTCCGAGATGCATCCTGCGATGCCCCTTGCCAGCAAGGCCAAAACCGCCTATACAGCGCCTTGTCAACAGAGATGCGAAAACGCACCAGGACAGTCGGAGCAGGGTCGGGGCATACCTCGGCCCTTTGTGTTTGTTTGTGGCTCCCGATTCGTTTGCGTACCGCTTTTCGGACCGACCAACCCCGTTCAGACCGGTGGAGACAACCACTCGGCCAGCAAAACTTTGAAAAGGAAACCTGAGACCACATGGCTCAAAACACATCGATGGAGGAATTCGAAGCCCTCCTGCAAGAAAGCTTCGAAATGGACACCCCCGAAGAGGGTTCCGTAGTCAAAGGCAAGATCATTGCCATTGAGGCCGGTCAGGCCATCATCGACGTCGGCTACAAGATGGAAGGTCGCGTCGAGCTCAAAGAATTCGCAAATCCCGGCGAAGCGGCAGACGTCACCGTTGGCGACGAAGTCGAAGTCTACCTGCGCGCGGCTGAAAACGCCCGTGGCGAAGCTGTCATCTCCCGCGAGATGGCGCGCCGCGAAGAAGCATGGGACCGCCTGGAAAAAGCATACGCAGACGATCAGCGCGTCGAAGGCGCGATCTTCGGCCGCGTCAAGGGTGGCTTCACCGTCGATCTCGGCGGCGCCGTGGCCTTCCTGCCCGGCTCGCAAGTTGACGTCCGCCCCGTGCGCGACGCAGGCCCTCTGATGGGTCTGAAGCAGCCGTTCCAGATCCTGAAGATGGACCGTCGTCGTGGCAACATCGTTGTGTCCCGTCGCGCAATCCTCGAAGAGTCCCGCGCCGAGCAGCGTGCCGAAGTCATCGGCAACCTGTCCGAAGGCCAGGCGGTCGAGGGTGTGGTCAAGAACATCACCGAATACGGTGCGTTTGTTGACCTCGGCGGTGTTGACGGGCTGCTGCACGTCACCGACATGGCATGGCGCCGTGTGAACCACCCCTCCGAGATCCTGTCCATCGGCGAGACCGTCAAGGTCCAGGTGATCAAGATCAACAAAGAGACCCACCGTATCTCCCTCGGCATGAAGCAGCTGCAGGAAGATCCGTGGGATCTGGTTGGCGCCAAATACCCGCTGGCCTCCGTGCACAAGGGTCGCGTCACCAACATCACCGATTACGGTGCATTTGTTGAGCTAGAGCCCGGTGTCGAAGGTCTGGTCCACGTCTCCGAGATGTCCTGGACCAAGAAGAACGTGCACCCCGGCAAGATCGTCTCCACCTCGCAGGAAGTGGACGTCATGGTTCTGGAAATCGACGGCGCCAAGCGTCGCGTGTCCCTGGGCCTCAAGCAGACCATGCGCAACCCGTGGGAAGTGTTTGCAGAAACACACCCCGAGGGCACTCAGGTCGAAGGCGAAGTCAAGAACATCACCGAATTCGGTCTGTTCATCGGCCTCGAAGGCGACATCGACGGCATGGTTCACCTCTCCGACCTGTCCTGGGACGAGCGCGGCGAAGATGCGATCCAGAACTACCGCAAAGGCGACGTGGTTCAGGCCGTTGTCTCCGAAGTGGACGTCGAGAAGGAGCGCATTTCGCTCTCCATCAAGGCGCTGGGCGGTGACAAGTTCGCAGACGCCGTTGGCGGCGTGAAGCGTGGCTCCATCGTGACCGTGGAAGTGACCGCGATCGAAGACGGTGGCATCGAAGTGGAATACGAAGGCATGAAGTCCTTCATCCGCCGCTCCGATCTGTCCCGTGACCGTGCAGAGCAGCGCCCCGAGCGTTTCTCGGTCGGTGACAAGGTCGACGTGCGCGTCACCAACATCGACTCCAAGACCCGTCGTCTGGGCCTGTCGATCAAGGCACGCGAGATCGCAGAAGAGAAAGAAGCCGTCGAACAGTATGGGTCTTCCGACTCCGGCGCGTCCCTCGGCGATATCCTTGGCGCAGCGCTGAAGAGCGAATAAGCCGCTCTGACAGAGATCAGAAAGCCCCGCAGGAGCGATCCTGCGGGGCTTTTTTGTGTGTGCGAGACGTCCAGGGCGGGAGCCGCCGGTCAGGCGGAACCCCGGAATGTCAGGTTCAGTGTGCGATCATCTCGTGCACGATGTCGTCGGCGCTGTAGCTTGCCGGGTAATATGTCGGCCAGTTGGTCAGCTCTTCCAGAACCTCGGCACGGTCATCCCCCCAATAGAGGTGGTAGTGCGACACGGCTTTCGGCGCGATGTGGTGATCGCTGAACTGGATGTAAGTCGGTGCCTTGTCGTCGCCGCTGTCTTTTTTGAAGATGTAGCGAACGCCGCGATTGCCCTTCTTGTAGGTCAGCACCTCGTAACCGTCGGACACATAGGTGCCGCTGTAGCTTTCTTCGCCGGCCGTGAACGTCACCGTGTCGCCGTCAAAGCGGATGGCGTCCACATCGGTTGCATAGCCGGTCTCGTAGTAGGCGCGATACTCGGCGGCGGTCTTGTCGCCATGCTCGGCCTTATGCGCCATCACCGGATCCAGCGTCCCGTCGACGAGGTAAGGATAGACGGATTGCCAGTCACCTTGCCAGTCGGCCAGGGTGCGCGGCTGGATCTGTTCGTCTTCGAAATACCCTTTGTAGATCTCTTTGTTGTGCGCGTGCTCATGTGCATGATCGTGTTCATGCGCGTGATCATGGTCGTGGTCGTGTCCGGAGCCGGCGAAGGCCGGGGCGGAGAATGCCAGGGTGGCCGCGCTCAGCAAGGCGATGCTTGTGCGAGAGAGGGTGGGCATGTGGAATAATCCTCTGTGATTCATATGTAATAACGTAACACTTATTGGAGGTGCTCCGGCCCTGCAATAGCAACCGGTTGGCCATTCCCTTGCCGCCATGGACAGGGGATCCGCTCAGCCGAAGACGGACCAGCCGGTCTCTTGCGCGAAGCGCTCTACCGCGAGGGTTCCGAGTTGCGAATTGCCATGGCGGTTGAGGCCGGGAGACCAGACAGCGATCGATGCGCGCCCGGGGGCGATGACCAGAATGCCGCCCCCCACGCCGCTCTTGCCCGGAAGCCCGACCCGATAGGCAAAATCGCCCGAGCCATCGTAATGCCCGCAGGTCAGCATGAGCGCATTGATCCGGCGCACGCGATCTCGTGCGATCATCGTCGGCAAATCCGGTGACCCCACAAGGAATCGACCCGCCATGGCCAGCTGGCGCGGTGTCATCTCGATCGCGCATTGGTGAAAATAAGTGCCACAGGTGAGCTCGGGGCTGTTTTCGAAATTACCATGCGCTGCCATGAAGTGGCTGAGCGCCATGTTGCGATTGCCATGCTCCGTCTCGGATCGCGCAACAGCCTCATCGATATGGATGTTCTCATCCTCGGCAGCGGCGCGGATGAACCGCAGGATCTCGCCGAGCACTTCGCGCGGGGCATGGCCGGCCAGAATGGCATCGGTCACCACCAGGGCGCCGGCATTGATGAACGGGTTCCGGGGAATGCCGTGTTCATGTTCGAGCTGAAGGATCGAGTTGAAGGGCAGGCCGGAGGGTTCTCGCCCGACCCGGCGCCACAGGTCTTCGCCCAGACGCCCCAACGCAAGGGCCAGGGTAAAAACCTTTGATACCGACTGGATCGAGAACCGGGTATCGGCGTCGCCCACGGCAAAGCTGCGGCCATCGGCCAAGGCGACCACCATGCCGAACTGGCCGGTGTCGACGTTGGCAAGCTCGGGGATATAGCTTGCGACCGCGCCGCGGTCGGCCTGCGCCTGCATCTCGGCTGCGATTTGTTGCAATATACCGTCGAAATCCATCATCTGCGTGTCTCGTTCTCCCATGTGCCCAGCCATAGGCGAGCCACCGGGGAGAGGCAAAGCCTGTTTGCGCTGACGGTGGTGCAGTTGCTCAGGTCGAGGGGGGCGCGGATAGGTGGGATGCGCAGCCCGCAAGGGAAGAGCACTCGCCCTCGATCCGGGGCGTTCCACATCGGCAACGTAGATTTTGCGCCGAAGATGTCGCATCAATGGCGCAGATGCAGGAAACAGCCCGTCCGCCCGAACAACAGGGCAGGGGCGCGTCCCGGAGGCTGTGAGGAATGCGACTGATGAAGACGAAACCGATCCGACTGTTGGTGGTCCTTGCCCTTGCCGGCTGTGCCGCCCCGATGGCGCCGGAGTCCATGAGTATGAACCTGGCACGCGATGGCGCGACCTATAAGGTATCAGGTCGATATGGTCCGGGCTGGTCCGAGGGGGATGTGCGCGGCGAGGTCGAGGCCGCCTGTCGTGCAAAGGCAATGCGGCTGAGCCGGTTCCGGGGGCAGCCCTACACCGAAACCGGTGGCACCGCGTATGAGGCGCGATGCAGCCCGGCCCATTGATCCGGGCCGCAGCTGCGCGCCGCGATCTCCTGCCGGTGAAGGCTTGCGAATCAATAACTTCGCGGATGCAGCATTCCCAGCCGGTTTGCCTGAAACTTGTGCGGCGGGAGACGATGGCGCCTGTGAAATTGCGTGTTTCTCCGCTCAAATCAGCCGACAGTCGATGATTTTGGCCTCAAGCCCCTGCCTAACCTGTTTTCGCTGAACAACTTTCTTCCTATAGTTCACGTACCCTATGTGTCAGACACGGGCTTTGGGAGGGCCACTACATGATCCGTTCGGAACTGATCCAGAAGATTGCAGACGAAAACCCGCACTTGTATCAGCGGGATGTGGAGCGGATCGTCAACACGGTCTTTGAGGAGGTCACCACAGCCATGTCGCGGGGGGACCGGGTCGAGCTCAGGGGGTTTGGCGCTTTTTCTGTAAAGAAGCGTGATGCTCGGGTTGGACGCAATCCTCGCACCGGTGAGACGGTTCATGTTGAGGAGAAGCACGTGCCCTTCTTCAAGACGGGCAAGCTGCTCCGTGATCGATTGAACGGAAAAGAAGAGTAAATGCGTTACATCCGCTATGCCGTCTGGGGCGTTCTGGCTGTTGTTCTGGTCTCTGTCAGCCTCGCCAATCGTGGGTTTGTGAACCTGAAGCTAATGCCGGAGGCATTGGCGGAGCTGGTCGGGTTCAATCCCTCCATCACCCTGCCGCTGTTTGTGGTGGTGCTGGGCGGTCTGGCCCTTGGGGTGGCGCTGGGCTACGTGCTGGAATACCTGCGCGAGCACAAGCACCGGCGCGAAGCCCGGGTCAAACATGGTGAAGTCAAGAAACTCTCGCGCGAAGTCAAACGCCTGAAGCGGCAAAAGCACGAAGGCAAGGACGAGGTTCTCGCGCTGCTGGACGACGCCTCCTGATATGTCGGGGATCAGGGTCAAGATCTGCGGCATGAAAACCCGCGCCGATATGGAGGCTGCGGCGGCCGCCGGTGCAGCCTATGTTGGCCTGAATTTCTTTGCAAAATCAGCCCGTTCCGTCACGATTGCGCAGGCGGCAGCGCTGGCGGTGGATGCGCCGGTCGGGCTGGCTAAGGTCGGGTTGGTGGTAAACCCCACAGATGCCGATCTCGATGCGATCGCCGGTTCGGTGCCGCTGGATATGATCCAGCTGCACGGTCAGGAAAGCGTGGAACGTGTGGCCGAGATCAAGACCCGCTATGGTTTGCCGGTGATGAAGGTGATCGGCGTGGCCGAAGCCTCCGATCTGGCGCCCATCGATCTTTATGCGCAAGTGGCGGACCAGATCATGATCGATGCCAAGGCGCCAAAGGGGGCAAAGCTGCCCGGGGGCAATGGCATCGCCTTTGATTGGCAATTGCTGGCGGACAAGAAATACTGGCAGGCGCCTTGGATGCTGGCGGGGGGGCTGACGCCCGGGAACGTCGCGGAGGCGATCCGCAAGACCGGCGCGCGTCAGGTCGATGTGGCCTCTGGCGTGGAAAGCGCTCCCGCAGAAAAGGACCCGGATCTGATGCGTGCGTTTGTCGACGCCGCGCAGGCGGTTTGACAGAATTTACGGGTCCGATTTCCAACATCGCTTGATCCATCTGAGCGCCCTCAGGCGGCGCAACCGTCGTTTGCGTCTGCGATAGGAGGCGAGGCGACGATGGGCCGTGTTGCGCTCGATCTGCCGCGGTGGTGGCAAGCAGAGGCGAACTGGCGCCCGGTTTTTCTGGAAGCGGATGCGCGGCTGGATATCGCACGGCGGGGCGCAGACATCGGCGTTCGCAACCATCGCCCGGATCAGAGCTGGCTGGCCGGGCGATGCACGGGGCGGGTTTCCTATGCATGCTATGCCGTTGACGAGACGGTGCGCGGCTTTGCAACAGTACCAGAGCACGCCGCAGTGACACCTTCCGCACGTTGGGTCTGGGCGCATCATGGGGGTGAGGTCTCCGTCACCGCTGGCAACCCGCGTATGCTGGTCGATCTGGCCTGCGCCGGTGCGGGGCGGGTGGTCTTGCCACAGTTTGCGGCGGCCTGGTTTCCGCCTTTGCGGCAGATCGGACCTGAGATCTCCGAGCTTTCGCATGAAGAATGGTTGGTGAGCCATCATGACGCGCGGCATGATCCACCAGTTCGGGCCGCGCTTGACGCGGTTGCAGCCGTTCTGACTGATCTGAACCTGCGCCCCAAACAGGACTGACGCAGCCGGGGGTGGCTCCCGCCCGCTCTTGTGCTTCCCTTTGGGAAGCCCATCGTGCCGTTGGGCCTGGCGCCGCGCGCGCCCGAAGGGCGCGCGCGGCGCGGGTCGCTTCGGGCTCTGCCCGAAGCGAAACCGTTCACGAAACCCCGGTTTCTGACACAGGGGTCAGGAAATTACCGAGAAACCTGTTTCTCTTGTCCTAAATGCGCTTTAGAACCAGCGCATACGGAAGACGGAGACACCACCCATGGCCGATGATCTCATCAACAGCTTCATGAACGGGCCGGACGAAAATGGCCGTTTCGGCATCTTCGGCGGTCGCTTTGTCAGCGAAACGCTGATGCCGCTGATCCTGAGCCTCGAAGAGGAATATGAAAAGGCCAAGGTGGACCCGGACTTCTGGGCCGAGATGGACGATCTGTGGAAGAATTATGTAGGCCGACCAAGCCCGCTCTACTTCGCAGAGCGCCTGACCGAGCATTTGGGCGGTGCCAAAGTCTATATGAAGCGTGACGAGCTGAACCACACCGGCGCGCATAAGGTCAACAACGTGCTGGGGCAGATCCTGCTGGCGCGCCGCATGGGCAAGACCCGGATCATCGCCGAGACCGGCGCGGGCCAGCACGGGGTTGCGACCGCCACGGTCTGTGCCAAATTCGGTCTGAAGTGCGTCGTCTATATGGGCGCGCATGACGTGCGTCGTCAGGCGCCCAACGTGTTCCGCATGCGCTTGCTGGGTGCCGAAGTGATCCCGGTGACTTCGGGGCGCGGGACGTTGAAGGACGCGATGAACGATGCACTACGCGACTGGGTGACCAATGTGCGCGACACGTTCTATTGCATCGGCACCGTGGCCGGGCCGCACCCCTACCCGGCGATGGTGCGTGATTTCCAGTCGGTGATCGGCAAGGAGGTGCGCTGGCAACTCGCCGAGCAGGAGGGCGAAGGTCGTCTGCCCGACACCGTGATCGCGGCGATCGGTGGCGGTTCCAACGCCATGGGACTGTTCCATCCTTTCCTTGATGACAAGTCGGTCAACATCATCGGCGTCGAGGCGGGTGGCAAAGGCGTGGATGAGAACATGGAGCATTGCGCCTCTCTCACCGGCGGCCGTCCGGGCGTGCTGCACGGCAACCGCACCTATCTGCTGCAAGATGATGATGGGCAGATCCTCGAGGGGTTCTCGATCTCTGCCGGTCTGGACTATCCGGGCATCGGGCCGGAGCACGCATGGCTGCATGAAACAGGCCGGGCGCAATACGTCTCCATCACCGACAAGGAAGCGCTGGAGGCGTTCCAGCTGTCCTGCGCAATGGAAGGGATCATCCCGGCCCTGGAGCCGAGCCATGCTCTGGCACATGTGACAAAGATCGCGCCGACCCTGCCCAAGGACCACATCATCGTGATGAATATGTGCGGGCGGGGCGACAAGGACATTTTCACCGTCGCCCGTCACCTCGGTTTTGACATGTCGGACACCGAAGAGGGGCGCGACCTAGAGGACTGATCAGGCAGCTGATGTGCCTGTCCGAATTGAGAGGCGTGGCCCCAGGGCCGCGCCTTTTTTCGTTCTTTTTCTGCTGCGGATCAGCAGACCCGGAGCCATCTAGGTCAGGGCCGGATCCGGACTTAACACCTTTTTATGAGAGTTTGAGTAATCCTGAGACCTGTTTCTGGTAACGATTTTCGGGTTTGCAATGCAGGAAGACGCCTTACACGCCGTGCAGCAGCTTCAGCTTGCGGCGGACCACATGTGGACACTCATCGCCGCGGCTCTGGTCTTGCTGATGCAGCTGGGCTTTCTTCTGGTCGAAGCGGGCATGGCGCGGTCCAAGAACAGCATCAACGTTGCACAGAAGAACATCACCGATTTCCTGATGTCGGTCAGTGCCTTCTATGTGCTCGGCTTCGGGTTGATGTTTGGCGCTTCTTATGGCGGCTGGTTCGGAACCGATACATTTGCCTTTGAGCAGGCAGATGACTGGCAATACACGTTTTTTGTGTTCCAGGCGGTCTTTGCGGGCACCGCTGCGACAATCATGTCCGGCGCGGTGGCAGAGCGGATGCGCTACGGTGTCTATGTGGCGGCGGCCCTGTTCATCGGGTTGCTGATCTATCCGGTGAGCGGCCATTGGGCGTGGGGAAACCTGCTCAACGGGGACAACGCGGCTTATCTCGCGGACCGGGGGTTCATCGATTTTGCAGGCTCGACCGTGGTGCATTCGGTTGGTGCTTGGGTTGCGCTTGCAGGCATCGTGGTGTTGGGCGCGCGTATCGGCAAATTCAATGCGGACGGAAGTCCGAATGTTCTGCACGGGCACAGCTATGTGCTGGCAACTGCGGGGGCCATCATTCTCTGGGTTGGCTGGATCGGCTTCAACGGCGGCTCAACCACGGCGGCGAGCCCTGATCTGGCGCATATCGTGCTGAATACCTTGCTGGCCGCCTGTTTCGGTGGCGTGATGGGGATCTTGACCGGGCGGGTCATCGATCCCGTGAACATTCCGCATCGCCCCATCAACGGCAGTCTTGCCGGGCTGGTCGCGATCACAGCCGGCTGTGACGCGGTTTCGGTGCAGGGCGCTGCCGTTATCGGTGCCAGCGCCGGTTTGCTGGTGGTTGTGTCCGAATGGGTAATGGAAAACAAGCTGAAGCTGGACGATGTGGTCGGGGCTGTTTCGGTACATGGTGTCTGCGGCGCATTCGGCACTGTTGTCTTCCCACTCTTTGCTCTGCCGGGAAAGCTCGCTGCGGACAGCGTCGGCGCGCAGGTGCTGGTGCAGATGGAGGGGGTCGTGCTGGTCTTTGCCTGGGCGTTTGGGCTGAGCTGGGTGTTCTTCAAGGCAATCGATATGGCGGTGGGCATCCGCGTGCCGCGTGAGGATGAGATGATCGGTCTCAACAGCACCGAACACGGGGCAACGCTGGGGACCGGGGGGCTTCAGAAACAGATCGAGGCGATGACGGAAAACGGGGTCGATCTTACGCGGCGTTTGGATGAGAGCACTGGCGACGAGGCCGCGGAGCTGGCGGCGCTGTTCAATCCGTTCATCGATCAAGTGCACGATCTGGTGTGTGATATTCATGAAAACGCGCGGCGGATGAAACGGTCGTCGTCGGGACTGGAAACCCTCTCGGGGGCCTTCCGGGAGGGCGCAGAGAGAACCGGTGCGCTGACGGGAGTGGTCAGCAACAGCTCGACCGAGGTCGCGGGGCAGGCGCGAAACAACCGCGAAATTGCCGAGCAGATCCTGGCAGAGATGACCCGGATCGCCAGCAGCGCGGGGGGCATGTCGGAAGAGGTGACGGCTGTCTCCGAAGCGATCGCTGAGATGATGAACTCGATCAGCCAGATTTCCGGAAACGCCAGCGCAACCAGCGGTGTCACCAAGGAAGCCAACCTTCTGTCGGGAGAGGCGGTCGAGACAATGCAGGCGCTCTCCAAGGCCTCTGAGGAGATCGAGGCCGTGGTCGGGCTGATCCAGAAGATCACCATGCAGACAAATATGCTGGCCATCAATGCCGCGGTTGAGGCGGCGCGCGCCGGCGACGCGGGCAAGGGGTTTGCGATCGTTGCCGGGCAGGTGCGCAGCCTGGCTGCGGAAACCGACAAGGCAGCGGAGGAGATCCGCCACCGGATCTCTCATATGCGCAGCCAGTCGGATGATGCGTCGAGCGTGATTGGCGGCATCACGGAGCTGATGCAGTCCATTCATGCCTCGGTCGAAGGGATCACGGCCGAGGTCGAAAGCCAGCGCCGCGCGGCAGGCCGTGTGTCCGAGCGCATGACAAGCGCATCAAGCAGTGCGCAAACGGTGACGCAGTCCATTCAGGATGTGCAGCAACGGGCGGAAACCGTGCGCAGCAACGCGACGCGCAACGAAGAAAGACTGTCGGAGAACGCGAAAACCGCCAGGGACCTGCAGGCGGATGCACGTCAGAGCATGCAGCAATCCACCGACCTTGCCAAAGAAGCCAATGCGATCAACACGCTCTCGACCGAACTCACGACATCGGTTGAACGTTTTGGCCTGCGCGGGGAGGAAGCGGATCGCGACGCGGACTGGCTGGCACAAGAGGCGCGGCAGGGACGTGTTCCCCCCGGCGATCTGAAGGCAGAGGGCGGCGCCTGAGCCCTGACGGGCAAGCGGGGCCTGTCTCGCCAAGGGGGCGAGACAGGGGCTGCATTACGAAGCGTCGTGGAGCACGGTCTCAAATCCTTCGAATTGAGGTGCCCCCAGTATCGGGCTCTCGCCCTCGCGTTTCCCGGCATTGCGGTGAGCGGCGCGAAACTGGTCTGATTTGGTCCAGGCCTCGAAATCCGCGCGGCTGTCCCAGATCACATGGCTGGAGTAGAGCGTGTGATCCTCGTGTTGGGGGCCCTTAAGAAGGCGAAACTCGCGAAAGCCCTGCATCTCCGAGAGGCGGCTTTCACGTTCCTTCCAGATGGTTTCGAAGTCGGTTTCCCGGCCGGGACGAATTTTGAAACGGTTCATGGCAATGAAGCCCATGGGATTTTCCAGTCCTGTCTGTGTACGCTGAGTGAGGCTGGCAAGGAGGCTAAGGATCCGGCTGGCCGACACATTCAGTAATCTGACCCGCCACCGCAATCAAGCGACTGCCCCGCCGCAGCTGGCACATTCGTGGGCGGCAGGGGGGGGGGCGCCCGAGACGGCGTTGCCCCGCTGCGTGATCAGGTCGGGGAGGTGACGGCATGGGCGCGCAGGACCGGGAGCGGGATGATCTCCAGTGCGCGCCTGTGGGTTGCTTCCAGGTGCACGGCCGGGGCGCAGCCTTCTTCTGCCGCTTGCATGAAACGGGACGCGCACAGGCACCACCGGTCCCCCGGTTTCAATCCCGGGAAGTGAAACGCGGGCAGCGCGGTCGATAGATCATTGCCAACATATTTCGAGTAGGCGAGGAACTCTGACGTCATCACCGCGCAGACCGTATGGCTGCCGTGATCTTCGACGCAGGTGTTGCAGTGCCCATCGCGGAAGAACCCCGTGACCGGATCCTCTGCGCAGGGGAGCAAAGGGCCTCCCAAGACATTTATCGCAGGGTCTTTGTCCATCATGTCCGTTTCTCCGTCGTGCCATTCGCGTCGGCGCGCGCACGCGCGCTCTCACACTCTATGTTAGTGCGCTGTTCTGCGTTTTCACGCAATGGCGAGTTCCGCCGCGCGACGTTCCGCCATATGCGGGGGTGCGGTTTGACCGTACGCGTGGACGCATCGCAGCCTGATCGGCGCGATCACAGGTCAGCACTGGCGGGGATCGCTGTGCCGACGGACGCGGCCTATTTGAACTTGTCGAGAAGCTTCTGCATCGGGGTCCGGTTATCCGCAGCAGAGGGGGCGGGGGCGTCCTCGGTTGCGGGCTTGGCACGGCCTTGTTCCGCCCCCGCGCGCGACTGTTGGTTTGTCTTGCCCGTGTTGGACCCGCTGGCGCTGCGACCGGGAGCCACTCTGAGGGCCACGGCATTCATGAACCGACCGCTGTCGCCCCGGGCCAGATCCGCGGCGCCGTCGGACAGGCCCCGCAGGAGATCGTCGAGCCAGGTCTGATCCGCCTTGGGGAAATCACGCAGCACATACCCTACCACCGCGTCCTTGTGACCGGGGTGTCCGACGCCGAGGCGGACGCGCCCGTAGTCTGCGCCGATGTGGGCATGGATCGACCTGAGCCCATTGTGCCCGGCATGACCGCCGCCGTGCTTGACGCGGCATTTGCCCGGCGCAAGATCCAGTTCATCGTGGAACACCACCACATCCGCAGGTGTCAGCTTGAAAAAGCGCAGCGCCTCTCCCACCGACTGTCCGGAATTGTTCATGAAGGTCTGGGGCTTGAGGAGGACCACCTTTTCCGTGCCGAGGGTGCCGTCGCACATGTGCCCCTGAAACTTTGACTTCCAGGGAGAGAACCCATGATCCGTCGCAATCTGATCCAGGGCCATGAAGCCGATATTGTGCCGATTTCCCGCATATTTTGCGCCCGGGTTTCCGAGGCCGACGAGGAGTTTCATAACCTGCTCTCCTGGTGACTGATGTGGGCAGTCATGCCCGGTTTTGGCCCGAAGATCCAGTCCGTGACCTCTGCCGCGGTTTTGTGATGCCAGTGCCATAAATCGGCCCGGTTCCGTTGCGAGTTCAGAGCATTGGATTGGAGTGGTCCGGAACGATCAGGTTCGGGGATTGAGATGAAGGATATTTGGGACATGAACAACAACGTTCAGGCACAGAACACGCCGTCACGTGGTGGATTTCGCAAGGGCGCGTTGGTTCCGCGCATGGTGGGCATTCTGGCGTCTGCCGCGATGCTGTCGGGATGCGCGGTCGAGCCCGGGCCGTCGGTGCCGACCAAATCCGGCAGTACCGTTTTTGAGGCACGCGAATCCCTGGCGTTCTGTGCGCCGCGGGGACCAAGGGCTGGTCAGGCCGCGGTCACGTCCAGCTATATCGCGGGCATCATTTTCCTTGGCGTTCTGCCGGGGACGATCGCAGCCGCCAGCGGCGCGGAGAACTCTCGGCGTCAGGGGGCGATAAACGCAGTGGATGACTGCCTGGCGGAGCAAGGGTTCGAGCGTCGCGAACTGACCGCGCAGGAGGCGATCGCCATCAAGCAGCGGGACCGCTATGCGCGTGAGCAGTTGCTCAATCATTTGATCAATGGCGGCACGCTCGCCTCGTATGAAGGGCCCTGACCGGCGCGCAGGCTCTTGTGCGGCAGGCCGGGCGCGCATCGCAGCGGGCCCAGCAATAAAAAAGGCAATAAAAAACGGGCTCCTGAGGAGCCCGTTTCAAAGGTCGCCTTCCCGCGTTCGGGAGAGGGATTATTCTTCGGCTGCTGCAGCGGCTTCCGCCTCTTCGCCTTCACCTTCGGCTTCGTCATCCGCGGACTTGAGGCCGGAGGGCGCGGAGATGTTCGCAATCACGAAATCCCGGTCAATCGTCGGTTTGGTGCCTGCGGGCAGCTGTACTTCGGAGATGTGGATCACATCGCCAATGGCTTTGCCGGCGAGGTCGACGGTCAGCTTTTCCGGAATGTCACCAGCGGTCACCACCAGTTCGACTTCGGCGCGCACCACGGTCAGAACGCCGCCGCGCTTGAGGCCAACGCATTCTTCCTCGTTGATGAACTCAACCGGAATGAACAGGTTGATCTTCGAGGTGCGACGCAGGCGCATCAGGTCGAAGTGGGTCGGCAGGTCCTTTACAACGTCACGCTGAACGTCGCGGCAGATGACGCGCACGTCATCGTGGCCTTCAACCTTGAGGTTGAACAGGGTCGACTTGAAGCGGCCGGCCTTCAGTTTCTTCAGCAGTTCGTTGAAGGGGATCTGGATGGACAGCGGGTCAACGTCGCCACCAAATACAACACCAGGAACCATGCCTTCGCGGCGGGCTGCGCGAGCGGCGCCCTTGCCCGTCCCCGCACGTTCCTGGCATACGAGATCAGGAATCTCATTCGCCATTTTATATCTCCATAAGCAATCGGGGGTGCCTCCAAGGCTGTCACCCCGCGTGAAGCCGTTCTGGTAGACGGAAACATGCTGTTTGGAAAGACCTAAACTGTGACAATCATCCGCGCGGGGCGAGTTTTCCACCTGCATCGCGCAGTCTGGCGTGCAGATCGAACTCTGCCGCGCGGGCGGCCCGCAGACGATCACGGTTTCGCGGCGACAGCTCGGCGGGAACAGCGGGTGACACGTTGCGCGGCGCAAAGGTGATTCTCTCCTCGAAGCGCTGGCTGAGAAAGGTCTCGAGCAGGTCCAGCTGTTCGTAGGCGAACAGGTGATCGACCAGAATGCGGCCGCCCCGGCCGGACAGCATGCGATACTGGCTGCCGATGCGGGCGCAGGGGGGCGGGTCGTCGGACAGGAGGGCTTCGACAAAGGCGTCAAAGCTGAGATGGCCAGCGTATTCCGGTTTGTCCTTGATGTCGTCACGACTGCGATACTTGTACCAGCTGCGGATCTGGTCTTCCGGGTCGCGCAGCACGGCAAAGCACCGCAGTTTGGCCCCGAAGGTGTCGCGGACGAAGGGGCGGACGCGCCGGTGCAGGCGCCGCGCCGAGGTATGCTTGCGGGATTTGCGGAAAACAATATCGGCATGGGGCCGCAACGCCTGTTCGATGGCGGTTGTCCCGGTCTTTGGCACGGCAACAAAAGCAAGGGCCTGCGGCGTGAAGATCAGCATGGCAACGGGATAGCGCGCCGCGCTGCGCGGCGCCAGCGTGTAACGGTACAATTTGGCGATTGTGACCCAACGCGCACTGTGCATTCTCGCGGCTATGGAATTCATGACGGATATGCGCACCAGTGCGGTGCATGGGCGGGCCTTTGCGGTGATGGGGTTCTGTGTCGGTACCTTCGCAGCCTACGCGCCGCAGCTGAAGGCGCAGGCCGGGCTGGGCGACGCAGACTTTGGCCTGGCGCTGCTGGTTGGCGCTGCAGGGGCGGTGGGGGCCATGTGGGTCGCGCCGCGGATCGACCGCCTGCTGGGGGCCTCGGCGATGACGGTCTGTGCCCTGATGTTGGCGGCAGGATTCCTGCTGCCCGGCCTTGCCACCAGCTGGGCCGCATTTGCCGCTGCGATCTTTGTCGCCTCCAGCGCGGCAGGCCTGCTGGATGTGGTGATGAATGCGCGGCTGAGCGGCCATGAGGCGCGCACGGGACGGTCGCTGATGAACCTCAATCACGGGCTGTTTTCGCTCGCCTATGCGCTGGCGGCCCTGGTTGCGGGGCTGGTGCGGGAGGCCGGCGTCGCCCCGGTCTGGTGTTTTGCCGGGGTGTTGGCGGTCACGGCCATTCTGGCATTTGGCATGCGGGACGTTGTGGAGCCGGAGCCGACGGAGGCGACCGATCATAACCTTGCGCCGGTTGTCCTGCCCTGGGTCATGGTGACCCTGGCGGGATTGATCGTGTTGATCTCCTTTACCGCCGAGCAGGCCACCGAAAACTGGTCCGCCCTGCATCTGGAGCGGGCCTTTGGGGCCAGCGCCGCAGAAGGTGCTTTGGGGCCGGCTGTGCTCGGGCTGACGATGGGGATCGGGCGATTGTCCGGTCAGGAAGTGTTGCGCCGTGTGGCCGAAGGCACGTTGATGCAGATCGCCGCAGCGCTGGCGGCCACCGGGCTGATCCTGGCGGCCTTTGCTCCGGTACAGGGGTTGGCCTATGCGGGGTTTGCAATCCTGGGATTGGGTGTTTCGACGATCGGGCCCACGGCGCTGGCCTGGGTCGGCAAGACCATATCCGCGCAACTGCGCGGCGCGGCGATTTCGCGAATGGTGATGATCGGCTACTGCGGTTTTTTTGTGGGTCCGCCGGTGATCGGCTTCATGGCAGAAGCCTTTGGGCTGCGTCTGGCGCTGGCGACCATGGGGGGCATGCTCTTGTGCATCACCGTCATTCTGGTGCCGGCGCTGCGGGCCTCGGCCCGGCGGAGTGGTGTCACCGCCTGAACAGCGGCGCACCGCGGCCGAACCCGCCAGATCCCGCCGTCACGCCCAGCGGCCGGTGAAATCCTCGGGCACCAGCAGGTTGTGACGGCCCAGGTTGGTCACGGCCTTCTCGCCGCAGAGCGCCATCGATGTGTCGAGCTCCTTGTGGATTACCTCAAGCGCCCGTGTCACGCCCTGCTGGCCCATGGCACCGAGACCATAGACAAAAGCACGGCCGATCATGGTGCCGCTGGCGCCGAGGGCCAGCGCCTTGAGCACATCCTGACCGGACCGGATGCCGCTATCCAGATGCACTTCGACCTGATCGCCGACCGCGTCCATGATCCGCGGCAGCATCCGGATGGAGGACAGCGCCCCGTCCAACTGGCGGCCGCCATGGTTGGAGACGGTAATGGCATCGGCCCCCACTTTGGCCGCCATCCTGGCATCCTCTTCGTCCAGGATACCCTTCAGGATCACCTTGCCGCCCCACATGTCCTTGAGCTTTTCGATCTTGCCCCAATCCAGCGAGGGGTCGAATTGCTCGGCGGTCCAGGCGCCCAGGGAGGACGCATCGGAGATGCCCTCGACGTGGCCGACGATATTGCCGAAATGGCGCCGTTTTGCCCCCAGCATCTCAAGGCCCCACGACCATTTGGTCATCAGGTTGGCGATCGTTTTTGGCGTCAGCTTTGGCGGCGCGGAAAGACCGTTTTTCAGGTCCTTGTGGCGCTGGCCGAGGATCTGCAGGTCGAGCGTGATCACCAGCGCCGAACAGCGGGCGGCCTTGGCGCGTTCGATCAGGCGCCGCACGTAGTCCTCGTCCCGCATGGTATAAAGCTGAAACCAGAAGGGTTTGGTGGTTGCTTCGGCGACGTCTTCGATCGAGTTGATCGACATGGTCGACAGCGTAAAGGGCACGCCAAAGGCTTCGGCGGCGCGCGCGGCCTTTATTTCGCCATCGGCGCACTGCATGCCGGTCAGCCCGACCGGAGCCAGGGCCACCGGCATGCTGACATCCTGCCCGATCATCTGGCTGGCCGTGGACCGGCCAGCCATGTCCACCGCAACCCGCTGGCGCAAGCGTATCTTGTCAAAGTCCGTGGTGTTCTCGCGAAAGGTCTGCTCGGTCCATGAGCCGCTCTCTGTGTAGTCGTAGAACATCTTGGGCACGCGGCGGGCATAGATCCGTTTAAGGTCGCCGATATTGGTGATGACGGGCATGAAGATCTCCTCGACCGCGCAGTTGGTAATGTTTTCTTACCAATCGTATCTGGCCATGGCAAGCGAGGTAATCGTAATCTTGCATTTACGGTTTTGTGCAACTTTATCGGTGAACACCTCCCAGAATCGCGATGTGACAGCGCGGGTCCGGGTGGGAAACTTCCGGAGAACAGCCGAAGTTTCATCTGCTGACCATCGCGCAGCCCTGAATTCCTAAATTCCGAACGGGGACCGTTCGGGGTGGTTTATTGATTTTGGACCAGATGCACGCCAGATCGGGATTTTGCCCGGGCGGGCACCGGCCGCGTCAGCTGTCGGTTTTCACTGGAGGGTGGAGCAACATGAGTGTTGTGTTCATATCTGAAGAGATTCCCAGGGGCCTTGGCGCCCCTGCCTCCGGAGTCGCCGACGCAGCCCCAGACACCGGACGCGCGCCAGGGGCCTGGGTCCGGATCCGGCGCCAGAGGCTGTCATGACGCTGCATCCCGATGATCCCCTTGTGCCGGAACGGTCTTCTGATGATCCGTCGTATCAGGACCTGCTGGCCGAGCTGCAGCGCGAGCGGCTGCTGCGGCAGGATCTGCAGTCGAAACTGGACAAGACCGGTCAATCGCTGCGACAGGCCAACAGATCGCTGGTGTCGCTGGCGCGGCAGGTGGACCGCATGGTCAAGGAACGCACGGAGGACCTGGCGCGGGATCGCGCCGCTGCCGAGGCCGAGAATGCGGCAAAAACTCAGTTCCTGGCCACGATGAGCCACGAAATTCGCACGCCACTGAACGGTGTGCTCGGGATGGCCTCGGCCCTGTCGGATACGCCGCTGAGGGAGGAGCAGGCCCAGATCCTGGGCGTGCTTCACGACAGCGGTCGGCTGCTTTTGAGCATTGTCGACGATATTCTGGATCTGTCGAAGATCGAGGAAGGCAAGCTGGAACTGGAGCGCTTGCCAACCGATGCCGTGGCTTTGGTCAAGGCGGTGTACCGCCAGTTCGAGGCTCGTGTCAGCGCCAAGGGGCTGAACTTCAGCAGGATGTGCAGCGGCCGGTTGGCGCGCGGTGAGGTCTGGGTCAACATCGATCCGACCCGGTTTCAGCAGGTCCTGAGCAATCTGCTCTCCAATGCGATCAAGTTCACGGATCGCGGCTCCATTGCCGTGATCGCGGATCTGGAGCCGGAGTGCGGCGGCACGATGATGCTGTCCGTCACCGTGCGCGACACCGGCATCGGATTGACCCCGCAACAGCTTGACTGCCTGTTCGAACCCTACATGCAGGCGGACGCCAGCGTGCATCGAAATCACGGCGGCACGGGGCTGGGCCTCGCGATTGCCCGGCAGATCTGCCAGCGCATGGGCGGAGACCTGACCTGCCGCAGCGTGGAAGGGGAGGGCAGTGAATTTCGCGCCAGCTTCCGCGTGACGCGCGCCGGGCCCCTGCCCGAAGACCTTGAGGTCGATACCAAGATCGACAGTGCGGTGCTGTCAGCCCGCCGCTGGCGCGTCCTGGTGGCGGAGGACAATCGCACCAACCGCATGGTCCTGCACCACATGTTGAAGGACTTCGACCTGGAGCTGGTTTGGGTGCAGAACGGCGAGGAGGCGGTGGAGGCCTGTTTCCAGATCCGGCCCGATCTGGTGCTGATGGATGTGAACATGCCGGTGCTCGACGGGCTGACGGCGACGGCCCGTATTCGGGCGCGCGAACAGCGGGAAAATCGGGACCCGGTTCCCGTGATTGCGGTGTCGGCGAACGCCCTGCTGCACCAGGTGAACAGCTACCTGGATCAGGGCATGACCGATCATGTCGCCAAGCCACTGCGCAAGCGCCGGCTGTTGCAGGTCATGGCAAAGGCATTGTCCTGACGGTCAGCCGGCGTGGGCGCCATCCGCCAGTGATTTCACAAATGCCAGCACCTCGGCCGGGGATTTGCCCGCGCCGATTTCGGCAACGATCGCGCTGCCGACAACAGCGCCATCGGAGATGGAGGCGATGGTCTGAGCGCGTTCCGGGGTCTTGATGCCGAACCCCACGATGATCGGCAGATCGGTGGCGGCTTTGATACGGGCAACCTCGGGGCCCACGTCGGCGGCTTCTGCCTCGGCGGCACCGGTGATGCCGGTGATCGAGACGTAATAGACAAAGCCCGATGTGTTCTGCAGTACCCGCGGCAGGCGCGCGTCATCGGTGGTGGGGGTGGCAAGACGGATGAAGTTCAGACCCGCAGCCTGTGCAGGCAGGCAGAGTTCGCTGTCTTCTTCCGGCGGCAGGTCCACCACGATCAGCCCGTCGATGCCTGCCTCCTTGGCGTCGCTCAGGAATGTGTCGACGCCGCGCGAATAGATCGGGTTGTAATAGCCCATCAAAACGATGGGGGTGGTGGTGTTTTCCTTGCGGAAATCCCGAGCGAGCTGCAGTGTGCGCTCCAACGTCATGCCGGCTTCCAGGGCGCGCTGGCCGGCGAGCTGAATGGTGGGGCCGTCCGCCATGGGATCGGTGAAGGGCAGGCCCAGTTCGATCACGTCAACGCCTGCTGCGGGCAGGCCTTTGACCACTTCGAGCGAGGTGTCATAATCGGGATCGCCTGCCATTACATAGGTCACGAAGGCCTTCTTGCCCGCGGCAGAGAGTTCAGCAAACTTGGCATCGATGCGTGTGGTGGGGCGGGTCATGGGCTGGCCTTTATAGATCTCTGTTGCCTGCCTGATGTGCCGAAACTTGTCGGTAAAATCAATCCCGCACGACAGTCATGATCGCTGAGCGGCGCAGCTTTAGCCGGGTGGGGTGCGGCCAAGGGGCATGTGCAGGCGCAGGGCGATGGTATTCAGCCCCGGGTTCACGTCGCCCACCGAGGCGTTGGAGATATGCGTCAGTGCCAGCGACACGCGCCGGCCGCCACGCAGATCGCGCCCGATGCCCAGCAGGGAGCGGATTTCAAAGGTCGACCCCAGATCGTTGCGCGCCGAGCTTTCGAAAAACACGCCGGGCATGATGCTGGCCTCTATGAACCAGCCCTCTCCAATCGGGCGATGCGCCTGGAGGCCCCCGCCCAAAAAGGCGTCGCCGGTCTCATGGATCTGGCCGGCCAGCCCAAGCCCGGCGTCAAAGCCCAGGATCTGCCAATCGCGGGGACCCAGATACTCGGCGGAGAAATAGAGACCGCTGTCGGCTTGGTCTTCATGAAAGTCGGCATACCCCAATCCAAACGTCAGTTCTTGCGCCCGGAGTGTGGAGGGAAGCAACAGCATGGAAACAAATGTCAAAACGGAGATCGTGTTGCGCATACGGACCTCGCTACTTGTGAACCGCCTGCGCCGGGACATCCGGCGCTGTAAGGCATAAAATCAGGATAAATGAATATGTATGGTTTGTGTCAATGCTCTGGTTCTGCCTGTCACACTCGCTGTGCGCTTGCGAAAAGGCCCGTGAGAGCCTAAGTGCTGGCTCCCAAATGGCATCAGGAGGCCGGTATGGGCTTTAAAATGGGAATCGTGGGTCTGCCGAATGTGGGCAAGTCGACCCTGTTCAACGCGCTGACCAAAACCGCCTCGGCGCAGGCGGCTAATTTTCCGTTCTGCACGATCGAGCCGAACGTGGGCGAGGTGGGGGTTCCCGACGCGCGCCTTGAGAAACTGGCGGAGATTGCGCAGTCCAAACAAATCATCCCCACGCGCATGACGTTTGTGGATATCGCGGGCCTTGTCAAAGGCGCATCCAAGGGCGAAGGCCTGGGCAATCAGTTCCTCGCCAATATTCGCGAAGTGGACGCAATCGCCCATGTTTTGCGGTGTTTTGAGGACGGTGACGTCACCCATGTGGACGGTCGTGTGGACCCGGTTGCGGATGCGGACACCATCGAAACCGAGCTGATGTTGGCGGATCTCGAGAGCATCGAAAAACGCCGCGCCAACCTCGTGCGTAAACTCAAAGGCAACGACAAAGAAGCACAGCAGCAGGACCGTCTGCTGGCACAGGCTCAGGCGATGCTTGAAGACGGCAAGCCCGCCCGGCTGGTCGAGGTCGATGCCGAGGATCAGAAAGCATGGACCATGCTGCAGCTTCTGACCACTAAACCGGTGCTTTACGTCTGCAACG
Organism: Epibacterium sp. MM17-32; assembly: GCF_022348205.1. Lineage (NCBI taxonomy): Bacteria > Pseudomonadati > Pseudomonadota > Alphaproteobacteria > Rhodobacterales > Roseobacteraceae > Epibacterium > Epibacterium sp. MM17-32. Next base: position 124,786 of record NZ_JAKRFC010000002.1, on the reverse strand, counting down.
TCGGCGAAAGCGAGAGCGTTGAAGGCAATGCGCATTCCACCAAAGTGGCCGAGATGGCCGCGGCCCAAGGTAACGCGCATGTGATCATTTCGGCGCAGATCGAGGAAGAAATCAGCCAGTTGGAGGCAGAAGAGGCGCAGATGTTCCTCGATGAGATGGGTCTGGCAGAGGCTGGGCTCGACCGTCTGATCCGCGCTGGCTACGAGTTGTTGCATCTTGAGACCTATTTCACCGTCGGCCCCAAGGAGGCGCGCGCCTGGACCATTCGTTCGGGCACTGCAGCGCCGCAGGCGGCGGGTGTGATCCACGGTGATTTCGAAAAAGGGTTCATCCGCGCCGAGACCATTGCCTACGACGATTTTGTTGCCTGTGGTGGCGAAAGCGGTGCAAAGGACGCCGGCAAGATGCGGGCCGAAGGCAAGAGCTATATCGTCAAGGATGGCGATGTGATGCACTTCCTGTTCAACACCTGATCCCGTTCGGGTGACGTCGAATTCCTGATGCCCGCCTTCCCAAGAAGGCGGGCATTTTTCTGATACAGTTGTCGGATATTCGAAACGCTGACAGGCTTGAGTTGCCGCTAACGGAAATGCTACACCCGCTCGATTAATCAGTCGTAGGTATAAAAAATGACAACGAAACTCATCATCGACACGGATCCCGGCATCGACGATGCAATGGCGATCTTCTACGCTGCCGCCGCCCCGGATATCGAGCTTCTGGGCCTGACAACCATCTTTGGCAATGTGACCACCAAGATGGCCACCCGCAATGCGCTGCGCCTGCTGGAAGCCGCCGATCTGGACCTGCCCGTTGCGCATGGCGCCGAAAAGCCCCTGGTGTTGCCGCCGTTTGAACCGTCGGCCCATGTGCATGGCGACGAGGGGTTTGGTGATATCCCTGCTGCCCAGCCCAAGGGGCAGGCGGTTTCCGAAGAGGCCGCCGATTTCCTGATCCGCATGGCGCGCGAGCATAAAGGCGAGCTGGTGGTGTGCCCGGTGGGCCCGCTGACCAATATCGCCCTTGCTGTTCAGCGTGACCCGGAGTTTGTGAAAAACTGCAAACGCATCGTCATCATGGGCGGCTCGCTTGAGGCAGGCGGCAATATCACACCCCACGCCGAGGCCAATATCTATCACGACCCCCACGCCGCCGAGGTGGTTTTTGCCGCCGCTGCGGGCAAGGTGGTGATGGTGGGGCTGGATGTGACGCTCAAGATCCTCTGCACCCCCGAGGATTTCGACGCCATCAAGGAACGCTCGCCGGAACTGGGTGGCATGCTCAAGGATATGAGCGTGTTCTACATCAAGTTTTATCAGGAGGTTGCAAACCTCAATGGCTGCTCCCTGCATGATCCCGCAGCGGTGATTGCCTGCACCCACGCCGATCTGTTCCAGACCCGCGCTGTCAAGCTTGGGGTTTCGGTCGAAGAAGACACCTCTGGCAAGACGCAGCTGGCGGATGACGCCCGGGGCGAAACCCATGTGGCGATGGAGGTCGATGCCGATGCGGTAAAGGCCTTGTTCCTGAAGCGCCTGTCACTGCTGCCCTGATTGCAGCCTGATCGGTGCCTGGAACGTCGCGGGCTGTTGGGGGCAAGATCACGTGATCCGATGCCAGCCCGTGATCGTCTCTGCAAATCGGGGAAATCAAATGCGGATAGGGGCACTCTGCCTCCTTCCGCGGCCCCGGTTTGAGGGGCTGGGCGAGGGTGGCCAACCTGTTGCCAGGGGCCTTCGGTTTCGTGCCAGCAGGCAGCCCCGAGCAGGCGGCGAGCGGGATGGTCAATAAGCGAGGCCGCACCATGCAAGCGGTCGCAAAGCCCTCGTAAATCATTCCGTATTTCCGGGGTTGATGTTCGTCACAGAAATTCCAAAAAACGCCTTGTCTCTCCTGACGGTGGCACATATACGGGTCAGCGGAGACGTGGCCGAGTGGTCGAAGGCGCTCCCCTGCTAAGGGAGTAGGCGGGAAACCGTCTCGAGGGTTCGAATCCCTTCGTCTCCGCCATAACCATAGATGAAGCCCATATATATCAGTGAGGTAGGGCTTTGCTGCTGCCGAAAGCGGCTCTTCTCCCCCCGTTTCAGCGTCTGCCTTCTTGGCAGCGAGACGCTTGAAGCGCGCGCTCACGCTCTTCTTGAGCCACCTGATCGTATATGGCTTTCCGTCATCCGTCCTGTGGTGCACAAAATCATACGACCATACGCGATTGCGATATTCTGGCCTCAGCCGGACATACGAGCCATCGTTAAGCCAGAGACTTCACGTTTGGGGGTGTTTCACCGGCACTTTGAGCCCGCCACAGAGGTTCGACGCGCTTGTCGTGCACAAACCATGCTGCATCCCTTAGCAGGGTGGCAATCCGACGATACTCGTATCGACCATATTGCCGGGTCAGCTCGATCATGTCGGTCATTAGACTATCCTCGTCGGCACGCCCAACGGGCAGCCGTCTCTGTGTGGATCGGTGCTGCCCTATCCTCGGCCTCTGCCACCAGGTTTCCGTCGGGATTACAACTGGCATAATCCGGACCGTTGAGGCATGGTCGCCTCAGCCAGGCGACAGGAAGCACAGCCTTTTGACGGACGCGAATGACATTGAGAACGCGATCATGCGTGTGAGCCTTGGCGACCGCGAGGCGTTTTCTTTGCTCTATGACGCGACCTCTGCGAAACTTTTTGGCGTGTGCCTTCGTGTCTTGAATGACAGGGCAGAAGCCGAAGACACGCTCCAGGAGGTTTTTGTGAAGGTTTGGCACAAAGCCGACCAATACAAAGCCAACGGATACAGTCCGATGACCTGGCTGATCACGCTGACGCGGAATACGGCCATTGATCGGTTGCGGTCGAAAAAGGCCGTGAACGTGGACATCGCGGATGTGCATGATCTGTCGGATGGGGCGCCGACACCGGAGGCAGATGCCATTGCTTCATCAGAGCGACAAAGGCTGAACAACTGCCTGAATGAACTGGATGCAGACAGATCGGACGCGGTGCGCCGGGCGTATCTGGACGGCGACAGCTACAAAGACCTAGCGGCGCGTTACGATGTGCCGCTGAACACGATGCGAACCTGGCTGCGTCGCAGCCTGTTGACCCTGAAGGACTGCCTGAGCCGATGAGCCAAGAAGAAGATCATAACGACGACACGGCCCTGGCCGGTGAGTACGTCCTGAATCTTCTGGAGGATGACGAGCGTGCGGCGTTCGAAGCACGGCTGGTTACAGAGGCGGCGTTGCGGGACCGCGTGCGCGAATGGGACGAGTCCCTCGTGGACCTCACCGATGGGATCTCGCCCGTGCCGCCGCCCCCCATGGTGAAGGACAGGCTCCGGGCAACACTTTTCCCGGAAACGATCAGGCGAAAACGACCGCTCTGGACCTGGCTGGCCGGAAGCATTGCTGCCGCGATAATCGTCGGTTTTGTCGTGCTGATGCCTTCGCTGCTGCAGGAGACGGCCTATGAGCCGACCTTCACCGCCAGCGTCGCGGCGGAAGACGGCACGCTTGTGGTTGCGGCGCAGTTCATCGCTGAAACGAAAGCGCTTGAGCTTGTGCGCGAAACGGGCGATGCGCGCCCCGGTCGCGTGTTGGAGCTTTGGTTGATTGCCGAGGGCTCCGACGCGCCGATGTCTCTTGGGGTGCTCCCTGATGACGCCGAAACGCGATTCACACTCTCACCCGACGTGGCACAACAACTGACCAATGGTGTTCTGGCGATCAGCGATGAGCCCCCTGGGGGCTCACCAACAGGTGCGCCGACCGGCGATGTTCTGGCGATAGGCCCCGTGACAAGCCTTTGATACAACGGCCTGTTTCAAGTTTCTCCAAAAAAGTTGGATTTTGGTGAAACTTCTTTTTCACACGCCCCGTGTCTTCTCCATCGCAAGGCCACCCGGCCTCGCCTGACAGAGGAGAAAGACCATGACATTCAAGACACTCGTTGCCACATCGACCGCCGCCCTCGCGCTTGCCACCGCGGCTTTCGCGATGAATCCATCCGTCGGCGGGGCCCCGATGCTCGAAGAGCGCAATATCATCGAGAACGCCGTCAACTCCCCGATCCACACCACGTTGGTTGCCGCGGTGAAAGCCGCCGATCTGGTGGAAACCCTGCAAGGCGAAGGCCCGTTCACCGTGTTCGCGCCCGTCAATGAAGCGTTTGCCGCACTTCCCGAAGGCACGGTGGAAACACTTCTGAAGCCCGAGAACAAGGCGATGTTGCAAAAGGTTCTGACGGCTCACGTTGTGGCCGGAGACTGGTCGTCGGCAGATATCATTGCGGCCGCAAAATCGAGCAGCGACGGTTTCTACCACTTCAATGCTGTGTCCGGTGATGCGCTGTCGGCCAAAGTCATGGGCGAGAATGTCTACATCTTTGACGAAAGCGGCAACGCCAGCATGGTGACCGTGGCTGACGTGGATCAGTCCAACGGTGTGATCCATGTGGTGAATTCGGTTCTGGTGCCGAAGTAAGGCCCCCCGACAGTCACGATCTCCCACCGCCACAGGCGGTGGGAGCCGATGATTTGCCGCCCGCAGAGGCCGCGTTTATCAGGTCGCTCTGTTCAGGGTTTTTGCCGCACACGCTGCCCTGATGGCAAGGTGTCGATCCACTCCCGGCCTAAGTCATCGATGACGCGCAGTACACGGTACTTGCGCCTTCCGTGCGACTGACCGATGCGAAGTCCAGCGACCATCTTTGGTTCGGCAACTGACGTCTCAAGCCCCCTCTTGATAGCGCTGCCGTTCCGCATCCGTCGCCTTGCGCCACTCCGCGCGAAGTAGGTCCATTCGCCGCGGAATACTGTCTTCAAGAACCTCCGCCTCAATGATCCGTTCTGTCCGAAAGTAACGAAAGTCTTCTCGCAGTTCGCACCATGCGGCGATGATACGACTGGTGTCCCGATACCCCAGCAGTATAGGCCAGATCACACGACGGGTCTTTTGGCATGCGTTGTCTGAGTATGTCAGGGCTATCTTTTTGCGGTGCCGAATTGCCAGACGAATGGCGCTGGCGCCAAGCACCTCATCCGGCTGAGCGACAGGCGCCACGCTGACCGCCGGGTGAAGAAACGACGTCCGGTACTTGGCCGGGGCGACAGCTTCGAGCTTGGTGATGAGCTTCTCAGCAGCCAGTGCAAGCTCGGGCTCGCCTCGCGATTGAACCCAAAGAACTCCAAGTGTCACGGCCTCGATTTCGTCCGGGGTCAGCATCAGCGGTGGCATGTGAAAGCCGGGCTCCAACACATAGCCGACCCCGGCCTCGCCGTTGATAGGCACGCCCTGTCCGATAAGCGCAGCAACGTCGCGATACACCGTGCGCTTGGTCACGCCCAACGCGTCGCCAATGGACTGGGCAGAGATCGGACCCTTGGCACGTCTCAGAACCTCGATGACTTCAAATAGCCTGTCGCCACGCCGCATGTGATCTCCTTTCGGTGAAGCAGACCATACTGACATTATGCTGACAACACGCTGTCAGCATAGTCACTGTAAGAGCAGGGCAGCCAAAAAACGGAGATCAAAACATGAGACGCTTCATTGCCACCGCCCTCACCGCAATCCTGCCCACAGCGCTTGTTGCGGAACCGGCGGAGCAAGCGGGAACCGCGCCAATCATGGCCATGGGCGCCTATGTGCCGACCGACGACATGAAAGGCTCGGAAGCCTTCTATCGCGTTCTGTTCGACAGCGATCCTGTGATCGGGCTGCCGGATTTTGTAGCGTTTGGGGTGGCGGGCGGATGGTTCGCAATCGTGTCGCGGAGCAAATACGCACCGGGGGCTGAGGCGGGGTCGGGCGCAGTCCCTTACCTGCAATCGTCCGATTTGGAGGCCCTGCGAGTCCGCGCCATGGCCGCCGGTGGAGCTGTGCCGGAGATCATCAAGGAACCAGGTATCCAGCTGCTCAAGATCACCGACCCCAATGGTCAGCTGATCGAGTTTTTCAAACTGACCGGTCAGTGACGCACACAACACGCACCGCAATCTAAACGGACATCGCACAAAGCCGAAGAAACACTTCGTCGTTGGGACCAAGGATATGGAAGCCGCGGCGCGCTTCTGTGCGCCGCGGTGACCGTCATCTCGCGGCGGGTGTACCAATTGTAGGGCACCTCCAACCATCGACCTGAGCAAGACCAAACGGTTACGTCAGCGGTGTTGGCGGTGTCGATACCCCCGGGATCTCAAGCACGGTGAACCTCGTTCGGTGCGGGGCACTGAGGGCGGAGATACTCGGCCGCCTGCTAAGAGGTGTGATCGAAAACGAAGGCGTCCGGGGCGCATATCCTCGCGCCTAACCAAGAGATGAGCCCGCAGATAGCTCCGGCAGCAATCAGAATAAGGCCTGCGATCTGCGTCGCAAAAAGTGCCCAACTGATCGCAAGACCAAGAGCCATACCGCCAAAAACCGCAGTGAGCCAACCTCCCCAACCTGTCCAGAGAGCGACAGCAAAAATCAAGCATGCAGGCAGGGTGGAAACCCCGATCACCAAGGTTGTCATTGCCGATGCGAAGCCCAGAAATTCGATGGCCTCGAGGACTCGTGGATCGAGAGGAGCCTGTCGTGCCAGTTGGGCGAGGAGAATAGTCACGATGCTCAGAGAGATCCAAAGCACGAGAAGTGCCGTCGGACCCAGCAGCGACGCACGCAAGAGCACGCGTCGCTTCACCGGGGTTGGGGACCGCAGAGGATTTCGGGTTGGCATTGTCTGTACGCCCTCCGGGCAGAATTCAGGCAGGATCGAAGATGCCCACGCCCGGAGGGGCGCGTGATCCGGTCAGCTGTCGGGTTGCAGAGCGGTCACTTCGATTTCGATCAACATATCAGGAACCGCCAGACTTGCTTCGATCATTGTCGCCGCTGGTGGGTGAGCCCCGAACGTCTTTGACAAAATCGGCCAACACGCCGGGAAGTCCTCTGCATGCTTCAGGTAATAGTTGACCCGCACGACGTCCTGCAGGCTTGCGCCCACCGATGCCAAGGCGGACCCGATGTTTTCCAGGCATTGGCCTGCCTGTTTTTCGACTTCAGGTTCGATTTCCATGGTCGCGTAGTTGTAACCAGTCGTACCGGAGACGAAGATCCATCTGTCAGCCGTAACAAGCCGAGCATAGCCAATTTCCTTCTCAAATTCGCTCCCCTTGGGATGCCGGACGATTTTCATGTTGCTTCCTTTATTTGTGCGTCCACCCGCATCCTCCCTTGAAGAGGATACGTGAGATATTGGGGCAGACCTTGGGTTATTGTGGGGTCAGGAATTGTGCGGTGATGGTGGCCGTCGAATGCGGGAAATCATGGCCACTCTCCACCCAGGTGAGACGTGCTGACGCGCCGATTTCATTGACCAGGCCCTCGATGTGTTCGGCGTCGTAGAACGTGTCCATCGTGCCGCCGATGAAATGAACCAATCGGTCGTTGAAAGCGCCGGCGTAAAGGTGCTGTGCCGTGAAACTTGTGCTGTGCCCCTCCGACACGTCGAGAAAGGGCATCCCGATCAGCAGTGTCTTTTCAACGTTTTCGTTCAGTGCAGCACCGATGTAACCCACCCACGCCCCCAGCGAGAAGCCCACGATGGAAACGCGATCCGCATCGACACCTTCGAACTCCGACAGGGTGTCAAGACCACGCGTCAGATCCATTGCGGATTGCGCGATCATCTTTCTTGCGGCTTCAAGATACCCCTCTTCGAGATACGTATAGGGGTTCTGAAAATCGTGCGATTGCACACGCGCCCCATGATTGCGCAGGTCGAAGGCCATAACCGCAACGTTGCTTTCCAACAGCGCAGCACGATGAGACGCGGGAAACGAGTACGGACCATCATCCGTTCGCCACCATTGGTCCGCAGACTGCGTAATTCCGTGCAGCAGGACCGCGATCGGCACGCTTGCGTCACCCGACGGGGTCGGAATTTCCAGCACGGCGCGGATCGGCTCATTGTCGAACCCGGTAAAGGAGTATTCGATAACGCGGCTGGTTGGGGTTTCGTGCTCTCTTGTAATTTCAACGTGCAATGGGAGATGCGGATCAACAGCATAATACGACCGCAATACGTCCAGTTTTGTCTCCGCAAATGCGGCCGGCGCGACGGCGATGAGGCTCACCGCGGTCAGCGATATGTTTAAAAGTCGTCCTACCAGGCTCATTTTCTCCAGCTCCGTTGTGGTGTCTTCAGTCGAAGACGACAGAGGCCGGCAGTGTGTGACACATGTTTCGGACATTTCCCGACATCGACCAAAGGACGCGCTCGGTTCGGCACAAACACGGGACACGTTCCCTTCGCTGCAGACGCAAAACAGTAACTTAATCGGTCCTGACGCCATCCCGGCATAGCAAAAGCGCTTTCCGTGCATTGGCGTTCTAAAGATCTAGCGAAGCATCACGTCAGGGGGGGGCGAACCGGATACTCGCGGTTTGCCCACAATCATCCGGTTCGCGGTGATTGGGTCAGTTTATGACGTAAAAGCCAATTTCGTCTGACGCTCAACATTTGATGTGGAACGTCGAACACCTTTGACCCAATCCGCGGCCAAAACCCGAGGGAACGGAACGGCCGCGTCATGCATTTCTGACCCAATACGACAGCTGCCCTTCATGCGGATCGAAACGAAGGCGGGCGCAGAACCCCACTTTACCAAATGCTGCGCCCTGGTCGCATGGAAGGGAAGCGTAGAGAGCTCCCTTTGCAAAGTCGGAGCTACCAGCGGGGCCCAAGGGCTGCGGCCCAGACCAGTCATGCATCCCGGGCGCGAAGAGTGCCCGCAAGACGCACAGAAACTCAGAATTGTAACGACAAGGGGTGTGTTGAGGGCCGAAGTGTCCGCGTATGTTGGCGAACAGTCAGTATAAATCCGAACGCGGATTGCATAAGGTGTGAAATGCTTGGCCTGACGGAGCGCCTTTTCCCTGCAGGTGGTAGAAAAAGATGCCATACCTTCAACGGCAATCAGCATTCTGGTTCCAGCGACGCCTTTCGAAATGGCTTGGTGGCAGGCCTAGCCGCTTTTGAAATTGGGCCGTCATATGCGCATGTGACGCAAATCCGCATTTAATAGCGATGGCAGTCAATGGCTCTGTCGAGTCTGCGAGCAAGGCACGGGCGCGTGCAAGACGGCGATCAATGATATATTGCTGCGGGGACCGTCCGACCGCAGCGGTGAACGATCTGGTGAAGTAGCCGGGGGACAGGCCTATCGCATCGGCCAGCTCTGAAACGGTCAGACCACTACCGATCCTGTCCTCGATGAGATCATTGATACGGCGCATGCGAAATCCGGTCATGCAGCGTGCGTCGCTCGGAATCGCTCCTGCCTTGTCCAGGTCCTGCGCGGCCCGGGTGGCAATCTCGCTTGCCAGAGCTTCGCACTCCAGAGGGTCCGCCTGGCCTGCACGCAGCATCTGGCGACGAAGGCTGTAGGCTGCCGAGACTGCACGCCGGTCCACGCGGTCGCTGAAACGCCGGGCGTTGGCAAGTCGTCCTTCCGCGCCGGCGCCGGAGAGCCGCAGGTACTCACCACCAGAATCTGAGCAAGAAAAAACATCGCACCCAGCCGGGATCAGAGCCAGAGTGTTGGCCCCAGTTTCGAAATTTCGGCGTTTGTCGGAGGCAAATGCATGCGTCCCTTTCTGTGGGTCAAAAGCAAAACCCACGACGCATGAGCCGGGCGTAAAGGACACTTCGTATGCGCCCTGCGGCAGCAGTTCGATACTCCATTGCCCGGCATGCAAGCGCCTTGGGCCGTATTTCCGCCTAGGATTTTTTACACCAACCATGGGGCCTTGATAGCGGAAAGCCGGACAACAAGCATCATCCAGAAGCCGCTTGACGATGTTTCCGTCAGATTTGTGAAAGCCAGCCCGGCGGTCGCCGGATACGCAGAGGCAAATTGAGAAGGAAACCGCAAATGGAATTGTTCACACGCTCGGAACTCGATGAGGCTGCACAGATCGTGCAGGAAACTGTCCTGCCGACGCCGGCGTATTCCTGGCCGCTTCTTGCGCGCCGAACTGGGGCGGATGTTGTGGTCAAGCATGAGAACCACACCCCGACCGGTTCGTTCAAAGCGCGTGGCGGGCTTGTGTTCGTCGAAAAACTCCGGCGGCGGGGCGCTTTGCCGCAGGGTATTGTGACCGCGACGCGCGGGAACCACGGTCAGTCCATCGCTATGGGGGCCGGCCGGGTTGGTATTCCGGCCGCCATTGTGGTGCCCGAGGGAAATTCGGTTGGCAAGAATGATGCAATGGCCGCATTCGGTGGCGAGGTCATTGTCGCAGGCTGCGACTTTGACGACAGCCGTGCCATCGCATTGGAGCTGGCCGCGGAACGCGGCTACCAGTTCGTTCCCTCGTTTCATAGCGACCTTGTTGCGGGTGTCGCCACCTATGCTCTAGAGCTGTTTACAACTCACCCGGATCTGGATGTTGTGCTGGTCCCCATCGGTATGGGGTCGGGAATTTGTGGGCTGATTTCTGTCCGGGACATGCTCGGACGAAAAACCGAGATCATTGGCGTGGTCGCAGAAGGGGCTGCGGCCATTTCGAAATCCTTCGAGGCCGGGAGGCCGGTGCCGACACTGACGGCCAGAACATTTGCCGATGGTGTGGCGTGCCGGGAGCCGCAACCTGAGGCGTTTAACATCATCAAATCTGGAGCGAGTGACGTCCTAAAAATCAGTGATCGCGAAATCGCGGAAGCAATGCGCGCGCTTTACACCGATACGCATAATCTCGTTGAGGGGGCTGGTGCCGCGCCCCTTGCTGCATTGCTGAAGCACCAAAGCCGCTTCGCCGGAAAGAAGGTGGGGTTGATTCAAACCGGCGCAAACATCGACCTCCATGCATTCGCCGAGGTTCTCGATGGCCGCACGCCAGCGTGCTGAGGGGGACGACGATGTCAAACTGCGATACGAGATCCCCAGCCAGCGCCTTTCTCCCCGCACTGGCGGCCATCGGTGCTGTCATAATTTGGGGGGCATCCCCAGCAGCAACGGCGATTGCCGCGCGCGATGTGCCGCCCGATCTCATCGGCGGATTAAGGACCATCCTCGGAGCACTTTTTCTGACCCCCTTAGCTGGCCGCTTTTGGTCCGCCTTGCCACGTGACCTGTCCGCACGAATAGAGCTTCTTGTCGGAGGGGTCGCGGGCTTTGCGGCCTATCCCGTGCTCCTAAGCATAGGCGTGGCGAATACTTCGGTCATGCACGCATCACTGATCCTCGCGTCAGCGCCGGTATTCACGGGTCTTGTCAGCTTTATCATCACCAGAAGCTGGCCTCGATCCATATGGTGGATCGGGGCGGCAATGGCGATCACCGGCGTTGGGTTCTTGCTGCTCTATCGAGGGGCGCCAACAGCGTCGGCTGCATCGTCAAGCATCGCTGGTGATTTTACCGTTCTTTTGTCAGTGCTGTTTGCAAGCGTCGGCTACGTCTTTGGAGGCCGATCCTCAGGGCGGATCGGACAGTGGCCCACGACCTTTTGGAGCCTGGTTGCGGGCTCGCTTGTCCTTCTCCCGTTCATCGGCCCACGTGCAATTGCATGGAACTGGACGGAGGTCAGTCAGAGCAGTGTTCTGGCGCTCTTGTTCCTGGTCCTTCTGGTCACGGTGGTAGGCTATGTCCTGTGGTTCTGGGCGCTTGGCCAGGTCGGAGCAGGCAAGGTCGCCCCGCTGCAATTCGGGCAACCCGTCGTGGGAGTGCTGCTGGCGGCTGTTCTGTTTGCGGAGCCGTTGACTTTTCCAATCGCGCTTTCGGCGGGGCTGACGATCCTTGGAGTTTGGGTCGCGCGTAGGGCGTGAACTCGTACGCGCCTGGCGATTGTTAAGTACACCGGAAAACTCGCCGGACATCAACGGGACCGGCTCCCCATCCTTGGTTCCGGGTTTTCCGGTTCCCGCAATGAAAGTCTCGGCACGGGGCAACCCGGGCCAAATAAAGAAAGGCAGATAATGAAACTTGTCATTCTCGGCGCGAACGGACGCACTGGGGTACATGTGCTGCGCCGCGCACTTGATGAAGGCGCTCACATCACTGCTGTAGTCCGGTCCAAAGCCAAACGACCGGAGCTAAGGCATCACAGGTTGAAAGTCGTGGTCGGCGACCCTTGCGACCCGAAGTTTCTGACCGCGGTCTTCCGCGGTCAGGACGCGGTTATTTCAACTCTTGGCGGCAGACGTCCGACCAAGACTGCGACATCCATCTATTATCGATCAGCGAACGCAATTGTCGAAGCGTCTCGGCAAACCGGTCTCAAAAAGGTCGTCGTCACGTCGAGTGCGCTTCTCTTTCCACCCCGACGATGGATTGACCGCTTGTTGAAGATCGTGGTGCGCAGTGTTGTCACAAGCGCCAGCCTGATGGAGCAGATCCTGAAGGCCGCCGATCTTGACGTGACCATCGCGCGATGCGGTTTTCTAACCGACGCCGATGAGACGGAGTATCGTACGGTGAATGGGGCATTGCCCGAGGCAGGATCATCGGTTTCCCGTCGTAGTTTGGCTCATTTTCTTGTGGATGCCGTACAAGGGGCATCGTCTGGGCACATTGTGTGGGGCGTGTCAGCGCCCGCGAGGTCGGATGCATAGGCCACGGTTAGGGCTGGTTCGACATTCTGTCATGATCGGTTTGCTCTTTCTACACACTGGACCTGAGTACTGCACGCAGCGAAGGCCCTCTTCCCGCCCAGCTTCGAATGCTGGTAGGGCGACGTGCCATGCGGACCGTGTCCGCTTAGGGCTGGCTGATGTCATCTGGCGTCGGGCACGAGGTGCGGTATCCCTGCAACCCGATGCCGCGCCGCAAGTCCGGTGTGAGGCCATGATTACGTGTTACTGCGATCTGCACGAAAGTCCCAGAAACCTGAGCCAGATCCGCCCTTCGAAAGGGGCAGATGCTTCTATCTGATGGTGTCTAGATGGAACTTATAAGTTCTTTCAATGCATTGCAGAGCATTGCGTACTCCGGTTGATCGTGGATCGGCTGCGTAGATTTGGGCTCCTCGCGCATTAACTTTGGCCAAAGTGCGAAGCGAAGATTTCATCAATGTCATGGGCCGCGCTTTCATTTCGAGGGGGCATCGGACTATTCTTTCTGGCGAAACAGAAGACAGGCCCCGCCACTGGCCCAGCATGAAAACTAAAAGCAAGATGTCCAAGGACGCCGCAGTCAGGAACAAGCTAAAAAGAAAGATCGCCGAGGGGCAGCCCGGTGATCGGCTGCCGCGGGTGCGCGACTTGATGTCCGAGTTTGGCACCTCGCAGCGGGTCGTAGAACGGGTGCTCGCACCGCTGATCGAGGACGGTCAGATAACTGCCCGACCGGGCGCGGGGTTGCATATCGCCCAGCAGCCGGATGAACCCGAAGCCGTCTTCAATGCCGATTGTCTGATCCTTTACAGAGCCTCTGAAAGCCGTCTTGCCCGCAGGCTACTGGTGGAGCTTGTTAACCGCCTGCGGCGCAACGGCTACCGCGTGGAAATGAAAGCCTTCGTCGATGAGGCGGAGGGCGAAAGCTTTCTGGAACGTCAGGGGCGCTTTCGTTGCTGTCTTTTGCAGACCAATTTCGAGGTCGTCTCGGTCAGGTTCCTTGCGCGTATCCTTGATTGTGCCGATGCGCTCGTGGTCGATGGTGTGTCGCTGACGGGCATAGATGCCGATGTCATCGGAACCAACTGGCGCGAAGCGCTGTCGGTCGGATACCGGATGCTGCAGGATCGGGGGCATAGTCGGATCGGCTTTTTGACGTCTGCACATGACGCACGCCAGATCGCAATGGCACGGCGCGAATTTCTGCTGCTCAGCGGGTGGGAAGGCCCTGCACCGCATCCCCGTCTGCACACCGTAGCGGCGCTTCCGGGGTCCTATCGTCACTCGGACCTCGTCGGTGCCTTGCCCGAAAGCCCATCGGATGCCGCTGCATCGACCGCTTTGATTATCTGGGGGCTGGTCGAAGGGCGGCTGCTGGATGCTGTATTGCAAGAAAAGAACCTGAAACTGGGTGAGGATGTCAGCCTTTTGCTTCTGGGCAGCGTCGATGTCCCGTCCGAACATGTCAGCCGTTTTGACATCGTCGGCAATTCGGACCGCGAAAAACTCGATCTGTTCGAAACGGTTGTCACTGCGCGGATCAAGGGCAGCAAGGAACCGCCACGCACCCATTATCTGCCGATCTACACGGTCGTGAATGGTTCAATCCAACGGCACGATGCGACATTGGCCTGAAGGGTGAGTATAGCTATCGTTGTTGGGCTAATTATACTCACTTAGGCTCGCCCCAAGAAGACATACTGGGGGCTTTGATGTCAAAATCGGATGACAGCTTTGGAATTGCCATCATCGGGGCCGGTGAGCGCGGCGTCTATTTCATCGGCAGCCGCATCGCCGAGGCCGCGCGCGATACGGGGCTGCGGGTAATCGGCGTGTTCGACCGTCTGGCCGACCGTGCCGAACTTGCCGCCGCACACCTGAGTACGGTGTATAGGTCCGTCGGGTTGGACCACGAGGTTCGGGTCTTCGCGACGCTCGATGAAGCGACTGCGGATTCGGCGGTGGACCTTGCTATTGTGACAACCCACACTGACAGCCATCGTGAACCCGTCGAACGGGCGGTGGCCCACGGCAAGCGGGTCTACCTGGACAAGCCCATATCGGTGACGCTGAGCGATGCCGAGGAAATCGCAGAGGCCGAGCAGCGGTCGGGCCAGCCGATCATGATGGGGTTCACCCGTCGCTACGAACAGCCCTGGATCGAGTCCGTGCGTCTTGCCCATGGCGGACGTATCGGCACCCCGCGCATGGTGTTGCTTCGGTCGGTCATTCCTTACACGCGCTATTTGCAGCTGTGGCATCGCAGCGGCGCGCGGTCGGGCGGTGCGCTGAATGACAAGGGATCGCATCATTTCGACGTGCTCAACTGGATCGCTGATGGGGCCCAGCCTGTTCAGGTCTCGGCGACGGGTGGTGTGTCGGGTATCTTTACCCCCGATCCGACCGCGGCCGCGCGCTGTAGCGAATGCGACCGCGATTGCCCCTATCGCCGCCACGAGACGCTGATCGACAAGTTCGAAGGCGTCGGCCGCGTTCCCAATGTCAGCTGGCAAACCGCAGAGGAGGTCCATGATCGCAACGACACCTGCGTCTATCATCCGGGTGCGGACATCGACGACCACGCCGTGGTCACTGTGCAATACGACAGCGGCCTTGTCGCAACATTGTTCTTCGCAATCTTCGGTCCGTGGGCGACGGATCAGGAAACACTCGAAATCATCGGAGAGAGTGGCCGTTTGCGGATGGAGCGGCACAGCGGTGACATCGACCTCGTTGAACAGCATGGTCGCGCCCGTTCTATGGTGCACCACCCGAATCCTGATCGCAGCTCGTCTCATTACGGGGCTGATCGGGAATTGGTGCGCAAGCTTGAGCGGTTTCTGAAAGGCGAAACACCACCGGTGGGCGTGGCCGAAGGTGTGGACTCGCTGCGGCTGGTGAAGGCAGCGCAGATGAGTCTTGCCGAGGGCGGCCGCCCGGTTGACCCGCGCAAGCTGTCCGTGGCGGAGGTAGCACAATGATCAATGCCCCCCTGCCAGATCGCTTGTGCCCCCGTGCCACCTCGCTCGGTCTTGCCCCGTTCTACGGTGACATTCACAACCATTCCGACCTTTCCTATGGCCACGGTTCCTTCCCGGATGCGCTGACTAAGGCGGCGCTGCAGCTTGATTTCGTGTCGATCACGGGCCACGCCCATTGGCCGGACATGCCGGTGGGCGACCCTTCGATCGCACATATCGTCGATTTCCACGTCAAAGGCTTTGCCAAGCTGCGCGCGGCCTGGCCCGGGCACTACGACAAATTGCGCAGGGCGGACCGGCCCGGTGCCTTCACCGTTTTCCCGGGATACGAGATTCATTCCGGCGCACACGGCGACTACACAATCGTGTTGGCGGATCTGGCGGACGGGCCGCTGGAGCTGGCTGACGATCCGGCCGGGCTCAAGGCGGCGCTTTCGGCGCGCTACGGCGACAGGGCTCTCGCCTTTCCGCACCATATTGGTTACCGCACAGGCGCGCGGGGGATCAATTGGGCCACCTTCGACCCCGATCTGTCCCCTTTTGTCGAAATGTTCTCGATGCATGGCTGCGCTGAAGCGTCCGAGACCGAGCGCGGCTATCTTCATTCCATGGGGCCGGTAGACGGACATTCAACCATGGCTTACGGGCTGGAGCAGGGACACCAGTTCGGCATCATCGGTAACACCGACCACCACAGTGGCTTTCCCGGCTCCTACGGACATGGCCGCATGGCGCTTTATGCCCCCGCACATGCCCGTGACTCGTTCTGGGATGCGATGCGCGCGCGCCGGACCAATGCGCTAACCGGCGACCGTATCCATCTATTGGCGCAGATCGGCGAAACGGTGCAGGGCGGCACGGTCACGGCTGGGTCTGACGCACAGTTGGCGATTGAGGCCGTGGCAGGCGGAGCCATCGACTGCATCGACGTGATCCGCAATGGGCAACTTTCGCATCGCATCAGCCCCGCCATCACGCCATCACCCATCGACGCAGAAAGCGACGAGACCTTGATCCATCTGGAAATGGGCTGGGGCGCGCGGGGAATGCGGCACGACTGGGATGGTACACTCAGGCTCGAGGGCGGTGAGATCCGCGCGGTTGAGCCGCGCTTTCGCGGCCGCGAGATCGTCTCGCCACTCGAAGGCGAGGACAGTGGCCACGCGATACCCACGATCCAGTCGGACGGGCAACGCGTGACCTTCTCCGTCACAGCTGAAGCCAACCCCAACAATACAACTCCCGCGACGCAAGGCCTGATGCTGCGCGCCGCATTGTCCGGGGATGCGGTGATCCATGCGCGGCTGTGCGGGCAGGATATCGCGATCCCTGCCGCGCGTCTGTTCGAGGGGGCCAAGTCGGGCAATTTGGGGGCAATCGATACCCCTGCCTGGCGGTTTCACCAGCTTGCTCGGGCGGAGCTTTGGCAATGGCAGGGCACTGTCCCGCTGGGGCGGCTGGATGCGGGCGACACGATCTATCTGCGGTTGCGACAGCAAAGCGGCCAGATGGCCTGGACCTCACCGATTTTCGTCAGGTGAGGGCAAAAAAAAGACCAAGACCAAAATCATGACAGGAGGAAAACATGAAACACTTTAGAAATCTCATGACCGGGATCGCGACAACGACGCTCTTGGCGACCGGTGTGATCGCAGAGGATCTGACGATTGTCCACGGCTCCGTTGGCCGAGACCAAGAGGTCCTGCGCGGACAACTTGATCGTTTCGAAGCGGAGACGGGTCATACTGTGACGATCGTCTCGATGCCGGAAAGCACAACCGATCAGTTCGGTCAGTATCGGCTCTGGCTTTCGGCACAATCGAGCGATATCGACGTCTACCGGCTGGATGTGATCTGGGCACCGCAGCTGGCGTCGCATTTCGTAGATTTAACGCCTCATGTGGCAGATATCGTGGACGATTTTGTGCCCGCTGCGATCGAAAGCCAGACAGTGGATGGCAAGCTGGTCGCGCTGCCGATGTTCCTTGGCGCGCCTGCGCTCTACTATCGGACAGACCTTCTGGAGAAATACGACCAAGAGGTCCCGACCACTTGGCAGGAGCTGACCGAGGCGGCGCAGGTCGTCATGGATGGCGAACGGGCAGAGGGTAACACCGACATGTGGGGCTTCGTCTTTCAGGGCGCGGCTTACGAAGGCCTGACCTGCAATGCGCAGGAATGGATCAACAGCTCCGGCGGTGGCCGGATTGTCGAATTGGACGGGTCCATCAACATCAACAACCCGAAAGCCGCCGCGGCGATTGACCTTGCGGCCAGCTGGGTCGGCGGCATCGCCCCTGAGGGTGTTCTGAACTACAAGGAAGAAGACGCACGCGGTGTCTTTCAGTCTGGCAATGCGGTCTTCATGCGCAACTGGAACTACGCCTACGCACTCGCCGCAGGCGAAGACAGCCCGGTGCGCGACAGCTTCGCAGTGACGACGCTTCCATCCGGCGGTGAGGGCATGTCCTCGTCCGCGACGCTGGGTGGCTGGAATTTGGGGGTCTCGCGCTATTCCGAGAACCAGGAAGCCGCGATCGAATTGGCGCGTTTCCTCACCAACTATGAAAACCAGAAGGAACGCGCGATCGTCACATCGCGTCCACCAACGCTGAATGCGGTCTACGAAGACGCTGAAGTGGCCGAGCAGCAGGAGTTCATCCCCCTCTGGAAGCCTGTGGTCGACAATGCCCTGCCGCGTCCATCGGCCGCGACACTGCGCAAATACAACGAAGTCTCGGCGGCGTTCTGGACAGCTGTTCACAACACCATGTCCGGCGATGGTGATGCGGCGACGAACCTGTCCCGCCTCGAAAACGAGCTGAAACGCCTGCGCGGGCCGCGCTGGTAAAGCCTGATTTTAGGAACCTGTTCCGGGCGGTATGGCCGCCCGGAAACCACAACGGAGGCAGCCATGGCTAAAACAGAACAAAGATCGCGCCTATCTCGAAGCCGCACCCGCTCGGCCTGGTTGTTTCTGGCGCCGATGCTTGTGATGCTCCTGATCGTCGCCGCTTGGCCGCTTGGCCGCACGATCTGGTTCAGTTTCACCGATGCGTCGCTCGACCTGATGAGCGAAGCCCGCTGGGTGGGGTTCCGCAACTACCTGGAATATGTCGATTTCGGCGACGGCGAGGGACAGTATTATGGCTTGCTGGCCGATCCCCGCTGGTGGCGTTCTGTCTGGAACACGATCCTTTTTGCCGCCGTTTCGGTTTCCTTCGAAACTGTCTTTGGCCTCATCATCGCGCTGGTGCTGAACCAGCAATTTCGGGGCCGTGCATTTGTCCGCGCGGCTGTTCTGATCCCGTGGGCGATCCCGACCATCGTTTCAGCCAAGATGTGGGCCTGGATGCTGCATGACCAGTTCGGGATCATCAATGATATGTTCATGGCGCTCGGTCTGATTTCCGAACCTATCGCTTGGACCGCCTCACCGGAGACCGCAATGGTCGCCGTGATGATTGTCGATATCTGGAAGACGACGCCCTTTATGGCGCTGCTTATTCTGGCCGGGCTTCAGATGGTGCCGGGTGACATCTACGAGGCTGCTAAGCTTGACGGTGTGCCGGCCTGGCGCGTGTTCCGCCGCTTGACGCTGCCATTGATCATGCCGGCGGTCCTTGTGGCGGTGGTCTTCCGTGCTCTCGATGCGCTGCGTGTCTTCGACATCGTCTATGTCTTGACACCCAATACCGATGCGACGCGGACCATGTCTGTTTATGCGCGTGAGAATCTCTTTGATTTTGACCAATTCGCCTATGGCTCGGCCGCATCCACGTTGCTGTTCGTTGTGATCGCCTTGATCACCATCACGTTCATCATGGCCACTCGCATGGATCTGGAAGGTAAACGCTCATGAAACCTGCTCTTTGGCAAACTGCGGGCTTCTACGCCCTTGTCGCAATCATCGTTCTGCAGGCGATCTTCCCTTTCTACTACGCTATCCTTACCTCGCTCGAGGATGGGCAGGCGCTGTTTGAAGTGAACTACCTGCCAAAGGCGCTGAACTTCGCAAACTATCAGGCCATGCTGTCCGGGGGCGTGTTCGGCAAGCAGATCCTGAATTCTGTTTTCGTGGCGAGTGTGGTGGTCATCCTGTCGCTCTTCCTCGCGATCACCGCCGCCTTTGCCCTGTCGCGCATCCACTTCCGGGGGCGGGGGCTGCTGTTGCTCACGGTCCTGTCCGTGTCGATGTTCCCACAGATCGCGGTGCTGTCCGGGCTTTTTGAGGTCATACGTTACTTCGGTCTGTTCAACTCCCTCTGGTCCCTCGTGTTCTCCTACATGATCTTTACCTTGCCCTTTACGGTTTGGGTGCTGACGACGTTCATGCGCAACCTCCCGGTCGAGATCGAAGAGGCAGCGATCATGGACGGAGCCTCGTCGTTCACCATCATTCGCCGCGTGTTCCTCCCCCTGATGTGGCCTGCGATGGTAACGACGGGGCTTCTTGCCTTCATCCACGCGTGGAACGAGTTTCTGTTTGCGCTCACCTTTTTGTCGACGGACAGCCAGCGCACGGTCCCGGTCGCAATTGCTCTCATTTCGGGGCGCAGCGAATTCGAGATCCCATGGGGCAACATCATGGCGGCTTCGGTCATCGTGACCCTGCCTTTGGTGGCGCTCGTCCTCGTATTTCAACGCAAGATCGTGTCCGGCCTGACCGCCGGTGCTGTGAAAGGATAAACCATGGCGACTGTCGAACTTATCAACGTGTCCAAATCTTACGGGAACGTCGAGGTGCTGCGCGACATCAATCTGTCGCTTCAGAAAGGGGAGTTTGTTGTTTTTGTCGGCCCCTCGGGGTGTGGCAAGTCCACACTTCTGCGCATGATTGCCGGGCTTGAGGACATCTCTGGCGGGGATCTGCTGATTGATGGCAAACCTATGAATGATGAGATGCCCGCCAAGCGGGGGATCGCGATGGTTTTCCAATCCTATGCGCTTTACCCGCATATGACCGTGTTCGAGAACATGTCTTTCGGTCTGGAACAGGCCAAGCTCGGCAAAGACGAGATCAAGGCGCGGGTCGAGAAAGCTGCGGAGATGCTACAAATCGAAGGGCTGCTAGACCGCAAGCCAAAACAGCTTTCGGGGGGGCAACGGCAGCGTGTGGCCATTGGCCGTGCGATCACCCGCGATCCCCGTGTGTTTCTGTTTGATGAGCCGCTGTCGAACCTCGACGCAGCCCTGCGGGTGGATACAAGGCTCGAAATCGCCGGATTGAGCCAGCGTTTGCCAGACACAACGATGATCTACGTTACCCATGATCAGGTCGAGGCGATGACGCTCGCGGACCGGATCGTGGTGCTGAACGGCGGGGTTGTCGAACAGGTGGGCACGCCGATGGAACTCTACGAACGGCCCGCCAGCCAGTTTGTGGCAGGGTTCATCGGAAGCCCGCGGATGAATTTCCTGAATGGTGCTGTTGCGCAAGCCCACGGCGCAGAATGCTATGGCATTCGACCCGAGCATATCGCGCTGGACCATGAAAACGGCGATTGGCGCGGCCGCGTGATACTGACCGAACGGCTGGGCTCTGATACCTTCGTCCATGTCAATGTCGAGGGGATCGGGACCGTCAATGTCCGGATCGAGGGCCGGGCGGAGGTTCAGGCCGGAGAGGCTGTGCATCTGACGCCTGATCCGGCTTCCATTCATCTGTTTGATGCGAAAGGGCAGCCTGTTTCGGGCTGAGAATAACCATGAGCAAAGGTATCGACCAACTGCGCACAGAAATGGCGCGGCAACACAGTGATGCGCTGGCCTCTTTGCGGGCGGCGCGGGACAGTGCAAGGCCCATCGCCGAGGCGTTGCGCGCGCGGGGGCGATTGGCGCTTCTGGGCATGGGCGGCTCGCACTGGATCAACCGTGCGGTGGGGGATTATTACCGCGCCGCGGGGCTTGATACGACGGAGCATGTGGTTTCGGAATACATGCGCGCACCGTTGCCCGGTGATCCCGCAATGTTGGTCACCTCGCAATCGGGCCGCTCGGGCGAGGTGCTGCACCTGATCGAGCGCGGGATGGTGAGCCCCGTGGCCTATGGCCTGACACTTGAGGCGGACAGCCCGCTTGCGACGGAACTGCCCTCCCTTGTGGGCGTGGGCGGGCGCGAGCTTGCCTATGCCGCGACACGCTCGCAGCTTATCACACTGGGGCTGCATGCGGCCATTCTTGAGGCCTTGGGGCAGGATATCTCGGCCGCCGAGGTCGCTCTTGCGGCGGGGGCACCGTCGCGTCCGACCGAGGCCGATGCCGCTATTGACCGGTTGGTCCCTGCACCCGTTGCGATCATGGTCGCAAGGGGGTGCGGGGCGCAGGGGGTGATGGACGCCGCCGCGCTGTGCCTGATGGAAATCGCCCGCCTGCCGGTTTTGGGGCTAGAGGCCGGGCAGTTTCGCCACGGCCCGTTCGAGATGATCGACCAAGAGAGCGCGGTG
This sequence comes from Epibacterium sp. MM17-32, assembly GCF_022348205.1. NCBI lineage: Bacteria > Pseudomonadati > Pseudomonadota > Alphaproteobacteria > Rhodobacterales > Roseobacteraceae > Epibacterium > Epibacterium sp. MM17-32. The sequence continues at coordinate 102,768 of NZ_JAKRFC010000002.1, read as the reverse complement.
ATCCTGCTGCGCGGTCAATGCCAGGACCGCGACGACCTCTCGCTTTTGGCCGAGGAATGTGTGGCGCACGGGATCGCGCCGATCATTATCGATGCTTCGGGGCGGGCTCCCGTGCGCGGTGCGCTTACCGTGCCGCTCACCCCGCAAAAGGGCCTTGCTCTGGCGGTTGCAGCGCTGCCGGTGATTCAGGATATCCTTGTCAGTGCCGCCGCGCGCCGCCTGCCTGATGCGGGCCTGCCGCGCCGGTCTTCCAAGGTTGCCAGCGCCGAGGTCGCCTGATGAAAGCCGCACCATTTCCCATCGCTGTCATTGGCAATGCCAATCTGGATCTTGTGGGCGGGCTTTTGGCTGACTGGCCCGAACAGGGGACCGAAATCTTCCTGGACCGCGCAGACAGCCGCATTGGCGGTTCCGCGGCCAACACGGCGCTCGTATTGCAACGGCTTGGTGCTGTGTCGGGGTTGATCGCTTCGGCCGGTTCGGATGCCGTCGGAACCATGATAGCAGAAGCCTTCGCAGCCCCTTTGGACCGGATCGCGCGGGTTGAGGCCCCCACGTCTGTCACATTCGGCCTGCTGCATCCGGGCGCAGAGCGCACCTTCTTTTCGACACCCGGCCATCTGGATCGTTTCGACATGGCGCAGGTGCGCGCGGGGCTGGCCGACTGGCCCCTCGACGGGGCTCTGGCCATGATGTCGGGAGCCTTTGCACTGCCAGCCTTGACGCGGGACAGTCTGACGCTGATGCGCGACTTGCGCGCGGGGGGGGCACAAATCGCCATCGACCCGGGCTGGCCGGGCGACGGCTGGACAGACACGACCCGCGCGCTGGTGCAGAGCTGGATCGCCGAAAGCGCCTTGGTGCTCATCAATGACAAAGAGCTGGTGGGACTGACCGGGGCAGACAGTGTCGAAGGCGGGCTCGACGCCATGGTAGGCCAGCTGCCGGAGGATTCCGTGCTGGTGGTCAAATGCGGGCCGGACGGCGCGATTGCGCTGCGCGATGGGGAGACTGTCTCCGCGACAAGCCCGCGTGCCGATATCTTCGACACGATCGGCGCGGGGGATGCGTTCAACGCAGGCTTTTTAGCAGCCCTTCAGGTCGGGCTGGATCTGCAAACCTGTCTGCGCGCAGGCAGCGCTGTGGCCAGCGCTGTGATCCGGATTTTTCCACGCAGTACGGGCGCGTTCCAGCTGTCCGAGCTTCTGGCCTAAGGAGAGCGGCTTGAACATACTTCTCCTCATCGCAGATGATCTGGGCCGCATGACGGGCTGTTATGGTGAACCTGCAATCCGCACGCCCCATATTGATGCGCTGGCCGCACGCGGCACACGCTTCGACATGGCCTTCACCTCAACCGCGTCCTGCTCGGCCAGCCGCTCGGTTATCTATACTGGCCTTCACACCCATCAAACGGGCCAATACGGCCTGCACCACGATTACCACCATTTCATGACCTTCGCAGATGTGCCCACCGCGCCCGCGCTTATGAACGAAGCCGGCTATCACACGGGCATCATCGGCAAGGTCCATGTGGGCCCGTCCGAGGTGTATCCCTGGACATACCGCGCAGAAAGCGACACCCGTGATGTGGGGTGGGTCGCCCAAAAGGCAGGCGCCTATTTCAGCGATCGCCGGGCCGACGGGCAACCGTTCTTTCTGACCATCGGCTATGTTGACCCGCACCGCGACGAGACCCGCGGCGGGTTCGGCAACGACGCATTCGGGGCCGAAGACCCGGTTTTCGCCCCCGAAGACGTCCATGTTCCGCCTTTCCTGTCCGATTTGCCCGAGGTGCGCAACGAACTGGCGTCCTATTACCGTTCGGTCCATCGGCTTGACCGGGGGGTGGGGCAGGTGCTCGACGCGCTCGACGCGGCCGGCTTGGCCGAGGAGACGCTAGTGGTGTTTCTGTCGGACAATGGCGCACCGTTTCTGAACTCAAAGACCACACTCTTTGATGCGGGCGTGCACCTGCCGCTGATCATTCACAGGCCCGGTCAGAGGGCAGGTGTGGCCAACCCCAATCTTGTGTCCTTCACCGATCTCCTGCCGACCTTTCTGGATGTTGCAGGGGCCGAGACATCACAGGGCAAGCGGCAAGGCCGGTCGCTGCTGCCCATCCTCGAGGCAGCGGACATGCGGTCCGGTTGGGACATCGTCTTTGGTTCTCACACGTTTCATGAAATCACCAACTATTGGCCAACGCGGTTCCTGCGCACCCCCCGCTACAAGTATCATCGCAATGTGGCATGGCAGCTGGACTTCCCGTTTTCTGGCGACCTTTATGGCTCACTTTCCTGGCAAGGCATCCGGCGCGTCGATCCGGTGATGATCGGGCAAAGACCCCTGCGCGATTATGTTCGCCGGCCGCCAGAAGAGCTTTACGATCTGGAGGTCGATCCACAGGAGGTCCACAACCTCACCGAAGCGCCCGAACATGCCGAGCGGCTATCGGAGTTCCGCCGACAAATGGAGGATTGGCAGCGCGACACACGCGACCCCTGGCTTTATCGCGACGGTGTGTCGGTTATGGCGGTAGAACATCACCTGAATAGCGGCTTGCGGCTGCCCGACCGGTTCGATTTCGATCCCGACAGCCCCTACGACCACAAGCCGAAATCGAACTGAAACCGGCCTCACGACGTTCGCTGTATTCGCTTCACAAATCTGGCTGGGTTTCCTATTCGCGAGCAGGCATCTTTAGGCATCGCACAGAACAACCTCAGTAAGCAGCCTGCAAACACGCAAGATTGCTTCATGCACACATCGAGGAAAGGCAAGATTGTCCGGCTCGATTATGGCTGCGACCTTTGGAGTTGTCAGTGGTTGGTGCCCAGAACAAAGCAAATGACCGCAAGGCGCACAAAACAACAGCGTGCGCGAACGCAGCGGATTTCGACCCGCATCCCGTCTGTTCGATGAAGGTTGGTGGCTGCACTTGCAGCGAAGGTCTGATCCATCCGTTGCTCGTGCAGCATGGGACCGCCTTCCAGCTGGCAGTTTCCAAGACTTTGCAAAGAGCGCCATCTGCGCTTCGCTGACGTCTGAGCTGAGCGCAGCATCGTCCTGGTCACCGGAGCTGTTCGACGGTACGCTCTCGGGAGACCGTTCGCGCTTACAGCAAAAGTATTGCTGCTCCATGCATGAATGCCGTGTCCAGGCTGGCTATGGCCATCGATGCAGGTATCAGCACTAGCGGTTCGGTCCCGCAACCTGTGAACTCAGTTTTCAATATTGAAGGATCGCAACACGGAGGCAGGGCTGATGACACCGCCGCTTATGTTTTGCGGGCCAGTGGGATTTGGACAAGCCAAACGCCCTTGGCCGTCAGGGAGAGGGCGCTGCCCTCCCCCTCGGGCAATCCGATTAGACCGGGCCGTGTCCTCGGCTACGCCTGCGGGCCGCACCAACCCGGTCGAATAGCATTGCCTCGCCCCCTCCCGCGTTCGCCCGCCGCTTGAAACTTGGGGCAGATCAGCAGAAACAGGCGGGCTCAAAGACTGAACCTGCAAATCAGCCCTGATTTTCCAAAAGGAAGGTCAGATCAACGCAACAAGCCACACGGCAAAAACAGCGGATTGGGACAGTTTATGACGCCTAGGTCAATTTCGTCTGACGTTCAACATTTTGGAAGTGGCGGACCGAGGAGGATTCGAACCCCCGACCCCTTGATTCGTAGTCAAGTACTCTATCCAGCTGAGCTATCGGTCCACTGAGAGCGGGGTTTATCTCTGCGCTTCGGTGGGTGCAACCCCAAATCATAACTTTTTTCGCGGGGAGCTACGCGGCGCCTTCAGGGCATCCGTGACCCGGCAGGGGTTCGCCAACGCCTGGGAGGCGCGGGCGATGGGGGCTGAGCTTAGACTGCGCCGTCGCCCTTGGGCAGGCAGATCTCGAAGACGGTGCCGTCAGGGCCGGTCGCGCCGAGGCTGAGCTGACCACCGTGCCCCTTGACCAGTTCGGCGGCAATCGCCAGACCGAGACCGGAGCCGCCCTTGCGCGCCCCGCCCTGGAACGGGGTGAAGAGATTGTCCTGGGCTTTCTTGGGCAGGCCGGGGCCGTTGTCGGTGACCAGTATCCACCAGGCATCGTCCTGCTCGCGCAGGGATACGGTGATGCGCCCGTCACGACCTGTCGCAATGATTGCCTGACGGGCATTGCGCACGAGGTTCATGATCACGCGAAAGATCTGCTCCTTGTCACAGCGGATCATGGTCGGCAACGGAACCGCATTCACGATTTCGACCGTCACGTCGGAGGCAACGAGGTTCTCGCTTTCGGCGATATCATCGACAATCTCACTGAGGCACACCCGGCTGAATGTGGGCGCAGGTTCCTCCGCACGGCCAAACGCCAATGTGCCCTCGCAGAGGGACACCGCGCGGGTGATGGAGTTCACCAGCTTGGGGGCCAGCCGCCGCACAAGGGGGTCTTCGCTCATCTCGATGCGGTCGGTGAACAGCTGGGCCGAGGTGAGGATGTTGCGCAGGTCATGGCTGATCTTGGCAACCGCACCGCCCAATTGCGCCAGCCGTTCGCGTTGCTTCAGCGCATGGGTCAGCTCGGTTTGCAGTTTTTGCAATGCCTCCTCGGCCTCGCGCAGTTCGATCACGCCCGCCTTGGGCGTGATGATGCCGCGGGCATCTTCGGGCGCGGCGGCGTATCGCTGCATGTAGCCGATGACGCCCTTGATCGGCTTCACCAGCACCATCCGGACCGCGATGAACAGCAGCACGGCTGTCAGAACCGAAATGACCGCCGACAAGACCAGAATTCGCAACCCGTAGTCGATCATGGCCATGCGCAGCGGGCCGGTTTCCATCGTGATCTCGATCAGAAGGCCGGCATCACGCACCGGCGCGCCAATCACCCGGATGATGTCGTTTTGCGGCGTGGCGAGGCGCATCATCGCATCACCGATCAGCGTGAAGGCTCCGGCGTCGCGCAGGTCGAAGGTGCCGCCGATGGGACGCGGAATGGGGGAGGACAACACCAGCTGGCGCATCTCGTCGCGGCGGAGCACCACGTTGTAAACGCCCGCGTTTTCCAGCAGTTCGCGCTCCAGATCGCTTTCGATCATATCATCTGCAAGCAAGGCCAGCGATGCGATCTGCGCGCGTTCCAGGCGATCTTCGAGATAATCCTGACGGAACCGGGCGATGGAGGGGACAAAGATCAGGACTTCGGCCAACATGACGAAGACCGTTGTCAGGATCAGGAATCGGCCCGAAAGCGTGTTTAACATGCGTCCCCGTTTTCGTCCCGGTGGTGTCTCAGGGTAGCCAGCGCTGTACCAGACGGACAACCCGCTTTATGCCAGCATTCTCAAATAGTCTCGGGGAGAAATACGCGCCTGCGACCCGTTTGTTAAGTTCCGCGATCGTCGGATAAGGCGCAACCATTGCGGCCATTTGGCTCATCTTCATGCGATTTGCGATGGCCAGTGACCAGGTTGCGATCAATTCACCTGCCTGGTGGCCGGCAATGGTAGCGCCGACGGGGCGTCCCCTGACCACCATCACCTTGATGAAACCGGCGGTCTGGCGCGTGGCGATGGCGCGGTCGTTGTGGGTGTAGTCGAACCGGGCGACCTCTAGGCGGTCCCCGTATCGGTCGCGGGCTTCGGTCTCGGTCAGCCCGACCTGTGCAAGTTCCGGATCGGTGTAGGTCGCACGCGGGATATGATCGGTTTTGATCTTGGCGGGCAGGCCAAACAGCAGCGTGCGAATGACGACACTGGCGTGATAGCCCGCCAGATGGGTGAACTGCCCCTGGCCGGCCGCATCACCGATGGCATAGACCTTTGGGTTGGTGGTGCGCAGGCCCGCGTCGACATGAATGCCGGCAGGGGTGACCTCGACATCGGACACTTCCAGATCGAGCCCTTCCGTATTTGCCGCACGCCCGACCGCCACCAGGAGGTGAGAGCCGGTGACAGGGCCTGCGCCGGTGTCGACCACGATCTCTGTCCCCTGTTGTCGCACGGCCTCTGCCGCGGTCTGTTCACGAATGTCGATGCCGTCGCCGCGCAGACGGTCAAGCACCAAGGCCGCAGCTTCGGGGTCGTCCCGACCCAGTGCCCTCTGCGCCTCCAGTACGGTGACTTTGCTGCCCAGGCGACAATGGGCCTGCGCCATCTCCAGGCCGATGGGGCCGCCGCCGATGATAATCAGATGTGCCGGGCGTTCCTTCAGGTCCCATAGTGTTTCATTGGTGAGGTAGGGGACATCCTCCAGACCCGGGATCGGCGGCACCAAGGGGCGGGACCCGGTTGCAATCACAATCCGGCGGGCCCGGATCCGGGTGTCTCCGGCTTCGACCTCTGCGGGGCTGACGAAGCGGCCATGGGCGCGGATCACGCGGACACCGAGGCTCTCGAACCGCTCCTGGCTGTCCACGGGGGCGATGGTGTCGATCACCTGCTGCACGTGGTGCTTGGTGGCGGGGTAGTCCACCTCGGGGGCGTGGTTGGCGACCCCAAAGGCCGCAGCATTCGCCTGTGCATGGGCGATATGGCTTGCAGCCAGCAGCGCCTTGGAAGGCACGCAGCCGTAATTCAGGCAGTCGCCGCCCATCTTATGCGCTTCGAGCAGGATCACATCCGCTCCCATCTGGCTTGCGCCCGCAGCCAGCGACAGGCCACCGGATCCCGCGCCGATCACCAGAAGATCACAGGTCGTGGTGTTCATGGATCAAATCTCCGTCTTGCCGCGGATGGCCTTAACCAGAATGGGCAGGGCTGCCAGTGCGCAAAGCCCGAGGATGGGGCCAATCACATGCGGCTCCCAGAACAGGGTGAGGTCGGGGGTTTCGCCCCGATCAAACACATCCCCCAGCCCGACACCGATCCAGGTAAAGACAATGGCGCCGGGGATGATACCCACCGCGGTGGTCCAGAAGAAGTTCCAGAGCTTCACCCCCACCAGCGCGGGCAGCAGGTTGGCCACAAAGAAGGGAACAGCCGGAACCAGGCGCAGAAGCAGCAGAACTTCGATCTCGGTGTCGTGAAGGGCGGTTTTCAACCGTTGAATGCGGCCTCCGTTGGCCTCGATCCGGGCAGCAAGGGTCGCGCCCAGTCCCCAGCGCGCCGCCAGAAAGATCCCGATCGCCCCGATGGTGGCGGCCGCCACATTGAAGATCGTGCCTGCAAACAGGCCGAACAGGAAACCACCGGTGACCGAGGCAACCGCTGCGCCCGGCAGCGAGAAGGCGACGATCACGATATAGGCGGCCAGGAACGCCAGCACCAGTGCGGCATAATTCTGGTCCCGGAATGCCAGCAGGTCCGAACGGTTCTCTTTCAGGGTCTCGAAGGACAGCACATCTCCGAGCGTCACCGCCCCCACAAGCGCAGCCAGCGCCAGGAGGGCAAAGGGCACCTGCCGAAGCCATCGCTTCTGCGGAGGGGGAGAGGAGGGGTTGCTCATCATGCTCAGATCCTTTTGGGCGCACGGCGCCGGGGCACCGATGTCTCTGTCTTGCTCTACGTCGAAGATGCGGGTCTGGCGAGGGCGGCGCAGCCACTCTCACGCCCGCTTGAAGCCATGGCGCGGTTTCGTGATGATCCGGGCCTTCGGGGACGGGAATTGAAACATTTGCGTTCTGGTGATTCCCTGTGGGACAAGAGCGGGCTGTCAGGCACGGCTGGCGGAGGTCATTTGGTCACGCCATGCGCCCTCGTTGCTGTTTTTTGACAGTTTTGTGGCGCCGGGGACGGAAAATGCGCCCATTGGGTTTGACAGGAGGGCATCCGGGGTCTAGAGACCGGGCTTCGAGATAGACCCCGGGGGGCGATTCCGCGCCGTACCCGATGACAGACAATTGGAGACCGGAGCGATGAAACGCACCTATCAGCCTTCGAACCTGGTTCGCAAACGCCGCCACGGCTTCCGTGCGCGTATGGCCACCAAAGCAGGCCGCAAAATCCTGAACGCACGCCGCGCACGCGGTCGTAAGTCCCTGAGCGCATAAGTTTCGCGCTCAGACGACCGGTTCTGACGGATATGACACCGCCGGAGGCTCCCATGGACGGCAAAGCTGACCAGGGAACACAGCCTCCGGCGGTGTCCGTTTGTGCATCTGCCACCCCCAAGACAAGCCGTGCCCCGCGCCCGTCCAAGCCTGCCAAGATTCGGGCGGGAATGGAGCTTTTGACCAAACGCGGTGACTTCCTCGCGGCTGCGCGTGCGCGCAAACAGGGCACGCGGTCGATGATGGTGCAGGGACGCAAGCGCGGCGATGATGGGCCGTTCAGGGTTGGATTTACCTGTTCCAAGAAGGTCGGCAACGCGGTCACCCGCAACCGCGCCAAGCGCCGCCTGCGCGAAATCGCGCGACTGCTGTTGAAAGAACACGGCAAACCTGGCTGGGATTACGTGCTGATCGGACGCGCCGGAGAAACCACGACCTGCCCCTTCGATCAGATGCAACGCGACTTTGTCTACGCGCTGCGCAAGATCCACGGGGCCTGAAGGACCGGGGGGGCTCCCGCCCGTCGGACCAGCATTGAAAATGCAAGTCCTCCCGTTGGGCCCGGCGCCGCTGGCGCGGCGCGGACTCCGGTGGATCGCCCTGCGCTTGCCGCACTGTTGCACCTCTGGTCACTGCAACCTATCTGTTGCGTATGCAATTGTTCGCCCGCCTCATTGCCTTGCCCGTGCGTGGCTACCGGCTGCTCTTCAGCCCCTGGGTCGGTTTCAACTGCCGTTACCAGCCCACCTGTTCGGCCTATGCACTAGAGGCGCTGGAGCGGCACGGTCCCATCAAAGGCACATGGTTGATGCTGCGCCGGATCGGCCGCTGTCATCCTTTCGGTGGCGCCGGCTATGATCCGGTGCCCGGCGCTGATCCGGACCATGACCACCGCTGCGGGTCCTGAGGTTTGGGGCCGCGCCGGATTTCAGGCTGTCAGGGATGCATTGGCGGCGACCCTTTGGCGCCCCACCGTGTATGGGGGACCACCCGCCCGTGCAACGCAGGCCATGCGACGTCGTCGGTACAGGCAGATCAGTTCTGCCGCACCAGGCGGAAGCCGAGATGGTCAGGCGGCAATCCCACCGCGCAGCCGCCCACGCTGGCATCGCGGATGAAGTCCACCACCGCAGCCCTGTGCAGCCCACCGGCAATGCGGACACCGCAATAAGTCTCCGGGTCCAAAACCAAGCCATCCGCCCGCAGGCGCCCGCTCCAGACACAGCCGTTTGTCCATTCCCAGACATTGCCGGCGACATCCGCGAGGCCAAAGCTGTTCTCGCCAAAGCCACCGGCGGGGCGCAATCGGGAGGTTGCCGTGCCGCGCAGCAGCAATCCCCGTTCATAGCGCGCGAGCATCCGGTCCCCGGGATCGAGTTCTGAGCGGTCCGCTTCGGCATCGCCCCAGCGTTCGGCGGCAGCAAGTTGCCATTCGGTTTCTGTGGGCAAGCGCCAGTTTTCGCCGGTGCGCTCAGAATACCATGTGGCAAAGGTGGTGGCGTCCTGCCAGTTGACCTGCGTTTGCGGCAGCGCGCTGTCGGTGCTGTTGCCGGTGCCGTTGCCGGGGGCGGCAGCGCAGACCTGATCCGCCACGCAGGCGCGATATTGCCTCCGGCTGACCTGATATTTCATGATCTCGAACGAGGGCACTGCCACTGTGACGGGTCGTGGGGTGCCAGCCTTGCCCGCATGAGAGAAATTCCCCAGCGGTGCCCAGGCGACTGTGCCGTGCGGGATCTGGATCAATGGGGGCGGCGCAAATGGCGGCTCCTGCCGCGCCGGCCAAAGGGTCAGGGCAACCGCGACGCCAACTGCCGCACAGGTCAGAATGCGGGCCTTCATCCGGGGCACCTCCGTTCAGCGAGCGCGACGGTCGGGTTTCCGACCGCCGGCTCCTGTGTGATCGCGTTGACGTGCGACAGCGCCGCACGGGTCACGGCAACGCGGTCTTGCCTTCGTAGGCGGCGTTGTATTCGACCGGCGCCTGTACCTGTTCCATCAGGTCATTGTCCCAGTCTCCATCCACCACCACATGGGCTGTCGCCCCGAGATTGACCGCTTCGATCAGGTTGTGGTTCACATAGGCGTAAACGCCCGGCTGCAGGAATTCGTAGAGCGCAGCCCCCGCCGATCCGCCCCGGATGAACCAGGTTTCAAGGTCACGTTCCGGTGGGTTGTTGAATTTTCCGGTCTCCCACACGAGGTCGCCATGCCCGCCGATCAGGTGCGGACGGCTGTCTCTGTTGGCCTGGCTGTGCACAAAGAGGATCTTTTCTCCCTGCGAGGCGTGCAGCGCATTGTCCCCGGTGAGCGCGCCGACCTTGCCATTGAACACGACATGGCTGGGGATCAGCCCATTCATGACGTTCAGCGTATCGGGGTAACTGTCTCCGATGTCCTCGAAACGTTTGTAGTCGCCGTTGGCGTCCTTCGGGATGTAAAAGTCGTTTTCGCCGATATAGAACACACGATCATAGCGCACAGCGGCGCCGTTTTCGTCGGTCAAGCCGCCTCTGGGCAGCACCATGATTGCGCCCGACATGCCGCTGACGACGTGCCATGGGATCATTGGTCCACCGGGGGCGCAGTGATAGACGAAGGTCCCGGGGCGGGTTGCCTTGAAGCGCAGCGTTGTTTTTTCGCCCGGGTTCACGAGCGTAAGAGACCCGCCACCCAGCGCACCGGTGGCTGCGTGGAAGTCGATGTTGTGCTGCATCATGTTCTCTGGTGAGTTGTAGAGCGTCAGCTCCACATAGTCGCCTTCGTGCACCACCATGAGCGGCCCGGGGATGGACCCGTTAAACGTCATGGCCTGAAGATAGGCCCCGTTGTCGACCTGGACTTCCTTTTCGACGATCTGCATGTCGAATTCGACGATGCGCGGTTCGGCTGGCGCGACCTGCTCGTGGGCGTGCACCATGGGCGGGCGCACCAGCTTGTGTTTAATGCGCTTCAGGTTCGACAGATCGACTGGCGCTGCCATCGAGGTGTCCATGATTTCTTCGGCTTTGGCTGCCTTTGCGAGGACGGGGATTGAGGCCAGACCGGCGGCTCCCATCAGCGCGGCTCTTCTCGTCAGCATCGTCAAGTTCCTCTTTGCTAGGATTGCTGCTGGAGACGAGTCTAGAGCCTGTGCCCCGTCGGAACGTTGCGCCAGAGCAAGCTTTGGCGCTCGTTTCACGCTGGCAGACGTGGGGCAAATGTAGGCGATATCGCGGGCCTGGGCGCGTCGGCTGTCGGGCAAGCCGGCCCGCAGGATGCCCCGCGACCCGCCACCCCGGTGCCGTTGTGATCCGACCCGCGCCCCTGTGCGTCCGCTTGGGGGCTTTGGGCGCAGGGCGGGCCGTTGTGTGCCCCAGACGTCTGTCAGCAGAGGTTCCCGACCGTCACGAGGCCTGACTGTAGCGCGCACCGTCCGGATTATAGCTGTCGAACGCGCCTGCAACGATCCGGGTCAGGGCGCGCGCCTCGGGCGTGATGATCAGCCGGTCGTCCTCGATGTACAGAAGATCACCGAACCGCTGCGCGATTGCGTGCATCTCGGCGCACAGCTGATCGGCGCGCGTGCCGAAACGTTGTCGGAGCAGGGGCAGGTCAAGGCAGAAATCACACATGATCATCTCGATGGCCCGCGCGCGCAGCAGATCGTCATCGCGCAGTATATGGCCGCGCACACCCGCAAGCTGCCCGGCCTCGATGCGTTGCGTATAGGCAGGGGTGGCCGGCGCGTTCTGGACGTACCCCGACGGCAGCCGCGAGATCGACGACGCGCCGAGCCCGATGAGCGTTGCACAGGTGTCATCGACATAGCCCTGAAAATTGCGCCGCAGATGGCCTGTGTCGGCCGCGCGGGACAAGCTGTCCGCGGGGTGGGCGAAATGATCGATTCCGATGCTCTGGAACCCCGCGTTGCGGAACCGCTCAGCGGCCAGTTCCGCAAGCTGATAGCGCGCCATCTCCTGGGGCAAGGCGGCCTCGTCGATCAGCTTTTGCCGTTTGGACATCCAGGGGACATGGGCATAGCCGAACAGTGCGATGCGGTCGGGAGAGAGCGCCAGCACCTTGCTCACCGTGTCCTGCAGGCGGGCAGTATCCTGGTGGGGCAACCCATAAACCAGATCGGCATTGAGCGAGGTGATACCTGCGGCACGCAAATCCGCGACGCAGGTCTGCGTCTCTTCGAAGGACTGCTGCCGTCCGATCGCGTGCTGCACCAGCGGGTCGAAGTCCTGAATGCCGATGCTTGCGCGGGTCATGCCTTCGGTCGCAAGCGCGTCGATCTTGTGGCGGTCCACCATTGTCGGGTCGATTTCGACCGAGAATTCGCAATCCTCCGTTGGTGGAAACACTGCTTTTACCGCCCGGGCCAGCCGACGGATCAGATCTGGCGGCAAAATCGTGGGTGTACCGCCGCCCCAATGCATGCGTCCCATGCGCAGCCCTGCTGGCAAACTGGCCTTCACCAAGGCCAGTTCCTGCTCCAATGTGCCGATGTAGCTTTCGACGGGTGACAGGCTCTTTGTGCCCTGCGTGCGGCACGCGCAGAACCAGCACAATCGCTCGCAAAAGGGAATGTGGACATAAACCGACACCGGTTCCGTCGCCGGAAGCGCGGCAAGCGCCTGCGCCTGAAACGGCGCACCGACCTGCGGTGCAAAGACGGGTGCGGTCGGATAGGAGGTGTAGCGGGGCACCCGGGTGTCAAAGAGCCCGAGGCGTCTGAGGCGATCAAGATGTTTCATGCACCCGGTTTGCAGGTTTTTCAGCCGGCAGACTTTGCGCGGGATCAAGTTCAGGTCGGGAAAGCGGGGACACCCGTGAAAACGGCATGCAGATGCAGGGCGGCCAGCCACAGCGCCAACCCGGCCAACGCCCGCCAGCCGAGGCGCCGGGCATTGCCACGCAGCCATTCAACCGAGGTCAGCGGCCGCAGCGAGAACAGCGCCGTTCGGGTAAAGAAAGGCTCGGCATCATGTGCCAATACGCGCCGCGCGCGGGCGTCAAAGGCCCAGATCGCCAGCAGCGCCATCGCGACAAAGCTGCCAAAGAGGATCACCATTGCGAGCTCGCCGTTCGGCACCAGATGAGCCCCGGCCCAGAGTGTCAGCGCCAACAGCAGCGGGTGGCGCGAGACCGCTGCAAAGCCGGGATCGGCGGGGTCGAAGCGGACACCGCGCCGTGCGCCAAGGGTGAACGGTTGGCGCAGTCGAACCCCGCAGAATCCCAGCATCAGCGCCAGCGGCATTGCCAGGTTCGGGACCCAGCGGGACCAGGGCTGTTGCGGCCACACCTCCAGGCAGGGGGCCCGGATCGCTGCGCCGACGACCCAGATCAGGAGCACCAGCGACAGAGCGCCGTAGAGGGCGAAATAGGTGCTGCGCCCGATGCTGGCAATCATCCGGCCGCGCAGATCCGCGATCCGCGGGACAAAATGGCTGCCGGTGAACAGAGCCAGCGCCAGCGTATATTCGCTCCAGCCCGTCATGACTTGTCGGCCTGTTCCATCAGCCGGGTGATATGGCAGGCGAAACTGTAGGTGGCGGGCAGGCCGATCACCAGGCCACCGAGGGCGGAGTGCCATGGTGTCAGCACCGGCCAGCCCAGCCAGGAACCGATGAGCGAGGCAAAGAACAGGTTCACCCCCATAGCCCCCGCCGCAAAGGGATAGAGGCCAAGCAGCAGCGTCCAGGATGGTTTCATTTGCGGTGCACCAGAAACTGTACGGCGGCCAGCGCGATGACGAGTGCGATCGAGCCCACCAGGAACCAGAATTCGGCCGTTTCCGTTTGGGGCTGCGGGATCGGGCGTTCGAAGCCGGTGGCCAGGGCCGGGAGCGGCAGCACGAGCAGCAAGCAGATGAAGCGTATCACATCAGATCTCCATGGTCAGGGTTTGGTAGATATCGGGCAGGACCCGGGGCAGGCGTGCGGGATTGGACAAAAGGGTAAAGCCCGCGCGCCCGAAAATGCGGGCAAACCAGTCCTGCCCGTCCTGATCGACGATCACGCCGTGCACGGCCTGCCCCAGCGCGCGGGCTTCGCGCACAGCCATATGACTGTCTTCGATGCCGTGCTGGCCCTCGTAGTGATCCAGGTCATTGGGTTTTCCATCCGTCAGCACCAGGAGCAGGCGGCGCGTGGCGCCTTCTTCCGCCAATCGGGCGGAGACATGCCGGATCGCGGCGCCGAGGCGCGTGTAGTGCCCGGGGGTCAGCCCGCCGATCCGGGCGGTGACCTCGGTGGTCATAGGGTCCGCAAAGGCTTTGGCGCGATGCAGGAACACCCGGTCTCGGCGCAGCGAGGAAAAGCCCCAGATCCCCAACCGGTCGCCTGCCGTATCGATGCCGTTGGCCAGAGCCGATAGCGACTCTCGTGCGATCTCGATGACGGAGGAGGGTCCCAGGGCGGCCTCCGTGGATCGGGAACAATCCATCAGGATCGCCACCGACAGGTCACGGGCCATCGGACGACTGGACTGCCAGATCCGGTCGCTGCCCTCGCGCCCACAGGCGATGTCGACATGCGAGGTGACGGCGGCATCAAGATCCAGATCGCTACCGTCCAATTGGCGCGGCAGCATGACCCGACGTGGCTGCAAGGGCGCGAACTGGCGTTTTACCCGCGCAACCAGACGCGGGTCCGGCGCATAGGCGGTACAGGCCGTCGCATCGGCTTCGAGCACGCGCACGTGGTCTGGCATGTAGGCTCCGGTCCGGCGGTTCCATTCCGGATAGGTGAACCGCCCGGCCAGCTGTTCGTGTTCCGCGTCCTGCGGCGACAGGTCCAACGACAGCCGAAGGCGCGTGGCCGCACGGCGGACGGTCTGTGACAGTGTCAGGTGATCCTGGTCTTCGGCGGCCTTGGCGGCATTGTCTGTGTCATCATCGTCCACCATCCGGTTGATGTTCAGGCTTTCGGCCCAGGACATGATGGTTTCGAAGCGATGGATGATGAAGCTGTCATTGCGATTGGCCTGTTCGCGGTCTTCGCGACAGGCGTCCTTGCGGGCCGAAACCGCCATGGCGGGCGCGGCGGTCTCCGCCGGGGCGCTGTCTGGCTTGCCGGTGGGGGTGCCATGCCGCAGCCGGAGCCAGATCGGCACCGGGGCATAGCTGCGATATCCGCGCGGCGCGGGGCAATCGAGGCAGGGATCGGTCTTTGAAATCCCGGACAGTTGGTCCAGAATCAGCCGTTCCAGCCCCGCCTCGCACCGCGGGAGGGGCGGACGTGTGCGCTGGGCCACGACATTCCGGCACATGGCGGCATAGGGCTGGCGCAGACCGGGGCAGGCGGCGAAGGCGGCGTCGGAGGCGCGGGCGAGTTCTGTCAGTTCGGCGCGGTCCGTCGCAAGCGGATCGGTCAGCGGAGGCGGGATCTCGACATGGGCCGCAAGCGCCGCCAGCCAGAGATAGCAGGCCCGGTTCAGGTCCCGGGTGGGGAAGCTGTCGATGACGGGGGGCAGACGCAGACGGTCGCCGTCATAGTCGGCGACATGTGCCCGCTCCTGCGGGGTGGCGATACGACGGATCAGATCCGGCCGGTGCCCGCAGGTGACCAACGGCGCGGCGCAGACTTCGGTGCCTGCCGAGCCGCCGAGTGCACGAAACAGCGTGGCTGCCGAGCGCTGCACGTCCTCAAACCGCACGGCGCGGGTGCCGTCGTGCCCGGACCGCCCCCAGCCGGTCGCCATGTCATGCCAGAGGTTGCCAACAGTCTCTTCGGGTTCCATGAGGTCGAGGACATGCAGCATCGTCGTCACCCGTAGAGCACCGCGACGAGGTCGCGCAGCGCCTGTTGCGTGTCCGGGTCGTCGCTGAGCGGCGCGATGATCGCGGTCTCCAGCGCACGGTTCACCGCCATGCCGTCGGCAATCATCGTGGCCGCGTAGATCAACAGACGGGTGGACACGCCTTCTTCGAGATCCATACCCGAGAGGCTGCGAATTTTTCCCGCCAGGCGCACCAATGTGGCTGCGCGCGCTTCGTCCAGCCCGCTTTCACGCATGACCACCGGCTGTTCCACCTCGGGGGCGGGAAACTCAAAACCGATGGATACGAAGCGCTGGCGGGTCGAGGGTTTCAGCTTCTTGAGGATGTTCTGGTAGCCCGGGTTGTAGCTCGCCACGAGCATGAAGGGCTTTGGCGCCTCAAGCTCTTCGCCGGTCCGGTCGATGACCAGTCTGCGCCGGTCATCCGTCAGCGGGTGCAAGACCACGGTCACGTCCTTGCGGGCTTCCACCACCTCGTCGAGGTAGCAGATGCCGCCGTCGCGAACCGCGCGGGTCAACGGGCCGTCGGTCCAGACGGTTTCCCCGCCCTTGAGCAGGTAGCGCCCGATCAGATCGGCCGCGCTCAGGTCGTCATGGCAGGCGACGGTGTGCAGGGGCAGGCCCAATCGTGCTGCCATATGTTCCACGAACCGGGTCTTGCCGCAGCCGGTGGGCCCCTTCAGAAGCAGGGGCAGACCCTTGGCATGGGCGGTTTCGAACACCGCGCATTCATCGGATTGCGCGTGATAGAAGGGCAGGTCGGGGTGAGTCAGGTCTTTCATGGATCACTCTCCAGCAACGGCCACAGGGCCGGGTTTCACGATCTCGCGGCGCACCACGAGCATGGAGTAGATGAACAGGATGGCACCAAGGACCACGGCCACGCCCGAGCCGAAGCGCATCATGTAGAACAGGCCAAGCTGATCCTGCACATCCATGTAGTAGTCGCCGACGATGCGCTGCATATGCGTCTGGATGGTGCCAGCGAAGGTCAGCGTGAAGGTCATGAAGGACATGCCGCCGGTCATCAGCCAGAACGATGCCATGTTGAGCACCTGGTTGTAGGGATCGCGCCCCTTGAGGTGGGGCATGGCGTAGCTGAACATGGCGAGGTTCAGGGCCACATAGGCACCGTAAAAGGCCAGGTGGCCATGTGCGGCGGTGATCTGGGTGCCGTGGGTGTAGAAGTTCACCCCGTGAAGCGTGTGCAGGAACCCCCAGACGCCCGCGCCAAAGAAAGCGACGGTAGAAGAGCCCAGAGACCACAGGAGCGCAGCCTTGTTGGGGTGGTTCTTGCGGCCTTTCCAGACCATGACGAAGGCGAAGGACATCATGGCGAAGAAGGGGACCACCTCGAAGGTCGAGAAGATCGAACCGATCCACTGCCAATAGCCGGGGGTGCCGATCCAGTAGAAATGGTGCCCGGTGCCGAGGATGCCGGAAAACAGCGCGGTGGCGACGATGACATAGAGCCACTTCTCGATCACCTCGCGGTCCACGCCGGTGAGCTTCAGCATCAGGAAGCCGAGGATCGCGGCCATGACCAGTTCCCAGGTTGCTTCGACCCAGAGGTGCACAACCATCCACCAGTACATCTTGTCGAGGCTGAGGTTGTCGGGGTTGATGAAGGCAAAGACCCACAACAGGCACAAGAGCCACAGCCCCACCATCAGGATATTGGTGATCGCCGTCTTGCGGCCGGCGAGAAAGGTCAGCGAGATGTTCACGAGGAAGATCACGGCGGCCACGAGGATGCCGACCTTAACCCAGAGCGGCTGCTCCAGGAACTCACGTCCGCCATGGATCCCGACGAGGTAGGAGCCGACCGCGCCGAGGGTCCCGACCACCAGGATCGCCAGCTGGATATAGGCCAGCTTTACCGAAAAGATCTCGCGCTCGGATTCCTCCGGCACCAGATAATAAGCCGCCCCGAAGAACCCGAGCAGCAGCCAGACGATCAAGGCATTGGTGTGGATCATCCGGATGATGTTGAAGGGCAGCAGTTCTGACAGGGTGTTGGGCGCGACATAGATCCAGCCGGCCAGCAACCCGCCCAGCACCTGAATGGCGAACAGGCCCATGGCAACGAGAAAATAGGCGTAAGCCACCTTTTGCGATTGATATTTCATGATTGATCTCCCTCAGCCGGCGTCGTTTGGCGGCCAGTTCTGGGTGTCGGTCTGATCGGCCCAGCGGAGGAATTCCGCCAGGGCGCGCATTTCCTCTTCGGTGATGTCGAAATGGGGCATCTGACGGCGCCCCTCGATGCCCGAAGGTTGCGCCTCCATCCAGCCATCCAGGATTTCATAGGCCAGTTCGGGGTCGTCCAGAGCGCCCCAGCGGGTCATCACGTTGCCCAGCTCCGGCGCGAAATAGGCGCCTTCGCCGTGCAGTGTGTGGCAGTTGATGCAGGAATGACGTTCCCAGATGTGTTTGCCATGGCGCACCTCATCGGTCAGAGGCATGCCGGCTGTGGCGATTTGGGTAATATGACGGTGGCTTTGCGCCGTCAGGGCTACGAACACGACCACGAAGAAAATGGATCCCCCGTAGAACACGTTCCTGGCCCGCGATTTGGTGAGCAATTCTGACATGTCGCGGTCCCGACGATTGGTTTCGGATAGGCCATGCCTATCGCGATGCGGCGGGCCGCTTTTTGTGCAAACGCAAAGAAGACGGCGAAAGATGCGGGCAACATGTGGCTATGAAAAGACCACCAACGGCCCTGCCAGACCTGGATGACCCCGACTTGACGCTGTCAGATCTGTTTCGGATCTGTCCGGCGACCGCGGCGGCGTTCCTGCGCCGGGGCATGCTCTGTCCGGGGTGCCCGATCACACCCTTTCACACCATCACGGAGGCCTGTCAGGCGTATGATCTCGATGAGGCCACCTTCAGGGCGGAGGTGAACGGTCTCGCCCGGGCTGCAAGTCAGCTCTGAATGCCGCTCAGCAGGACCAGCGCATGCGGGTCCGTGACCACGATATGCTTGCGCCGCGAGGAGACCACGCCGTTTCTTTCCCAGGCCGACAGTAGCCGGCTGACGGTGTGCAGGGTGGTTCCCGTCATGTCCGAGATGTTCTGCCGAGTAACCGGAAAGGCGATCTCGATGCCGGCGTCGGACTTGCGCCCGCTCTGATTGACCATGCGCAGAAGGGCGCTGGCCACACGTTTCTCGACCGCCTGCGTCGCCATCTCGGTCAGGGTTTCCTGGATCTGACCAAGCCGCCGGCCGAGGGTCTTGTAGCTTTCCGTGGCGAAGCCCTCGTAGGTGGCGCTGAACTCCGGCCACAGGTTGACGGGCCAGGACAGGGCAATGGATTCGGCGGCTGTGACGGCACTGGCGGGGTAGGTGTCGCGCTGGAGCGCCGGCGCAATGCCGAACAACTGCCCCGGAGAAATATGCAGGACGATGACCTGATCACCATCCGGTGTCGAACGCACCACCCGCAGAAACCCGTCGAGCAACAGGAAGAACCGGTCTGCCTCCTGACCTTCGCTGAAAATGGTCGCGCCTTCGTCGTATCGGCGCGACGTTGCATGATCCAGGATCTCGCGGATTTGCGCCCGGCTCAGACGCGAGAAGGGCGGCATTCCGATCAGAAGGCTTTCGTCGAGTTTGGACATGGTTTCAGCTCGGAAGTTTGATGCAAAGCAACGTTTCGTATCCAGCGTTAACGCATACCAGTCGCCGAATATGCAACCGGAAACGAGAAGGACATTCCGATGCTCACAAAACTTACCATGACAGCAGCGCTTGTTCTGGCCGCCGGATCGGTCACTGCAGAGACGATCGAGGTCAAGATGCTCAACAAGGGTGAGGCCGGGGCAATGGTCTTTGAACCGGCCTTTGTCAGGGCGCAGCCCGGGGACGTGGTGAAATTCCTACCCACCGACAAGGGACACAACGTCGAGGATATCAAGGGCATGCTGCCCGAGGGCGTGTCTCCCTTCAAGTCGAAGTTCAATGTCGAATACGAGCTCCCCGTCGAACAGGAAGGTCTCTATGGCATCAAATGCACGCCGCACTATGGCATGGGCATGGTCGCGCTGATCCAGGTCGGCGAGGCGGTGAACCTGGAGGCGGCCACGGGGGTCAAGCAACGCGGCAAGGCCAAGACACGGATGGCCGATCTCATTGCACAGGTTGAATGACGCGCGCCCCTGCGTTGTTCGACCCTACCGGGCGGTGCCACTGGCGCCGCCCGCCTGACGTGAAAGAGAGGTTCCCATGTCCACGCGTGACCCATTTACCGGACCGGCCCTGTTTTCCTACGGCTTTCGGCCCTTCTTCCTGTCCGCATCGCTGTTTGGAATTATCGTGATCCCGCTGTGGTGGCTGGTCTGGCGCGGCGCGGTTGTATTGAGGAGCCCGCTGGGGGCGGTGGATTGGCATGTCCACGAAATGGTATTCGGCTACGGCGCGGCGGTGGTGGCCGGGTTTCTCTTTACCGCGGTGCCAAACTGGACCGGCCGGCTGCCGACACGTGGCTGGCCGCTGGTGCTGCTGGTGGCGATCTGGATCGCGGGGCGCTGCGCGATGGCGGGGCTGATGGCCCTTGGCCCCATGGCCGTGATGCTGGTCGATCAGCTCTTTCTCCTGGCGGTGGTGCTGATGATTTCGCGCGAAATCGTGGCAGGGCGGAACTGGCGCAACCTGAAGGTGCTGTTTCCGGTGACGCTGCTGTGGGTCGCCAATGTGGGCTTTCATCTCGAATCTTGGGCGCAGGGCGGTGCGGACCACGGGCGTCGACTGGGGATTGCGCTGCTGGTCTTTCTGATCCTCCTGATCGGCGGGCGCATCATCCCGAGCTTTACCCGCAACTGGTTGGTTCAGCGTGGTGAGACACGCCTGCCGACGCCGTTTGGGGCATTTGATGGCCTGTGTCTTGTCGTTGCGGCTGTTGCGTTGGCCTGTTGGGGCGCGGCCCCCGCTGATCCGCTGTGCGCGGGCCTGAGCCTGCTCGCCGCAGCGCTGCATATGTGGCGTTTGTTGCGTTGGTGTGGCGCCCGGTCCTGGCGTTCTCCGTTGCTGGTGATGCTGCATCTGTCCTACCTCATGGCCCCGTTGGGGTTTGCATTGCTCGCCGGTTCCGCGCTGGGCGTCACCGGGGCGGACAGTGGCGCGCATGTTCTTGGAATTGGTGCAATCGGGGGGATGACAGTCGCCGTCATGATGCGGGCCACCATGGGCCATACGGGACGTCCCTTGGTAGCTGGCCTGGCTCTGAACCTCGCGTTTCTCGGAATCCTTGTGGCCACGCTGATGCGGGGGCTGGGGTATGGCTTCGAAGTGATCTCGCTGACCGGCATCGACCTGTCGGCAATTCTGTGGACCGGATCCCTCGCAGTGCTGACATGGCGGATCGGACCTTGGCTTGCAGCGCCCCGGGTCGCGCAAAAACGCCCAACCGGAGCACCGGCGCGGTAGCAGGGTGCACCGCTTCAGGGAGTGGGGGATACCCAGCCGTCGCGGTTGGGTATCCCCTTGCCGATGGTCAGCCGATCTGCGCCGCGGCGGGACCAAAGAACTCGTAGTGAATACGGGAGCTTGGAACATTCGCCGCCTTGAGCCCATCGACCATCGCCTGCATGAAGCCCGCCGGACCGCAGATGAAATAGTCGGCGGCTGTGGGATCGCTGATCTCGATCAGCCATTTCGGGTCGATCCGACCGCGCCGAATACCACTGTGCAGGTCCTGCTCCGACGCGACATCGTAGAACACGTAGCTTTCGGTTGCCCGGTTCCGGAGCGTCTCGCGCATCGCATGGTGCCGGTCATCCCGTGTGGCATGTACGGAAATCATCCGGAGATCTTCCCGGCCATAGCTTTCGAGCATCGCGACCATCGGTGTAAGGCCGACCCCGCCGGAGAGCAGCACAACCTCACGCTTGTGCGCCGGGTCCAGAAAGAACTCTCCGGACGGTGCGGCAACGTCGACCTCGGTTCCGATCTCGGCACTCTCGTGCAACCAGTTGGAAATGCGCCCGTTTGGCTCGCGTTTTACGGTGATCCGATAGCTCTTGCCGTCGGGAGCCGAAGAAATCGAATAGTTCCGCCGGCACTCTTCGCCGGGGGCAGGCACAAAGCGAAAGCTGAGATACTGACCCGGGCGATGCCGCATGACGGGGCCATTGTCCACGGGGCACAGAACAAAGGACATGATGTCTTCTGCCTCACGGGTTCTGGAGACCACCTGAAAGCGCCGCCAGCCGCGCCAACCCCCGGTCTGGGTCTCGGCGTCGGCATAAAGCTGTTCTTCGCGCGCAATCAGCGTATCGGCAAGCACCCAGTAGGCCTCTCCCCAGGCGGCGAGGACCTCTGGCGTTGCGGCGTCCTTGAGCACTTCGGAGACGGCACCGAGCAACGCATCTGCAACATGAGGGTAATGCTCGGGCAGAATTTGCAGACCGGCGTGTTTCTGGGCAATCCGCTCGATGGCGTCGCACAGAACGTCGGGGGTGCGAATATGTGTGGCGTAGGCGACCAGCGCCCCGGCCAGTGCTTTGTGCTGCGGCGAGTCCCCTTGCTGGTGGGACATATTGAACAACGCCCGGATACTGGGTTCCGCAAGCAGCCTGCGATACATGCAGGGCACGATTTCGTCGATATGCGCCGCGACGACCGGGGCGGTCGCATCGATGATCCTGAGCGTGTTTTCGGTGAGAGGTGTGGCCATTTCTATTCTCCTGCCTTAAAGATGCCAATGATCGGAACCTATAAAGCGGATGAAAAAGATGCCATACATAGGTATGTTTTTAGTTTGCGACATTCTGTCCCGGATACCAGCCCATTGCCCGAGGCGCTTGCGGGGCGCGGAAAGGAACACATATGCGATTGAATGACACCACTGACGTGGCGATGCGCATCATGATCTATGCAACCTCGATCGGCCCCCGCCTGTTCACGATCGATCAGGTGGTCGAGGTCTACGGCCTGCCGCGCAGCACGGTGATGAAGGTGGTCAACGCGCTCACCAAGGGGCAGTTTCTGATCGCTCAGCGCGGGCGGGCAGGGGGGCTGCGGCTTGCACGTGACGCCGACGCGATCGGGCTGGGCGATTTGGTGCGTCACATGGAAACGGATTTTGATCTTGTTGAATGCATGCGTCCGACCAACCGCTGTACCATTTCGGGTTGCTGCAAGCTGATCTCCCCATTGGCGGAGGCCCGATCCGCATTCCTCGCGACGTTGGACCAGTACACGGTGCGCGATATTGCGCTGGCACCTGCGGAGTTTGGTATCGCCGGATCCTGATCTTCGCGCGATGAAAGCCGGCGCGCAACGGGCGCAGGTCTGCGAAAGGGGCGCCATGTGCAGTGGCCTTGAGGCGACGGGCGACAGTGCTCTGTAGGAGGAACTTGCAAAGACTTGCACTCTCAAGGAGAGCAGACAGCCCCGTTCCCATTCATGACCTTGAGGCGGACGTGCCAGGCGCGCGGGCGCTATATGCAATTGACAAGATCTCTTGCGGTTTCCATAAGAATGGCGTGAACGGTTCCACGGCGGGCGACATCTCGCGGTGGGAGTAAAAGGGAACACGGTGCGGCGTACCCAAAAGGGACCAAATCCGTGGCTGCCCCCGCAACTGTAAGCGGGACGTGCGACCGATAATGCCACTGGGATCTGTCCTGGGAAGGCCGGTTTGCATCATGCCCCGCGAGCCAGGAGACCTGCCGCGCACATGGGTCGGGAGACCGATCCGTCTTGAAGCGGACGCCGGGGTGCGCGTCAGGCTCGGCTGATCGTGCCCGATCAATCCCGTGTCTCACATCCCGTCTGTCCTTTCACCCGTGGGTTTCCCACCTGTTTGAGAGGCATGACATGACCAAGAAACTGTTTTCCGCCGCGGCGCTGGCCGCGCTCCTGCCGCTTGCCGCACAGGCCCATTTTGTGCTGCCCTACGCCGATCAGACCCAGATCGTACGCCCCGGCGATGTGCCGCTCGCGGTGGTCTTCTGGCATCCGTTCGAGAACGGCCACGTGATGGACATGGACACGCCCGAGGCGTTCTACATGATCCACAATGGCGAAAAGACCGACCTGGCGGATCGCCTTGAGGCGGCCCCTTTCAAAGGCGCAGAGAACGAAGGCGCGGCCTTCAAGGCCTCGCTGCCGGTGAAGCGTTCCGGCGACTATGTGCTGGTGACGGAACCCGTGCCCTACTACGAAGAGAGCGAGGATATCTATATCCAGCAGCTGACCAAGGTGGTGTTCAACCGCAATGAGCTGCCAACCGACTGGATGACCCCCGTTGGCCTCGCGACCGAGATCGTGCCGCTGGTCAAACCCTACAACGTCGTTGCGGGATCGAGTTTTACCGGCCAGGTGCTGCGCGAGGGGGAACCTGCCGCCGGTGTCGAGATCGAGATTGAATATGTCGCCGCCGTGCCGGACATCGAGGGCTTTTCCACGACAGAACCAACCGTCGGCACCATGCCGGGGGGCGCCATCGTCGCCATCTCCGACGAGAACGGCTATTTCACCTTTGGTGTTCCCAAAGCAGGCTGGTGGGGCTTTGCCGCCCTGGGATCGGGCCCGGTGACGGAACATGAGGGCAAGGAACTGAGCCAGGACGCCGTGTTCTGGATCCGCGCCTACGATATGGAGTGATCGATGCACATCGTTGACGGAGCCCTGTCAAATCCGGTTGTCATCGGCGGCGCGGTTCTCGCGGCAGGGGGCATTGCGCTGGGGTTGAAGCAAATGACGCTGGAGCGCATTCCCGCCACCGGCATGCTGTCTGCCTGCTTCTTTGTCGCCTCGCTGATCCATGTGCCGATCGGCCCGTCATCGGTGCATTTGATCCTCAATGGTCTGGCCGGGATGATCCTCGGCTGGGCCGCGTTCCCGGCCTTGTTCGTGGGCCTGCTGCTTCAGGCCGTGTTCTTTGGATTTGGCGGTCTCACCGTGCTGGGAATAAACACGCTCAATATCGCCGGGCCAGCGGTCCTGGCCTGGCTGTTGTTCGGGCGTATGGTTGAACGCGGCACCCCCAAGAGCGGAGCGGTTTGGGCGGGGATCGGCGGCGCCTTTGCCGTTGCCGCCACCACGATCTTTGTCGCGCTTTCCCTGGCATTGACCGGCGACGCCTTCTTGCCGGCGGCAAAGCTGGTCTTCTTTGCGCATCTGCCGATCATGGTCATCGAGGGGCTGCTCACCGGGGCCGCCGTTTACCTGGTCAGCAAGATACGCCCTGACCTGTTCACCACAGTCACCGGGCAAGCATGATGTGTCACAGGCTTCTACTCGTTTTCATCCTTGCGCTGACACCGGTTCCGGTGCTGGCGCACAAGGTGATCTTTTCGGTCTTCAAATCCGGCGATGTCATTGAGGGTGAGCTCGGTTTTTCAAATGGTGACATGGCTGTGGGGCAGGTGATCGAGGTCTTTGACACGACCGGGGCCAAACTGGGAGACGCGGTCACCGACGAAGACGGGTTCTTTGTCTATGCGCCCACTGAGCCGGTCACCCATGTGTTCAAGGCCGACATGGGCGCCGGGCATGTCGGCGAGGTTCAGATGGCGGCCTCGGATGTGGCCGCGCTCCTCGGTGTTGCCCCGCAGGATAGCGGCGCGTCTTCGGGGGCGGCGGCACCTACGGTCGCAAACGCGCCACAGGCAGAGGAACCGGCAGCGGTGACCATCGCGGCCCTGACAGAGGACGAGCGCGCCGCCATTGCCAAGGCTGTGCGCGATGAAATGCGCCCGCTGCGCCGGGAGATTGCCGCCTACCGCGAGAAAAATGACTTTCAAACGATCCTGGGTGGTATCGGGTATATCTTTGGCCTGTTCGGGCTGGGGTTCTACCTTGCCGCACGGCGCCGGTTGGCGACCTGAACGATGGGTCACCGGCTGACCTCTGGCGAAAAGACCCTGCGGACGACGGGGGGGAGCTTTGCCACGTCTGGCATCATGGACCTGGATCCACGGGTGCGGATCGTGGTGGCTGTGGTGTTTGCCGTGGTGGTGGTGGCGCTCTCCGATCTTGCCGCGCTGGTCTGCGCGGTGGCGATGTCGGCGCTGTTGTTGCCGCTGTCGGGACTGCCGGTGCGGCGCACTCTCAAGCGGATGGCAGGGATGGACGGGTTCATCCTGTTCATGCTGGTGTTGCTGCCCTTCACGGTGCCGGGGACGCCGATGTTCACCCTGTTTGGCATGGCGGCGTCATGGCAGGGGCTTTGGCAGGCGGTGGAGATCGCGCTGACCGCCAATGCAGTCATATTGGCACTGATGTGTCTGGCCGGATCGATGGAGCCGGTGACCCTGGGGCACGGGCTGCTGGCGCTGCGGGTGCCCGAGCGCCTGGTGCAATTGCTGATGTTCACCATCCGCTACATCGAAACCCTGCGCGAAGAATACACTCGCCTGCGTGCCGCGATGAAAATTCGCGGATTTCGCCCGGGCACGAACTGGCACACCTACCGCAGTTTTGGATATCTGGTGGGGATGATGCTGGTGCGGGCGCTGGAGCGCTCTGAACGTGTGCTGGGCGCCATGAAATGCCGTGGCTTCACCGGGCGGTTCGTCCTGCTTCAAGACTTTCGCACAACCCGTCAGGACTGGCTCTTTGTGGCAGCAATGGTCGCGGGTGTGCTGGTGCTGATCGGAATCGAGGTTCGACATGCCTTTGCTTGAACTCAACGACGTGTCTTTCACCTACCCCGGGCAGCCCCCGGTTCTGAGCAATGTGTCCCTGTCGCTCGATCCCGGCGAACGGCTGTCGATCATCGGGCCGAATGGCGCGGGGAAATCGACCTTGCTCAAACTCATTGTGGGCTTGCTGTCGCCGGGAAAGGGCGAGGTCATCGCCTTCGGGCAAGCCCGCAGGCAGGAAAGCGACTTTCAGGATGTGCGCCGCCGCGTCGGCTATGTGTTTCAGGATCCCGACGATCAGCTGTTCTGCCCGACCGTGGCCGAAGACATCGCCTTTGGTCCCTTGAACCTGGGCAAAAGCCGTGACGAAGCGCTGGAGATCGTCGATCAGGTGCTGGCGCAGATCGGGCTGAGCCACCTGCGGGACCGGATCACCCACCGGCTGTCGGGCGGGGAGAAGCGTCTGATCACGCTGGCGACGGTGCTGGCGATGGAGCCGGAGGTGTTGTTGCTGGATGAGCCGACCAACGCGCTGGATGTCGAAAACGAGGCCCGGTTGGTGGAGATCCTCAAGAGCCTGCCGCAAGCCTGCCTGTTGGTCAGCCATGATGCTGGATTTCGGGCCGAGATCGCGCCAACGGGGTTCGAGCTGACCGGTGGCCGCTTGCATCGCGTTGGCTGACCGGCTGGCATCGCAACGCAGGAGTGGCCACCAAAGGCCAAACGGCTAAAGCGAGGCCGCGGCCCGGCTGGCCTGATCGTACTGGCCCGACAGGGCCCGCAGGCTTCGGGCAAGGTCTCGTAATTCGCTGCCCGAGAGTTCTGCCCCCGCAAGCCCGTCCAGCAGGCATTGCCGCCGGACGTCGCGGTAGGTGTCGCACAGGGCCGCGCCTTCGGTGGAGGTGCGATAGAACACTTCCTTGCCGCGCTTCTCGGACGTCAGAAACCCCGCCTTCAGCAATTTGCGCAGGCCGTAATTCACCGTGTGGCTGTCCTCGATATTGAGGAGGAAGCAGATGTCGGACAGGCGCTTGTCCTTGCCGCGGTGGTTCACATTGTGAAGGATCAGGATGTCCAGCGGGCTGAGGTCCGCTTGACCGGCGGCGGCCATGCAGCGGGTCATCCAGCGCGAAAAGGCGTTGTAGGCGACGATCATGCCGAATTCCAGCTCGGACAGTTCCCATCCTTCTCCTTCGGCGAGATGGCGCGAGGATACGATTCGGCGCCCGTCCTGAGTGTTGCTGGTCACGGTGGCCCCTTCCAAATGCACAAAACGTCAGCGTTTCGCTGGCGTCTTTGTATAAAACTACATCATTCCAATGAGATCAAGCAGCCCGAGAGGCAAAAACAGAGCCCAGGTTGACGCCTCAATGCGATTACACTTGCGAAACGTTGACAAAATGCCAACGTAATGCCATCAATAATTCAATAATCGCATTGGGAGGACAACATGCAGATCACTCGTATTCTTGGCGGCGCTCTTGCGGCTTTTGCTGGCGCTGCAATTTCGGCTCAGGCCGCCACATGGGACATGCCGACACCTTATCCGGATGCCACGTTCCACACCGTCAACATCACGGAATTCGCCAGCGATGTCGCAGAGGCGACGGACGGCGAACTGGAAATCAAGGTCCATTCCGCGGGCTCGCTCTTCAAGCATCCGGAAATCAGCAAGGCCGTGCGCAGCGGCCAGGTCCCGATCGGGGAATTCTTCCTGTCCCTGCTGGCCAATGACAACCCTGCCTTTGGGGCGGACTCGCTGCCGTTCCTGGCCACCAGCTATGAAGAGGCAGAGCGCCTCTGGGCAGCGCAGAAGGATGTCATCGACGAGCTGCTGGATGAGCAGGGGCTGATGGCGCTTTATGCGGTGCCGTGGCCGCCGCAAGGGCTGTACACCACCAAGGAAATCACCAGTGTCGAGGATCTCGCGGGGCTGAAGTTCCGCACCTACAATGCGACACTTGAACAATTTGCCAACCTCGCGGGCGCCGCCCCGACACAGGTGGAAGTGCCCGATATCCCGCAGGCCTTCAGCACCGGACGTGTCGAGGCGATGATCACGTCGCCTTCGACCGGCGTGAACTCCAAGGCCTGGGACTTCCTGACCCATTACACCGACATTCAGGCGTGGATTCCGAAGAATATCGTGGTGGTCAACAAACGGGCCTTCCGCCGTCTGGATGAAGATACCCGCACCGCCGTCCTGGACGCGGCAGCGGCGGCCGAGGCCCGCGGCTGGGAGATGAGCCAGGCCGAAACGGCAGAGAAAGTGGCCGTCCTGAAGGAAAACGGCATCACCGTCTCCGCCCCGTCCGACGCGCTGATCGAGGGGCTGCGCGGCATTGGTGAGGAAATGCTGGAAAGCTGGAAAGCCGACGCTGGTGAGGCGGGCGCCTCGCTTCTGAACGCCTACCAGCAATAAACCAACGATCTGCGGGCGTGCGCAAGGCGCGCCCGCAGGCAGGACAGGGGGAGGGCACCATGCGGCCTGTGCTTGATTTGATTTATCGTGCGGCGGGGGGGCTGGCAGCTTTCTTCATCGTTGCCATCGTGGCGCTGGTTTTTGCGCAGGTGATCCTGAACCTCGCGGACAAGGTGTCTGCGGCGATCTGGGGTGTCGGAGTGGGGCTCACCATTCCCTCCTATTCGGATTTCACCGGTTTTTTCCTCGCAGCATCGAGTTTTCTGGCGCTGGCCTATGCCTTGCGTGCAGGAGGCCACATCCGGGTGACCTTGCTGACCAACACCTTGTCGCCGCGCGTGCGTCGCCTGTTTGAAATCGTGGTGATTGGCCTTGCCCTTGTAATGAGCGGCTATGCCACCTGGTACATGGGGTTGCTGCTGCTGGAATCGCTGGAATTCGGTGATCGCAGCGCTGGCATGGTCTCGGTCCCGTTGTGGTTGCCGCAGAGCCCGGTCGCACTGGGTCTTGCCATCCTCACGCTGGCGCTGGCCGACGAATTGGTCTGCGTCCTGCGCGGTGCTTTTCCCTCCTGGGAGGGAAAAGGCGAAAATCTCTTGGGCGAATAGGGGGTTCCGATGTCGATCACCGCGCTTTCCATCATTCTGCTATTGCTGCTGTTCCTGTTTCTCGGCTCCGGTCTCTGGGTGGCCTTCTCGCTCCTGGGCGTCGGTATCGCCGCCATGGCCCTGTTCACCGAAGCCCCGCTGGGGCTGGTGATGGCCACGACAATGTGGGGGCACAGCAATTCCTGGGCCCTGGCCGCGTTGCCGCTGTTTATCTGGATGGGGGAAATCCTGTTCCGATCCCGTCTGTCCGAGGACATGTTCACCGGCCTGTCACCGTGGATGAACCGCTTGCCGGGGCAGCTGTTGCATGTGAACGTCTTTGCCTGCGGGATCTTCGCGGCGGTGTCCGGATCCTCGGCCGCAACCGCGGCCACCATCGGCAAACTGTCGATCCCGGAGCTGTCCCGTCGGGGCTATCCGGAGAAACTGGTCATTGGCACGCTGGCAGGCTCCGCCACGCTGGGTTTGCTGATCCCGCCGTCGATCATCCTGATCGTCTATGGCGTTGCCACCGAACAGTCGATCGCCCGGCTGTTTGTGGCAGGTGTCCTGCCGGGGGTTCTGCTGGTGGGCCTGTTTGTCGGCTATGTGGTGATCTGGGCACTGCTGAACCGCGACCAGCTGCCGATCGAAGACATGCGGACCAGCCTGACCGAGCGGCTGATGCGCGCCCGCCGCCTGCTGCCTGTGCTCTTGCTGATCGGCGGCGTGATCGGGTCGATCTATGCGGGGATCGCATCCCCCACCGATGCCGCGGCTGTAGGTGTGGTGCTGGCGCTGGGCCTGTCCTGGGTGTCGGGCTCGCTGAACCGGGAAAGCTTCGTCTCCGGGTTGATGGGGGCGACGGTGACCTCCTGCATGATCGCCTTCATCCTGGCGGGCGCTTCGTTCCTGACCGTGGCCATGGGGTTCACCGGCATCCCGCGCAGCCTCGCTGAATGGATCGGCGCACAGGGGCTGTCGACCTTCACGCTGCTGGCGGCCCTCACCGTCTTCTTCATCATCATGGGCTGCTTCCTGGATGGGATTTCGGTGGTGGTGCTCACCGCCTCCGTGATCATGCCGATGGTTCTGGAAGCCGGTATTGATCCGCTGTGGTTCGGGATCTTCCTGGTGATCGTGGTGGAGATGTCGCAGATCACGCCGCCGGTGGGCTTCAACCTGTTTGTCCTGCAATCGCTGACCGGGCGCGACATCCTGACCGTGGCGCGGGCGGCGCTGCCGTTCTTCTTCCTGATGATCCTCGCACTGGTGTTGATCGTGGTGTTCCCATCCATCGTCACCTACCTGCCGGAGCAGATGTGACCCGGATGGCAGAGACACGCAGCGATATGCAGGAGCGCTTTCCCAAGATCAGGACCGTTGGCGTCGATGGCATGCTGGTCAGTTTTGGCGCGCGTCTGAGCGAGGCAGCCAATCGCGCGGCGCTGGCATTCCGCGCCGCGCTTGCCACCGAAAGCTGGGAGGGGATCGAGGAGGTCTCGACCTCGCTGGTGTCCACCTATCTGCGCTTCGACACGGTCCACCTCGATCACGCCACATTGCGCAGCCGACTGGAGCAACTGTTGCGGACGCGGGACTGGTATGGTGCTGATCTGCCCGGCAAGCGGCGCTTGTGGCGTATTCCCGCGGTTTTTGGCACCGAGCTTGCGCCGCAATTGCCACAGGCTGCGGCGGCGACTGGTCTCAGCGAGGAGGAGGCGGTTGCCTCCCTCACCGGGGCGCGGGTCCGGGTGCAGACCATCGGTTTTGCGCCGGGACAGCCCTATCTTGGCGAGCTGCCCGAAGCCTGGGACATCCCGCGCCAAAGCCAGCTGACCTCGCGCATTCCCGAGGGGGCGCTGGCGGTTGCCATCCGGCAGCTGGTTTTGTTCTCGGTGTCGACACCAACCGGCTGGATGCATGTGGGACAGACGGCGGTTCGGTTGTTTCGACCAGAGGCGGACGAGCCGTTCCTGTTGCGCCCCGGCGATGAGGTCCAGTTCGCGGCGATCAAGGCCGAGCAGCTAGAGGCCCTGCGCCGCGACCCCTTGGGCGGCGCCAGTGCGGAGGCTTTGGAATGAGCCGGACACTCACCATTTTGCAAGCCGGGCCCGGGATGACGGTACAGGATGCGGGCCGCTCGGGCTGGCTCGAATACGGTTTGTCCCGTGGCGGCGCCATGGACCGTCTGGCGCTGGCAGAGGGCGCGGCGCTGCTTGGACAATCGGCGGAGTATGCGGCGCTGGAGATGGCCGCAAGGGGGGGCGAGTTCGAGGCGCAGGAGGATCTGCGGATCGCCCTGACCGGAGCCCCGATGCGGGCATCCATCGATGGCACTGCGGTGGCGTGGAACGCCAGTCACCTGTTGCCCGCCGGGGCGCGCCTCAGCATTGGGGCGGCCACCTCGGGCAGCTACGGGTATCTGCATGTCGGCGGCGGGATTGCGTCGACGCCCCGTCTCGGGGCGGGATCGGCCCATTTGAGTGCCGGTATCGGTGCCCTGCTGGCCGCGGGCGACGTCCTGATCATCGGGCCGGACGAGGGGACGCACACCGGGTTTGGATTGCCGCGCCCGGATCGCTTTGACGGCGGTTCTGTCCGTGTGGTGCCCAGCCTGCAAACCGAGCTATTCCCGGCAGCGGAGCTGGCGCGCTTCGAGGCGACAGCGTTTCGCCGCAGTGCCCGGGGCAATCGGATGGGCGTGCCGCTGGAGTGCGAGGGCCGGGGCATTGAGCTGGAGGGAGGGCGCACCGTGCTCTCCGAGGTGATCGTGCCCGGAGACATCCAGATCACCGGCGACGGTACGCCGTTTGTGCTGATGGCCGAGTGTCAGACGACCGGCGGCTATCCGCGGATCGGAACGGTGCTGCCCTGTGACTTGCCGGTGCTGGCCCAGGCTGCCGCCGGGGCGCCGCTGCGGTTTCAGTTCGTGTCTCTGGAGGAGGCGCTGGCCGCCGAGCGCGAGGACGCGGAACGTCGCGCGGGGCTTGCGCGCCAGCGGTTTCCGCTGATCCGTGACCCGAGAACTATGCCGGATCTGCTATCATACCAACTGATCAGCGGCGTGATCGCCGGTGACGAAGACGTGCTGTAAGGAGCTGACATGACACGAACCGTCGATTTGAACGCGGATATGGGCGAGAGCTTCGGAGCCTGGACGCTGGGGGACGATGCGGCACTGCTGGACATTGTCACATCGGCCAATATCGCTTGTGGTTTCCATGCCGGTGACTGGGACGTGATGGCGGCGACGATGCAGCGCGCGACCGCCAAGGGCACCGGGATCGGCGCGCATCCCGGCTTTGCCGATCTGCACGGGTTCGGGCGTCAACGCATGCAGGTGCCATTTCCGTCGCTGGCCAATATGGTGCGTTACCAGCTCGGGGCGGCCCAGGGCATGGCGCGCGCCGCCGGTGGCGAGGTGCGCCACCTGAAGCTGCACGGTGCGCTGGCCAATATGGCCTCTGAGAACATCGAGATGGCGCGCTGTTGCTACGAGGCCGCATTGTCGGTTGCGCCCGACATCATCATCATGGTGCTGGCAGGCACCGCCCAGCAGAAAGCGGTCGAGGATCTTGGCTGTGCGGCGGCCTGCGAGATCTTTGCCGATCGGGCCTACAATGATGATGCAACCCTGGTCGACCGCAGCCAGCCCGGCGCCGTGATCCATGATCCCGCCCGCGCCGGTCAGCGCATGGTCGAAATGGTTCGCGAGGGGGCCATCATTACCGAGAGCGGCAAGCGCATCGAGACCCGGATTGACACGATCTGCCTGCATGGGGACACGCCCACGGCTGTCTCGATTGCGGCTGCGGTGTGTCAGGCGTTGCAGGAAGATGGTGTTGAGTTGCGCCAATTTGACGGTGCCGTGCTCTAGGCGCTGCGGCGGCATTCGCCGACCATCGAACTGAGGGCACTGTGAAAAACGCGCATTCCTGCTAATAGGCGGGGCGCAGTGCCCTCAAGGGGGGCAGTTGCCCCCTCAGTACACTGCGCTCCGGACCGTGTGGTTCCAAACGTCCGGATGGCGTGAAATCACCCGTAGTGGCCACCCGCCCTGTCCCTGGTCGGGCAAGCGTCAGCTGGCCTCGGGATGTACCACCCATCTGCCCCCAGCGCGGGAGCTTTCAAGGCAGGCGGCAATGAACCACATCCCGTCCAATCCATCCTGTAGACCGGGCAAGAGGGCACCGGTATCGCGGCCGGAGATCAGCTCGGCGGCGTCGCCGTAGAGGGTGGCAAACCCTTCGAGATAGCCCTCCGGATGGCCCGGTGGGACGCGCGTGGCCTCGGTGGCCTCGCCCGCACCCCGTGTGAGCAGCTGCGGCGCGTCGCCAAAGCGGGTGAACCACATCCGGTTGGGATCCTCTTGCGCCCATTCCAGCCCGCCCTTGTCGCCGTACAGGCGCAAGCGCAAGCCGTTCTCGTTGCCGATCGCCACCTGGCTGGCCCAGATATTACCGCGAGCGCCCCCTTGCAGGCGCAACAGGATGTGGGCGTTGTCATCCACGGCCCGCCCAGCCACGAAACTGTGCAACTCCGCCAGAAGCGCCTGTGGTTTCAACCCGGTCACAAAGGACATGAGGTTATAGGCATGGGTGCCGATGTCGCCGATCGAACCTGCGCCTGCACGGGTGGGGTCGGTGCGCCAGTCGGCCTGCTTGGTCTGCGTGTCTTCGGCCAGCCAGTCCTGCGCATACTCCACCTGAACCACCCTGAGCGTCCCGAGATCGCCCCGGGCAACCATGCGACGCGCGAGGCGGACCAGCGGGTAGCCGGTATAATTATGGGTCAGGATGAAATGCGCATCCGATGCCCGCGCGGCCTGGCTCAGGGCCTCGGCCTGCGCCTGTGTTGCGGCGAGGGGCTTGTCGCAAATCACATGAATACCCGTGTTGAGAAAGGCGATCGCAGGCGCTGCATGCAGGTGGTTGGGCGTGACGATCGCGACTGCGTCGATCCCATCCGCGCGGGCGGCTTCGGCGCGGGCCATCTCCTCGAAAGAGGTATAGCTGCGTTCGCCCGCGATCCCGAGCTCTGCCGCGGACGCGGCCGCGCGGCTGGCGTCGGAAGACAAGGCCCCCGCCACCAGATCCCATTTGCCGTCAATCCGGGCCGCGATACGGTGCACACCGCCGATAAAGGCGCCTTGACCGCCGCCCACCATGCCAAGTTTCAGTCGTTTTTCAGGTTTGGTCATCGGCCAAGCGTCCTCCTCAGTGTTGCCGCGTTCCGGCAAAGCCCTCGACTTGCGTATATCCGAGTGCACCCAGATGTGTGAAAATGTCGACCCGCCCGTTGCGCCGCAGCCAAGGAAAGGCCCTTGGGTGCAGGCCCGCACCAACTTGCCCAATCTTGGATGGGGGGCTCGATGGAAACATTTAAGTCGAAACCTAAGCAGAGAACTACGCGTGTGTAAACGTTTGCATCTCGGTCGTCAGGGACTCGACCCCGCGCGCTCCGCGTATCGGCGGTATGCGACATCCGGGGCGCTACATTGGGGGCTTCATCGACAACAGGGCGCGCCCTCTTGCAGAGTGCGCCGTGCTCGCGCACTACTTGAACAGAGCCCATCCTGGGCCGCGTGCGGGACATGCCCGTGCAGGTCTCCACACGCGGTCCCGCAGTCGTGCCCCACGAGGCCCGGTGGTTTTGCAAAGGTCAGATGAATATGCCGCAGTCTTCCTCGTCGCATGATACCTACGACTATATCATTGTCGGGGGCGGCACCGCGGGCTGTGTCTTGGCAAACCGGCTGAGTGCTGACCCGAAGAGGCGGGTGCTGCTTCTTGAGGCGGGCAAGAGCGACGCCTATCACTGGGTGCACATTCCGGTGGGGTATCTCTACTGTATCGGCAACCCCCGCACCGACTGGATGATGAAGACGGCCCGGGAACCGGGGCTCAATGGACGCAGCCTTACCTACCCGCGGGGCAAATTGCTGGGGGGATGCAGTTCGGTCAACGGCATGATCTACATGCGCGGGCAGGCGGCTGACTATGACCTCTGGCGACAGCTTGGCAATCCCGGCTGGGGCTGGGAGGACGTGTTGCCCTATTTTCTGAAATCCGAGGATCATCACGCGGGCGACAGCGACATGCATCGCGCTGGCGGCGAGTGGAAGGTCGCGCGCCAGCGTCTGAAATGGGACATCCTCGACGCGGTGCAGCGCGGCGCCGCTGAATTTGGCATCCTGCCGCGCGCGGATTTCAACGATGGCAACAACGAAGGGTCGGGGTTCTTCGAAGTGAACCAGCACAAAGGGGTGCGCTGGAACACGGCCAAGGCGTTCCTGCGCCCTGCGATGAAACGTCCGAACCTGCATGTCGTGACCGAAGCACATGCCGCTCGGCTGGTTCTTGAGGGGCGTCGTGTCACGGGCGTGATCTATCAGCGGCGGGGGCAGACCCATCACGCCGCTGCACGGGCGGAGGTGCTGCTGGCCGCAGGCGCAATCAATTCGCCCAAACTGCTGGAGTTGTCGGGGATCGGCTGTCCGGACGTGCTGGCGAACCAGGGCCTCTCTGTCGCGCATGCCTTGCCCGGGGTGGGCAAGAATTTGCAGGATCACTTGCAGATCCGCACCGTCTACAAGGTGGAGAATGCCCAAACCCTGAATACGATGGCGAACAGTTTCATTGGTAAGGCCCGGATCGCCTTGCAATACGGCCTGACCCGCAGTGGACCAATGTCCATGGCGCCGAGCCAGTTCGGCATGTTCACCAAATCCCGCCCGGATATTGAGACCCCGGATCTGGAGTATCATGTGCAGCCTCTGTCAACCGACAAGCTGGGGGATCCTTTGCACCCGTTCCCTGCGATCACGGTTTCGGTGTGCAACCTGCGGCCTGAAAGCGTGGGATCAACTCACATCCAGAGCACCGATCTGTCACAACAGCCGGAAATCCGCCTGAACTACCTGTCGGCCGAAAGCGATCGGGCGGTTGCGCTGGCTTCGATCAAACAGGTGCGAAACATCATGACGGCGCAGGCGCTCTCCGGCTACGCGCCGCAGGAAATCCTGCCCGGGTCGCATTGCCATAGCACCGCGGATATCCTGAGTGCCGTCGGCGACATCGCGACAACCATCTTTCACCCGGTTGGCACCTGCAAGATGGGCACCGATCCGGGGGCGGTGGTGGATCCGGAACTCCGGGTCCATGGGCTGCACGGCCTTCGTGTGGTGGATGCGTCGATCATGCCGCGTATTGTCTCTGGCAATACCGCGTCGCCGGTTGTCATGATTGCCGAGAAGGCCGCAGATCTGATTGCGGCGAACGCCAAGCTCAGGGTTTGACAGTCTCTGATTGGCTGACTACTGTCCCTCCGTGCGGTTCAAGCTGCATCCGGACCCGCGGGAAGGGCAGAGCCCACTTGACGCGAAACGCCCATGTTTCATGAACCTTTGTGCTGCCGGATTGCGGGTCGTCGGCGCCAGTTGCACGGAGGTCAATATGAACCTGCTTCCCGAAAATCCCGATCTGTCTCAGCTTCGCCGACAGGCAAAGGAGCTGCACGCCCGTTATCGCGCGCAAGACATCGCAGCCTTGCAGCGCCTGCGCCAATCCCTGCCCGCGGCCAGGGGCCTGTCGCAGGCAGAGGTTGCGGCAGCCGGCTACCGGTTGCATGACGCACAATCCTGCCTGGCGCGTGAATATGGCTTTGCGTCCTGGGGAGACCTGAAAGCCTTTGTCGAGGCGGCCCGGCTCAGATCCAGTGATGTGTCAGCGCTGCGGCGTGCTTTCCTGGGCTTTGTCTACGCCGGCGAGGTTGTTGGCGGCATGAACAGATCCCGACCGGCTCTCGCCGAACGATTGTTGACGCAATACCCGGAGATCGAGGCGGGCTGCCCGACAACCGCCTGCGCAGTTGGCGACGTCGAGGCCGTGCGCGCGGCGATCCTCCGCGACTGGGGCTGGATCCATGCGGCGGGCGGGCCTTTGTCCTTGCCGCCCCTGGTTGCAGCCTGTCACTCCGGTCTGTTGACGGTTGCAGACAGGCGCGCCGGGATCCTCGACGTGATCCGGCTGCTGCTTGCCGAAGGCGCAAATCCGAACCAGTCCATCGCAAGCCGCTGGCCACCGGCGTCTGTCGAATTTCCGGATGCAACAGCGCCTCTGTCGGCGCTTTACGGGGCGGCTGGGGTGAGTTTTGACCCGGATGCTACGCAACTGCTGCTGGCTGCCGGAGCCGATCCGAATGACAATGAATCGCTCTATCATTCGCTGGATCGGCCCAACTGCACCGCGCTGCTGCTGGCGGCGGGCGCGCAGGTGTCTGGGACAAACGCGTTGTTTCGCTGTCTGGATTTTGATGACCTCGGTACCTTTGAAATGCTGCTGTCTCATGCCGCCGGAGCGCCCGAGTTGTCGCATTCTGGTCTGTATTTTCACGCCATTCGCCGCCGCCGTTCGCTGTCGCATTTTCAAGCTTTGCTCGATGCAGGTGTCGATCCCGACACCACGAATGAGGAGGGGATGACACCTGCGGCGTTTGCCCTGCGTCACGGGCTCGCCGAAGTGGCGACCTTGCTTGGCGGCACTGCGGAGCTGTCAGAGACGGATCAGTTCCTTGCCGCCTGTGCGGCGGCTGACCTGGACGCGGCACGCGCGTTGCTGGACGACGCCCCGGATCTGTTTGCCCGGTTGCAGGAGCGTGATCTGCGCCTCTTGCCGGAGCTGGCCGCCGCCGGGGCAACCGCTGCGGTGCGGGTCATGGTGGACCTCGGCTGGCCGATCGAAGCGATCGGCGGGGACTGGTCGGCAAGTGCGCTCAACCAAGCTGTGTTCCGGGGCGACAGGGAGCTCACCAGATTTCTGCTGGAGCGGGGGGCGTCCTGGCGTGCCGAGCATGGTTTCGGGGATGACGTGTCTGGTACGCTCTGCTGGGCTTCCCTCAATCGTCCGGTCGAAGGCGGGGACTGGAGCGGCTGCGCAGAGGTCCTGTTGCAACACGGCATGCCTGCGGTGCGGCGGGATCGGACCGACCCTCACACCGTGATCATGGAAGGCCGACCGCGGCAGTTTTCCGAAGATGTGACACGGGTCCTGCTGCAAGAGGGACCGTAACAGCGGGGCAGTGAGCACCCGCGCCGCCCCCGCCACTGTCGCAATTGCCAGGCGCGGGGGCCGTCGTGCCACATTTACCTGTGCGGTTGCGGCCCCGGCCTCGCGGATGAGGGCAATCCCGCTGACGGATCAGCGCCGCACCGGATCAACGTCCCGACCGCCACATGCAGATGAAACAAAGCCGCCCGCGACGGTTCGCGGACGGCCTTGGTATGTCAGAAATCCCAGTCTTCGTCCTCGGTCGCAACCGCCTTGCCGATCACATAGCTCGACCCGGACCCGGAGAAGAAGTCGTGGTTTTCATCCGATCCGGGCGACAGCGCCGCCATGATTGCCGGGTTCACACGACAGGTTTCTTCCGGGAACAGCGCCTCAAACCCAAGGTTCTGCAGAGCCTTGTTGGCGTTGTAGTGCAGGAAGTTCTTCACATCCTCGGTGAGCCCCAACCCATCATAGAGCTGCTCTGTATAGCGCGCCTCAATGTCATAAAGGTCAAACAGCAAACCAAAGGCGAAATCCTTCAGCTCCTTGCGCTCCGCCTCGCTCAACCGCTCCATGCCGCGCTGGAACTTATAGCCGATGTAATAGCCGTGGATGGCTTCATCGCGGATGATCAGGCGGATCAGGTCGGCAGTGTTGGTCAGGCGCGCGCGGCTTGACCAGTGCATCGGCAGATAAAAGCCCGAATAGAACAAGAAGCTCTCAAGGAACACGCTGGCGATCTTCTTGCGCAGCGGCGAGGCGGTGGCATCGTACTCGTCAAGGATCAGCCGGGATTTGGCCTGCAGATGCTCATTCTCCGCCGACCAGCGGAAGGCTTCATCCACCTCAGTGGTCTGGCACAGGGTCGAGAACACCGAGGAATAGGACCGCGCATGCACCGCCTCCATAAAGGCGATATTGCTAAGCACCGCCTCCTCATGCGGGGTGATCGCATCCTGCATCAGCGTCGGCGCACCCACGGCATTCTGGATCGTGTCCAGCAGCGTAAGACCGGTGAACACCCGAATGGTCAGGGTCTGCTCGTCCGGGGTCAGCTGCGACCAGGACTGAATGTCATTGGACAGCGGCACTTTCTCCGGCAGCCAGAAGTTCACCGTTAGACGGTTCCAAATCTCCAGATCCTTGTCGTCCTGAAGCCGGTTCCAGTTGATCGCTTTCGGGACGGCGCGGGCTTGGGTCATGTCTTTCATACACTCAATCTCAGCAGCTTGGGGGCGGGCCCCTTCATCTTTTCCAAAATACCTCGGGGGAGGCCACGGATGTGGCCGGGGGCAGCGCCCCCTCCCGATTTACAGCGAACAGGACACGCAGCCCTCGACCTCGGTGCCTTCCAGCGCCTGTTGGCGAAGGCGGATGTAGTAGATCGTCTTGATCCCTTTCTTCCACGCATAGATTTGCGCGCGGTTGATGTCTCGGGTCGAGGCCTCCGCCGGGAAAAACAGGGTCAGCGACAGCCCCTGATCGACGTGCTGCGTTGCCGCCGC
This sequence comes from Epibacterium sp. MM17-32, assembly GCF_022348205.1. Classification (NCBI taxonomy): domain Bacteria; kingdom Pseudomonadati; phylum Pseudomonadota; class Alphaproteobacteria; order Rhodobacterales; family Roseobacteraceae; genus Epibacterium; species Epibacterium sp. MM17-32. Next base: position 62,864 of record NZ_JAKRFC010000002.1, on the reverse strand, counting down.
ATAAGTGTCGATGATCGCCTCGGGACCGATGTCATAGGCATCGCGGTAATACTCGAGGTTGTCGTTGGTCATATAGGGCGCGGGATAGTAGACGCGACCGATTTTGCCTTCCTTGCGGATCTCGATCTTGGCGGTGATCGGGTGGATCGAAGAGGTGGCATAGTTGATATAGCTGATCGAGCCAGTGGGCGGCACCGCCTGCAGATTGCGGTTATAAAGCCCGTGCTTCATCACCTTGTCGCGCAGCGCTTCCCAGTCCTTGCGGGTCGGGATCTCAATGCCTGCGGCCTCAAACAGCTCTTTGACCCGGTCGGTTTCCGGCAGCCAGTCCTGACCGACATATTTCTCAAAGAAGCTGCCATCGGCATAGGCGGAGTCTTCAAAGCCTTTGAACTTTGCCTTCTTCTCTTTTGCCAATGCGTTAGAGGCGCTGAGCGCATGATACAGCACGGTGCAGAAGTAGATATTGGTGAAATCCACCCCTTCTGCGCTGCCGTAATGGATGCGCTCGCGGGCGAGGTAACCATGCAGGTTCATCTGACCGAGACCAATAGCGTGGCCTTCTTCGTTGCCCTTGCGGATGGAGGGTACAGAATCGATGCTCGACATTTCCGACACGGCATTGAGCGCGCGGATCGCGGTGCCCACGGTGCTGGCCAGATCGCCACCGTCCATCGCACGCGCGATGTTCATGGAGCCGAGGTTGCAGGAAATATCCGTGCCCATCTGCGCATAAGACAAATCGTCGTTGAACGCGGAGGCCTCGTTCACCTGCAGGATTTCGGAGCAGAGGTTTGACATGGCAATGCGGCCCGCGATGGGGTTTGCGGCATTCACCGTGTCTTCAAACATGATGTAGGGATAGCCGGATTCAAATTGAATTTCGGCAATGGTCTGGAAGAACGCGCGGGCGTTGATCTTCTTTTTGCGGATCTGCGGGTTGTCCACCATCTCGTGATATTTCTCGGTGACCGAGATTTCCGAGAAGGCCTGACCGTAGACTTTTTCCACGTCATGCGGCGAGAACAGATACATGTCCTCGTTTTTCTTGGCGAGTTGGAAGGTGATATCCGGGATCACCACGCCCAGCGACAGCGTCTTGATGCGGATCTTCTCATCCGCATTTTCGCGCTTGGTATCCAAGAAACGCAGAATGTCCGGGTGATGCGCGTTCAGATAGACCGCGCCGGCGCCCTGACGCGCGCCCAGCTGGTTGGCATAAGAAAAACTGTCCTCAAGAAGCTTCATCACCGGGATGACGCCCGAAGACTGGTTTTCGATGCCTTTGATCGGGGCACCATGCTCGCGAATGTTGGTCAGCATCAAGGCCACGCCACCGCCGCGTTTCGACAGCTGCAGGGCAGAGTTGATGCCGCGCCCGATCGACTCCATGTTGTCCTCAAGACGCAACAGGAAGCAGGACACAAACTCGCCACGCGCCTTTTTGCCCGCATTGAGGAAGGTGGGTGTTGCGGGCTGGAAGCGGCCGTCGATGATCTCCGACATCAGCTTCATCGCGAGTTTTTCATCCCCGCGCGCCAGCGTCAGCGCATTCATCACTACGCGGTCCTCGTAGCGCTCCAGATAGCGCTGCCCATCGCGGGTTTTCAGCGTGTAGGACGTGTAATATTTGAACGCGCCGAGGAAGGACGGGAAGCGGAATTTCTTGCCATAGGCCGCATCCCAGATCTTGCGCTGGAAATTGAGCGAGTATTGATCCAGCACTTCGGGTTCGTAGTAACCTTCCTCAACCAGGTAGCGCAGCTTCTCGTCCAGCGAGTGGAAGAAGACGGTGTTCTGGTTCACATGCTGAAGAAAATACTGCCGGGCCGCCATGCGGTCAGCCTCGAACTGGATGTTGCCCTCGTCATCATAGAGGTTCAACATCGCATTCAGCGCGTGATAGTCGAGGTCGGCGGTTACGCTTGCGTCAAGCATGTCTGCTGCTCCTGTGCCGCCCAGAACCGGGCGAGGCCCGCGCGGATGCGGGCGATGTCTGTTTCGGTTCCCGCCAACTCAAAGCGGTAGAGGACGGGGACATTACATTTTTTGGCAATCACATCCCCGGCGAGGGCGAAGGTGGTGCCAAAGTTGCGGTTGCCCCCGGCAATCACGCCCCGCAGAAGGGCACGATTGCGCGCGTTGTTCAGAAATTTGATGACCGGTTTCGGCACCGCGCCACGCCCTTCGCCATCGGCAAAGGTGGGCGTGACCAAAACATAGGGCGCATCTACGTCCGGGAAAGGCTCTGTCTGCGGCAGCCGCAGAGCCTCCAGTCCCAGTTGCTCCATCAAACGGGCCGTATTGCCCGAACGGGAGGAGTAGTAGACAAGCCCGGTCACTCTGGTGCCTTAGGCCAACTGGCCGATCAGGTCGGGACGGAATCCTGCCCAGTGATCGTCGCCTGCGACAACGACAGGAGCCTGACGATACCCCAACCCCTGGACCATCTCCATGGCGGCGGCATCCTCGGTCAGGTCGACGAGATCAAAAGAGATCCCCTTGGCCTCCAGCGCGCGGGTGGTGGCGGTGCATTGCACGCAGGCCGGTTTAGAATAGACAGTGATGCTCATCTGCAAGGTCCCCTCAGGTGGTATCTGCTCGTATGTCTGGTCAGGCGAAAACGGACACGAGAACCCGGCGCTGACCAAAGCACCGAACCACGCGTCCGGGCCCTCCGCCTCGGTCGTCGTTCAGTTGCTTTGGCAGGTCTCCTGACTTTGCGGCTCAGACGCCCGGTCCCCCTTCCCAATGCCGGTCATGCATCAGTGGTCCAGGATAGGCTTGCCGCTTACAGTTGCGGGGGCAGCGCCGGATTTCCACCGACTTCCCTCTTCACCCGCGAGTCACCCCGCAGGCACCAAAGCACCCGCATATTGCGTCTTTTGTTAGGGAACTGTCAATATATGGTTATTCACACAGGGGGGCATTTCCTGTGGATGAATCACGTGTCGCGCGCAGTCTCCGAGGGGGTCACGGCAGCAGGCTGGTCGGATCGTCAACGGCAACCAAACGTTTTGCGGTTCCGAACCCCAGTTCGACCAATTGCTCGGACGGGCAGGTGCTGGCAGCGCCACCGGCCTGGCGAAACCCCTTGAGGCGTCCGATGTCGATCGATTTCATGGCCTCCACCGCGAGACCGTAGTGATGACCGTCCTTTTCCAGGATCATTATGCCAGACTCCGATCCGAACTGGCCATCGCCGTGCCCGCGGCGGCGCGCGCAGTCATAGACCGGCATCAGGCGGCTTTGATAGGAAAGGTTGGCGAGGTGGCCGTCGTAATCTGCCCCTGAGATGCTGTTCGGCAGACGCATGATCTCGCTTACGGCTTCGATCGGGACGGCAAAGTCCCCACCTGCGGACACCGTCAGATAGCGCCCCGACGCAGAGCGCAACGCGGCGAGACGGTTTTCATCATACGCCGGTTCCGTGCCGACAGGGTGGTCCGAGGGTTTGCCCTGGGCATCTTTGACCGCGATCTGGGGCGTGGTCTTGAGGCGATGTGATGTTTCGGCCAGTTGCAACAGGTCCGGGTCCTGTCGGCAAGCGGCCACGTCGATCACCAGACACTGCTCATCCTGTTCGTCAATATGGACACCGCTGAACAGCTCCCGGCGTGAGGTGACGCTGGGCGGAAAATCATAGACCGCGCCTGCCTCAATGTTCATGACACTGACAACCTGGTCGACATGAAAGGCCAGCGCATGATCGTCGGGAAATTCAATAATGATGCCTGCCGCCGCCTCCGGCCTCTCTCCCGTACTGGCGAACCCGAGGTTTTCCAGCGTGTCCAGCATCGGCATTTCCATACCGTGGCGCTGGATCAGACCCAGGCAGGAACTGCCGTTTATCGGCCAGGGGCTGAGCGGACTGGTGGGAACCGTGGAGGCGATATCCGACATGGCGATCAGGAAATTCCGCCCGCCCACGCGGAAGCGGATATAGGGCAGGCGCTTGATGCGGGCCCGCTGGCGCGCGGTTTCGGAGATCTCGTCCGACGGTGCTTGTGGCACATTCAGCAACTCGGGAACCGACAGCATCGAGAAATGCCCGTTGGTTTCGCAGATATAACCGCCGCTGATCAGAACGTCTTCATTGTCGGGGAGGTTCTGATGCCAGGTGTCCCCCAGTTGCAGCAGGCAGCGCACCGAATCCACAAGCAGTCCGGCGACTCGTCCTTCGGCGCGGATGACGACGATGACACCGCCGGCCGGAGTGGCCCCCTGTGCCGTGTCTTCCGGCGTGGTGCCTGTGTGCAGGCTGGCTTCGGCGCCCAGCCTTTGGTGCAGGCTTTGCACCGGGATCGCCTTGCCACGCAACAGGACCGCCCCGAGGAGATCCTGGTGTTGGCCGGGGAGGCGCTGAAACCGCTCCGGCGCAGGAATGACCTCGCGCACTTGGTGGATCGGGATTGCGAACAGCATGCCTCCGATCTCGACCACGCCGACCAGCTGGTCCGCGGGGTCGGCGCAGGTGTCCGGTTCAGCTGCGCGGTCTGACATCGGTTCAGGCCGCCCGGTTGTCGCCGGACAATTGGCTGATCAGATCGACGACCTGTTTCGACGCCGCAAGCTGGTTTTCCGCCGCCGAGGAAATCTGATCGACCGACTGGCCTGTCAGGGCGACACTTTCAACGATCCGAGAAAAGGCATCCCGCGCCGCGACCGAGCGGGTGGTCCCCTGATCGACACGGACTTCGGACTCGGTGATCAGGCGCGAGATCTTATGGGCGGCTTCGGAACTGCGCTCGGCCAGTTTTCGGACTTCCTCGGCGACGACGGAGAAGCCGACCCCGTGCTCCCCGGCCCGGGCCGCCTCGATGGCCGCATTGAACGCCAGGAGATTGGTCTGGTTCGCGATTTCGCCGATCACCTTGACGATCTCCGAGATCTCGCCCGAAGAGCGCTGCATCAACTCGATCGTTTCAATCGTGTGGTTCAGCGCCTCGAACCCCTGGTTCGCGTTCTGCTCGGTCTCGCCGGCTTTGGTGCGGGCCTCGCTGGTGGCAAAGGAAATGTCCGAGATTGCTTCGCTCAGCGAGTCTACAACGCGGGTCATTTCCTCCGCCTTTTCGCGGATACGGTGTTCGCGCGCCACCTGTTCGGTCACATCGGTGGCGTATTCGATCACACCGACCGGCTGCCCGTGCAGGTCCATGAGCGGTGCGTAGGTGGCCTGGATATGAACATCGCGGCTGAACTTGCCGACCCTGTGGTACCGTCCGGACTGATATTCCCCGCGGTTGAGCGCCAGCCAGAAGTCCCGGTACTGCTGGGATTTCAGATAATCCGGAGTGCAGAACATCGAATGGTGCTGACCGAGAATTTCGCGCAGTGAATAGCCCATGACACTGAGGAAGTTCTCGTTCGCCGAGATCACATTGCCATCGAGGTCGAACTGCACCACCGCCTGGCTGCGGTCCATGGCCTGGATCTTGTTGTTGGCATCCACGGCCTGTTTTTTGGTCTCGGTGACGTCGCTGGCGTATTTGACCACTTTCACCGGTTCGCCGCGCAGGTCGAAGATCGGATTATAGGTCGCCTGAATCCAGACCTCTTTGCCATCACGGCCGATGCGGCGGTATTCGCCCGCCGCAAAGTTGCCGCGCCGCAGTTGCGCCCAGAATTCGCGATAAGCTTCGCTTTCCGCATAGTCCGGCTCGCAGAACATGGCATGGCGTTGCCCGATCACCTCATCGGCATCATACCCCATCAGGTACAAAAAGTTCTCGTTGGCGCTCAGGATCGTGCCCTGGAGATCAAATTCGATCACCGCCTGACTGCGGCTGACGGCGTTCAGCTTAGCCTCGAATTCGACGGATTGTTTTTTGGACTCTGTCAGGTCGTTGGCGAATTTGACCACTTTGATAGGATTGCCATCGAGGTCAAACACCGGGTTGTAGGTGGCCTGGATCCACAGATCGCTACCGTCCTTGCGCCGGCGCTGATAGACGCCACTTGCAAATTCCCCGGCGCTCAGTTTGCGCCAGAAACTTGCATAGTCCCGGCTGGCCACATGTTCTTCGGTGCAGAAGACGCGATGGTGCAGGCCGACAATCTCGTCGCTTGCATAGCCGGTCAGGTCGAGGAAGATGTCATTGGCCCACAGCACATTCCCGTCGAGGTCGAATTCAATCACCGCCTGACTGCGGTTGGCGGCATTCAGGCGGGCTTCCATCTCGGCGCGTTGCTGATGTTCGGCGCTTACGTCAGTGGCGAATTTGACGATCTTCAGCAATTCCCCGTCAGGGCCGTAGACCGGGTTGTAGGTAGCCTGAATCCACACCGGAGAGCCATCTTTGCACAGGCGGCGGTATTCGCCGCGGGCGTGCTCGCCACTGGCCAGTTTGCTCCAGAAATTGCTGTAGCCCGCGCTTTTTACGGTGGCAGGGTCGCAGAACAGGCGATGATGGCGGCCGATGATCTCGTCCCGGGTGTAGCCGGTCAGGTCGAGAAAATTCGCGTTGGCCTCCAATATTGTGCCGTCGAGGTCAAATTCGATCACCGCGCTGCTGCGGCTCAGGGCCTCGATTTTGCCGGCGCTTTCCGCAGACTGACGTTTGCTGGCGGTCACGTCCATGGCGTATTCGATGATCCGGACCACGTTGCCTTCGCGGTCAAAAATCGGATTGAAAGCCGCGCGCACCCAGATCTGGTTGCCCTTGCGACCAACGCGCTGGTACTCGCCTTCGACGCCATGGCCCTTGCACAGATCGCCCCAGAAGGTCAGGTACGGCTCCGGCTTGTCCTGTAGTTTCGGCCACAGAATGCTGTGGTGGGCCCCGATCAGATCGCCCTTCTTGAAACCGGTCAGGGCGCAGAAATTCTCGTTCGCCCGCATGATGGTGCCGTCGATGTCATATTCGACGATGGCCTGGGCGCGGTCGATCGCCGCGACATAGCCCTGTATCGCCTCGTCCGGCTCAACCACGCCCCCGGTCAGGAAGACATGGTCATCATGTGATTTCTGCATGATGCCAAAGAATTGCGGAGAGGTTGGTGTGTCCTCCAGGCGTACCCTGAATGAGGCGCTGCCTGCGCCAGAGGCGGTCGCCGCAATATCTCGGCGCAGACATCCCTGATCGACCACCAGATCCGTCAATGTGCTGGGTTCCGAAGTGCGCAGGCGGGCAAATTCGTCGTGCGCAGTGTCGCTCGCGGCGACAACCTCAAGCGTTTCCGGTTGAACCTTGAGGATGATCGAGTGGTTCATCAGGGCTTCGCCAGCGCCTTTCAGGTCGATTTCGACGAATTTTTTGACCATATGTCAGCATCCCTGTTTCTGAGCGCCCGTTTCAGCGCCGAGGCATCAAGTTGTCGTGCCGGGATTACTGCATGTTTGCGTTTAAGAAGCCGTAAAGCCATGCGTGGTCACATCGTGAAATTCCGCAGATTGACCAATGTGTGGGAGCAGCTGCTGCGCGCGCCGCTGCTCCCGTGGGCGACAGCCTCAGGTTGTTGCGGCAACAACGGCCATGGAGGGCAAGCGAAGGACCTCATGCGCCTGTGCGACACGCTCGGGCGTGTAATACCCCTCTTCGTGTAGGATGTTGACCGTGGCCACCATCTTGCCGCCAAGGATCACCGGCAGGTTGATGACCGATCCGCAGCCCAGTTTGCCGATCAGTTCCGCGTCTGGGAACACGGTGTCGATATCGGCCAGAGTGTTGGAGACAAAGGTCTCGTGACGGCCATGAACCTGCTCGAACCAGCGGTTCATCTCGATTTCCTTGGTGCCTGTTGTGGGGTAATTTTCCGCATCATCCGTGTAGACGCGACGGGCGAGCATAGCGTCCATGTCAGCGGTCATCACGGTGAACAGCTTTGCCCCCACCGTGGCCTTGGTCAGCGCGCAAAGCGCGTCATAAGCCTGCTCTTCGGTGGTGGCCTCTGACAGCGCTTTTTCAAAATCTTGGCGCGCCGTGTTTGTGTCCGTCATGTCTTAGTCCTTGCGGTCTGGATTGCCGCCCGATGCGGCGTAAAGGGATTGCGTGTAAGGGTCGGTGAAACTGCCATCGTGAAGCGCTGTTGCGGGCGCGATCTCGACGATGCGGCCCTTGTTCATCACGGCCATGCGGTCGCACATGAAGCTGACGACAGGCAGATTGTGGGTGACCATCAGATAGGTCAGCCCCTGCTCGCGGCGCAGTTTCTTCAGCAGGTTGAGGATCTCCGCCTGTACCGAGACATCCAGCGCCGATGTGGGCTCATCAAGCAGCATCACCTTGGGTTCCAGCATCAGGGCGCGCGCGATGGCGACCCGCTGGCGTTGCCCGCCCGAAAGCTGGTGCGGATAGCGGAACCGAAACCGCTGATCGAGGCCCACCGCAGCGAGCATCTCGATCACGCGGGCATCGCGATTGCCTAGCCCATGGATCTTGAGCGGCTCGCTCAGCACCGTGTCCACGGATTTGCGCGGATGCAGCGAGCCGTAAGGGTCTTGGAACACCATCTGACAACGGGTGGCAAAGCCCTGATCCACGTTGCGCCCGCGGGGCTGTCCCAGCACCGAGATCTCGCCGCTCCAATCCGGGGCGAGGCCTGCAATGGCCTTGAGGATCGTGGATTTGCCAGAGCCGCTTTCACCGACCAGAGCAAAGCTTTCACCTTCGGCGACCTCAATGTTTACCCCCTCAACCACCTTGGTGTGGCCATAGGAGATATCGAGGTTTTTCAAAATGATCGCGCTCATGTGCCGCTCCATGCGCTGCGGTCGAGGACGGGGAGTTCCTCGCGCGTTTCTTCCATCCGTGGCACCGCCGCCAGCAGCCCTTGGGTATAGGGGTGCGTGGCCTTGTGCAGGTCTTCGGCGGCGCAGCTCTCGACCACTTCGCCTGCGTGCATCACGAGGATGCGGTCGCAGTAGCGCGCCACCAGATTGAGGTCATGCGAGATCAGGATCAGCCCCATGCCCTTGTCGCGCACCAGCTCGTCGATGAGGTCCAGAACCTGCGCCTGCACAGAGACATCCAGCGCTGAGGTCGGCTCATCCGCGATCAGCAGATCCGGGCGCGGGATCAGCATCATGGCGATCATGATACGCTGGCCCATACCGCCCGAAACCTCATGCGGATAGAGGTTCACCACCCGTTCGGGATCGTTGATGCGCACGGAATGCAGCATCTCTAGCACGCGGGATTTGACCTCGCTGCGGGCAAGGTTCTCGTGGGTCTTGAGTGCCTCGGCGATCTGCGCGCCGATGGTCATCACCGGATTGAGCGAGAACTTCGGGTCTTGCATGATCATCGAGATCCGCGCGCCGCGCAGGTCGCGCATCTTGCGTTCCGACAATCCTTGCAGGTCGATGCCATCAAAGATCATGCGATCAGCCTGCTGGCGTCCCGGTTTACGCACAAGCCGCAGGATCGCGCGGCCCGTCATGGATTTGCCCGACCCGCTTTCGCCGACGATGCCCAGACGTTCGCGACCCAAGGTGAAGGACAGGCCTTTGACCACCTCGATGCGCCCCTGTGGCGTGGGGAAGCTCACGCGCAGGTTTTCCAGTTCCAAAAGTGGCATATCGCTCATGATTTGCCTCCTTGTTTGGGGTCCAGCACATCGCGCAAACCGTCACCGAGGAAACAGAAACCGAGCGAGACGATGATGATGGCAAAGCCCGGCATGGTGGCGACCCACCACTGATCGAGGATGAAGGCCCGACCGCGCGAGATCATCGCGCCCCATTCCGGCAGCGGCGGTTGTGCGCCAAGGCCGAGGAAGCCCAGACCCGCAGCGGTCAGGATGATACCGGCCATATCCAGCGTCACCCGCACGATCATCGACGAGGTACACAGTGGCAGCACATGGCCAGTGATGATCCGCGTGTGCGATGCTCCAAGCAGGCGCATGGCCGAGATGAATTCCGAGTTGCGGAAGGTCAGTGTTTCGGCGCGTGCGATCCGCGCATAGGCAGGCCAGGATGTGATGGCGATGGCGATGATCGCGTTCTCAATCCCCGGCCCGAGTGCCGCCACAAAGGCGAGCGCGAGGATCAGCTTGGGCATCGACAGGAACACATCCGTCACGCCCATGATGATCTTGTCCGTCCAGCCACCGAAATAGCCAGACACAGCCCCGATGAGCAGTCCAAGCGGTGCGGAGATCACCGCCACCAGCGCCACGATCAACAGGGTAATACGCGCGCCGTAAATGACGCGGCTAAAGATGTCGCGGCCCAGCTCATCGGTGCCCATCCAATGCGCGGCAGAGGGGGGCAGCAGGCGTTGACCGAGGTTTTGTCCGAGCGGGCTGTGAGGCGCGATCGACGGCGCAAAGATGGCCGCCAGGATCAACACCAAGAGGATCAGCGCCCCGACCACAGCGAGCGGATTGCGCATCAGCATCCGTGTCACACGGTAGCTGTGACCCAAGGAGGCTTGCAGGCGGGAGCTGGGGGAGTCGTCGAGCAGCCAGTTTGTCATCGTTGTCATGGCACCCTCCTATCGGCTGCGCGGGTCGAGAATGCGGTAGAGCACATCCGACAGCTTGTTGATGAGAATGAAGACCGAACCGATCACCAAAGTTGCGCCAAGGACGGCGTTCATGTCGGCATTGAGCAGCGCCACGGTCAGATAGTTGCCGATGCCCGGCCAGCTAAAGACCGTCTCGATCATCACCGAGCCTTCGAGCAGTGCCGCATAGGAAAGGCCGATCACCGTGATCAGTGGCACCCGGATCGGGCGGAAGCCGTGGGTCCAGATCACCCGCCATTCCGACACGCCTTTGACACGGGCGGTGGTGATGTACTCTTGGCCGAGTTGATCCAGCATGAAGCTGCGGGTCATGCGCGCGATATAGGCCAGCGAGAAGAACCCAAGGATGGTGGCGGGCAGGATCAGGTGATCCAATGCGCTCCAGAACACATCCATGTCGCCTGCAATGAGGGCATCGACCAGCAGCAGGCCGGTGTGCGGCTCGACCAGACCCTCGTAGAAGATATCGACACGTCCCGGACCACCGACCCAGCCAAGGCCCGCGTAAAATACGACCAGTCCCACAAGACCAAGCCAGAAGGCGGGAACAGAGTAACCCAGCAGTGCAAAGACGCGGATCAACTGATCCACCCATGTGCCTTGCCTTGCTGCGGCCCAGACACCCAGCGGAACGCCCATGCCAACGCCGATGATAATGCCGAGCGTTGCCATCTCAAGCGTTGCCGGGAAGACGCGCGCCAGATCCTCTGCGACGGGGCGGTTGGTGGACACCGAATGGCCAAGATCACCCTGAAACACATCGCCCACATAGGTGATGAACTGCACCACCAAAGGCTGATCCAGCCCCATGGCGATGCGGGCGGCGTCGTATTGTTCTTGCGTGGCGCGATCTCCGACCACGGCCAGAACCGGGTCAATCGGGATCACGCGGCCGATGAAGAAAGTGATCGCCATCAATCCGACAAACGTCAGGAACGTGACGATGACAAAGCCACCAAATGCGCTGGCGGTTTTCCTCAGCCCGGCGTGTGAAGGCGCGGCTGTACTCAAGGGTCTGGTCCCCTTTTTTCCTCCCAAAGCCCCCGGCAGCCGGGAGATCTGGCATCGTGAAAACTCTGCGCCAGAGAGGCCCCTGACGCGGTGGTTGGTGCATCAGGCATAAAACAATTTTCGAAATGTGCAAAAAAATTTTTGCCTGACAAAAATTTTTTTTGTAGCGTGAGCGAGACAACATCCAGGAATGTGACCCTGTCTGATGCTACAGACGCAGGGTCCAACCCAAAGTGTGAAGAACAAAAATGCCGCGTGAAAAACCACCACAAGAGCCCAATGTCGGCCCCGCGATTCGCAAGCGCCGCAAGCAATTGAAACTGACCTTGCAGGCGCTCTGCGACAAATCCGGTGTGTCGGTCGGCTATCTCAGTCAGGTTGAGCGCGACAACGCAACACCTTCGCTTGGGACCTTGGCGCAGATTTCAGCGGCGCTGGATGTTGGGCTGGATTATTTCATTTCGGCATCGAAGCCTTCGGACGGTTTGACCCGTGCGGGAACACGTCCGCTGTTTGCGCTGGATGATTCCTCTCTGCGCTACGAGGCGCTGGGCGCGGATTTTCCCGGCTCTGAGATGTCGTCCTACATCCTGCACATCCCGTCTGGCTATGTATCGGAAACCGTGAGCCATGAGGGCGAAGAGATCATCTTTGTCCTTGAGGGGGAAATCCAGCAAACGCTGGATGGCCAGTCCTTCGCCATGACCGCGGGCGATAGCCTGCACTACAGCGGCAATACCCCGCACGCATGGAGCAACCCAACCGATCACACCGCCCGGCTGCTCTGGACCGGGACGTTGACAGTTCTCAACCGCAAAGGCGCCATCGAGCTTCCGGAACTGTCCCACAAACAGAACGCGTAAACCGCGACAGACTGACTAGAAGTTTCATCCAACAAGGAGACCTCCCGTGAAACATCTGAAGACAACATTGCTGGCCAGCGCGCTGCTGTTGCCGCTTGCGGCACCTGCCGTCTTGGCCGACACGCCCGAGGGCGTGCTGGTGGTGGCACAGAACATCGACGATATCGTCGCCATCGACCCCGCGCAGGCCTATGAGTTCACCTCTGGCGAGCTGGTCACCAACCTCTATGATCGTCTGGTTCAATACGATGCCGAAGACACCACGGTTCTGGCGGCAGGTCTGGCCTCGGAATGGGTCACCGATCCCGACGCCAAGACCATCACCTTCACCCTGCGCGATGGCGCGACGTTTCCCTCTGGCAACCCGGTGACCGCAGAAGACGTGGTCTATTCCTTCTCCCGCGTGGTGAAGCTGAACCTGACCCCGGCGTTCATCCTGACCCAACTGGGCTGGACGGCAGATAACATCGGCGAGATGGTCACGGGCGAGGGCAACACCGTCACCGTGAAATACGCGGGCGATTTCTCTCCGGCGTTTGTGCTGAACGTCCTGGCTGCGCGCCCCGCATCCATCGTCGACAGCAAGCTGGTGCAGGAAAACGAAGTTGACGGCGACATGGGCAATGCGTGGCTCAACGCCAATGCAGCCGGTTCCGGTCCCTTCACGCTGCAACGCTATTCTGCGGGTCAGATGGTACGCATGCAGGCGAACCCGACCTATTTCAACGGCGCGCCCAAGATCGACAGCGTGATCATCCGTCACGTTGCCGAAAGCGCCACTCAGCAGCTGCTGCTGGAGCAAGGCGATGTCGATCTGGCGCGCAACATGACGCCGGATCAGGTGGCTTCGCTCGACAGTGGCGAGATCAAGGTCGAGACCTTCCCGCAGGCGGCTGTCCACTTCCTGTCGTTCAACCAGAAAACCGAGAGCCTGACGCCCCCCGCTGTTTGGGAAGCGGCACGCTATCTGGTCGACTACAAAGGCATGACCGATACGATCATCAAAGGTCAGATGGAAGTGCATCAGGCCTTCTGGCCCAAAGGCTTCCCCGGTTCGTATGATGAGACCCCGTTCTCTTATGACCCGGAAAAGGCCAAGAGCATCCTGTCCGAGGCCGGCATCGAGACCCCGATCACCGTGTCGCTGGATGTGATCAATGCGGCACCCTTCACCGATATGGCGCAGTCGCTGCAAGCGAGCTTTGCCGATGCGGGCATCAACTTTGAGATCCTGCCCGGCACCGGGAGCCAGGTGATCACCAAATACCGCGAGCGCAGCCATGAGGCGATGCTGCTCTATTGGGGCCCGGACTTCATGGATCCGCACTCCAACGCCAAGGCCTTCGCCTATAATTCCGACAACTCTGACGACAATTATGCAGCGACCACCACCTGGCGCAACGCATGGGCCGTGCCGGAAGAGATGAACAAGAAAACCATGGCAGCGCTGTCCGAGAGCGACGCGGATGCCCGTCTCGACATGTACCGCGAACTGCAAAAAGAGGTGCAAGCCGAGTCGCCCATCGTGATCATGTTCCAGGCCGCCTATCAGGTCGCCATGAACGAGGCGGTTTCGGGTTACGTCAACGGCGCGACCTCTGACTTTGTGTTCTACCGTCTGGTGGAAAAAGAGTAACTGTGAACTGATCGGGCCGCCCGCGCTGGTGGCCCGCTTCCCCTATCTCCCCCTATAATCCCGGAGCCTTCGATGACCGAATTCCCGCTGACCGCCGCCCGCCTCGCTGCTCTGCGTGCCCGTATGGAGCTGACAGGCACCGACCTTGTCGCTCTCGGCCCTTCCAGCCATATGGCGTGGCTGTCTGGTGTGCATCCTCACGGCGATGAGCGCCCGGTAATGCTCTTGGTGAGCCAGTCTTATGCGGGTTTTTTGATGCCGGCGCTGAATGCCGCCGCCGCGCGCAAGGACACGGACCTGCCGTTCCACCCATGGCGTGATGACGAAGGCCCGGATGCCGCTCTGGCCGCACTTCTTGAGGCCTGCGGCGCGACGCGCCCGAATGTGTCGGTGGTTCTAGATGAGACCATGCGCACCGATTTCTCGCTGCGCCTTCTGGATGCGCTGGAGACGCCGCGCCGTCGCTTTGCCGATGACACCGTGAGCCTGTTGCGAGCCTCCAAGGACGACAGCGAGTACCACGCGATCAAAGCCGCGCATCTGACCAATGACAAGGCCGTCAAGGCCGCGTTTGCCGCCCTCAAAGAAGGCGTCACCGAGAGCGAGATCGTTGAACTGATCAAATCCGAATATGCCGCTGCCGGAGCGACGCTGGAGTTTTGCTCCGTGTGCTTTGGCGCGTCTGGGGCCTTCCCGCATCACACGCCCGGTGACACCCAGTTGACCCGCAACTCTGCTGTGCTGATTGACACCGGTTGCCGTCTGGATGGCTACCCCTCCGACATGACCCGCTGCGGCTACTTTGGTGCGCCCGAAGAGGGGTATGAGGAGGTCTTTGACGTGGTCGAGAAGGCCGTTCAGGCCGCGCTCGCGGTGGCCAAGCCGGGTGTTGTGGCCAGCGATATCGACAAGGCCGCGCGCGATGTGATCACCGCCGCAGGCTATGGCGATCGTTTCCTGCATCGCACCGGCCATGGTCTTGGTATCGACATTCACGAACCGCCCTATATCGCCGCCAATTCCGACGTGGTGCTGGCCGAGGGCAATGTGTTCTCGATCGAGCCGGGCATCTACCTTGAGGGTAAGTTCGGCATCCGTCTGGAGGAGATCGTCATCCTGCGCGAAGACGGTGCGGAGATCTTTTCCGAGATGCCGCGCGACATGGTGCGCGTCTGAACACGTAGCCCCTCAGGGCTAAGGACAAACAGGCGGCGTGGCTCAGAGCTGCGCCGCCTTTTTTCCAAGCTGTCCCGGCACCGCCAGATCCCGCAGGGTAAGGCCCGCGAAGCTTGCCATGTGCCAGCCGAGGACTTGATTGGAACTCAGCACCGGCAGGCCCAGTTCCGCTTCGAGCGTCGGGATGACCTCAAGTGTGCGCAAGTTGGTGCAGGACAGGAAGACCGCATCCAGTTCAGCCCGTGATGCAAGCGCATGGGCCGCGGCACGGATGGAGGCAGGTGCGATCCGCGCGACACGGGCCTCAACCTCCTCGCCAAAGCCAAGCATGTCGGGCACCACAAAATCCGCTGCTTCAAATCCTGCGCGGATCGGGGCGGCCACGGAGGCGATATAGGGCGAGACGATCCCGACACGCGTCACGTTCAGTGCCCGGAGCGCGGCAATCGCGGCGCTGAGCGGGTCGCTGACGGCGTGTGTTGTGGCATTGGCATGGACCAGTTCTTTCACCCTGCATGCGCCGATCAGGCTGGTGCCGGAGGTGCAGCCATAGGCGATGACCTCAAACCGGGCGGCAGGCGGCAGCAGGCGCGCGGCCTGCGGCAAATCCTCTTCCATGGCGGCGATGGTGTCGGGCGTCAGCTCCGCACCGGAAGGAACGCGACTGATGTGCAGCCGTGCCGCAGGCTGAGGAAACATCTGGCGGAAGTCCTCTTCGATGGTTTCATCCACCTGCAAGGCAACCAGCCCGAGACGCGGGCGCGGGTCTTCGGTGATCTCATACGGAAAGGATGTCATCATCCAAGCTCCGGCAGGTCAGAGGGCGCACGGGGCGACAAAAGCTCAGCACCACTTTCGCGCAAAACGATGTTTTCCTCATGCACCATGATGCGACCCGGCCCCACCATTGCGCCGGGTTCGAGTGTCAGCACCATGCCCGCCCGCAGGGGCGTGGTGTCCTTCGGGGTGAACGACGGCCACTCCGTCAACGTCACGCCCAGCCCATGGCCCAGCCGTCCAGCACCGGGTGTGGCCCCTTGCGCGATCAGCGCATCGCTCAGGATCTGATGCACATCCCGCGCCAGCATCCCCGGACGCAGCGCCTCAAGACAGGTGTCGGTCGCAGACCAGAGCGCGGAATGCGTGCGTTTGGCCAGATCCGAGGCCGGACCGATGGCATAGTTGCGGTCAAAGTCGCAGAAATACCCCTCGCGGACCGCACCAGTGTCGAGCATCAAAATATCGCCCTTCTCCAGCGGCTGCGCGGTGGCCGGAGAGATCACATCGCCGTAGCCATCCGCGCCCGCGCCGCCAGCAAGATAGCTCACCCAATCGGCCCCCTCATCCAGTAACAGAGCCTGAAATGCGCGAAACACCTGATCAAGCGGGCGGCCCACGCCCGCGATCTCTGACACCCGATCAAAAGCGCGCCCAGCGATGGCGCAGGTGGTACGGATCTTGGCAATTTCGGCCTCGGATTTGATCTCACGCACCCGCTGGAAAATATCAGTGCCATCCATCACCTGTCGCGGGGCCAGCTGCGCGCAAAGGGCGTGATAACCTGCAAGCGGCATCCGCAGATGTGTCTCCAATCCCATGGGTAGAGCGATTTTTCCCTGCTCTGGGACCAGTGACGCCAGCGTGTCGACCAAGAGGCTCAGTCCGTCATCCACAGGGTCAGGCGCATCCCACGTCCGGACCTGCGTGATCCATGTGCGCTGCATCAAGGCGGCACCGATAGAGGGGATGACCGCCACCGGAGCGCCAGAGACGGGCACCACGATGAACCAGGGCCGGGCGGGGCTTTCCCAGAACCGGGTCAGGAAACCGGTGACGTAAAACACATCCGCCGCCGTGCTCAGCAGCAGCGCATCGGCCCCGGCTATTGCCATACGGTCCTGCAACCGGGTGATGCGGTTTTGATATTCAAGCGCGGGAAAGATCAGCGACGTCTCAGGCATCCTCTGGCCCTTCGCTCAAGATCGCGAGAACGCGGGCGTCTTCGGGCAGATCAAGCCCGGCGATCAAGGCACCGATCCCGGCCCCGCCAGAGGGGGTTGTGGCCAGTCCTTGGTTTTGGAGTGTGACCACGGCGGCATCAGCCTCCTCTTCGCTGAGGGTGACAAACAGATCCGCATCGCGCGCCAGCCCCTGCAGCGCGATCATCGACGGCGTTTTGCAGTCCAGTCGCCCCATCGCAGAAACCGGCCCTTGTGTATCGATCACTTTGCCAGCCTGGATGCTCTCCATGAGGGCAGGGGCAGCCTCTGGCTCAACGACAATGATCTGCGGGGTGTCACCCCAGACCTTGCGCGCATGGGCGGCGACCGCAGCCGCCAATCCGCCCACCCCGGCTTGCAGCAGGATATGTGTCGGGGGGGCGGGGATCTGCTGAGCGGCCTCCGCCGCGAGTTGCAGGTATCCCTCCATCACCAGATAAGGGAGTTCGGTATATCCGGGCCAAGAGCTGTCAGAGAGCAACGTCCAGTCGTTGCGCGCCGCCGCCGTCTCTGCCGCATCCATGCTGGCCTCATAATCGTTTCCCTCGCGCACTACCTCGGCACCTTTGGCACGCAGGCGGGCGGCAAAACTCTCGGGCACGGTTTCGGCTAGGTAGATCACCGCCTGCGCCCCAAACAGGGCCGCCCCGGCGGCAACGGACAGTCCGTGGTTGCCTGCGCTTGCGGTGACGAATGTGCGCCCTGCCAGCGCTTTTGACCAATCGCCATCCTCGACCACATCCCACGCGGTGCGGGCAATGGCATGTGCGGCCCCGAGTGCTTTGAAACTGCCTAGCCCCATGCGGTTGCGCTCGTCCTTGAGGTGGATCTGCGCAACGCCACAGTGCGCGGCCAGTGTGGGCACGGACAGGAGCGGTGTTTCCTGATGCGCAGGGCATTGCCCCAGCAAATCGGCGACCCCTTTTGCATCATCGCAAGGAAACGGCGCGTCGAGGGCGAGACCCCGACCACGGTGGGGGTTGGCAAATGTCACGGGCATAAAGCGGGCTCCTGTTCTTTGATGTCCAGCCTAGCGCTCTTGCGGTGACGTATCCCGGATTTCTCGGATCGGATCTGGCTGAAAATCATACTAACCAAGCCATAATGGTCCGAATACCGCCCGGCAGAACCGTTGCGTCTTACCCAGAGGCCGAATTTCCGCCATTCTGCCGGTATGGATAGATTCGACGCCCTGATACTGGAGGCCATCCAGTCCGACGCCCGCATGACCGCCGAGGCGCTCTCCAAGCAAGTGGGGCTGTCGCCGGATGCCTGCCGCAAACGCTTGGCACGGTTGCGGGCCTCAGATGTGGTAGAATCCGAAATCACCGTGCTCGCCCCGGACAAGGTGGGACGCGGGTTGCTGCTGATTGTCGAGGTGACGCTGCAAAACGAGCGGATGGAAGATCTGGACCGCTTCAAGGCGCAGATGCGCGCCGCACCGGAGGTGATGCAGTGCTACTATGTGACGGGAAACGCTGATTTTGTGCTGATCATCTCGGCGCGCGATATGGCCGATTATGATGACTTCACCCGCCGTCAGTTCTTTGCCGAAGAAAACGTACTGCGGTTCCGCACCAGCGCGGTGATGGATCGGGTGAAAACAGGGTTTTCAATGCCGGTTACCGTACCCGATGGATAAGCCTCCTGCGCCGACCGGGGGGGGCGATGGCCCCGCGGCGCAGGTGGTGTTCAGGAAACCGGGCGCGGCGTGGCCCCGTGCCGCTGCTGGCTCCGGATGGGTCACACATGCTGTGGGGCGTGACGAGGCCGCAGGGTCTGATCAGGCGCCGTTGAAGGTGACATGTGACAGAATGGTATCAACATCGAGCTCCACGGCCTCGCGCGGCATGTCGCGCGGGAAGTTCAGACGGACCGCCGCACGCCGCCCATGCAGTGTGAAATGCTCCGCTGCACCATCGAAATCGATTACCGATTGGCCGGTGCGGATCTGGACCTGATCGTAGGTCCCTTTGATGTCCGCAGCGAGGTTGGTCAGGCCGATCTCCAGGCTTAGCCCGGCCGGAAGCGACAGCGTCACATCGGGGTCGCACCAGAACCCCACGCGCATGCGGCCTTTTTCAACTGAGATCTTCAATTGATCGCCAACCGTTTCTATGGTCGATGTAATAGCACAGCCGATATTGTCCTCGGTGGTTATCCTTGCCTCGCGCACGTCGTCAGCATGAGTGGTCAGCTTCAGCGCGGTGCCGTCTCCATGCAGTATGACCGTGCGAATGGCGGCGGATAACGGAATGGACTGATCGTCCTCGGCCTGGACCAGACGCGGGGCGGCGCTCAGGACCACCAGGGCGGCGCTGATCGAGGCGAGCGTGATCTTTGTCTTGCGTTTCATGCCAATGCTCCTGTGCAAGGGGGCAGCAGTCCCCGTCTTCTGTGCAATGGAGTGTGGCCCCTCCGCCCCCTGTATGCGACCTGATGCGCGATCAAGGACGTCCGAGATCGGGTTTCCGGACCTGGGGGCTCAGGTCTCCGATGCGGTTTCCTGCACCCGGACCGTGTCAGAGCCGGAGCGGGGTTCGGAGGTGGTACAGGCACGGCTGCGCCAGGCGCTGGGGTTGAGGCCGGTCACCCGCTGGAATTCGCGATTGAAATTGGATTTGGTGGTGAACCCCACGGCAAAGATCACCTCGGTCACCGGCATGTCGGTTTCTTCAAGGATGCGGCAGGCATCGCGAATGCGGAACGTATTGACGTATTTCGGAACATTCATTGCCCGCAGCGTGTTCACGGCGCTGGACACCTGTCGGGCGGGCACGCGGATCTTGCGTGCGATTTCGTTCAGCGACAGGTTTTCATTTCGGTACAGATGGTTGGTTTCCATCTCCTGATCCAGCTTTGCAAGGATGCTTTCGGCGCTGGTCTCGTCCTCCGGCGACAGGGACTGGGCCTGCGGCGTGGTGGGCTGCGGCCGCGGCGCCGGGGCAGGGCCGTCATGGCGGGTAAAGAACACCACGATCAGCGCAAGCAGGAAGGTGAGGTTGGAATATCCGACCAGTGCAGGTGAAATCTGACTGTCGTTGAGCCGGATATCCAGCGCGACCATCACGTCCACGCCGGCCGAAAGCAGCAAAATAGTCCCCGCGACCATATAGGCGCGCTGGGTGGGAATGAGGCTCTGCAAGGGGCGGCTTGCCATCCAGTCCAGATCTAGGTTCATGCCCGACCAGATCAGATGCCCGCCAAACAGCAGGTAGACCAGAATCGACATCGTATCGACGATATCCTCGATGCCGAGGAGGAACGCGCCATTGGTGATCGCCAGCAACACCGCGATCGCGCCGAATATGACGGGGCGGCTGAAACGCCCGGTACGGCCTGCCAGTTCATTCAGCGACAACCAGGTCAGGGGCGGCAAGGCGATCGCCAGCGAAATCAGCGGCATCTTGGGCATGTCCTGAATGCCCCAGGACACGCCAAGCAGCACCGACTGCAACGCAAAGCCCACGACGGTCAGCATGACCACCCAATCAAGCCCCCGCCCGATGAAACGGGCAAGCTGCATGATCACGAAGATCAGGAAGAACGCGGTCAGGAACGGCAGGGGGAAAAACAGCAAGGCCTCAGTCTCCGGTCATTGAAGGCGGTCGTCTGGATCATGCGGCATCAGCAGGACGGCGGCACAGAACGCAGCGGGCTGCCCCGATCCTGACCCGGTACATATCGCCATATTCGGGCCTCTGTATGACACGTCCATCTCAGGCCGCCCTTCCCATATCAACGCGCATATCCAGAACCCGGTGTTTGATTTCAACGGGGTATGCGGTCCATACCACTAAAGCGCTATCAATATTATTACACAACTCCTTATAGGAGAGTTGAGGGCGGATTGGGACCTCCATGTCACTGCAAAGAAGACGGGGCGCAAAAGGGTCGATGGCAAAACTGTCGAGGGGGCAGGCCAGACCCCGGCCATCCGCCTTGATATAGGCTTCCTTGAGGACCCAAAGCCGGGCAAAGGCGGCGTCAAACTCCGCAGATCGGAGCGGCAGGAGGCGCGCGCGTTCAGGCTCTGCAAAGAGCCGTGCTACCAACTGTCGCGCCCGGGGGCGCGCTCGGCGCTGTTCCAGGTCAACCCCAAGCGGGGCGTGTCGGCACAGGGCAATCGCCGCATCTGCGCCAGAGTGGCTCAGGCTGAAATGCGGGGCGTTGCGACCTTGCAGCACCGGGCGTCCATGAGCCTCGCGGAGAATCCGCAAGGTGTCGGGTGCGCATCCGCTGGCCGCTCCCAGAATTCGGCGCAGGGCGGCATGGGCGGCGACATATTGCACCCGGTGCGCCGGCATCGAAATAGCTGTGGCCCGCGCGTGTTCCTCAGGATCCAGCAGGGCCAGATCCTCAGGGCGCAGCTGATCGGGCAACCGGACATGCCAGACCTCGACCGGCAGTGGCGGCAACGCGCAACTCATAGCCCACTGGCCATGCTGCGGCCAATCAGATCCTGAAGGATCTCGCTGGTGCCGCCCCAGATGGATTGCACCGATGCATCGAGAAGATCCTGGCTCGCTGCGGCGCCGCTATCCCCGCTGATGCCGCCGGCCCCCCGCAGTTGTACCCCCAGCGCGGCGAGCTTCTTCAGGGTGGCGGTGGTCCGCAATTTTGCAATGCAGGCGCTCTTGGGGTCAAACCGACCGTCCTGCACCTGTGGAATGCACTGGTCGATGAAACTGCGGTTCACGGCACATTCGCTGTACAGGTCCGCCAGGGCAAACCGGGGGGTTTGATGATCGAGAAGACTGCCCTGCGGTGTGCGGCGTGCGTCGCAATCCCGGATCAGATCCTGCAAGATCCGCTCGCAGCACCCCTGCGCGTAGATGGCCAGGACCAGCCGTTCCACCCCGAGGAAACTCATCAGGTAGACAAAGCCCATGCCCTCGGCACCGAGGAGGTTGCCGCGCGGAACGATACAGTCCTCCAGCGAGATCCGACCGGTATCCAATGCCGGCATGCCGCATTTCTGGATCGCTTGCTGACTGATACCCGGGCGTTCGGTCTCCACCAGCACCAGGCTCAGTCCGGGTTGGTCGCCGATCGCACCACGCTCGCTCTGCGCGGCAACGATCACCACATCTGCGACTGACCCATTGGAAATATGTGTCTTGCATCCGTTCAGAACCAGGCTTTCACCGCTGTTGCGGGCCGTGGTGGCCATATCGGACATGGCGCTGCCGCCCTGCGGTTCGGTCAGGGCCAGCGCGCCGAGGGTTTCGCCCTGGCACAGGGCCGGGAGCAGGCGGTCTTTTTGCGCGTCCGTACCAAGCCGCAGAATGAAAGGCGCGACGATATCGCTCTGCAGGCAGGTGAACAGCCCGTGGACACGGTGCCGCGCCAGTTCCTCGATCACGATGGCGCTGTCGCGAAAATCCCGCCCCGCGCCGCCATATTGCCGTGGCATCCCGCGTCCCAGCAACCCGGCCGCGCCAGCCCGTCGCCAGATGTCACGCGGTGTCTTCTTGTCTGCAACCCAGCGATCATGCTGCGGGACGACCTCGGAGGTCAGGAAACGGGACACCTCGGCGCGCCAGGCGTCGTGCTCGGGGTCGAAGAGGGTGCGATTGAACATGGTGCCTCGCGATCAGCTGAAGGAGGCGGGTTCGGGACGCAGCACCTGCGCACCACCGAGCTGCACCGCGCGAAGGCTGTGCCGAAGCTCCGCCTCGCTTTCCGGCACGTCCAGGATCAGCGTGGTATAGCCAAGGGCCCGATACCGGCCGACATAGGCCGCCACCTCGCCGTAGCTGCCGACCAGATAGGGGCAGAATGTCTTGTAATTGCGCAGGGGAAACAGCCAGTACGCACCATCGCGCGCCTCGTGCAGGTCATCCGCCTTTTGCGAGATTTCCTGGTGCCAGATGCTGTCGGTGGTGCCCCGGGCCATCTTGTGGGCGAATTGGCCGCGCCGATCCGCCGGGAACCGCAGGCGTGCCTCCTGCCAGGCCTCCTCGGAGGTTTCACGGGCAATAACGCCAAAGCGCAGGCCGATCTGGCCTTCTCCGGGAAGCGGGGCAAGCGGTTCGAGATCGTGAGGCGGCTTGGTATAGCTGAGGCGGGTGGCCCCCAGGGTCGCCGCTGCCGCCGCGCAGGCCTCAGATGCGCCGGAGAGGTAAATCTCGGGCATGAGTTCCGGCGGCAGCTCTGGCGAGAGCGTCAGATTGGTCACCTGATAATATGTGCCGCTGAAGGTCACAGATTCTCCGCGCAGCAGCGCCTGTAGAATTTGCGTGTACTCCACCAGCCGGTCATAGCGGGCATCATGCTCGGTTGCGTCGCCCAGCTGCTCCAGATCGCGGACGAAGCCCCCGGCCACCATGTTGAGCGCCATCTTGCGCCCATAGAGAAAGGCGAGGGAGGACACCTTTCGCGCGGCAGCCAGGGGAGACATGTAAAGCGGTTGAACCGCGACCAGCGGTACAAAGCGATGGGTCCGGTCCATCACCGCCTGGGCGACGGTCCACGGGTCCATCAGGCTGTTGTCGGTATAAATCAGCATCCCCTCAACGCCGGCGGTTTCATTCCATTGCGCCAGCGTTCCCACGGCATCGAGATAGGCACCGGGCGCGTAGCGGACAGAAGGCGGAGCGGTGGTCAGAAGTTTCATCTTGGTATTCCTTGCCAAAGAGATGGGAGATCGCAAAGCGGCGCGACGCGTCACTCGGCCAGTTCGCTGCAGAGCACGTCGAGCTTGTCTGGCGGATCAAGCAGATGCAGGACGCGGTCGATCTGGCCACGCATCGCCGGGCGCATGACGGAGGCGGAAAAGGCGAGCCGCAACCGCTCGGCGAGGTGATCGCACTCAGGGTCCGGCTGTTGCCGCATCTGCGGGTAGGCGCGATCAACAGCGCCGCCGATTTTCCAGGCCCAGCCGGCAGTCCGGCAGGCATCTTGCAGATAGGCGCTTTGTGCCATTGCCAGATCCGGCTGGCGGGTCAGTGTGTTATGCAGCGACAGTGCCTGAAGCGTGGCAACGCTCATGCCCTGTCCAAACAGCGGGTTGAAGGTCGCGATGGTGTCTCCGATCGGGAAATATCCGGTCGGCAGGTCCTCTGCGATATGATCAAAGCGCCGGAAGCGCACCGTCTTGATCGCAAAGCCACGCAGGCGAGAGACCATCGGCGCATCTGCCAGTCGGGCGGACAGCTCTGCGCCGGCGGTGGCCTCGAACAGCTCGCGAAAGCTTTGCTCGTCTCGCGGCATCTGGGCGCCGAAACGTCCGGTCAGGGTGATGATCCAGCGGTTGTGTTCCACCGGTGCCATGACCAGGCTGCGGGTTCCGGGCGCCTGTGCCGGGCGGAGCCAGGCGCTGAGGGCGGTGGAACCATCCTGCGCGGTCCTGTCAAAGAAAGCACTGCAGTAGCGGATGTCAGGTGTCCGGGTGTCTTCCGGCGGGAGGCGGCCCGACGCCGCCGCCAGCCATTTGAGACTGTCGCCGGCCCGCCCCGAGGCATCTATGACGATGTCTGCGGGGACCGGGCGATCCGGTGCGGAGGGGGGCTGCGCTGGGTCCTGCACATGGACCCCGGTGATACGCGCCGAATGCGGGTCTTCACCCGTCTGAGTCACCAGCCCCCGGACACGGCCGGACATGAGGGTCAGATGTGGTATCCTTCGCACCCGTTGCCGCAGCGCCTGTTCGAGGAGCGGCCGACTCTGGCTCAGCACCATCGGACCGGTGTCTTCGGGCGTGCACCATTCGTGCCCATCGTGAGTGCGCCATTGCGACCGGACCTTGAGAGGCAGGCTCCCGGCCCGTTGCAGCGCCGCCCCGATCCCCGGCATCAATTGTTCCAGCGCCTGCCGGCCGCTGTCCAGCAACGCATGGACATGCGGGGCCTGCGGGATTCGGCGCCTGTAGGTGGTACCGTCGGGGAGGCCGTCGGGCTCGATCAGAATGATCGACGCGGCATGGGGGGCAAGCGCGCTACAGGCGGCAAGACCGGCAATGCCGCCACCGATCACCACCGCGCGGGGACGCTCTGGGTGCATCCCACGCGGTGGGGGGGAGGTCGAGGGCTGCGGCAGTGCCATCGGCTCAGGCCCGTCCGGTCATTGCCGCGCGCAGGGGGACACGTGTGGCGCGCAATGCGGGCAAGCCGCCGCCGACCGCACCGATCGCAAGAGCCAGCACCACAGCACTCACCGCCTGTGGCCAGGAAAGGGCGAGCTGAAACGCCAACTGTGCATTGGCCCCGCCCTTTGTCGAGGCACTCCAGCCATCGAGCCCGATCCAGGCCAGCGCCACACCGATGGCGCAGCCGATCAGTGTCAGAACCAGCGCTTCGACAAGCGTGGCCACAAACGCCGCGCTGCGGCTGAACCCCAATGCGCGCACGGTGGCGATCTCGATCATCCGGTCGGAGACCGAACTGTACATGGTGGTCATGGCACCCACCGCGGCGCCGAAGGCCATGACGATCGCCAGGGGCCATCCCAGGAACAGGATGATGCGGCTGATGTCGCTGGCCTGGGCGGCATAGAAGGCCTTTTCGGTCTGTGCCGCCAGTCCCATGTCGAGCTCGTCTTCAACATAGGCGCGAAACTGTTCAAACTGCGCTGCATCGGAGAGTTGCACGCGCAGGGACTGGATCTGGTTGGGGCGGTTGAATTGCGCCTGCACCAGCCCCGCATCGGCCAGCAGCTCGCTCTCGAAGACACTGCCCCCGGCCGTGAAGTGCCCGACGACGGTCCATTGCGAGCGCCCGAAGGTGATCGTATCGCCCACTGCCAGATTGCGGTAGCGCGATGCCAGACGCGCACCAACAACGATCTCGGCAGTGCCGGGGGTCATCATGCGGCCATCGCTGATCTGCACCCGGGGGCGGAGCGTCAGGCCGGTTTGGTCGATACCGCGCAGCGACAGGGTTTCATTCTTGTTGCTGTCCAGTGCGACCGCGTCCACCGGCACCACCAGTTCCCGCGAGATCAGAGGCGTGCCATCGTCGGTGCGAACAAGGCCGGGGGCCTCTTCAACCAGATGTGCCTGCTGGGTCTCGATCCGGCTCAGGGCCTCGCTGAAGGCACCGCGACTGAGCACCAGCGCCACGTTGTCGGCGCCGGTCGACGACAGCGTCTTGCGAAAGCCGTTGGCCATGGCGAGAAAGCCCAGGAGCACCAGCACCACGAGGGTCACGGACAGCACCATCGACAGGGAAATCCAGGCCCGGCGCGGCAGGCTGCGCAGGTTGGCGGTCGAGAGCGCGAGGGATTGACGGAGAAAACCGAACATTGGATCACCTGTGTTTGAGAGCTGCCGCGATCGGCAGGCGAAGAGCATTGATCGAGGGCAGCGCGCCGCAGGCGAGGGCAAATCCCACCGCCAGCGCCACCGCCGTGCCAATCACGCGCGGGGTGAGGTAGAGGCCGGGCACGACGCTTTGCAGCGCATCGGCCAACATGGGGATCACCGCGGCCGTGAGACTGAGCCCGAGGCACAGCCCCAGCGCAAACAGCACCAGTGTTTCCGCCAGAACGATGCGCATGATCCGCCCGCCGGAAAAGCCGAGGACTTTCAACACGCCGATCTCCAGCGTGCGTTCCCGGATGGCAAAGATCATCGTATTGGCGACGATCATCAGGATGGTGGCAAAGGCGACCCCGACGATCAGCCGGACCAAAAGTGCGATGTTGGCAAACTGCTCCAGGAAGGCCGACATGAAGGCGGTTTCGGATTGGGTCCGGGTCTGGGCGCCGGAATTGGCATAGGCGGCGTCAATCTGGCGGGACAGGGCGTCGGTGTCCGCGCCCGGCTGCGGCTTGATACCGTAGAGATCGACCCGGTTGCGATTGCGCAGGACCGCGGCGTGGAAATAATCGGACCGCGCCAGCAGAAAGCTGGTGTCGGTGGTGATCTCGGCCCCCTCGAAAATCCCGGCAATGGTGAAGCGCCAGTTGCGATCCCCGCCGTCGCGGGCGTGCACAAAGCTGGTCAGCGTCACACTGTCTCCGGTATGCCAGCCCATCCGGTCGGCCAGGGTGCGCCCGACCAGAATGGCGGTGCGATCCGCCTCGGCGGCGCGCAGCATGTCGGGCGTGAAATTATAGGTGTCGGCATAGACCCGGGCGTAGCTTTCAAGATCGACCGCGTTGGCACCGACGATGTTGCGCTCGTTGCCGACAAAGGCGCGCAGGCGGGTGATGTGGGTGACCTCGGCCACGTCATCGAGTGCTTCGATCTCCGGCAGATAGGACAAGGGCAGCGTCTCGTTGCCGCCAACCTTGGAGGCGACCACCAGCCGCGCGGTCTGTGACCCGGCCCCTTCAAACCCCTGGCGAAAGCTCGACAGGACGCCAAAGATGAAGAAGGCGACGCCGATGCACAGGATCAGCAATACGCTGCGCAAGAGCTTGCGCGTCAGGTTCTGACGGATCAGCAGGGACGGGCTCAGGCGCATTGCGCGACCTCCTCCGACACGAAACGCCCCTTGTCGAGGAACACGGTGCGTTTGGCCACGCGGGTCGAGCTTTCGTCGTGGGTGACCATGATGATGGTCTTGCCCAGTTTGGTGTTCAGCAGTTGCAGCAGGTCCAGGATCTCGTCGGCGGATTTGCGGTCCAGATCGCCGGTGGGTTCGTCGCAGAGCAGGATGCGCGGGTCGCTGGCGATGGCGCGTGCAATGCCGACCCGTTGCTGCTGCCCGCCGGACAGCAGTGACGGCAGGTGATCGTGCCGATCCGACAGACCGACGATGTCCAGGATCGTATGCACCCGCTCGCGCCGTTCCGACGCGCTGAGGTCGGTCAGCAGGAGCGGCAGCTCGACATTCTGCGCGGCACTCAGCATCGGCATCAGGTTGTAGAACTGGAACACGAAGCCGATCACCTCGGACCGCCAGCGCGTCAGGGCGCGGGTGCTCATCTTGTCGAGCATGGTACCGCCAATGCTGACATGGCCCTTGTCGACCGTATCGATGCCGCCGATCAGGTTGAGGATGGTGGATTTCCCCGACCCCGACGGCCCCATGATGGCGAGAAAATCGCCATCCGGAATGGACATGGTCAGATCATCGAAGATCGGAATGCGGGACTTGCCCAGCGGGTAGCTCTTGCAGACGTTGGTGAGTTCGATGTCGTATGAGACAGGGGTCATGGGTCAGTTGCTCCCGTTGATCCGGAGTTGGGCCAGCGCCCGGTCCGTGAGGTTGGTGAAAGTAGCTTTGGCAGACATATTGGGCCGCACGCCGTCCAGATCGGTGGTGTCCAGCTTGAGGCGCACGCGGATCGTGGCTTTTTCCCGCGAGGCGCGCGGATCAATCGCCGACACCTGCGCCGCAAGAATCCGGTCGGGAAAGGCATCGAGACGCACTTCGGCGATCTGATCGCGGCGGATCGTGGCGATATTGCGTTCCGAGACATCGACATCGACATAGAGCTGGCTGACGTCCATCAGCTCCATCAGCCCGGCTTCGTCGGCACCGCCGTTGATGCCGGAGGAAACCGCCATGCCGGGGGCCGCTGGCAGATCCACGACCACCGCATCGAAAGGGGCACGCAGCACGTGTTTTTCCAGATCGCTCTGTGCCCGCTGCAGGGTCAGCCGTGCGGTTTCAAGTTGGCTGCGGGCGATCGAGATGTCGTGGCCGAGGCTGGCCAGTTGAAGCTGTGCGTCTTCCAGCTCGGCGCGTTTGCCGATGCCACGGGCCTCCAGCGTTTCCAGACGGCGCAGCGGGGCTGCGGCGGCGGCATGGTCGGCGCGGGCACTGTCGAGCCGAGCCTGGGCCAGCCGCATGTCTTCGCGCGCCAGATCGAGGGCCAATCGGGCATTGCCGTCCTCCAGCCTCAACACCGGAGTGCCCGCATCCAGACGGCTGCCAATTGTCACGTCGACACTGTCGACCCGCCCCCCGATCTCCGACATCAGAATGACGGAAGTGGGCGCAACCACAAAGCCTGAACCGACAATCCGCGGCCCCGGTGCCGGTTTGGGTGGCGCGGCAGAGGCAGAGGCGGTGTCATCATCTGCGGACGCCCGGGCGTGTCGCTCGGCGGCCGGTGGCTCTGCACCTGTCGCAGGGGTGCCCGGATCGGCCTGATCCGGATCGGCTTGGTCCAGCAGCTGCTTGGCCGGCTCCAAAAGGGGGGCGGCCAGCGTGATTGCGCGATCCTGTAGCGCCGGAGACAGATAGAGCGCACTCCCCCCGGCCAACAGGACCAGACCCAGACCATAAACCCAGAATGGCGCTGAACGCCGGCCGCGGCGCTCGGATCCTGAACCGGAGGCTGTGCTTGGGGCAGCGTCTGCCCTGTCGATGGAGAGAGAGCGCAGCCTGGTTTCGAGATCATCGGGATTGGACATTTCGGATCGCTTTCCTCGCGGGGGGGCAGGCCGGTGACGGATTGGTCGCACTCGGGCGACGGGATGGATCGAGCTTGGAACATCAGGGCGGGACGCGAGACCTAAATCACAAAGAAGGACGTCCTAATCGGCGTTTTGCTCCGCTTATTAAGGGGTTGAGCGTGATGTTGGTCGTCCCGGAGACGCATCGGATCACACTTTGGCGGATATCTTGGACGTGGCCTCTGCAAGCAGGGCCCGAGAATCGACTTTGCCATTCACGGTCACCGGCAGGCTGTCGCGGACCCGGATGTCGCGCGGGATCATGGTCTGCGGCAGCAATGCACTCAGTGCCTGGGCACAGTCCGTCGCAGCGAGACTGTGCCCGCATTCCGGTTGCACAAAGAGAATGATATCCCGCAGCTGCCCGGCTTCGCGAACCGGCAGACAGGCCGCCTTCTGAACCTGCGCGAGGCTATGCGCCGCCCGCTCGATCTCGTCGAGTTCGATGCGGTTGCCATTCCATTTCACCTGCCGGTCCGCTCGACCCAGCAGGATCAGGTTGCCATCGGCATCGACATAGCCCAGATCGCCGGTCCGATAGGAGCGTTGACCCTTGTGACGGGAGAAGGCCGCATTTCCGGGGTGGTCGGCTGGCAGGTAGCCGGTCACGATCTGCGGTCCGGTCAGTTCCACCTCTCCCGGCGTGCCCTCTGGAACGTCGGTGCCATCGGCGTCGACGATCCGCACCACATTCTCTGCCAGCGCCGGCCCGAGGGGCAAAATCCCTCCACGGTCGATCTCGGCATCGGAGAGGCAATGCACATGGCTCATGCAGGTGCCCTCGGAGGGACCGTAAGCGTGGCGGATGTCGGCCTGTGGAAAGCGATGTTTCAGATCCTTCACCAAGCGGTGTTGCACAGCCTCGCCGCCGACAAAGAAACACTGCAACCCGGGCAGGGTGTTCGCGTCGAACCGGGGATCGGTGCACATCAGCTGCAACAGCGACGGGGTCGAGAACCAGGAGCGCACGGCCACCTTATCGGGATGGGCGATCAGGGCCTCGATATTCTTGTGCGGCATGATGTTGTGCCGGTGGTCGAGCAGGACGACCGGACGCCCCAGTGCCAGCACGGGCCAAAGATCCAGCATGCCCATGTCAAAGGCGAGACTGGCATGATTCACATGTGCGCTCTGCCAGGGGGCAAGCGTGTGCCCGGGGATGTCCTGCAACATCGGGCCGTACCAGTCGTGGAATGCAGCAAAGTTTGCATGGCTGATCGGCACGCCCTTGGGTTCGCCCGTGCTGCCGGACGTGAAGATCACATACAGAAGATCGGCTGGGTCCCGATCTTGCGCGGCGGTTTCGCCGAGCGCCTGATCCGCTGCGGGCGGAATGCGATGCAAGGTCACGTCAGCGTGCACCTCGGGCGCTTCGTTGGCGTGGAACAGGGTCCGCGCGTCTGCCACCCGTTGAATCCGGGCGAGCCGGTCAGGCGGGTTCGAGCGATCCACGAACACAAAGCCCCGCCCGGCACACATGCAGGCCAGCATGGCTGCCACCACGCCAGGTTCCTTGTGCCCCTGGATCATCACCAGCCCGGAGGTTGCATCCGTTTCCAGCAGGTCGAGGACGGCCCGCACGTGGCGCCCCAGAGCGCCAAACGACACTACGGTGCCGTCACTGACCAGCGCCGGTGCCTCCGGGTGCGAACGTATGTGGGCGAGGATCTTGGATAGGAAACTCTCTGTCATGGGGCCTCCGGTGAAGTGAGAAGGTGAAGCCGGGGGCGGCGACGACTGTGTGATGCGCGCGTCCCCCGTGGCATCGTGCTGTCAGGGTGCAGCCTGCCTGCGACCCGTTGGTCCGGGCCTAGAGCGCCAGGGTTGCGGCCTCTGTCGCGGCAGTGCGATACCTGAAGGCAACCGGAACCGCGCCACGGGGGGCGAGGGTGGACCGCAGGATCGGTCGCAGATTGCCGCGCTTGCAGTCCGGGGCCAATTGCAGGTCGAACTCTGCCACCACCGCGCGCACGGCGACGGACAGCTGATGCTGCAAAAACCGGCTGCGGCTGCGCACACGCGGGCCGATCCCGAACGGCAGGTAGGAGTTGCGATCCTCGGGCGGGGTCAGGAACCGGTGACCGTCAAAGCGATTTGGGGTGTCCCAGTAGCGCCCGTCGCGATGAACCAGCCAAGGGGCGAACAGGATGGTGGTACGCGGCGGCACATTGTAGCCCTGAACCTCCATTTCCTTGCTCGTAATCCGGTAGATGAAGGGCAATTCGGGGTAGAGGCGCTGCGCTTCCTGGATCACCGAGTAGCACAGCGGGGTTTCGGTGTCCGGCGCGTCGTAGAGATCCGCGCACCCGCCGACCTCCCGTGCCATTTCAGGGACAAGATCCGGGCTTTGCGCCAGATGGCACAGGGTCCACAGCAGCCCGAGCCCGTCAATGTTGAGCTTTTCCAGCAGCAGGCGCCCCAATGTCGGGCGCAGAAAGTCGATCCGCTGTTCCTCACTGAGGGTCTCCGGCAGGCACTTGTTCATCGTGGCCAGAACCGTAGAGGTCTCGTCGTTCAGTTGGGCCAGGCCTGCACGCACAGCGCGGTCCAGGAACCCGCGCGCCTGCTGGAATTCGGCGAGCCTCTCGGGATGTGCTATCTCATCGGCGTCTTTGGTGCTCATGGCAAAATAGAACTGTTCGATCTGCATCAACCCGTCGACCATGTCCTGGTCGGGCAGGGCGTCACCAAACAGGGTCGGACAAAGTGCCCGCACGGCCCAGAGGGAGCAGATCGGGCGCAGATCAACAGGCGCCTCGGCAGTGAGGGCAAGATCGCGCACCAGCGCGCGGGTCGCCGTTGTCAGGCTCCGGTGCGCCCAGTCATCCCACCGGGCGTTGACCTCTGCCAGACCACTCCGGCTTGCGTCCCAGATCGCCGCGTTCTCCGGGCGCTCCAATGCGTCGCCGATGAGAATACGCGTGGTCCCGGCATTGCTGGCGATGTCCCCGAGTTCGGTTTGGAACTGTCCCTGGTGGTTTTTCCAGTACCGGATACTCTCTGTTCCCGTCAGCAGCAGCATCTGGCGGCTTTCGCTGGCCCGTATCATCACCACGTCGCCGAGTTTGCGCATGGCGGTTTCGGCGACCTTCAGCAGGCCTAGGTTCTGGTGGAACTCGGAGCTGGCGTCGAATACGGGGATCTGCGGTTCTGTCATCTCTAAGTCCTCTCAGCTGAGCGTTTCTGCATCGGGTTGGCTGTGCACGTGGCGATGGTCTGCGGTTCTGGCCGCTTCGGAGAGCCAGGCGCGGTCAATCTTGGAATTGCGATTGAGGCTGGCTTCGAAGCCGGCGTACCAAAAGCGCGGCACCAGATAGGGGGGCAGTTCGCGGGACATCTGACCGGCAAGCTGCTTCAGCACATCTGCGGTGTGGTCGCCGAAGATGTAGGCATTGAGCGCACGGGCTTCGCCGCGCAGCATGTAGGGCTCCACCACGGCGTCCTCGATCCCGGGCTGGCGGCGGATATGGGCCTCGATGTCGTCCAGATCGACGCGCATGCCCTGCACCTTGATCTCGCGGTCGATGCGCCCGCCAAAATACCAAAGCCCATCCGCCCGGCGCTGCCCACGGTCCCCGGTACGGTAACAGCCGGGGGCGGGAAAGGCGCGCGCCTGCTTGTCCGGCAGCTTCAGGTAGCCACGCCCGACCGACGCGCCGCGGATCTCGATCTCGCCCTGGTCCGGGCCGGGATCTGCGACCAACGCGGTTCCCGGGCGGGCAAATCCGATCGGCAAGTCCTCCGGGGCTGCCAGATGATCTGCGGTGATGTCGACCGCGGTGACGGCAACGGTGCATTCGGTGGGGCCATAGGTATTCAGCACGCGGCACCCCGGAAACCGGTCGAACAGGCTCTGCACGACAGGCTTGGTCAGGGCCTCGCCGCAGAACAGAAAGGTCGAAAGCGCGGGCAGGGTGGTGCCATTGAAACGGCGATTGCGCAGCATCAGGCGGGTGATCGAAGGGGTCGAGACCCAGAGCCCGACCTGATCGGCCTCAAGGCGCCGGATATAGCCGGTGGAGTTGGCAAAATCAGCGTGATTGAGCGCTGTGATCGGCCGCAGCCGCAGCCAGGAATTCCAGAGTTCGAACAGGGACACATCAAAGCAATGGCGAATGTTGCCGGTCACGCCGTCGAAGCTGGCCCCTGCCAGAAGTTGGTCCTGCCAACGAATGAAGTCCGCCAGATTGGCATAGGTGACCTGAATGCCCTTGGGCTGGCCCAGCGTGCCGGAGGAGAACATGATATAGGCCACGTCATCCGGCGCGGCGTCGTGCGGTGGCAGATCCTGCGCAGGCGCGGCATCGAGGTCCACGCTCCAGACCGGAACGTCGCTCCCTGTCAGCGTCTTGTGCAATTGCGTGGGCGCATTCGGATCGGCGTCGGCAACCAGGACCACCGACGCATCACATGTCTGCACGATCTGGCGCAGCCGCTCAGCTGGGGTGTCCTGTTCGGTGGGCACCAGGGGCCGACCCGCCAGCAGGCAGGCCCAGTACGCGACGAGGTAGCGCGGGTCCTTGTGCCCCCAGATCAATACGGGCCGGCTGCACCTCGGGTCCGGCACGCGCGCGAGTTTCTCCGCCAGTGCCAGGGAGGCGTGGTAAAGGCGATCAAAGCTGAGCGTCTCGGACGTGGTGCGATAGGCCTCCGCACCGCTCCCCGCAAACCGGCGATGAATGTCGCGGAGCAGCTGGTGTGGATCATCCGCCTGCGGTTTCATGCCGGGACATCCTCTTTCATGAACGACGCGATCAGCGTCGACAGGCTTTGAATGGTGGAGAACTGTTCCGGGCGCAGCTCGGAGGGGTCGATCTCCAGCGCCGGGAGACGCTCTTCCAGTGCCATGAACAGCTCCAGCAGCAAGCCGCTGTCGAGGCCGAGATCATCCTCGATCCGGGTGTCCGGCGTGATCGAACTGCCGTCATCCATGTCCAGAAGCTCTACAATGGCGTCAATGATCTGAGTGTCGATATGCGTGGTCATGATGGGTCCTTTCAGCTGTCGAATGGGCGGGGCGGCGTCAGTGCGCGGGGCTCAGAGGCCGGGCGCGGGATCTGGGGGCGGCGGTCGGGGCAAGCGCGTGCAACGCGGCCCTGTCGAGCTTGCCATTCTGGGTGCGGGGCATTTCTGCGTGGATCGCGATCCGGGCGGGCACGGCATGGCTGTCGAGGCGGGATTTGCACCATTGAACCAGATCCTGGCTGGTACACTCCGCCCCGGGGGCCAGCGCGACATGTGCCAGACAGATCTGCCCCTGCACTGGGTGGTCGGCGCCAAGCACGCAGACTTCGGCGACGGCGGGATGGGCGATCAGCGCCGCCTCCACCTCCGAGGGGGCGACTTTCTCTCCAGCGATCTTCAGGATGTCGTCATTGCGCCCGACGAAATAGAGGTATCCCTCCGCATCAAGCCGGCAGGTGTCGCCGGTGTACAAGACCTGCTCGCCGGGCAGGGGGCCGGGGCGCAGGCGCTGGGCAGTGGCCTCGGGATTGTTCCAATAGCCCGTCATCACCGTCGATCCGCGAATGACCAGTTCCCCGGTGGCGTTTCTGCGCCGGGCCTGTCCTTCGGCATCCACCACCCAGAGTTCGGTGTTGGGGATGGCGATGCCGACGCTGTCACGGCGGTGGGTCAGCTGCGAGGGCGGCAAGTAGGTGCAGCGGTGGCACTCCGTCAGACCGTACATGGAAAACACCGTCGCGCCGGGGAGGGCGGTTTCCAGTGTGTCGATGAGTTCCGGATGCAGCGCCGCTGCCGTCGAGGAGACCAGCCGGACCGCACCGAGGTCGAACCGGTCGGCCAAAGGCGCAATCAACGGCACCATCGTGGGGACCACGGGAAAGACGGTGGCCCGGCTTTGGGCCAGATGCTGAAGCGCAAAGAGCGGTTGCCCGAACCCCGGTTCGGCAAAGATCTCTGCTCCGGTCAATGCGGCCATGGTGATCTGGTGCAGCCCGTAGTCAAAGGTCATCGGCACGGCGCAGAAAATTCGATCCTCTGCGTGGTAGCCGAGATAACTTGCCACCGACCGCGCTGCGCTGGTCATGTTGAGATGCGACAGCATCACCCCTTTGGGCGTGCCGGTGGAGCCGGAGGTGTAGATGATCGTGGCCAGATCCTGATCCAGAACCGA
This sequence comes from Epibacterium sp. MM17-32, assembly GCF_022348205.1. Lineage (NCBI taxonomy): Bacteria > Pseudomonadati > Pseudomonadota > Alphaproteobacteria > Rhodobacterales > Roseobacteraceae > Epibacterium > Epibacterium sp. MM17-32. The sequence goes on along the minus strand of NZ_JAKRFC010000002.1, from coordinate 27,218 downwards.
AGGTGTGGGCAGGTCCTCGCAGGCGTTCTGCGTTGCGCAGACGGCAGTGACAGAGGCGTCAATTTCCGCGCAGAGCACCGGTATGGGATCCCCGGTCCGTTCCAGTGCAGTCTCCACGACGTCGCTGGTGGACGGGTCGGCGAGAATGGCCGCCGGGGTACAATCCTGCAAGACAAACGCGAATTTGCTCGCCGGCGTGCCGGGGTTCAGCGGGACCGCAACTGCACCGCTGGCCAGGATGCCCCAGTAGCCGGCGACGAAGGCGACCGAATTCGGGCAGGACAGAACCACCCGGTCACCGGCGGTCACGCCCCGGGCATGCAGGGCCCGGGCGATGCGGGTCGCGGCGTCTTGCAGCTCCGGATAGCTGAGGGTGTGTCGCGCGTCGCTGACGGCAGGCGCATGTGGCCAAGTTCGGGCCGCCTGTGACAGGAAATGGGTCAGGAGGGTATGAGTTGCGAACATGTGGCGCGCTCCTTGGTATGCGCAGAGACGGGGGACTGGGTGATCATGCAGGCGCCTGCAAAGCCGCCCATGCCGATCGACAGGATGGCGCAGGACCTGCCCGGGCGCAGATCGGCGTGCTCTCGCTCCAGCAACAGGAATGGGTCGCTGGTGTAGCAATGGCCGATGTCGGGCAGCAGCCCCAGCCTCAGCCGGGTCTCGGGCAGACCGGTCTCACGGCAGAACATCTGCCAGGCTAGTCGGTTGACGTTATGTGGCAGAAGCGGGCAATCGCCTGCCCAATCGAACCCGATCCGCGACAGCGATTGCTGGACGATCCCGGCGTGGGCGGCGAAGAACGCACCCATTTCCGTCGCGGTGCCGGCGCGGCCGCGTGCAAACTGGGGGTGCGTGCACATGGCAATCTCGCCCAGTTGCAATCCGCCGTCTGCCCGATCCACGATCATGCCGCAGAAGGCATCGCCCATCAGGGTACAGCCGGGCACGTAGCGATCTCCCGGCGGCAGGCCGATATGGCTGTCGCCACCCAGCACAACAACGGCGCGGGCCAGTCCGGTCACCAACAAGGTGCGCGCCATGTCCAGCGCCCAGAACAAGCCGCCGCAATTGTACTGATCGACCTCATAGCGTCGCTCGATCTCCGCCAGGAGGGGCTGGCCGGCGCAGAGATGATGCACCGGAGAGCGTCCGACCGCATATTGCAGCGGCTGCCCATGCGCATAGATCAGCGCGTCGGGAAGCGGCCCGCGATGACGGGCGGCGAGCTTGCGCACCACCAGATCGAACTGGGCTTCCAGCGTTTCCCCGGGGGGCACGGCGGCCACGCGATCCAGACCGAACATACGCTCGAACACACGGGCTTCGGCGGGGCTGCCGCCGGCTTCGCGTATGATCTCTTCGGCGCCCAGGCGCGCGGAGGGCACATGGCTGACGAGGGTCGCAAGGCGCATCAGGTGCCTCCGTCCTCTGCGGCGAAGCCCACGACGCAAAGTTCCTGGTCCTGCCAAGTCATCAACAGGCTGCTGCGCGTCGCAGGCATCCCCATCAGCGCGCGCAGGGGCGCAGCGCACATCTGGCTCGAGGGAGCCGGGCGCCAGTCGGCGAACCCCTCGTCGAGGCCCCTGAGACGGTCATCGGAAATCAGCACCGTTGCCGACGGATCAAGCCCGAGATCGCGGCAGCTGGTGTCCAGCACCGCGGGCAGGTCTGCCTCTTCGATCTGGATGTGACGGCGATAGCCCCGATAGCAAAGCCCGGATTGCGCCTCCGACTCCAGCAGCAACAGGCTGGCGGAATTCTCCGGTTGCAGCTGTTTGGCGGTTGGTGAGCGATAGAGCAGATGCTTCTGATCCATGGTCATCACCAAGGCGCGGCCGCCCTGGCGGGTCAGGTAACGCGCGGCGCAGTCAATGGCAAACAGCGGAGCAGACAGCCCCCGGTCCGAGATGGCAAATCCGAACCCGTCGGGCCGATCCATCCAATGCAGGGCAAAATTGGTGACCGAGGTACCTAGGTGCAGGTCGGGCATCCAGTGGGCCAGCAGGACCAGATCGACGTCTTCCAGCGGGTCGTGCTGCCGCAGCTCGTTCAGCAGCTCCTCCGCCATGGCGGCAAAGGAGGCCCGATCCGGCGCGGACAACCAGTTCTCGACATTGCTCTGTGCGGCGGGATCGTATTCCTGTCCATTGGATCGAAAGAAACGGGCGTTGAAGTCTTCCCAATAGGCATGCTGGTCCGCCGCATCCGCGACCGGCGGTTCCAGTCCGCCGAAGCTGGCGCCAACGATCTTGGCCGGGTCCAGGCGCAGGGTCATGATGCCACCCCCGCAACATAGGTGCGATAGGCATTGAGCATATGGATATTGGAGGTCCCCTCCATGTATTCAAAGCCCTTTGCATCCCGGATCTTGCGACGCAGCAGCGGGTCCGTCAGCATGGCTGCGGGCGCATCGCGGGCGATCCGGGCGGCCAGCGCATCGGAGAAGGCCACGGCCTGAAACTTGACCTCGCTGATCCGGTGCCCGCGCGACCGCCCGCGCAGACCGTCGGCGCAGATCTCTGCCAGGGCCGCGATCAGGGCGCTGTGGGTGCGGTATTCGCCCGCAAAGGCGCTGGCCTGCCCGTGCTGGCTGAGCCGGTCCAGCATGCCGCGTGCATTGCCAAGCGCCAGCGCAGCCACCACCGGGCGGTAACGTTCGAACACGCCATTGATGGCCATGAACCCGTCCCGCAAAGAGGGCTTTTCGGATTGCGCGGCAACAAGATCTTCGTGGCCGACCGGCACATCGTGAATGTCGAGCCGACAAAGGTCGGCGCCGGACATTCCGGTCGTGGGCAGGCGTGTGATGGTGAGGTGATCCGCCACCTTTTCCGGTTCGATGAGCACCAGCGCACTGCGCCCGGAGGTCGCGAACCTGGCATAGACAATACCGATCCGGGCACGGGCCACGTTGCCGATCAGCATCTTGCTGCCCCTCAGCACGTAACCTGCGCCGGAGGTTTCCAGCACGGTGGCACCCGCCGATGCATCGGAGCCGACATCCGGCTCCGTGACCGCAAAAAAGGTGCCTTGCGGGCCGCTGCGATAGGCGGAAAAGAACCTCTCCTGCTGCGCGGGTGTCCCCACCGCTTCGAGCGCGCCCCCCGCCAGCGACGGACCTTGCAGCGCAAGAATGCAACCGGCGTCAAACCGCGCCAGCCGTTCGACCAGTGCGACATGCAGATCATGCGGACAGCGCTCCAGACCGAGGGAGGTCTCGGCCAGGGGAAAGCCGTTGTAGGCCTCCGGCACGCCGATCATCGTCAGGGCCTTGACCAGCGGATCGGCCCAGAGATCCCGCCAGGCGTCCGGATCTTCTGCCAGCTTTCCACCGGTGGTTTCAAACAGCGTGCGGAGATCTTCGAGCCGCTCCAGCGCCGGATGGTCAAAGGGCGCGGGCAAGGTGATATGCGGCGCCGCGGGCAGTATGGAGATCGGTCGGGGGATCTGCTCGTCCAGAAATCCCTGCACCCGGGGGCGTTCGCGCACGACGGTGGCGGTGCCCTCATCGACCATGACCTCGACCGGCGCGCCAAATCCGAGGAAATTCACCGGCGACGCGGTTGCACCATAGGCGCCGGACTGGTGGATGCAGATCAGATCACCCGGTGCGGGCGGGGCGAGCGCGACATCCTTGGCGATCACATCCATTGGGGTGCAGAGGGGGCCGGTAATGCTCCAGGGGGCATCAGGGCCATCGGCAGCGTTGCTCCGGGACGGGTGCGGCACCAGCGAAACCGGGAAGTTGCGACGCATGAAGCCCTGTCCCGCGGCGGCGCTGTGGACATTGGACCCACCGTCGCAGACCGCGAAGTTCTCTCCCTTGTTGGCCTTTACCTGCCGCACTGAGGTGACGAAACGCCCGGCTTCGGCCACCATGTAGCGGCCAAGCTCTATGGCGATCCGCGTGTCCGGATGCGTCTCTGCAAAGGCTGACAGCAGCGGCTGCATCGCCGATCCGAGGGCATTGAGGTCGAGTGCGCTCTCGTCCTCGTAATAGGGCACGCCATACCCGCCGCCGATGTCGACAAACTCCAGCGGCGCGGCGAGGTCGCGGGCCACACGCGCCGCAAGTTCGAGAATGCCGCAGGTATTGGCCAAGATCGTGTCATGGCTCAGGATGCGGGTCCCCATATAGACATGCAAACCGGCAAGACGCAGGTTGTGGAGATCCTCAACCCGCCGCAACGCGGTGTCCAAGACGCATTCGTCGATCCCGAACTGCGTCGGCCGTCCACTCATGTTCAGTCGGGCGCCGCTGACTTTGAAATCGGGGTTCACCCGCATGGCAATGGGCTGGGTGCGTTCTGCCCGAGCAGCGATCCGGTTGATCTGTTCGAGCTCGGGCAGAGATTCCGCGACGATCGCCTTGAGGCCAAGCGATACCGCCCGCTCCAGATCGTCTTCGGCCTTGCCGGGGCCGACCATCAGGATCTGATCGGCAGGGCATCCCGCTGCCAGTGCGGTTTCCAGCTCCAGCCGCGAACTGACCTCGGTTCCGGAGCCTTGGGCCACCAGCAGGCCCACAAGGCTCAGGTTTGGATTGGCCTTGAGCGAATAGAAGAACTGCGCCTGCGGCAAGGCCCGCGTCAATGCGCGATAGCGGCCACGAATGGCTGCGGCGTCATAGACATAGAAGGGCGTGCCGACCGCGTCTGCCAGGTTGTGAAGCTGCGCCGCGTCCTGCGGCAGGATCTCGAACCCCGTCATCGTCATACCGCCACATCGTGGGATTTGCGCGCCGCGATGAATTCAGACAGAGCCGAGATTGTTTCGAATACGCCTGTGCCGCCTTCGAAGCTCTCCATGAACTCAAAGCTTTCCATGCCCGTGCGGTCCGATAGGGCAACGATGAACTGGACCAGCTCGATCGAATTCAGCAAACCGCCGGTCCCGAACAGAGCCTCGCCTGATCTGGCCCGTTCGATGCGTTGAGGTCCAAGGCCGATGTCGCTCAGGCTGGCGAGGATGGCATCTGTCATGTCGGTCATTGGGAAACTCCAGTTTGCGGGAATGAGAGAGGCAGAGGTGTGTCCGTCACCCGCAACAGCGCGCAGGATGCGGTCGCGCCGAGGCCGATGCTGAACAGGAGCACCTCGTCGTCGGGCTGCAGCACATCGTCCTGTGCGCCGCGCCAGAGGTTGAGAAAGGGATCGACACCAAAACAGTGGCCATAGCAGCCGATGGTCGACAGGCGCAGTTTCTGCGTGTCGATCCCGGCGTCTTCGGCCACCTGATACCAGGAGGGCGCATTGACATTATGCGGCATGACCCATCGCAGATCCTGCGGGGTGCGGCCAAAGTGCCGAAGCGCGTCCTGCAGCGTCTTGCTGGCCAGCTGGACATAGGCGCTGTCAAACCCATCGAGGTAGTTCTCGCCACGCAGACCGGTGTTTTTCCAGAATTGCGGGGCATGACGGGTAAAGGTGTCGACCACCTCAAAGGGCCCCGGGGTGCGACCGACCAGCAAGGCGGCTGCGGCCTCGCCCATGATCGTGGTGTTCTCGATCACGCGGATCGCCGGGTGAAAGGCCTTCTCTCCGATCAGGATCAGGCCAGTATCATCAGGGCCGAGCAGGTGATCCAGCATGCCCAGCATGCTCAGCCCGGTTGCGCAGTGGTTCATCGTGGCGTCAAAGACCTCGACCCCCGCGGCGGCGAGTGCCGCAAGATGGCTGGACGCCGGCGTGTCAAAAACCTGCGTCGAGAGCAGCGTGTGACAATGCACAGCATGGCTGAGAGCGCTTTGGCGGTTCTGGTTGCGATCCATCAGGGCGCCCACCGCCTGGTCGAGCAGGTGGTGCAGCGGTTCCGCGTGGTCGCAATGGAAGGTTTCGAACCCGAAAAAGCGATCATACATCCGGATCTGGTTGCGTGACAGCGACAGGTCGTCGGCCAGGTCAGCAAGCTTTTCCTGTCGCGCCGGGAACACCACCGAAAGATCGAGGAGGTTCAGCATGGTAGCCCTCCGCGGGGGGGACCTGATCGGACAGGTGGCGTCGGTGGGGTTCCCACGTGCGCCGAGGCGGGGTGGCGCGTGGTTTCGGGCAGTGCAAAGCACACAATGCCTTCGAACAGGCGCGGGTCATCGAGGATGCTGTGGTGGTTGCAGGCGTCCAGCACCAGCGCGCGCGCGGCGGGCGCGATGGAACAGATGTCTTCTGCCTCGCTGAGGCGAACCTGCCAGTCACGCCGGGCATGAATGACCATGAGCCGCGATCCCATGCGGGCAAAAAGCTCCGGTCCGATTTCATGCGGGGCGCGCCCCTCACGGCGCGCTGCCCGCGAAAGCAGCGCATCGGTCACTGCGATTGGGGCTGAGATGCGACACAGATACGCTCGCAGCAGCGTTTCCATCGAATACGGCGCGCAGATCGTGACCAGACGGGCCGCAGTCAGCCCGGCCTCGATCACCTGCGCGGCGATCAACCCACCGGCGGAATGCCCGATGACCGTGTCGATGTCCTCTTCGCGATACTGGGCGGCCAGAATCCGGGCCTTGGCGCTGAAACTCATCGGGCGCGCCGGGTTGCAGCCCTCTCCCGGCAGGTCTGGCAGAATGACGCGCGCGCCGCTCGCCGCGAGGGCCAGCGCCAGGGGCGTCATCATGGCGCTTCGGGCATTCCAACCGTGCAGAAGCAGCACGCGCGGCCCGTTTTCCGGTCCGAACCGGCGCTCGGCAAGGCAGCCTGCGGTAAGGGCATCCGGGGCCTCCTGGGCGGTGTCCGGGGTCATGCGTTCAAACCGATGCAACGCCAGCATCGCGCCCCATTCGGGGTTGAGCGCGGTCAGTGCATTCAGCTCCTGCCGACGCATCCGACCCCGCACAGCGCGAAAGGCGAACATGGGCCCCGCAGGTGTCGGGCGGCGCATGGCACGGCGCCACAGCGCCAGCGCACAGAGACCGGGATAGGCGAGTTCAAACAGCATGGGCCCGCCCCAGGCTGCGCAGAAGCAGCAGGAACTGTACCGCGAAGAGACCAAAGCTGCCAGCTGCTGCCGCGATCAGGACGTCAAGGATGAGCCCCATGCCCGCGCCCTGCATCATCGCCCAGAGTACAGCGGCACAAGTCCCGGCCTCAATCAGGAAGGTGATGACCAGCACCTGAACACCGCGCCCCAGCTGCTCCAGGATCACCTGCAACATGGCGGAACCCGAAATCAGGAAGAAGGTGATCAGCAGCTCGGTGAACATCTGGTTGGTGGCCGCGCGCAGCGCTTCGGCCTGTTCAGGAACCAGCAGATCGAGCGCCCCTGTCCACTGTGGCAACAGCGCGGTCACGATCGCATACAGGCAGAGCATGAAGGGCACACCGATGATCAGATAGCGCAGGCGCTGGGCGGTTTGACCCTGCTCGGCGAGCTGGTTGACCAGGATCGCGATGGCGGATCCGATCGCGATTGCGGGGATCATGAAGGCGATACGATAGCGCAGCACCACAAAGAAGGCAGAGGCGCTGTCCTCGCCTATCTTGGACAGGATCGGGAACACCACCGAGGCGCTGACAAACCCCACCACGATCGAGCTGAACACGGGGATGCCGACGCCGATCTGGAGCTGCCGGATGCGGATGCGGAAGGGTTCTTCCGGGCTGTCTTCCCCATCGCGCAGCTCGCGCCGCAACAACAGGGCGATGACCGGCAGCATCAGGATCGGGCCAACGAGATTGCCGATCAGAACCGCTTCGAACCCCCAGCCGTATTGTGACACCAGCACGTAGGTTGTGGTCAGGTCGATCGCGACAAGACCAAGAAAGGGCACGAGCCCCAGCAGGACCTTCCCTTGTCCGCGCATGGCGCCATAAAAGATGTCGAACACGACGAAGGGCACCAGCGACAGCATGAACAGCGGAAAATGCGCGAGGATCAGGCGGATCTCCGGGTCCTGGACAGGCAGAGTTTCGGCCGCGGCATAGCCAACTGCGGCGACGATCACGAACAGGATCACGCCATTGCGGCACAGGCGCAGCACCGCGCGCTGGGTGCCACGGCGGGGCCAATTGTGACGCGAGCGGGCGCTGAACACCTGCGCGGTGATGGCCAAGCCCTCCATGATGGCCAAGGCCAGGATAAAGCTTGGTTGCAACAGCGACAGCGTGTTCAATGCGCCGGTGTCCGGCACACGGGCCAGCAGCGCAACTTTGCCCAGATTCAGCGTCGAGGTGGCGGCGGCACCAACGGCAAAGGGAATGGCAAGCAGCAGAATGCGGGAAAGCGTTTGCCAGACCGTGGGTCTGGCCGCGTCGAGCAGGGCGTCGGCGGTGGGAGTTGCGGGTTGCATCATTGGCTCCTGATGGGCGTTGCGGCGAGGGGGACGGCGGCCTGTGCCCGGCGTTGGCTGAGATCAACGGCGCGGTCCCGGGTGCCGAGTAGCGCATAGCGCAAGGGGCGCGTGTGGCGCGGTCGCGGGGTGAGCCGCTCGGTGGGATCGCGCAACACCAGCGACAGGCTGCTGTTCGCGGTCATCGCGCGGGCGAGGGCCATCGCATCTTGCAGCGACTTTCGACACTCCACCCGCAGCGCATGCACCGGCCCGTGGTGATCCAGCGTCTGCAACAGGTATTGCAGGATCGGGCTTCGGGTGTCGGGTTGATGGCCGCAGTGCAGATAGACCAGTAGCGGAGTATCCGTTTCGGCGCAGAGGCGCCGCCAATCTTCCCGCAGCCGTTGGGAATGCAGGTCGGGCAACGCGTCCGCGTTGGAGAACAGATGCATCGCCGGCGGGGTAGAATCCGTGGACGACTGGAGGCGCTTCCAGGCGTCCAGTCGCTGCTGAAGGCAAGGGTCGAATGGATGCTCTCGGGCGGCGCTGTCCTCTCCGGTGTCGCAGGAATACAGGATTGGACGCGCCGAAGCGCGATCAGGCAAGGTTCCGGATGCCAAGAGCCGAACTTCGGCGAGACTGGGACGACGCGCCATCCGGTCACACCCCGCTGTGCGACGACGGGACCAGGGTCGCACGGATCAGGGTCGAGAGGTACTCCAGCCCATGTACGGCGCCCTCACGCAGGCCGTGGCCGCCCATGAGTTTGGCGATTTGCACCATATGTGTGTCGATCTCGGTGTGCAGCCGATCACAGCCTTCGATGTCGCCCCGGGGGTCCGACAGGATGAGTTTGCGGCGCAGCTGGTTCACAAACATGCTGCTTGCGGAAAACCGTGCCTTGATCAGCTGATGATGCAGTGTTTTCTGCCCCAGGCTCTCTCTGGTTTCGAGATGGGCAAAGGCCATGTCCATGGCGTGCGCGAGGATCCCGGCGCGCAGGGCCAGGGTCGCCAGGGCGGCCGAGGCCGGACGCGGGTGCAACGGCCGGGGGGCGACCTCCGACAGCACCAGCCCGAAACAGGCGATGCCATGTTCCGTCCGCGTGGATCGGGTGCCGACGTCGGCTGCCGGCTCCGCCGGATCAACCAGTGGCGTATCCGGCAGATGGATCGCATGGCTGCGACCGGCGAGGAAACCGTCCCGTCCGGTGACCAGCAGGCACGCGGATTGCAGGGCCTGCGCCGGGGGCGCGCGCCGGGCGGTCTCGAAGATCTGCTCCGTGAGGGAGCCGGTTGCTGAATCAAGCATGTGCCTGCTCTCCCCGGGCAAGGCTTGCTTCGATGTGCTCCACCAGTTTTTCCATGGTGTTGAACCCGGCCTGACCAATGGTCTCGGGGTCGAACCGCAGCCCCGGCAACTTGTCCTCAAGGCCCAGGAGGAACTGCACGAACATGTAGCTGTCGAGGTCGAAGTCCCGGTCGAACCGCATGTCAGGGCGAATGCCGGTAACAGGGCGTTCCAGAACCTCGGAGAGAACCTCGGAAACGGCAGTGGAAATGGTCTTGTTCATGGAAGGCTTCCTTATGCTTCGGGCAGTGAGTGGGATCAGGGGGCGGGGCAGGCGGGGGGATCTCGGTCCAGCAAGCAGGCGGAGAAGGTCACGCCGGTTCCTGCCGCCAGCAGCAGAACCTGCTGGACCGGGCCAGCGTCTGAGACAACCGCCTCCAGATTGACGAACGGATCTGAGCAATAGGCATGACCGGTCCCTGCGATGTCGCCCTGGAACGTCCGGTCCTGCCAATCGAATGCCCGGATCAGGGCATCGGTCAGCGGACGGTTGAGATTATGCGGCACAAAGATCATGTCGCGGCTTAGTACCGCCGCATGGCGATCCAGAAAGGAGGCCACAAACTGCGTGAGCCCCGGCGCATACGCCTGTTGCAGGGCACGTCGGTCCTCCGGGCCCATCGCTTCGGGGTTGATGTGAAATCGCGGCAGGTGCCGGACCGCTGTGCCGCGCACGTGCCAGGACCCGGGACCGGCATTCAGAACCGCTGCGGTGGGAACCTCCGCCAGCAGGCCGACCGTCAGGCGGGACACCGAAGGGTGGAAGGCCTTTTCCCCGGTCAGCACGATGACGGGCGTCTGAGTGCCGCACTGCGTGACGAAATGAAGACAGGCCAGCGCGGAGGCGCAGCTGGTCATCGACAAGGCATGCACGTCCCAATGGGCCAGCCCGTGCTGATCGACCAGCTGCCGCAGCCAGTTCTGGTCGGTGCGCGTGTTGTGTGTCTGGGTCTTGCAATACACGACCAGCCCCGCGGACCGGCCGCGGTCTGGCAAACTGTCGATGGCGCCTTGCAGGACCGCGGACAGCATCCCAGTCTGTGCGTCCCGGTGACGCGTGACGGATTGCAATCCGTAAAAACGGTCATACATCTTGGCCGAGGTCGGGGTCAGCCCATGACTGGGGCCGAGCTCTTGCAGAGGTATCTTTGTGCCACCGTCCGGGGACAGCGCGATGTGACACAGGGTTGTCATTGGGCCGATCCTCTTTCCTGTCGCCGCAATGCGGGGCGACCTGAAAAAGCGTTACAAACTGACCGAAAATGGGGCGTCCAATTTCATGAACTAGGACGGGCTAGATTGTGAATCAGGTCTTTGGACAGCCAGGTCCCGTCGGGCCTAGATCACGATAATATATTGCGATTTATGGATATTTTTATGGCGTGACCGGCGAGGACGTCGCATGCGATTTTTTCGCCGTCCGCCCGGTTTGTCTGCTGCGCGGGCGATGGGCTGCCGGTGTGAGGCAGGCGAACAAAATCCTGTGCTCCTATTTTTGTGATGCACACAACCTGAAATACGCCCGCCGCGAATCTGTCAGATGGAAATGAGGTCGTGTCCCCGCGCGACAAAACGCAGCGCCGATGCCATGTGCTGGCGGGCGCCGCGTCTTCCGGGGGTGGCGGCAAGCTGCCGCTGGCCGTGGCGATGAGGCCCGGGACAGATCGACTGGCCCGGCTCCCGCTTCTCAGGGATCTGCGAGTGGTCCTCCGCCGCAAGCAAATATTCCAGAGGGCGCGCCCGCTGGCCCCACCGCCGATTTTATATCGCGGCGCTGTGGGCCAGCGTGTGCAGGATGCCGCGCAGTTCGGCCAGACCCCGGAGACGGCCGATATAGGGGTAGCCGGGTGTGCTGGCCGTGCGTTGGTCATGGGCCAGCATATGCCCATGGTCGGGCCGGAACGGAAGCGCGCGCCCTTGTGCGGTTTCTGCTTCCAGGGCCGCCTTGCAGATTGCCACCATGTCCACGTCCCCCGCCAGATGCGGCGCTTCATGGAAACTGATGCCATCGGCTTCGCGCAGGGTTGCGCGCAGGTGGAGGAAAGCCACGCTCGGGCCGAACCGTGTCAGCATTGCCGGCAGATCATTGTCCGCACGCACCCCGAGCGAGCCGGTGCAGAAGGTCAGACCGTTTGCCGGGCTGTCCACCATGTCGAGGATCGCCTGAAGGTCCTCTGCCGTGGAGACCACCCGTGGCAAACCAAAGATCGGGAACGGCGGATCATCGGGATGAATCCCAAGCGTGACGCCCTCCTCTTCGGCGACGGGGACGACACGGCGCAGGAAGGCCGCCAGATTCGACCGCAGGCGGGCTGTATCGATCCCGTCGTACATCGCCAGATGAGCGCGAAAGCTGTCGAGGTCGAAGCTCTCTTCGGCGCCGGGGAGGCCCGCGATAATGGTCCGCGTCAGCTGCTGGCAGTCTGCTTCGCTCATCGCGGCGTGGCGTGTCGCCGCGCGGGCTGCAATCTCAGGATGGTGGTCGGCCGCGGCGGCCTCTCGGCCAAGGATATGAATGTCGAACACCGCTGCATCCACCGCATCATAGCGCAGGCAGAGCGCGCCATCCGGCAACGCATGGGTCAGGTCGGTGCGGGTCCAGTCCAATAGCGGCATGAAGTTGTAGCACACGGTCCGGATGCCGCAGGCGGCGAGATTGCGGAGCGACTGCGCCCAGGCGTCGGCCTTGTCCTCCCAGCCCGGAGCGCCGCGCTTGATGTCCTCATGCACCGGAACGCTCTCGACCACCTCCCATTTGAGACCTGCTGCAGCAATCATGTCGCGACGCTCGGTGATGGCTTCCACGGACCAGACGGTGCCGTTCGGCTGGTCGTGCAGGGCAGTGACAATACCGGTCGCACCGGCCTGGCGGACATCCTCCAGCGTCACGGGGTCATCGGGGCCGAACCAGCGCCAGGTTTCGATCATGCGATCCTCTTGTTCTTTGTTTTCGTGGGCAGGAAAGGCCCGGACTGCGCCGTCAGCCCGGCGCGGAGATGGGTTGGAACAGGTAGCCGTCAAAGGCGGGGTCATCCACATCCGACAGCTCCATCAGGGTTTCACGGACATGTGCGAGGTGCTGCCACATCGCGGCGCGCGCCCCGTCTCTGTCCTTCGTGCGCAGCGCGGCGAGGATTTTCTGGTGATCCTCCAGCCAGTTACGTCGATAGTCCGCGTCAAAGATCCGGTCGTGCAGCTTGGCCCACATCGGGCTTTGTTCGCGCTTGCGCCAGAGTTCGTCGACCATGTCCACCATCACCGAATTCTGTGTCGCTTCGGCGATCAAACGGTGAAAGAGCTCGTCTCCGGAGTGGTCGGCGCTGCCGGATTCGATCTGCTGGCGCTCCATCTCCAGGGCTTCGCGCATGCGGGTGATGTCGTTCTTGGTGACCATTTCCGCGGCAAAGGCTGCGATCGAGCTTTCCAGAAGCTGCCGCGCCTGCAACAGCTCGAACGGACCGATATCGTCGCGCACCGGCGGTGCGGTGGTCGCAGACGGAGCGGCGAGATAGATGCCGGAGCCCTTGCGGACCTCCACCAGACCATCGATCTCCAGCATGATCAGCGCCTCGCGCACCAGGGAGCGCGACACCGACAGCCGTTCCGACAGTTGCCGTTCGGGCGGCAGCCGGTCCCCCACGGCAAAACCTTCGTCCCGGATCACGACCCGCAGGGCCTGTGCCACATCCTGATAGCGCCTGTATTGGCTCATGCTGTCTCCCCGCTGGTTTGCGTCGCGCGGCTTTCTTCTGCCGCGCGTTCGGCATAATAGGCGGCGAGCCGGTGAAAGGCGGGTTTTTTCGTCGCTTTATCGGCGGCGATCAATCCTTTGCGGTTCCAGCCCCGTTGAAAAATGCCCTGACGCCGCTCGACCCGGAAATCATAGAGGATCCAGGGCGACATGCCCTTCACATAGTCCAGCGCGCGCAGGGTGGCGATCTGCCTGGCGTAGACTTCGTCCTGATAGGCAAGGCTGAACAGCCCGCGTTCGGGTCCGTGTTCGGTGCTGTCGCCATCGGCGCCGGTTTCGGAGATCACAACCGGGCGATCCGGCGCGGAGTTGCGCCCGATCTCGCCCAGCTCGTCAAAGTTCTCTTCGTACCAGCCGTAGTATTCATTGAGGCCGATCACGTCGATATGCGCGGCCAGACGGTCTTCGATCTTCAGCTTGGCGTGGTTCACCAGGCAGGCAGCCGAGGTCAGGCGGGTCGGGTCTTCGGCCTTGGCCAGATCCGCAAGACCGCGCATGAAGTCGAGACGGGCGTCGGTGTCGGGGTTCTCGTTTCCGACCGACCAGATAATGACGCTGGCGCGGTTGCGGTCGCGGCGGATGAGTTCGCGCAGCTGGTTTTCGGCATCACGCCGGGTGGCCGGATTGGCAAAATCAATCGCCCAATACACCGGGACCTCTTCCCAGAGCATCAGGCCCATCTCGTCGGCAATCTCTGCCGCGCGTTCATGATGCGGGTAATGCGCCAGCCGCAGGAAATTGCAGCCCAGTTCCTTGGCGTGGGCAAAGCGGCGGCGGATGTCGGTCTCACCCGTGACCTTGCCCTGAGTCGCGTCATCCTCATGGACAGAGATGCCACGCAGGAAGATCGGCGCACCGTTGAGCAGAATTTCAGTGCCCGCGCGCGCGATGGTGCGGAACCCGACGCGGTCCTGCACCTGATCCCCTCCGGCACTGAGGATCACGTCGTAGAGTTTCGGAGTGTCCGGTGACCACAGCTCTGGTGCGGCATCCAAGGTGATCTCGCCCTTGCCCTCGGACAGGGGCAGTTCGGTATCGACTCCTAGTTCGGGAATCGCCAACCGGGCAGAGGCACAGTCTCCATCCACCTCGACAGAGGCACGGATCGCGCCGTTCTCGAGCCGGACAAACAGGTCGCGGATCACCACCGGCGGCAGATCATAGAGCGTCACCTCCCGGTAGACACCGCCGTAGTTGAACCAGTCGGTGTTGCGCATGGGCACGCGGTCCAGCGTGCGGGTGTTGTTGACGCAGAGCATCAGCCAATTCTGGCCTGGCTTCAGGGCCTGGGTCAATTCCACACAGAACGGCGTGGAGCCGCCATAGTGGTTGCCCAGGAATTCGCCGTTCAGGAACACCTTGCAATCATACTGTGCCGCACCGATCCGCAGCACCTGCCGCCGGTCTGGGGCAGGGTCGTGCAGGAGGGGGCGGGTGTACCAGGCAGAGCCCTCGAAGAAGTACCACTTCTCCTTTTGCATCTGCCAGCAGGAGGGCACAGGCACCGTCTCGCCCATATAGGGATCATAATCCCAGGGCTCGATCCGGTCCTCGGGAGCCTCGGGCAGCATGGCGTACCATTTCTGCCGAAGCCCGGTGTCCAGAAGATCGACGCAGAAATTCCAGTCCCCGTCCAGCGACTGCCCCTGGCGGCCACGGGTGAAGATCAAGGTGTCGGCGTTGAGGTTCTGCGTGTTGAAGGGACGGTCATAGTCCTCGTCGTGCAGGGCCTGCAACGCGTTGTCTGCGAGTTCGGATCGTTCCAGCATGGTGCCTGTGCCTATCGCTTATTGTGCCGCTTTGATGCGATCGATCAGATCGGCGAGGTGCTCCGACTTCGCCGCGACTTCTTCGTGCATCGGCAGAACAGCTTCGGCGAAGGGGGCCTTGTCCACCTCGTGCACGTTCACGTTCAGTGTTGCCTTGGCTTCGTCGATGGCGGCGGCAGAAGCCGCATTCCACGCTTCGCGATGCGCAGCCATGGAGTCTTGCGCCGCCGTGCGCAGCGCTTCCTGCTGCGCTTCGGTCATTGCGTCCCAGGCACAGTTGGAGATCACCACCACGGAGGGGATCATGGTGTGCTCATCAAGGGAGAAATCGGTGACGACCTCGCCGTGACGGGCGGTGGTCAGCGCGGTCGGATTGTTTTCTGCCGCATCGACAACACCCTGCTGCAAGGCGCTGTAGAGTTCCCCCCAGGAGATCGGGGTCGGGTTGCCCCCCAGCAGCTCGACCATGCGGATGGCAGAGGGGCTCGGCTGTACGCGCACCTTCACGCCTTCCAGGTCGGCGGGCGACATGATCGGCTTCTGGGCATAGAACGAGCGGGCACCTTCGGTGTAGAAGGCCACGCCACGGAACCCCTGATCGACAGAGGCGTTCAGGATGTCCTGCCCGATGTCGCCGGTGATAACGGTGTTGAAATGCTCTTCGGAGGAGAAGATGTAGGGCAGGTTCAGCGCCGAGTAGCTCTCCTCGAAGGCTTCGAGCTCGGAGGCGTTGGAGCGGGCCATCTCCAGCGCGCAGTTCTGCACCAGCTCCATGGATTCGCGTTGGGTGCCAAGCTGGGCATTCGGGAAAATCTGGATCTTGATCTCGCCATCGGTCAGTTCCGCCACGCGGTCGGCCATGACCTGCATGGAGATGTGAACCGGGTGATCCGGCGGGTTATTGTGGTTCAGTTTCAATGTCGCGGCAGCGCCAACGCCAGCAGACGCCGCCAGCGCCAGTGCGGACAGGGCCGTGGTCAATGTCTTGGTCATGGTCTCTCCTCCCAAGGTGCTTTGGTCTGACCTGTCAGAATTGGTCGACCAATATTCGAGGAAACTTCCCCATCTTTTCGATTCAGTCAACCAAAACTTCGAAATCGCAACGTGGGTGTGGAAGTTTTTAGAAATTGGTTGACCAATTTGGATTCCTGCGCGAGTGTCTGGCGCAGATCTCACATGGTTGTCGCGGGGAGGGGACCTATGACGTGGAGCGTATCAGCCCGTTGGGGCAGGGCAGGCCGCAGATGAGGTGGGCGGTCGATCTATTGCTCAAGACGGTCCTCACGGCGATTTTCGTCGTTCTGGTGGCTTGCGTCAGCTGGCAGGTCATAAGCCGCTACATCCTGGGCGTGCCAAGCACGGTGACGGATGAGCTGGCGCGGTTCCTGTTCATGTGGCTTGCGCTGATCGGCGGTGCCTACACGATGGGATTGCGGCGTCACCTGGCCATTGATCTGTTGACTCAAAAGCTCAGTGGCCGGGCGCGGAGCGTGGCCGAGGGGTTCAGTCTCTGCGCCATCGCGGGGTTTGCGGCGCTGGTCATGATCAAGGGCGGCGGTCAGCTGGTGCTCAAGACCTTTGCCTCGGGGCAGGTCACTCCGGCCCTGCAAATCCCGATGGGCTATGTCTACGGCGCGATCCCTTTCGCCGGGGCGATTATCTTTTTCTACTGCGTGATTTTTCTGGTTGAGCTTTGGCGAAATGGGCCGGGCACGACGGACCCCGGGGCTGACGCCCCTGTGGGCGGACCACTGGACTGAGGGCGGAACTGACATGACACTGGCCATTATCCTGCTGTTCGGCAGTTTTGCCCTCTTGATGGCGCTGGGGGTTCCGATCGCCTTTTCCATCGGGATCGCCACCACCGCGACGTTCCTGCTGTTCATGGGCTTCGATCAGTCGTTGTTCATCGTGGCGCAGCAGATGGCGTCCGGGCTGGACAGCTTTACTCTGCTCGCCATTCCGTTCTTCATTCTGGCGGGCAACATCATGAACCGTGGCGGTATCGCCATGCGCTTGATCAACTTCGCGAAGGTGCTTGGCGGGCGGTTGCCCGGGGCACTGGCCCACTGCAACGTCATTGCAAACATGATGTTTGGCTCTATCTCGGGCTCGGCCGTGGCCTCCGCGGCGGCGGTCGGTGGTGTCATGTCCCCGTTGCAGAAGAAAGAGGGCTATGATCCGGCATTCTCGGCGGCGGTGAACATTGCCTCCTGCCCGACGGGGCTGTTGATCCCGCCCTCCGCGACGCTGATCGTCTACTCGCTGATCACCGGCGGAACCTCGATCGCGGCGCTCTTTGTGGCCGGATATCTGCCGGGTATCCTGATGGGGCTGGGGCTGATGATCGTCGCAGGCATCATCGCCAAACGTCGCGGCTACCCGGTGGCGCCGCGCCCGGCGCTGCGTGAGGTGCTGGTGTCCGCCCGCGATGCGGCGCTGCCCCTCGGGCTGATCGTCATTGTCATGGGCGGCATCATCACCGGCGTTTTCACCGCCACCGAAGCCTCTGCCGCCGCGGTGATCTACACGCTGCTGCTGGCGCTTGTGTGGTATCGCGAAATCACGGTCAAGGACCTGCCCGCGATCCTGATCGAAAGTGCCGTGACCACTTCGGTCGTGCTGCTGATGATCGGCGCCTCCATCGCGATGAGCCGGGTGATGGCCTTTGGTGGTATTCCATTTGCGATTTCGGACTTCCTGCTGGGGCTGTCAGAGAATCCGCTGGCGATCCTGCTGGCGATCAATATCGCGCTGCTGGTGGTGGGCACTTTCATGGACATGACGCCTGCACTGCTGATCTTCACGCCGATCTTCATGCCGGTGGTGCAAGGGTTGGGCATGGATCCGGTCCATTTCGGAGTTGTCATGACCTTGAACCTTTGCATCGGCATCTGCACGCCCCCGGTAGGGTCGGCGCTCTTTGTCGGCTGCTCGGTGGGGGGCACGTCGATCGCCAAGGTGATCCGCCCCCTGTTGCCCTTTTACGCGGTGTTGTTCGGTCTGTTGATGCTGGTGACCTACGTGCCTGAGATCAGCCTGTTCCTGCCGCGAGTTCTGTTGGGATACCAATAATGAAATGCCTGAAATCATGGGTGCTGGAGGCCGAGACGGCCTCCGGTGCCACCCTGCGTGTCGAAGAACGGCACCTCCTGCACATCTCCGTTTTGGAGGACGCGCTGTTTCGCGTGTCGCTGAAAAAGGATGCAGCCTGGCGGCTTGGGCGCACATGGACGATTGCGCCGGGAGGAAACGCCCCCTGGGAAGGGCGGCGGCGGGAAGATCTTTCAGGTTTCACATGCCCGCCACCGGTCGTTTCGGCGGCAGAGGGCGTGCTGACCATCGCGACAGAGACGCTGCGGCTTCGTGTGCTGCAGCCGCTGCAGATGGTCTGGGAGGCAAAGATCAACGGTGCCTGGCAGACTTTCGCCACGGATCGGGCGACGGGGGCGTTCCACCTGGGCTTGCGCGACCACGCTCATGCGCATTTCCTGTCCCGTACCGCGGGTGAGCCGGTCTATGGCCTGGGTGAGAAAACCGGGCCGCTGAACCGCGCGGGCAAGCGCTATGAGATGCGAAATCTGGATGCGATGGGCTATGACGCCGAAAGCACCGATCCGCTTTACAAACACGTGCCCTTCACGATGACGCGCACGCAGGGCGCGGGATGCTGGTCGATCTTCTATGACAATCTGGCCGGCTGCTGGTTCGATCTCGGCAATGAGCTGGACAATTACCACGCGCCCTATCGTGCCTATCGGGCCGAGGATGGCGATCTCGATTTCTACATGTCCTGGGCGCCGCAGCTGCTGGATCTGGTCAAGCGGCAGGAGCAACTGACGGGCGGCACCGCGTTTCCACCGCGCTGGAGCCTGGGCTACTCCGGCTCGACCATGTCCTATACCGACGCGCCCGACGCGCAGGCGCAGCTCGAAGGGTTCCTGGCCAGGATCGAAGAGCATCAGATACCCTGCGACAGCTTCCAGATGTCGTCGGGCTACACCTCCATCGGGGCCAAACGGTATGTGTTCAACTGGAACGATGACAAGATGCCGGACCCTGAGAGCATGGCGGCGAAGTTTGCCGATCAAGGCATCCATCTGATCGCCAACATCAAGCCCTGCCTGTTGCAAGATCACCCCCGCTATGACGAGGTGGTGGAGGCGGGTCTGTTCATCCGCGCGAGTGCCGAGGCCGATGCCGCCTGCGGGCCAGAGCGGTCGGTGTTCTGGGATGACGAAGGATCTCATCTCGATTTCACCAACCCGGATACGGTTGCGTGGTGGAAGGCCAACGTGGCCTCGGCGCTTCTGGCGCGCGGCATCGGGTCGACCTGGAACGACAATAATGAGTACGAGATCTGGGATCGCCACGCCCGTTGTGCCGGCTTTGGCGAAGAAGTCGATATTGCACTGATGCGCCCGGTGATGCCGATCCTGATGACCCGTGCCTCGATGGAGGCGCAATTGGAACAAGCGCCGGACAAACGTCCCTATCTGATCAGCCGGTCCGGGGCGCCCGGGTTGCAGCGCTATGCCCAGACCTGGAGTGGCGACAACCGGACGGACTGGAAAACCCTGCGGTGGAACCAGCGCACCGGCCTCGGGATGAGCCTGTCGGGATTTTATAACATCGGCCACGATGTCGGCGGTTTCTCCGGTCCGCGCCCCGAGCCGGAGCTGTTCGTGCGCTGGGTCCAGAACGGGGTGTTCCACCCGCGCTTTACCATCCATTCGTGGAACGATGACGCGACGGTGAACGAGCCCTGGATGTATCCGGAGGTCACCGATCTGATCCGGAACGCAATCCGCTTGCGCTACAGGCTCTTGCCCTATCTCTATACCTGTCTCTGGCAGGCGGCGGCGCAGAGCGAACCGATGCTGCGGCCGCTGTTTCTTGACTTTGACCATGATCCGCAGGCCTGGCAGGAGACTGACAGCTTCCTGCTCGGGCGGGATCTTCTGGTGGCGACGGTGCTGGACAAGGGCGTCGACAGCCGCCCCGTTTATCTGCCCGAGCATGCCGGGGGCTGGTGGGATTTCCACACCGGGATCTGGCACCAGGGCGGCCAATGGCTTGAGGTGCCCGTGACGCTTGAGACGATCCCGCTCTTTGTGCGTGGTGGCAGTGTCATCCCCTTGTCGGAAGGTGCTGATCGCGCCGCGCCATCCGCGGACCTTCGCCGCAGCCTTGCCCTGTTTCCGGCGGCGGGCGACGCGGTGGGGACGAGCCTTATGTACGAAGACGATGGTGTCTCGGTCGATCCCGTCTGGTGTGTCACCCACCTGGAGATGTCCAGCGACTCCGATGAAGTCACACTTCTAACGCAGCGCGAGGGGCCGGGCGCCCCGAATGTCCCACTCGCCGAGGTGGTGCTGCCCGCGGGGGAGCGCCGCAGTCTTATCTTGTCCAACCCCACTGAACCTGACGGGAGGATCCACCTGTGAGCGTGATCAGACATCCCAGCACCCTTGACCGGGCCAGCCTCAAACCCCGCATCCTGCATATCGGGTTTGGCGCTTTTGCGCGGGCGCATCCGATGGTCTACCTGCAAGAAGGAATCGAGACTGCAGGAGGCACCTGGGGAGTGGTCGCGGCGCGCCTGAACTCCGGTGTCGACGACCTGGATCGCCTGGCGGAGGCGGATCATCTGTATCACGTGGCCGAGGCGGATGGCGATCAGACGCAGTTGCGCGAGATTGGTGTGCTCTGCGGTACCTGTCACCCCGCGCGCGATGGGGCCGACGCGCTGCCGGCCCTGATTGCCTCGGGCGATTTGTCGGTGATCCTGCTGACCATCACCGAAAAAGGCTATTGCACGTCGGGTGGTGCGCTCGATCTGACCCACCCTGGAATTCGGGCCGACCTTGAGGGGGCTGAGGCGCCGCGCACGGCGATCGGCGTCCTTGTGGCCGGGCTGGCACGGCGGCGCGCCGCGGGGCAGGGGGGGCTGACGATCCTGTCCTGCGACAATCAACCGGCCAACGGCAGGCTCACCCGCCGTGCCGTCCTTGGATTTGCACGGGCGCAGGACCCGGAGCTGGCAGCCTGGATCGAAGGCACAGTGCGCTTTCCCTCCTCGATGGTGGACCGGATCGTGCCCGCCATGACCGACAGCAGCCGTGCCGAAGTTGCAGAGGCACTCGGGCGTGATGATGCCAATGCGATCCTGTGCGAGCCCTTCCGCCAATGGGTGATCGAAGATGACTTCGCCGGCGAAGCGCCGCCCTTCGCTGCCGGTGGAGCACTCCTCGTCCCGGATGTGGAGCCGTTCGAGGACATGAAGCTACGGCTCTTGAACGGCGCCCATACCACGCTTGCCTGGGCGGGGCAGCTTCTTGGCTATGAAACCGTGGCCGAGGCGATGACGGACGCGCCCCTGTGTGCGGCGGTCCGGCGCCTGATGCTGGCAGAGCAAGCGCCGACCCTGGATTTGCCGGCGGGCGTGGATGTTGCGGACTATGCCGAGGATCTGCTTGCGCGGTTCACCAATACCCGGCTGCATCACCGTCTGGACCAGATTGCGACCGACACGAGCAACAAGATGCCCCAACGGCTGTTTGCGCCCGTTGAGCAGTCGATCACAGCGGGGCGACCGTGGCCGGTGGCGGCAGTGGCCATCGCCTGCTGGGTCACGGGATTGCAAAGGCTTGCCCCGATCGCCGATCCCCGGCAGGAGGCGCTGCGCGCGGCTGCCGCCTCGGACCGGCCGGTTGCCGGGGTGCTGGCGGTGCCCGGTGTGGTCCCGCCGACGCTGGCGCATTCTCCTGAATTCGAAAGTGAGGTGACGGCGGCCTATGACCGGATCGAGGCGCAGGGGCTGTCTTCCGTCCTGTCCGCTCTGATGGAGGCGACATAACCCATGGCCAGATTTCTAGACCAGTCCTTCCTGCTGAATACGGAGACCGCAAGGCGGCTCTATTTTGAGGTCGCGCAGGATTTGCCGATTATCGACTATCACAACCACCTCCCGCCGGCGGAAATCGCGGCTGACCGGCGGTGGGACACGCTTGGTGAAATGTGGTTGGCGCATGATCACTACAAATGGCGGGTGATGCGCTGGGCCGGCATCGACGAGGCGCGCGTCACGGGGGCGGCCAGTTGGCGCGAGAAATTCGATGCCTTTGCCTCCGCCATGCCGCGCGCGGTTCTGAACCCGGTGCACCATTGGTCCCACCTCGAACTTTGGCGCTATTTCGATCTGGACGGCACGGTGCTGTCACCGGACACCGCGGATCGCGTCTGGGCGCAGGCCAATGCAAAGTTGGGCGAGGACGGGTTTTCCGCCCAGGGGCTGTTGCGCCGGATGAAGGTGGAACTGGTGGGCACCACCGATGATCCGTTGGATACGCTGGAGCATCACGCGGCGCTTTCTGGCGCCGATATCCGGGTGGTCCCGACCTTCCGGCCCGACAAGTCTGTGCAGATCGAGGCGGACGGGTTCGCTGCGTATCTCGACCGCCTCGAAGCGCTGACCCATCCGATCCGCAGCTTTGAGGATCTGGTCGCGGCGCTGCTCCTGCGTCTGGACCATTTTGTCGCCCATGGCTGCAAGGCGGCCGATCATGGCATCAATCACCTCGATGCTGCCGAGATCCCCGGCGCGGCGGCGCTCGACGCGGCGCTTGCGACTGCGCGGGCCGGGCGCCCGGTCTCGCCGGAGCAGGCCGCGGTCCACCGGGCGGCATTGTTTGATGCCTTGGGGCGGGCCTATGCGGCGCGCGGGCTGGTGATGCAATGCCACATGAACGTGGTACGCAACGGGTCCAGCAGATTGCTGCACCGCATCGGTCCCGATGCAGGCGGCGACTCGCTGCGCGACACCGACATGGCCGGGCCGCTCAACCGGTTGCTGGACCGGCTGGATCGCGATGGGCAATTGCCACGGATGGTGCTCTATGGGCTTGATCCGGGCCGTAACCCGGTGCTGGCGGCCACGGCGGGGACCTTCCAGGACGGATCCGTCCCCGGCAAGGTGCAGGCCGGCGCGGCCTGGTGGTTCAACGATACGCTGGATGGCATGGAAAGCCAGATGCGCAGTCTGGCGCAGGTCGGGCTGTTGTCCACCTTTCTCGG
Organism: Epibacterium sp. MM17-32; assembly: GCF_022348205.1. Lineage (NCBI taxonomy): Bacteria > Pseudomonadati > Pseudomonadota > Alphaproteobacteria > Rhodobacterales > Roseobacteraceae > Epibacterium > Epibacterium sp. MM17-32. Next base: position 4,006 of record NZ_JAKRFC010000002.1, on the reverse strand, counting down.
CATGCTGACTGACAGCCGCTCTTTCCTGTCGTTCCCGCGGCATGAGTATTTCCGGCGCCTGCTCTGCGGCATGATCGGACGCTGGTCGGAAACCGGCCATCTGCCGGATGACGAGGCGTTGCTACATCAGCTGGTGCGGGGCATCTGCTACGAGAACGCACGCGACTGGTTTGTGGAGGCGACATGATGCGCATTGCCGTGATCGGGGAGTGTATGGTGGAAATGGCGCCTGTCGACGGCGGGCTCTACCGGATGGGGTTTGCCGGGGACACGTTCAACACCGCCTGGCACCTGCGCCGTCTGTTGGATGAGCAGCATCAGATCAACTATGTGACAGCCATCGGGGATGATGCGACATCGACCCGGATGCGCGACTTCATCGCCGCTTCGGGCATCGGTGTCGATCACGTGCAGCGCCTGCCCGGGGCATCACCGGGCCTTTACCTGATTGGGCAGGAGCAGGGGGACCGGGTGTTCAGCTACTGGCGCAGCCACTCCGCCGCGCGTCGCCTGGCTGACGATGAGGCAGCACTGGCGCGGGCCTTGGAAGGGGCGGCGCTGGTGTATCTGTCCGGCATCACCCTGGCGATTCTGACCCCGGAGGCCCGGGTGCGGCTATGGGCCGTGATCGCGGCATCCGGGGCGCGTGTCTGTTTTGATCCAAACATCCGCCCGCGCTTGTGGGACAGCGCCGAGCAGTGCCGTGACGTCTTGTCCGATGCTGCGGCACGGTCTTGGTGTGTTCTTCCGAGTTTTGGCGACGAACAGGCGCTGTTCGGGGATGACACCCCAGAGGCAACCCTGGCGCGCTATCGCCAGGCTGGGGCCGAGGTCGTGGTGGTCAAGGATGCGGAAAACCCCGTGTTGATGGATGTGGCGGGTCACAGATGCCAGGTCGCACCGCCCATGCTGGCGGGGGGTGTCGTCGATGCGACCGGTGCGGGAGACGCCTTCAACGCAGGCTGGATCGCGGCATATCTGTCTGGACAGGATCCGCAGGCGGCCGCGCATCAGGCCAACGCCCACGCCGCCAAAGTCCTCAGGGTCGCCGGAGCATTGCTGACGTCGTGAGGGGTGTTTGACGCGACGCGCAGCCGAACGTTTCAGGACGCGGTGAGTGTCGCCTCCCAGGTGACATAAAAGCTGGTCGGTTGCAGGGCGCCAACCGTCACTTCGATCTGGATCTGATATTCTTCGGTCCCGGCGGCCATTGCCTGTCCGATCCAGTAGCTTCCCGGTGCCAGTCCCTTTGGCGGAGGTTCGGCCCGGGGGTGCCCGGCCCCGGTGAACACATCATCACCGCCTTGCAGCGCAAAGGACGTCAGTGTGGCGCTGTCGCCGCTTGTGCCTGCGGCGTTGATCGGAAGCACCTGAAACCCGATCAATGCGCCCACGTTACAGACCGTATGGAGGTCGATGCGGCCCTCATGGCCAGAGCCGTTGCGGACCTGATTGTCCATCATATACACGCCGCTCGTGATTTTGCCGTCCTGCACGGCTGCAATCGCGGCCGTGTCGACCGCGATTGCAATGCTCACAGAAGGGGTGAGGGCAGCCGAGACGGGACGCGCCGGGGATACAAATGCCGACATGGGCGTTTCTCATCCTCCGCTTTCGGCCCCGCTTCAGGACCCTAGCGGGCCGTGATGAACGGATCCCAATTGATGAAGTAGGAGACCGGTTGCAGCTTGCCGACGGTCACTTCGATCTGGATCTGGTAGGTTTGTTCGCCTTGATGCATGGCCTGACCAACCCAATAGGCGCCCTGGGGTTCCCCCTTGGGGGATTCCTGCTGGCGGGGTTGGCCCGCAGCGGTGAACACGGACCCTTGGGATACGGTGAAGCCGGTGATGACGACTTCATCGCCGGAGGTGCCAAGGGCATTGATGGGCACCACGTTGAACCCGATCAGGTCGCCGTTGTTGCAGACGGTGCTCAATTCGAGGGTCCCCTCGCCGGTCGAACCATTCCGCAGACGGTTGTCCATCATGTAGATGCCCTTGGACACATTCTGCCCCTGTTGCGCGGCAACATAGGCGGTATCCACGGCGATGGTGATACTGGTTTGGGGTTGCAGGCCGCTCTTCCGGCCGGTGGAGACTTGTGCGACGGCTTCAGACATTTTGACTTCCTTTTTCCAGAGGTGAGGCTTGCTTCAATGCACGCTGAGCGTCGGATCGACCGACGTGGTGATGCCGGACTTGCCGGGGATCTGGGCGGAGAAATTGATCGCATAGCGGTCTTCGCCCTGTGCCTGCACGGTTCCGGTCCAGGTGGTGGCATTGACCTGCTGCGGCGTGCCGCTGGCACCGAAGACACCCGCGTTGCCAAAGTTCTGAATGCTCAGAATCGTGTCGGAGGTCGGGTCGACGTTCAGCAGGGACCAGCAGATGTTGGTGCCGACCGGCACCGCGGTCATCAGGTTCACGCTGCCTTCGTTGGCACTGCCGTGATTGAGGTTGTTGTCGACGAGATAGACCCCGGTGGTCTGACCGTTGACCAGCGCATCTGTGTCGACCCAAATCTGGACAAAGATAGTGCAGTCACTGGGTTGAATGGCGGACATCGTCATTTCCTTTCTGTGACGCCGGTTCCGAAGCGGCCCGCAGGTGGCCGGATCCGTTGGGACCGGAGGGTTCTGATTGAGGTATGAACGCCGCGGGGCTGACCCGCTGACAGCACCCAGTCTGGAACCACCGCCGTCGATAATCCTGAAACGCAGGCGAAATCTGCAAAGGGCGGCGCGAGCGATCTGATAACGCACGACATTCCCTGGCCTTTGTCCCACCCTCGGCCGTGGGGTGCCGTGGCGGTCACAGCGAGATTTCAGAGCGATTTCAGTTTGATTTCAGGAAATCTGCGCCGGAGAGCCGCATGCTGCAAGACAGCTGAACGCAGCGCCCTTGCAAATGAACCAAAGGACCCGCCCGGATGGAAAGCCGTACTGTCACATCCGTGCAGGTGTTTCCCTATATTCCCGGTGTCGTTTGCGATGCAGAGCCGGTGGTGCTCAATGCCTCCGGCACCTATTCGAGCGCGCGCATCATGCACTCCCACATGCATCTTCTGCATCTGGAGCCGGGCTGTGCCGTGTCGCGCTTGCAGGTCGGCGCGAGTTACAGCTGGAACGGCGTCTCTCAGTCGGGCCAATCGCTCAGCTCACATTGGTTGTATTGCACGTCCCTGGGCAATGGGCTGACCTTTGGCACGGTCCTGAACCTGGAGCGACGCATGCAGGCGGCGCCGCTTCCGACGCAGGCCTCTGTCGAACCGATCAAACTCGAAGCCCTGGCGGATCTGACTTCGATCGAACGGTCCCCCAATCCGGTATTCGATCACGTCCAGGTGCAGCTCGGCAGTGAAGGCTGGCTTGTCATGACACATATGACCGTCCCGGCCTGCATCGGCATATTGCTTCCGTCCACGGCGTTGCCTGCGGGATTTACGGTCGGGGCGGCGCGCCTCACGATTGCGGCGAAGTCGAAACGCACATTGCAGTCGATCGTCATGGACGAACTCTACTGCGCCCATATCGGCGAGGACGTCCTGTTTCTGAAGTCGGTGGACCAATGCTGAATCTCCCGCATAAAGAGTTGGATGGCAGTGAAGTTTTCCCTAGGGTTGTATCGATAGGTATGCCCGCCCGCGAAAGCGAGCGTCAGGGGAGAGTAGGGGCTGTCATGCGCAGGCCAACAGCAGAACCAGCGCAAGAGATCTCGAAGGGCAAGGGCGGATCTGAGCAGCGCACGATGGCTGCGTCGGATTCCGGCTCGGGGTCCGTTGCAATTGGCACTGCGTCTTATGTCACGGCAACACGCCGGTTGTTCGATGCCAGAGGTGAAGAGATTTTCCTTCGCGCTCAATCCGCTGAAATTCTTCATTTTTTCGTCCTGAAGCTGGGAGAGCTGGTGATGTGCCCCCATCGAGTGGTCCAATTTGAATGTTAATGCATCGTCGGTCTTTGGTCTATCGGGACGATGCTTTTGGGCGCTGGGGGCCGGTATCC